>NZ_JAULLL010000010.1:0-310782 GCF_041357635.1 Sinorhizobium sp. CB7
TCCCTGTGCTTGTCACAGGGATCCAGCCGCCGTGCGTCCGCACGGCGAAAAGACTTCTGTCAGCCGATCGACCCAAACTCACCGCCAGCGCTGACCGCGCGGCAAGCTCCGCGCCACGTTCCGCTGATCTGATGCGGACCTCTGAGAGGACCGCATGCTGTTCGGACAATCGATATTTGAATCCGTTCTGGAACGTCTGAAGTCGGAAGAAGAAGCCGCGGCAGAGGCCGAAGCCTCAGCCGTTCACCGTCTTCATGGGCTGAACACGGGATTTGCCACGACAGTGCTGGAAGGCATTTCGGTCGGATGGCAGCGTGTGGGCCAGGCCTATTTCGACAATCTGGATTTCGATGACCCTGCCGAGCCCGATCCCCCGCCGCCTCCCGAACCCGAGCCGGTGATGCCTGACCATCTGGCGCGCATTGCGCCCGAGGAAATCGCCGCTGAGCTGGCAATCACCGCGGAGGTTACGATCCAGAGCCTGAGCGAGAAGCGCCGCGCTTTCGCCAAGGTGAACCACCCGGACCGGGTCGCACCCGCCTTTCGGGAAAACGCGACCATTCGCATGAAAATCGCCAATCTCCTGATCGACGAGGCGGTCCGGCGGCTCAACCGCTGATCTATTCTTTTTCCTCCTCCGGTGCCGGGCTTTCGCTCTTGTCGGCCGGGGGCGTCGGGTTGAAGGTGATGAGCAGCATGTAGGCGGCATAGACGCCCGCCGCAGCGGCCAGAACGGCCCAGAAGGGATCGCCGGTGAAAATCTCGACGCCGGCCCAGCCGAAGCAGACGGCAACGATCAGAAGCCGCACCCAGAGAGGCCGGTAGGTCGGATGGTTCGGATCGATCAGTTGCATCTGCGTCTCATGGGTCGCGTTCAGGTCACTTGTCTTTAGGATGGATTTGCGAAATGTGAAAGCCCTGTGGGCTTGACGCGAGGGGCAGAAAATGGAATGAAAATTCCACGATTTTTGCAATTCGGTTTATTTGTTCCGAATCGAGGGAGGTAACAATGACTGTGAGATTTGGTCTTCTCGGCGCCGGTCGCATCGGCAAGGTTCATGCGAAGGCGATCAGCGGCGACGCGGATGCGAAACTGGTCGCCGTTGCCGATGCTTTCCCGGCGGCGGCCGAAGCGATTGCGACCGCATATGGCTGCGAGATCCGCACGATCGAGGCAATCGAGGCCGCCAAGGACATCGACGCCGTCGTCATCTGCACGCCGACCGACACCCATGCCGATCTGATCGAGCGATTCGCCCGCGCCGGCAAGGCGATCTTCTGCGAAAAGCCTGTTGATCTGGACATCAACCGGGTCAAGGCATGCATCAAGGTCGTCGAAGAGACGGGCGCCAAGCTGATGGTCGGCTTCAACCGCCGCTTCGATCCGCATTTCATGGCGGTCCGCAAGACGATCGACGCCGGTCAGGTTGGTGAGGTCGAAATGGTGACGATCACCTCGCGCGACCCCGGCGCCCCGCCCGTCGACTACATCAAGCGCTCGGGCGGCATCTTCCGCGACATGACGATCCACGATTTCGACATGGCCCGATTCCTGCTCGGCGAAGAGCCGGTTTCCGTCACGGCGACGGCCGCCGTCCTGGTCGACAAGGCGATTGGCGAGGCCGGCGACTACGACAGCGTGTCGGTCATCCTGCAGACGAAGTCGGGCAAGCAGGCGATCATCTCCAATTCCCGCCGCGCCACCTATGGCTACGACCAGCGCATCGAAGTGCACGGCTCGAAAGGCATGGTCGCCGCCGAGAACCAGCGTCCGGTTTCGATAGAGGTCGCAAACAGTGAAGGCTACACCCGCCCGCCCCTGCACGACTTCTTCATGACCCGCTACACCGAGGCCTATGCCAACGAGATCGCAAGCTTCATCGCCGCAATCGAAAAGGGCGCGAAGATCACCCCTTCCGGCGCAGACGGCCTTGCAGCACTCGTGCTCGCCGATGCCGCGGTGCAGTCGGTGAAGGACGGCAAGCTGATCAAGGTGAACTGAGGCTGAGCCATTCCGCTGGGATTTGAGCTGGCCGGGCGAGAGCCCGGCCATTTCGTTGGTGGGAGTGAAGGCTTTGACTTGACGAGATCAGTTCGAAGGCTCCGTTTGGCACCAATGGTCACTCCATACTCCGTCATCGGGCTCCGACCCGAGGATCCACACCCAAGCAAACCGCGGAGAATGGATCCTCGCCTCAAGGGCGAGGATGACAGAATTTGGGGTGAGCGTTGGTGCCAAACGGAACCTCGCGCAAGCTACCAAAGCCCGATTGAGTCATTCGCCGCACGTCCGCACGGCCCCAAATGACGGCCCGTCCCCCTACTGACTTACCCCCTGCGCCGGCGGCGGGAACCAGTAATTGGCAGCCGGCGCCCCACGCTTGATCACCACATGCTGGTTGGCGAAAATGCGGTAAGGCTGGCTCCATTCACCGTCCGGCCATTGCACGCGTACGACCGCGCGCTCGTTGACGCCGAGCCCGAGATGGGTGAAGCCCACCTGCCCGGAGGCATGGCCGCCGCCGATCTCGATCTTGCGCGTCTGCGTCAGCGTGCCGGCCCGCACGTTGATGGTGGCGCCGACGCCCATATGGTTGATCTTGCCGTTGTCGAGCTCGATCTCGGTCCAGTTACCGAGCGGCCGGTACCCCCAATCCGTCTTTGCGCCGAGATTGCGAAAGAGCACCGCCTTTTGCATGCGGTTGACGACCAGGATGTCGAGCATGCCATCATTGTTGAAATCCTCGACCACCGCGCCGCGTCCCTTGCCGGGAATGGCGATACCCGCCTCGTCACCCTTCTCATGGAACTTGCCGTCGAAGCCGCCGAGCAGAAGGTTATTGGGGTCGCTCGCCGCGAATTCCGGCATGTTCTCGACATTGCCCTTGGAGATGAAGAGATCGACATTGGTGTCGTTGTTGACGTCAGCGAATTGGCTGTGCCACCCGGTCGAAGGGCGGCGGTCGTTGCCCGTATAGGGCCGATAGGCAGTCGTGCCCTTTTCATAGGCCATGTCGCGATAGGTCGGCCGGTCCTCGCCGGCATCGTCATCCAGCGTCTGCAGCATGTTGTCGCCCATCGACGTGATCGCATATTCCGGCAGGCCATCGGAATTGAGGTCCGCCTCGGCAATGCCCATTCCCCAGATCTTCAGCGATGCCCAGCCCTGTGCTGCCGTATACTGCCGGGGTGGCCGGCCCGGCGGCAGTTCCCAGAGCTGTTCCTGTCCGCCGCGATAATATTGCCGGTCATTGGCGACGCGTAGCGACGCCTGTCCCGAGCGGTTCCAGTCGGTGAACAGCATCGAGAGCGTGCAATAGCTCGGCTCCAGCCGGAACGCCTCCGAATAGTCCGGCGTCTCCTCCCCCTTCGGGCGGATCAGCACATTCGGGCTGCAGGTGCCGAAGGGCGTGCCGGGCGCTGTGCGATCGACGTAGTTTCCAAATGCGATCGTCGGGAACCGGTTGCCCGCCTCCCAGGTCGCGGAAAAGGCGGTCGTCCATTCCCTTCCGCCGTCGAAGGAGAGCTCGCGGTTCGCCTTGTGGAAGGTACAATCCGGCCCGCCCTTGAGGATGATGTCCTCGCCAAGCCGCAGAAGCACGACGTCGGTATAGCGGTCGTTGTCGATGTCGATCGGATAGGCACCGAGCACGGACTTCTGATCCTTGTCGGAGAGATCGACCGCCTTCTGGACGAATTTAAGAGCGCCGCCCGTGGGGCTCTGGTTGACATAAAGGCCGATCGGATTGGTACCGCCGGCAAGGATCAGGTCGGGACGACGGTCGCCGTTGCAATCGAAACTTGCGACACCGCCGCCGACGAAATATTCCCAGGGGCCGGTATATTGATGGTCGATGCCGGCGGTAACCGCCTCCTCATGATAGGACGGGACATCCATGGTGAATGGAGCCGGTGCCGCGTCTTCGGCCAGCACAGGGGAAAATACGAGCGGCATCACCATGCCGACGCTGGTAACCAGGGAAGCGAGTTTCTTCATCATTGTTCGATCACCAGCGTCTTGAGGAAGGCGATGAGGCGTGAACGATCCTCATCGGAAGCGCCGATATAGGCATCGCGGGCGGCGCGGCCGTCGTCGCCATGGGCACGGATGACCTCGTCGAGCGTGGTGATGTCATTGCGATGACCATAGGGCGGCGTCGACGAAACGCCCCAGAGCTCCGCCGTCATGAAGATGTTGCGGTCGACGAAACGCTGCGCCAGAAGCTCGTTGCCGAGCCGGTCGACGCCGTTATCCGTCATGGTGTGCCGCTTCAGGTCACCGAAGAGCGGCACCAGCACCTGCCCCTTGTCGTTGCGCGTAAGCTTCTTCGTCCAGTCGCGCAGGCCGAGATCGTAGACAGCCGGTTGCCTGACCTGATCGGTGTTCAGCGTGCCGGCGACATCATTCGGTCCGGGATCGGCAAAGGCGAGGCTGTCGAGCGGCAGGCTCGGCCTGTGGCAGGCGGTGCAGCCCATGCCGTCGAAAAGCTTCTCGCCGGCCGCCGCCATGTCTTTCCAGCGCGTATCGTCCGGCGCCTTCCTGACGGGCGCCGGCAGCGTTGCCTGCCAGGCGACCATGGCCGAAACGTCACCATCGCTGATCTCGTCATTGAACTTGTCGCCGTCGAAATCCGGCGTGCCGGTCCAGCGGCCGCCGAAGCGTTCGATCGCCTCCATGCCGTGATGCTGGTTGAGCGCGTTGACGGTGAACTGGCGCAGCGAGGTCATCACGCCCTTCTGGCTGAAGGGGCGGATGACGAGATCCATATCGACGCCATCGAGCTCCTTCATATCGACGAGGCCATCCGGCTCGACCGTCAGCCAGCCGAAACTCACGCCCTTGGTTTCCAGGCTGATGCGCTGCGGCTTGCCCGTTTCGGAGGCCTTTGTCAGAGCGTCCGCGCGCTGGCGCTGCAGATCCGCCGTCATCTCGCGGGCGAGAAGCTCGATCAGCCCGTCGCCGAAGAGGCTGTTCGTGCCGCGCTCGTTGGAAAACTGCGGATCGGTGGTGTCGAAATCGGCACTCTCGAAGCCTTCGGAGACGAAGACATTGGTCACGAACTCGCCGGCGCCGCCGATGAAAGGCTCGTTGTGACAGCCGGAACAGGCATTGGCGTCAACACCGGCGGTCCGGCTGAATTCGCTCTGGACGGGATGCTTGCGCTTCGTCGGCACGATCGCCTGCGTCGCCCCTGGCCGGCCGGCGCCGTCCTGAACGGTGTAGCGGGCGGTGAAAAGCGCCTCGCCGATCTTGGTCAGCTTGTCGAGCTCATCAGCCGTCAGCCGACCGGACACCTCCGCTCCCGCCTGCCCGAGCGCCGGCGTCTTTTCCTCCCACGGCTCGGCCGCCAAGGCCGGCAATCCGGCCGCGGCAAGGCCAAGACACAGCAGCATGCTTTTCCTCATGCGCCCCTCCTCAATAAAAAAATGCCCATCCGGCCGCGCCCCGCAGCCGGTTCATTCCGCCATTTCCATCGACTGGCCTGCGCCTCCGGACATGACGACGTCATTGTCGATCATCGAAAGCGCCCGACTGAGATGCCCCTGGAACACCAGGCTCTGCTCGTCCGCCACGACCTGGATTTCCGGCATGCCTTCCATGCGCACCACATGCGATTGCGCGAGACCCTCGATGAAGCCCTCGCTCAGGAGATCGTAATAGCGCGTCCCCGCGCCGGTCAGCACGACGCCCATCATTTCATGGAGACTCAGCACGCGCGAAAGCCCGTTGCCGAGCGCGAGCCCCGCCTGCCGGAAGGCAAAGCCGTTGCGGCGATCCCCCTGGCGTGCACTGGCGGCGATCTTGTCGAGTTCGGCAACCGGAACAAATTTCGCCGGGATGGTATCGGACGGCAGACCGAAGGCCGTGCGCAGAATGGCGTAGAAGCCGGCATAGGCCTCGATGCAGCCGCGCGCGCCACAGCGACAGAGCCCGCCATCCGGCACATGCAGCATATGCCCGAAGTTTGGCGCCGAGACCTGATGGTCGCTGCCCGGCTCGCCGCGCCGCACGATGCCGAGGCCGATGCTGTGACCGAGCGAGAGCGCCGCAAGCGCCCGGAAATTCTCTCCCCTCTCATTCTCTTCCATGAGACCGAGAGCTGCGGCGACCAGCAGGGTCTCGTTGCTGAGAATAATCTTCGCTCCCAATCTGCTCTTGAGAACGGCCGCGAAATCGATCTGCTCGCGGCCGAAGACAGGCGACCAGCGCAGGATCGGCTCCTGCGAATCGACGAGGCCCTTGCTGCTGATGGAGATCACGAGAACCTTCTCGCGGGGCAGCCGGGAACGGGAGACGAGTCGGTCAAGTCCGTCCTGCAGAGCCATCACGAACGGCTTCACTCCCGCGGCATCCTGCGGGCGTTGCTCGGAAAAACGGTCGATGAGTTTCCCGGCATAATCCACCAGCGAATACTGCACGGCATCGGAGGAGATGATGACGACGATCAGATAGGCATGGTCCCGGCGCTGGGAAAAAAGCACCCGCGGCCGCCCGCGGCCGCCGACCGCCTGCTGCTCTGATCTTTCGATGATCTGCGCCTTTTCGAGGTCCGCGGTAATGGCCGAGACCGTCGCCGACGAAAGCTTGGTGAAATCGGATATTTCCGTATGCGCGAGTGGGCCATGGCGCCGGAGCGCAGCCAGAGCGAGCAGGCTGTTTCTTCGGCGGACCAGCTCCGTGCTCGACTTGGCCAGCATGAAAGCCGCCCCTCCTCCCGTTATTCCACCCCGGACTCACTGCATCTCCAGCGACCCTTACGCGATCGAATTTTCGGCTGGTAGTGCAGTGTTGACAGTTTCAAAAATCTCTGACACTAAATTTCTCGACTGTCGAGAAAAAAATCTGTCACCTTCTCGACGGTACCATCGTGGCGGCCGGCGGGAGCTTTTGGGTACGCGCGGCTGCGTTCACTCGGGAGGTAAATCTATGAAATCACTTATGAAGCTGGTGGCCGGCGCGGCTATCGTTTTGACCATGCAGACCGCTGCCATGGCTGCGGATATGGTTGTCGGCGTTTCCTGGTCCAACTTCCAGGAAGAGCGTTGGAAGACCGACGAAGCCGCCATCAAGAAGGCGCTTGAAGCTGCCGGCGCCAAGTATATTTCCGCTGACGCCCAGTCGTCCGCCGCAAAGCAGCTGACCGACGTCGAATCCCTGATCTCGCAGGGCGCCAATGCCCTGATCATTCTCGCCCAGGACTCCGACGCTATCGCCCCGGCCATCGAAAAGGCCGCCGACGAAGGCATCCCGGTCGTCGGTTACGACCGTCTGATCGAAAATCCGAATGCCTTCTACATCACCTTCGACAACAAGGAAGTCGGCCGCATGCAGGCTCGCGAAGTCCTGAAGGCGAAGCCGGAAGGCAACTACGTCTTCATCAAGGGCTCCTCTTCCGATCCGAACGCCGACTTCCTGTTCTCCGGTCAGATGGAAGTGCTGAAGCCCGCCATCGACGCCGGCAAGGTCAAGAATGTCGGCGAAGCCTATACCGATGGCTGGCTGCCGGAAAACGCGCAGCGCAACATGGAACAGATCCTGACGGCCAACGACAACAAGGTTGATGCCGTTGTCGCCTCCAACGACGGCACCGCCGGCGGTGCGATCGCCGCCCTCGACGCCCAGGGTCTTGCCGGCTCCGTTCCGGTTTCCGGCCAGGACGCAGACAAGGCAGCGCTCAACCGCATCGCACTCGGCACGCAGACCGTCTCGGTCTGGAAGGACTCCCGCGAGCTCGGCAAGCGCGCCGCTGAAATCGCGCTCGATCTTGCCGGCGGCAAGACGATGGACGAGATCCAGGGCGTCCAGGTCTTCAAGGGCGGTGCGAAGGGCATCGAAATGAAGTCCGTCTTCCTGACCCCTGTTCCGATCACCAAGGACAACCTGAACCTCGTCATCGACGCGGGCTGGATTTCCAAGGCTGAAGCCTGCCAGGGCGTGAAGGCCGGTTCCGTTGCTGCCTGCAAGTAAGCCAGGTCTCTGAACAAGAATACCGGCGCCGCAATGGGAGACCGTTGCGGCGCCGACGCGGATGGACGCAACTGTGATGTGCAATCCTCCGCCTTTACCCGTACCATTGCTGCGCTTTGGCTCCTGCCGCAGTTGATGCCCCTTTGCGAAGGCGGATCGGACTGCGGAAGCGGAGTGATGGTAAGTCTGAGAACGGGGCAAGATCGCCGGCGTCACCTCTCGCCGAAGCGCCTGCCCAAACAGTGGGGGAACGACAATCCCATGGCCGACACGGTACATTCAACAACTCCCGGTCCGCGCACCGCGGAAGCCAGTCCTGTGACACGCTTCTTCCGCGCCACCGAGATCGACACGCGCCTGCTCGGCATGGTCGGCGCCTTGCTCATCATCTGGATCGGTTTCCACATCATCACCGGCGGGCTCTTCCTGACGCCGCGCAATCTCTGGAACCTTTCGGTACAGACGTCCGACATCGCGATCATGACGACCGGCATGGTTCTCGTCATCGTCACCCGCAACATCGACCTTTCCGTCGGTTCCGTGCTCGGCATCTGCGGCATGATCATGGGTGTCATGCAGGCGAAGTTCCTGCCCCAGGTCATCGGCTTCGATAGTCCCGCCACCTGGGTCCTCGCGCTCATCGCCGGCCTCATCGTCGGCGGCCTGATCGGCGCCTTCCAGGGCTTCATCATCGCTTTCATGAATGTTCCCTCCTTCATCGTCACCCTCGGCGGCCTGCTCGTCTGGCGCGGGGCGACCTGGCTCGTCACCAGCGGCCAGACCGTGGCGCCGATGGACGCAACCTTCCGCATCATGGGCGGTGGCGCGGAAGGCTCGATCGGCGCGACCTGGAGCTGGATCGTCGGCATTCTCACCTGCCTCTTCGTCATCGGCAGCATCATCGGCTCGCGCGCCCAGCGCCGGCGCTTCCGCTTTCCGCTGCGCCCCCTCTGGGCCGAGTACTTCCTCTCGGTTCTGAGCTGCGGCCTCATTCTCGGCGCGGTCTGGATCGCCAACAGCTATTACTGGCCGCCCGCCATCGCCAGACGCTACGCGGAGGCCAACAATATCCCCTGGCCTGAAGGTGGCCTCGATATCCCCTACGGCATCGCCGTGCCGGTGCTGATCGCGATTGTGGTCGGCATCGTCATGACCTTCATCGCCACTCGCCTGCGCTTCGGCCGCTACGTCTTCGCGATCGGCGGCAACCCGGAAGCAGCCGAGCTCGCCGGCATCAAGACCCGCTGGGTCACCGTGCGCATCTTTACGCTAATGGGCATCCTCGCCGCGATCGCGGCGGCCATCTCCACCGCCCGCCTCAACGCCGCGACCAACGCTCAAGGGACGCTCGACGAGCTCTACACGATCGCAGCTGCGGTCATCGGCGGTACGTCGCTTGCAGGCGGCACCGGCACCATCGCGGGCGCGATGCTCGGGGCGCTCGTCATGCAGTCGCTGCAGTCGGGCATGGTGCTGGCGCATGTCGACACGCCGATGCAAAGCGTCGTCGTCGGCGCTGTTCTCGTCATCGCGGTCTGGCTCGACACAGTCTACCGCGCCCGTGCCAAGTAAGACGTAAGAGGAGTCCGAACCATGAGTGACCAACGCACTCCCCTTGTGGAAATGAAGAATATTTCCATCTCGTTCGGCGGCATCCACGCCGTCGACAACGCCTCCGTCGATCTCTATCCCGGCGAGGTCGTAGCATTGCTCGGCCATAACGGCGCCGGCAAGTCGACGCTGATCAAGATTCTCTCCGGCGCCTACAAGCGCGACAGCGGCGACATCCTGATCAATGGCGAACAGGCCGACATCCGCAATCCGCGCGATGCGAAGAAATACGGCATCGAGACGATCTACCAGACGCTCGCCGTCGCCGATAACGTCGACGCCGCCGCCAACCTCTATCTCGGCCGCGAGCTGAAGACTCGCTGGGGCACGCTCGACGACGTCGCGATGGAAGCCTCCGCCCGCGAGGTGATGGGTCGCCTGAACCCGAACTTCAAGCGCTTCAAGGAGCCCGTGAAGGCGCTTTCCGGCGGTCAGCGCCAGTCGGTCGCGATCGCCCGCGCGATCCTTTTCAACGCCCGCATCCTGATCATGGACGAGCCGACGGCCGCCCTCGGTCCCCAGGAAACGGCACAGGTCGGCGAGCTCATCAAGCAGCTGAAGAAGGAAGGCATCGGCATCTTCCTGATCAGCCACGACATCCACGACGTCTTCGACCTCGCCGATCGCGTCTCGGTCATGAAGAACGGCCAGGTCGTCGGCCATGCCCGCACCGAGGATGTGACCAAGGACGAAGTACTCGGCATGATCATCCTCGGCAAAGTACCGCCTAAGGCCATTCCTGGCCCAGGTGCGATGCAGAGCTGATCCCCCGCCGGGACACCTTCAAGCCGGGCATTCTTGCCCGGCTTTTTTGTTTGATTTATCGACGACCGCACCCTTCCCCTTAACCACTTTCATCCTGATGCATTTTCGAGATTGAAGACCGGCGCATCCTGGGTTAAGAACCGCCTATCCAATCAGGCGAGTCACCCTCGCCTGCGGCACGCACCCGTAGCTCAGCTGGATAGAGTGTTGGATTCCGATTCCAAAGGTCACAGGTTCGAATCCTGTCGGGTGCGCCATTTAACTATTTGATTTAATTAATTTTTCGGTTTTTCTTGTTCTTGAACGCGCTGGAAATAAGCTAGCTCAGTGGCGCATGCGCTTCAGAATTCTTCAATGTTTTCAATGTATCCTACGAAAGCTCGGGCGCGTGCTTGGCGCAGCTCCGGCGCAAATGCGCCGACCAAAGCAACTCGAAAGGTGCCTCACATTATGCTGCAAAATCCCACTCCGACGAAGAAGACCCATTGCAGCAGGAGTTTCCGTTGTCGCAGCGATCATTCCCCTTCAATTTTTCTGCATTCAATGAAGATCTGTGTCTCAGGAAGGTTGTTCTGTGTGTCTTGGCGCGCCCCTTGAAGACTAGGTGACTGGCAATTTTGCTGCTGCGCAACCACTTCGCCATTTGGCATGAAATCAGACATCTCGATGGTTATTTCTTAACCCACTCTATATATGAAAGGTTGTGAAATTTTTCGATGCGCAAGGAGCGGGAAATATGCTGGATTTTGGTGCGCTGTCAGGTGGGGGAGACGGAACAGGACAAACGGTGATTGATCCTCAGAAGATCTTTACCACCCTCGTTAGGCACCCACGGTTCAAATTTCTTTCTGCTAATCAGGGCGAAGTATTGGATAGGTGGTTTGACGCTCGTCAACGCTCGGACAATACTATCAAGATGAATACCGGGTCAGGCAAGATGTTGATTGGCCTACTTGCGCTTCAGAGTTCGCTTAATGAGCAAGTCGGTCCGGCTCTGTACGTGGCGCCAGACAATTACCTCGTCGGCCAGGTCTTGCAGGAAGCGGAAGACCTGGGGATTAAGGCCACAGATGACATTAACAGTGCGGCCTATCTTTCGGGTGATGCAATACTGGTTGTCAATGTTCACAAGTTGTTTAACGGAAAATCGCTTTTTGGGGTCGGCGAAACGCGGATTACCATTGGGACGGTCGTGATTGACGACGCACACGCTTGCCTTTCTGTAATTGCAGATCAGTTTATGATGCGATTGCCCACAGCGCATCCAGCCTATCAAGAGTTGTTCTCGATATTTGAAGACGATCTGAGGCTTCAATCAGAGCTGGGGCTTATCGAATTGAAAGGTGAGGATCCAAATGCCCTCATTCTTACCCCTTTTTGGTCATGGTATGATAAAAGGGAGCAAGTGATTTCAATACTTCACAAGCATCGTAATACCGAAGCTCTGACCTTCAGTTGGCCGCTATTGAAAAATGTGATTCCATTTTGTCAATGTGTTTTTGGCGGAAGCGGTCTTGAAATTTCTCCCCGCTGCCTCCCCATTGATGCGATTTCTAGTTTTTCAAACGCGAAGCGCCGCATATACATGACCGCAACTCTAGCGGACGACGGCGTCCTCGTGACACAGTTGCAGGCAGATGTTGCCGCAATCTCCGATCCCATAAAGCCGAAGGGAGCGGGTGAAATTGGCGACCGCATGATTATTGCTCCTCAAGAGGTAAATCCAAGTATTACAGACAGTGACGTTAAGTCCATTGCCATGGAGGTGGCCAAGACACGGAATGTTGTGGTGATTGTGCCTTCAGAGAGACGGTCACTCTTCTGGAACGATGTTGCGGGTCAGGTTCTGATGTCTTCCAATATATCGGCAGGAGTGGATCGCCTGAAGAGTGGCGAGCGGGTTGGGATCACGGTGCTGGTTAACCGTTATGATGGGATCGATCTGCCCGAGGAAGCGTGTCGTCTCTTGATCATTGACGGGCTGCCTGAAGTGCAAGGCCTCACCGCCAGAGTTGAGGCCGGCCTTCTTGAAGGAACACAGACGCATCTTCTTCGCCAAATCCAAAAATTGGAACAGGGGATGGGACGCGGCGTTCGTTCGGCTGAAGATAGATGCGCCGTTCTGCTCTTGGGGCCTCGCCTTACTCAAAAGATTAATCAACCCGAAGCGCGAGCGCTGTTCACGCCCGCTACCCTTGTTCAAATGGATATAGGCCGCGAGGTAACGCGACAAATCAAGGGACAGCCGGCTGACAAGTTGAAGCCCATCCTTGATCTTTGCATATCAGGTGACCGGCAATGGTGGCAAGCGGGACGTGCAAGACTTGCTAAAGCACCTGACGGCGGTGCAAGTAGGGTCGAGCAATCCGTGGTTGCTCAGAGACAGGCCTTCGACTTCATTACTTTAGGGCAGCAATCTAAGGCCGCAGGGGTACTGCAGGCTGCAATAAACTCACAGGTAGATAACAAAGTTCGCGGCTATCTCAAACAACAGCTCGCAGAAATAACTCATATCGCCAACCCAGCCAAAGCGCAGGAGCTACTCGTCTCTGCCGTGGCAGACAACCGGCATATGGTTAAACCGCTTGCAGGCATCAGCCATGTAAAGATCAAGGCACCTGAAGTTCAAGCCAAAGCTGTGGCGGCATATATATCAGCACGGTTCATTGATACCAACGGCCTAGTGTTGTTCACCAATGCACTTGCGGGGGATTTGGTCTGGGATGAACATAGAACTGACCAATTCGAAAGTGCGTTCAGAGATTTGGGTGCATTTCTTGGGTTCGGCTCACAACGACCTGACAAGGAATATCGGGATGGTGGGCCAGACAATCTCTGGGCCATTGGTGATCTGACGTTCTTGGTAATCGAGTGTAAGAGCGGCGTTAAAAATGATGGCCGCTTGATCTCGAAAGATCACTGCAACCAGCTGCTCGGGGCGCGTTCTTGGTTTGCAAGAGGTTATGACCAGACATGTCAATCAATTCCCATATTGGTCCATCCTGTAAACAAATTTCAGATTGAAGCGTCGCCATCAGCTGACATGCGAATTATTGACAATGAAAAATTGGTTGCACTTCGAGCTGCTGTGCGGGGGCTTGGGGTGGCGTTGGTGGCAAACGGAGCGTTTGGCGACGAGGCTACAATTGCGTCGAGCCTTGACCATTATGGACTGACCAAGGCGAAGTTCGTAAACACCCACACGAAGCCATTTAGAAGTTGATTTGCACCGGGCTTCGGTGCTTGCCTCGCAGGCAAGCACCGTGATCATTTTAGACAAGTCGAATAATGCAGGCTTGGCTCAGCGCAACTGTAGCGCATTCACATATAGATCAATACATATATATATATATATATATCAAATGGTTAGCATGGATTTCTCCAATTGAAAATTCGCGTGCTTATGGTAAACGCGATGGATTGGCATAGAACGCCGGACGCTGCCCGGTTGGCGACATCTTGGTCACATCTATCGATTGGCATTTCAGCTCCATGAATTCGGCGAGTTATAGTTTTTGTTCGCCATCATTCGCCTTCCTCCAAGGGGCAGCTTGGGACTTACTCCAAACAAAGCCGCAGTTTGGTGATCCGCGGCTTTGTCGTCTACTAGCTGGCAGAAGTCCTACCCGAATTTGAACCCGAACAGGCCGCCCTCGTCCGTATCGTCGATCCTGACATCGAGTATCGCATCAGTCGGATCGAAATCTTTCGAAAACTGCAGCTTGGCATACTCGTCCGAGTTCATGAGAACCAGATACTGGACGCCAAGTTCCTCAGCGAGGCGGGCGCCCAATTCGATCGCGGTCGCGACCTGTCGGGCGTCTACCCCGTCGAAAAGGTGGCTGTCATGGATAAGGATTCCAGGGCCGCCCAACCGGAGGGTGGCGATCTTCAGCAACGCATAGTCGAAGCAGAAGATCTCCATGTTGGAGATTCCTCCCGACCGGTCGCCCTCGATGTGGACGTGGAACTGCAATCCGGAAGGCCCCGCATTGATTTCCAAGGCGCCGTACCGATCCGAATACAGCGGCTTGAGTGCCTCGTTGACCGCCAGCACGGCCGCTCCGATAGCCGACGTCCTTTCGGAAAGATCGGTCTGCAACCGCGAAAGAAGCGATGCCTCCGACGACTTCAGTTCCGACTTATCAATTTCGGCCTGAACTGCCGCCCGCAGGCGTCTTTCGAGATCGAGCAGCGCAGCTTCCCTCTGTGACTGGATGCTTTGAAGGTTTGCGAGATCGCTGAAGGCACCTGCCCCCTGCAGCTCCCTCAGCAGCACCTCGCGACGGTTCCCCTTGATCGCCACCTCGCTCTCGACATCCCCAAGGCGCGTCCTGTTCCGGTCCAGCTCGCCGCCTAGATGGTGCCGCCGGTTGTTCACGACCGACTCATGGAAAATGCGAACTTGCTCGAACGTCTTGACGACTGTGTCCGGAAGCTGCTTGCCCGCGTTGGCATATAGGCTTTCCACGGCTCGGCCGTCCGGAAGGGCTTCTGCCTCAAGGCTCTTCTCAACATGGCGGATCGAACTCCTGAGAACCGCCGCCTCGCGGGCCAGCGCGTCCAGATCGCCCTTCAGGCTCGACGCCTCGGCGACCATCTCCTCGTAGTGTCCGACTACCCGCATGTTCGCAACGCTCTGCCTTGCCGCGTCGGCCGCCGCCGTAGCGACCGCCACGGCGGAGCGAAGCTGGGCGACAGTCCGGAGATTGTCCTGTCCTGTCCCTTTTGCGCGCTTCTGGATCGCGGAGATGGCGTTCCGCTCCACCTTCTGTTCGTCGAATTCACGGATTAGCGTCCAGTCGAGACCGAAGATCCACGCGAGGGCGGCCTGCGCATCGGAATCGTTCTGTTTTTCCGAACTCTTCTGTGGCCGGATGAATCCGCCATCCTGTCGTCGTCTGGCGAAGAAGGAGAAAAGGGAACGAAACTTCGGAGGCGCTATCTCTTCTCCACGAACGTTACGTCCCGGCTGTAGGCGGAACATTCTCTTCCCAAGCCAATCGCACCAGTCCGTGACTGCGGCGCGTCCGCCTCCGAGAAGATCGTACTCCGTCTGAAGACCGTGAACGCCACCGTCGGCGAAGCGAACGGAAACCTCATCCTTACTGAAGACCGAGCGCTCGACCCGCAAGGCGATGCCATCGATCACCATGTCGGCCCAGAACGACGCCTTCGCCAACTCCTTGGCCTTGAACGTCGAACCCTTTCGAACCTGACTGCCGTGGAGAAAGTTGATAATCTCAACAAGGCTCGACTTTCCGGAGCCGTTGCGAGTTCTCTTCTCGTCGGACGTTTCATGCCGCGTGGCCAGGAGAATGTTCAGCGCCTCCCCCAGTTCGACGGTCTTGAACGTCTCGATGGAACTGCCGATACGGATGATCACTACGTCGCCCCCTGAAGTACTAGCAGGCCGTCCCGCAGGTCGACCATACCTATGATGAAGAGGAGCGTGATCGCGAGCACGAACCAGTCGAATCCTAGAGGCGACCGTCGCTGAACTCTGGACATGCGTTCCCAAGTCTCGCTCACGGTGAGCGGAGAGTCTTTTAGCATTGCGATAACCTCGCCCCCGACAACGATGAGGGATCGGTCCGCCGGCAGATACTTACTGGGCAGGATCATAGTTCAATGTCTCTGGCTCGCCTTCAGGAGGATCCTCGAAAATCTCGCAGTTCTCAAACATCGAAGCCATCACGCCGAGGGCTGCAAGCGCGCGAAGGTCGTCAAATCGAGGACTCTCGCCGCACAGGTCGGCATGTATGAACCGGAGGATTTCTCCGGCGGCGAGACCATTTGCATCCAGGTTCTGATAGAGGTTCTTGAAATAGGAGGGCGCTGAAGTCGCTGCATCGGGATCGCCGTGTCTCGCGACGCAGTCGTAGACAATCGACCCATAGGTAAAGCCGCGTTTCAGGTTCTCCTGCCACATGAACGGGATATCGTTATGCGTCAACTTCCGCGGCGAGATCGCCTGCGGAGGTCCGGCCGCGAGCGCGAAGGTCGGCGCCTTCTCCATCACTTCATCGATGATCTCGTTGACTGCGTCTGGCAGTTGCCGCAGCCGATCCTGGGCGATAGCCTTAGTCCCGAGAATGCGTTCCCGTCCTCGCGGGTCGAGTTCGTCTACAAGTTTGAGAAAGCCTGGCAGACTGAGCTGCCCCACTTTCACGTTGCGCGACGCCCCCTTCTCGCGGAGCGTCACGAGAACGTCGAGCAATTGCTTGGGAAGGCCTGAAAGCAGATTGTGGGTGAACTTCCACTCTTTCATGTCGGGGTTGTTTTCGACAGCGGTCTCGAAGTCGCCCACCATCTTCTCTCCAACCGCGGAGAGCTTCTGGACCTTGCCGTCTTCGGCCCCGTAGCACTGATAGACGATATCGCCGATGAGGAAGTAGCCGTCGACGCCTTCGTCACCAAGACTGCCGTGCGGCTTCACCCTTATGAAGTCGTCGCCGTGAACAAGTTGCATGATGTCGCTAAACAGCTTCTGGAACTCGTTGCCACCGCAACGGAATAGCCGGTGTTCGAGCGCGAGTTGCACCACCACCCAGTCTACTTGCTGCGACATGCGAACCCCCATCGACAATCATCAGTTAGCATATCGTAGATTGAGGAAGAGTTTCGAGGGAAGGCTTGATACGCTCATACCGAGCGAAAAATCCTCGTTTCACAGGTGTGCTGTCGGCAAATATCCGGAGCAGAACTTCAAGATCTCGTCAAAAGCCTCCCTATATATGAAAGTCCAGAGCAGCATCCCCTCGCGGAGACACTTGCAAGTGATGCAATCGGACTTCAAATGTTGGCTTTCCGATCCTTGGGACGAGTCTGAATCGAATGAGCGACACCAAATTGTGTACCAGCTGCGCGGAACATATTTCTGTTCAGGCGGCCGTTTGCAAACACTGCCAGAGATCCCAAGGATGGTGGGGAACGTTCGATAGGGCAGTTAGCGCGCTGCCCTTGATACTTGCTACATTCTCGGCGATTGCGGTCGTACTCGCCTTCGCGAAACCGTGGTTTTTTCCGCCCCAATCTGAGCTGATTGCTTCGTTCCAGCGATACACCAATGAACGAATTAGTTTCGTCGTAACAAACGTGGGTGACCGCGCCGGCGCAGTCGAGCAGGTCATTCTGTATTTCTGGCATAAAGACGGCGGTACCACGAGCTTCGAGCTTCCTGTGGAAGCTGAGGACGAAACGCTCGTTCGACCTGCCAGCACAGTGCGCGTGACGGCGGTCACCCCCCAAAACTTAAAGGAACTCATTTGGACGGCATACCAAACAAAACGGGATGACCGCTGCCTTTTGGACCTTCAGATGGTGCGCTCTGGTGGAACGCGCCAGAACGAGAGGGTTGAAACTCCCTGCTGGCAAGCAGCAATTGCTGCGCTGCCAGAAAGAAGGCGCGAGATCATGGACGGCTTGCCCCAATACAGCCAGTGATTGCTTCCTGATCACGCACCCTCTTTGGGATCATCGCTGATGGAATACCACGCACAAAACAGGTCTGCGATGGACACCTCCACCATCAACAAAATCCAGCTTTGGCTGATCGAGCAGGGTCTGCTCGGGCGAGCCGAGACACAGCTTCTCGCCGGCTTCTGCGAGCGCTGCCGGGAGCATGGCGTCGATATCGTGCAGGCGGCCCTCTTCGTGGATACGCTACATCCGGTCCTGGAATCCTGGGGGTTCTTCTGGGACGCCGAGAATGATGAGGCTGAATCGCAGCGGCAGTATTCCCGCTACGATGCCGAGGAACACGCTGAAAAATGGCGTGGAAGTCCGTTCCACCACATGTTGCAGGCAGGCATACGGGAACTTCATCTGCCACTACATGCGCAGCTATCGGCGGATTTTGCGATCCTTGCGGAGCTGCGCGATCAGGGGCATTCCGATTATCTCGCGATGATCCACCCTTTGAGCGAAAGCGATACGATCGGCGAGATGGACAATCTCTATTCTCGGTGGTCGACCTCCAGGCCCGGAGGGTTCTCGGCGAGCGATCTCGCGGCATTGCGCAGCCTCGTTCCTGGGCTGGCGCTTGCGATCAAGACCGCCGCGCTCCGGCGCATCGCGCAGTCGCTCGTCAGCGTCTATCTGGGGCACGATCCGGGCCGGAGGGTTCTTGAAGGCCGGATCGCCAGGGGAACGGTCAAAAGCATAAACACCGTGCTCTGGTATTCCGACATGGCCAATTACACGGCGCTCTCCGAACAGGTGGATAGCGGCGAGCTTATCGCGCTGCTCAATGATTATGCGGAGGCCGCGATCACCTCGGTCTACAGGAACGGTGGCGATGTGCTGAAGCTGATCGGCGACGGCACGCTTGCGATCTTCAGCGCGCCTTCCTTGAGCGATGCCGCCGCGGCTGCGCTTGCAGCTCGCCGGGAGCTGGCGGAGCGGCTGGTCGAGCTCAACGCGTCCCGCGCCGCCGCAGGACATGCGGTGACGACGATTTATCTTTCGCTGCATGTCGGCGAAGTCTTCTATGGCAATATCGGCAGCGACGAGCGGCTCGATTTCACGGTCATCGGCCCGGCCGTCAACGAGGTATGCCGCATTGCGTCCGCATGCACCGGTCTTGGACAGTCCCTGCTCGTCTCTTCGGACTTCCTCGCCCTTTTGCCGGAGCCCGAGCGAGCACGCTTTCATAGCGTCGGCGTGCATGCCTTGAAAGGTGTGCGAGAGCCGAAGGAGCTTCATGCGGAGAGCCCTGCCGTTGCGCGAACAACTAGCGGATCAACTCCGGCTGAACTTTAGACACGGAATGTTGATCCGCAAAAGCCCCTCGAGCACAGTTTCGTCAACAGACGCGGCATAGCGGCCATCGCTAAAAATCATGAAAAAACTGTAACTTGCCTGTCCTCCCATTGAGAGGGACACTTCTCTCGCGCCGGACGAATGAGGTGATAGCTATGTCAGACTTGGAAATGCTAGTCAGACGCCGGATGCAGGAAGAGTATGCCAAGGGAACATCCGCCGTGCGAATATCGCGGCTTGTCCAGGATATCTTCAACGGCATCGACGCCTCCCAGATAAACGCTCGCACGCGGCTTCTCGCTGTCGATGGTGACAAGCCGTCAAATTGACCACCCTCGCCGGCTCGCATTTCGATGAGCCGGCGCCCAGGCGCCAGAGGTATTTGTCGGTAAGCGCAGGCATTGGCGGCAGCTAGTTTTCCCTAAATCAACATCATTTCTCTCGCCGTCACTCCGGGGCGCACCTTTCTCCGCCCTCTTCCCTGTGCTCGTCACAGGGATCCAGCAGCGCCGTGTCCACGGCGCGGGAGACTCGCCTTTCTCGCGATGCTGACCGTGGAAGGCGATGCCCTGTCTTGAGGATAGCTTCGTATGGAAAGGGTGAGTTTGCCCCCTTCTCCTCCCCACATTCCGTCATCCTCGCCCTTGAGGCGAGGATCCATTTTTCAGGGCTGCCTGTGTGTGGATCTTCGGATCGGAGCCCGAGGATGACGGAATGTGGAGTGAGCGTCGACGTCAAACAAAACCCTCCGCAAATTGACGCCACTATCAGACAGGAGTCTTTTCGCCGTGCCGACGCACGGCGGCTGGATTCCTGTGACAGGCACAGGAATGAGGGAGCTTTTGGAAGCGGCCGCGCCAGACAACACTCTCCCGAAAGAGCACTTCACACCGGGCGCGGCAGCGAGGCGCCGCTGAGAATAGCAACCTTTACGGCCGGTGGCTGAAGCGGGCGACCTGCGCACCCTTCATCAGGTTGCGGAAGTTCGGTCCGCTGACATGCACCAGCGTCTTGTGGTCACCGGCCTCGAAATAAACGTCGTCGTTATTGTCGAGGCTTTCGTCGAGGATGACAGGCACATCGTAAGCCGAGCCGATGGGCGGCACGGCGCCGATCTCGCAGTCGGCGAAAAGCTCGCTGACCTCCTCTTCCGAGGCAAGGCCAAGGCGCCTGTTCATCACATCCTGCAATGTGGAGAGCTCGATCCGGTGGGTGCTTGGAACGACGGCCACAACATATCCCATTTCGTGATGCACGACCACGGATTTGGCCAGTCTTCTGCCCGGTACATGGGCGGCTTGCGCCGACTGGCTGGTTGTCGCCGTGCGGTGATGGGCGACGGTGTCATAGGCGATACCTTCGCCGTCAATATAGTCCTGAAGTTTCCTTGCCATTGTCATGGTAGGCGTCCCCCTGTGTTGCGTGAACGCGCCCGCAAATATTTTTCCTCCTCATCACCCGCGAAGTCAACGGCGAATGGATAGCCGCAAATGCAAGCGGCGGCTGCGAAACCGGAGGCATGGCGGAAAACATTTGCATCTCTGACCTTTTGAGCCGCCAAGCGATGGGTGTAGATTTGGCTGTCAGCTACTCCACCGGGATTAAGGGAGCTTGCCAAATGACCGCGACGATTAAAGTGAATGGCGTCGACCACACCGTCGATGTCGACGACGACACGCCGCTGCTATGGGTCCTGCGGGACGTGCTCGGAATGACGGGGACGAAGTTCGGTTGCGGCATGGCGCTCTGTGGCGCCTGCACGGTTCATATCGATGGCGTGCCCACGCGCTCCTGCTCGACCACGATCGACAGCGTCGGCACCTCCGAAATCACGACGATCGAGGCGATCGGCGCGACACCCGCGGGCGCCAAAATCCAGAAGGCGTGGCTGGATCTGGAAGTCGTCCAATGCGGCTACTGTCAGTCCGGACAGATCATGTCGGCGACGGCCCTCATTGCGGACAATCCGAACCCGACGGACAGCGACATCGACGATGCGATGTCGGGAAATATCTGTCGATGCGGCACCTATGCGCGCATCCGTGAGGCCATCAAGCATGCGGCGCAAACCGTCGCCCAGGGAGGCTGACATGATCCTCGATCGCCTCAACCTCATGAACGACACGCCGGTCCAGGATGGCCCGATTCAAGACGGATTGTCCCGTCGCCAGTTCCTGCAGGTCAGTGCTGCCGCCGGCGGCGGTCTGCTGCTCGGGCTTGCCCTCCCGCTCGCGGCAGAGGATGCCAATGCGACGGCAGGCGAATTCACGCCGAATGCCTTCATCCGTATCGAAAGCGACGGGCGCGTCATCCTGACCATGCCCTATGTCGAGATGGGTCAGGGAACCTATACCTCCGTCCCGATGCTGATCGCCGAAGAGCTGGAGGTAGGACTCGCGCAGGTCGAGCTCGAACACGCTCCGCCCAACGAGAAACTCTATGGAAATCCGCTCCTTGGCGGCATACAGGCAACAGGCGGATCGACGACAATCCGCGCCGCCTGGGAGCCCATGCGCCAGGCGGGCGCGACAGCCAGGATCATGCTGGTAAATGCGGCCGCCAAGAAATGGGACGTCGATCCCGCATCCTGCCACGCGGAAAATGGCGACGTCGTTCATTCAGCAACCGGCCGACGCGCCAGGTATGGCGACCTCGCAGCCGATGCGGCCCTTCAGACCGTTCCGCAAACGGTACCGCTGAAGCCTAAGAAGGATTTTAAGCTCATCGGCACTCCGGCCAAACGGCTGGATGCGCCGGCGAAGGTCAATGGCACGGCCGTCTACGGTATTGACGTCACGATGCCGGGACTGAAGATCGCAACGCTTGCCCAGTCTCCGACCTTTGGCGGCAAGGTGAAGAACGTGGACGATACTGCCGCCAAGGCGGTCAAGGGTGTGCGCCAGATCGTGCGGCTTGATGATTGCGTCGCCGTCGTGGCCGACCATATGGGTGCGGCGAGGAAAGGTCTCGCGGCTCTTGAGATCGAATGGGACGACGGGCCTCACGCCAAACTCACCACGGACGACATCCTCCATGAACTCGAGCAGAAGACGCTTGGTCCGGGCGCCCTGGCGCAGAATGTCGGCGACGTCGACAAGGCCATGGCGTCAGCCGTCACCAAGGTCGAGGCGAACTACCACGTTCCCTTCCTTGCCCATGCGACGATGGAGCCGATGAACTGCACCGTGCACGTGCGTGACGGCTCCTGCGAAATCTGGGTTGGCAACCAGATCATCCCGCGTGCCCAGGCGACCGCGGCAGAGGTTACCGGCCTACCGCTGGAAAAGGTCATCGTGCACAATCATCTGATCGGCGGAGGCTTCGGCCGCCGTCTGGAGATCGACGGTGTCACCCGCGCCGTCCAGATCGCCAAACAGGTCGACGGTCCGGTCAAGGTCGTCTGGACGCGCGAGGAAGACCTCCAGCATGACATGTACCGGCCGTTCTTCTTCGACCGGTTTTCGGCCGGGCTCGATGCCGAGGGCATGCCGGTTGCCTGGAACCATCGCTTCGCCGGCTCCTCGGTCCTTAGTCGATGGCTGCCTCCGGCCTTCCAGAACGGCATCGATCCGGACACGATCGATGGCACGGCCAACCTGGTCTACACGCTGCCCAACCTGCGTGTCGAATATACACGCGTCGAGCCGCCGGGCATCCCGACAGCCTTCTGGCGAAGCGTCGGCCCCTCGCACAACATCTTCGTGGTCGAAAGCTTCATCGATGAACTTGCGCACGCCGCCAAGAAGGATCCCGTCGACTATCGGCAGGCGCTTCTCGAGGCAACGCCTCGCGCCAAGGCCGTTGTTGCACTGGCCGCGGAGAAGGCCGGCTGGGGCAGTCCGCTGCCGGCAGGAACAGGGCGCGGCGTATCGGTCCAGTCCGTCTTCGGATCCTACATGGCGCAGGTTGCCGAGGTCGAGGTCGCCAAGGACGGCACCGTCCGCGTCCGCCGGGTAACCTGTGCCGTCGATTGCGGCACGGTGATCAATCCCGATACCGTGCGCGCGCAGGTCCAGAGTGCCGTGATCTTCGGCATCACGGCAGCGCTCTATGGTGAAATCACGCTCAAGGACGGGCGTGTCGAGCAGTCAAACTTCGACACCTATCAGATGCTGCGCATAAACGAAGCGCCGCAGATCGACGTCCATATCGTCGAGAGCTCCGAGCCTCCCGGAGGCATGGGTGAGCCGGGAACTTCGGCAATCGTCCCGGCCATCGGCAATGCGATCTTTGCGGCCACGGGAAAGCGCCTGCGGAAGATGCCGGTCGATACGTCTGAGTTGAAGTCCGGCTAAAGGATGACGGAGTGTGGGGTAGGTGCTGATGCGGCCGTAGCTATCGGATTCGGGGAGAGTTCTGCCCCTCACCCTAGCCCTCTCCCCGCAAGCGGGGCGAGGGAACAATCGAGCAAGCGGCGAACTGTCACCCATGTAACCGGTCCGTCCTGTTACCCATCTATCCGGTTTAAACGGTCGTCCCCTCTCCCCGCAAGCGGGGAGAGGGCTAGGGTGAGGGGCAATCTCGGGGTCCGACGTCTTCGCATTAAGCTCCTACAGCGACGTCGTAATCCCACCATCCACAACAAGCATGTGCCCGGTCACGAAGGACGAGGCATCGGAAGAAAGAAAGACGGCGGCGCCGACGAGTTCGGCGACCTCGCCCCAACGTCCCGCAGGGGTGCGCCCTTCCAGCCAAGCAGAGAACTTCGGGTCGTCGACCAAAGCCTGGTTAAGCGGCGTTTTGAAATAGCCGGGCGCAAGCGCGTTCACCTGCAGGCCATGCTTGGCCCAGTCGGTCGACATGCCGCGTGTCAGATTGCGGACCGCGCCCTTGGTTGCCGTGTAGGGAGCGATATTCGGCCGCGCGAGTTCGCTCTGGACGGATGCAATGTTGACGATCTTGCCGCGGCCGCGCGCGATCATGAAACGGGCGACCGCCTGGCCGACATAGAAGAGGCTGGAGATATTCGTCCGCACGATCTCGTCCCATTTCTCAATGGGAAAATCCTCGAGCGGCGCGCGGTACTGCATGCCGGCATTGTTGATGAGGATATCGATCGGGCCCACGTCGCGCTCGATCGCCTCGATGCCCTTTGTGACAGCCTGGGCATCGGTCACATCGAAGGCCGCACTGATCGCCTCATGACCCGCCGTCCGCAGGCGTTCGGCGGCTGCCTCCGCCTTTTCCGCGCTGCGGCCATTGACGATGATGGCAGCGCCATGCTGGGCGAGGCCTTCGGCCAAAGCGAAACCGATGCCCTGGCTGGAACCGGTAACAAGCGCGCGTCGGCCTTTCAGATCGAAGAGTGGAAAGGTCACGGGCGAGTCTCCTGATGAATACGATGGGTGCAGGTTTAGCGGAATTTTGCCCGCATGGCATCAATGCCGGGAATCTTCGCCATCATTGGCCGATGCACCTCTTCGAAATTCTGAACAAGCGAGCGCTGTGTCCGTCCGACCAGAATCGTGAAGATATAGGAGGCATGGCCGGGCGATGTCACCGTCGGGTGATAGCCGGTCGAAAAGGCGAATGTATCGCCCTGGCGCGTCACGAAAGCCTGCGGCTCCTTGCCGTCTTCGTACCAGAGCTGCGCACCAAATCCCGTCGGCGGATTGAACCGCCAGTGATAGAGCTCCTCGTGGTCGGTTTCGCCCGGCTGATCCGTATCGTGCTTGTGCGGCGGATAGCCCGACCAGCAGCCCTCGTCGGCATAGAGTTCGCTGACGAGTAGCCGCCCGACATTGCCCGCCTGTCGATTGCCCAGAATATGGAAGATGCGCCGGCGGGACTTTGTCTCGTTCGAGCCGACATCGACCATGTCGACTTCATCAGGCGTGACGCGGAAAGCCTCCATCGGCTGGCTCCAGCGCCCGCCCGCAATGGCGATCTCGCAATCGGTGAGCGCTGTGACGACAACGGCCGTATCCGGGCCGATATAGACGGAATCAGCCCTTGCCTCCCAGACGCTCGCCCTGCCACCGACGCCTTCGAACTTCGTATAGCCCGCAACGACATCGCACCGGCCCGAAAGCGGAACGACGACCGTCTCGAAATCCGCCAGACGGTAGCTGTGCGTTTCACCGGCCGAAAGCTTGATCAGCGAGAAATGGATGAGCCCGGCCGGCTCGCCGCCATCATGCACCGGTCCATCCGTCCGCTCCTGCGCCCGTATCATTCGTGCGGACATGCTATTTCCCCTCGCTTGCGAGAACCTGGAGCAGCGCGGTGATGTAGCCATAGGTGAAGGCGAAGGCGGTGTTCTCAGGATCGCGCCCGGAGATATTCGGCACATGGTCCGGCATGATCATGTATTGATAGCCGACCTCGGCATAGGTCTTCAGCGAGCGCCACATGTCCATGTCGCCCTCCTCCGGGAAGGTTTCCATGAAGGAAAGCTTGCGACCGCGGATATTGCGGAAATGGACGTTGAAGAGCTTGCCGCGCTCTCCGAACCAGCGGATCACGTCGAAAATCTCTTCCGCGGGATTGTCGAGCATCTCGCCGACCGTGCCCTGGCAGAAATTCAGCCCGTGATAGGGGCTTTCGTGCATCTGCACGAACTTCTTCAGCCCCTCGACAGTCCCCAGCACCCGGGTAACCCCGCGATAGCCGGGCGGCGTATAGGGGTCGTGCGGATGGCAGGCAAGCCGCACTTTGTTGGCTTCAGCGACCGGCACCACGCGCGACAGGAAATAGTCGATGCGCTCCCAGTTTTCCTCCTCGCTGAGGACGCCGGCAATCGAGGGCGGCGCATCGTGATCCGCTTTCTCCCAGCGGAAGGCCTCGTTCTTCGAGCCGCCGCGGCCCGTCTCCAGCTCCGTGCGGGGAATGCCGATGATGTTGAGATTGTATTTGACGGCGGGGATGCCGACGGCCGCCGCATTCTCGATCAGGCGGCAGATGGAGTCGATCTGGCGGTCCCGGTTCGGCCCGGCGGTCAGAATGTCGGGGCTATATTGCTTTTCGATCACCCGCGAGCTGAGCGGAAGCTGGATCATGTCGAGGACAAGGCCGAAGCTCTCGATATGTTCGCGATGCGCCTTGAGGATATCGAACGTCCAGTCATGCGGGTTGCCGGCGGGGTCGGCATTGACATGCACGATGCCCAATTGCGCCATGACGCGGTAATCATCGTCGTCCCGCGCGCGGAACTGAGTGCCAATATACATATGAAAAACTCCCTCAGACTTCTTGAATACGTCGCTCGGACCGGACCGGCTCCTCGCCGTAAGCCTCGCTCGCCGCAATCAGCTTGCGGGTATAGGGATCGGTCGCGCCGCCATTGACGAGCGCATCGACCGTCAGCGTCTCGACGAGCTTGCCCGCCTGCATGACGGCCGTCCGATTGCACATATGCGCGACGACGCCGAGGTCGTGGGTGACCATCAGGAAGGTCAGGCCGCGCTGTTCCTGCAGGTCGCAGAGCAGGTTGAGAATTTCGGCCTGGACCGAAACGTCGAGCGCCGAGGTGGGCTCGTCGAGGAGCAGTATGTCGGGCTCGAGCATCAGCGCGCGAGCGATCGCGACACGCTGCCGCTGACCGCCGGAAAGCTGGTGCGGATAGCGCCAGCGCAGCGCCTGGGGAAGGCCGACGGATTCGAGCACTGCCCTGCCCCGCGCCTCGGCATCCGGGATTTTCTGTATACGGGCGGGCTCCATGAGCTGGCGCCAGATGGTGTGTCGCGGATGCAGCGCCTCATAGGGATCCTGGAAGACCATCTGGACCTTCGTATAGAAATCCCTGCCGCGTCCCTGGCGGATGTCCTGGCCGGCGACGCGCATGGTCTTGGCCTCGCTCGGAACGAGACCGGTGATCGCCCTGAGGATGGTCGATTTCCCTGAGCCGGACTCGCCGACAAGACCAAAGGTCTCTCCTGCCCTGACGGAAAAGCTTGCGCTATCGACTGCAAGTCTCTCGTCCTCGCCCTCGCCAAAGCGGACGACAAGGTCTTCGATCTCTATGATCGGCGTTTCATTGTTCATTGTCTTTACCATGCCGGATCGCGCTTGAGGACGGGAAGCCGCCGGCGCGGTGCGTGAATGCGCGGCATCGCTTCCAGCAATCCTCTCGTATAGGGATGGGTTGCCTGATCGAGCTCCCCCGCCTTCAGTGACTCGACCACATGCCCGCGATACATGATGAGCACGCGGTCGCAGAAATGGCGGACGAGATTGAGGTCGTGGCTGATGAAGATCAGACCGAGGCCGCGCTTCCTGACGAGATCGTCGAGCAGGTTGAGGATCTCCAGCCGCACCGTGACGTCGAGCGCCGAGGTCGCCTCGTCGGCGATCAGGATCTCCGGTTCGGAGACCAGCATCATAGCGATCATGATGCGCTGTCCCATGCCGCCCGACATCTCATGCGGGTACATGCGATAGACGCGCTGCGGATCGCGGATCTGGACGGCATCGAGCATGGCGATCGCCTTCGTCCGCGCTTCGGGCGGCGACGAACGGGTGTGAAGCCGGTAGGCCTCGGCGATCTGCTCGCCGACCGAAATGACCGGATTGAGCGAGAATTTCGGATCCTGCATGATGAGCCCGATCCGTTTGCCGCGGATATGCTCCATGGTTTTCTCGGAGGCGTGCAGCAGGTCGACATCGGAAAGGCGCAGCTGCTCGGCCTCGACCGTTGCTGCACGCGGCGTAAGCCGCATGATCGCCCGTCCGGTCATGCTCTTGCCCGAGCCCGATTCCCCGACGATGCCGAGCTTTTCCCGGTGGAGATCGAAGGAAACCCCACGGACGGCATCAAAGGTTCCGTTAAGGCTGCTGAAGCTGATGTGCAGATCGCGGACCGATAGGAGAGGACTACTCATCGGCTACTCCTGTCTCGGATCGAGTGCGTCGCGCAGGGCATCGCCCGCGAGGTTGAAAGCGAGGCTGACGATCAGGATCGAAAGTCCCGGCATGGTGACGACCCACCAGTTGTCGAGCATGAAGCGCCGGCCGGTGGAAACCATAGCCCCCCATTCCGGTGTCGGCGGCTGTGCGCCAAGACCGAGAAAGCCGAGGCCGGCGGCCGTCAGGATGATTCCCGCCATGTTGAGCGTGATGCGAACGACCACCGAGGGAATGCAGAGCGGCACGATGTGGCCGAGCACGATGCGCAGGTTCGAGGCGCCCATCAGCTTCACGGCCGATATGTGGTCGCGGTGACGCAGGCTGAGCGATTCGGCGCGCGCCAGTCGCGCGATCGGCGGCCATTGTGTGAGCGCGATGGCGATGACGGCGTTCTGAAGGCTCGGACCGAGCGCGGCGACGAAGGCAAGCGCCAGGATGAGGCTCGGGAACGACAGGAAAAGTTCTGTGATGCGCATCAGGACGATGTCGAGCCAGCCGCCGAAATAACCGGCGAAGCATCCGACCAGCAGTCCGATCGGCGCCACGATCACGCTGACGATGATGATGATCGAAAGCGTGATGCGGCTTCCCCAGAGGATCCGGCTCAGGATGTCGCGGCCGAGCTCGTCAGTTCCGAGCAGATGCGCGCCGCCGGGCGGCTGCAGCGCCGTCTGCAGGTTCTGCTCGAAGGGCGAGTAAGGCGCGATCCAGGGGACGAGGATCGCCATCAGTATTAGGAGGACGACGATGGCGAGGCCGAACAGGCCGAGAGGGTTTTCCGCAAAGCGCCGCCAGATCAGCCAGAGATTCTGGATGGCTGCCTGTGTCGGGCTCTCGGTTTCTTCGGCCGTCAGCCAGCCCATGATGCCTTTGTTGTTCGTGTTCATTTGATCCTCGGGTCGAAGAATTTATAGAGCAGGTCCGAGATCAGATTGAGGACGATGAAGATGCAGCCGATGATCAGCGTGCAGGCGACGACGACGTTCATGTCGCCGATGACGAGCGCGTTGGTCAGATATTGGCCGAAGCCAGGCCAGCCGAATACCGTCTCGATCAGGACCGCACCTTCGAGCATGCCGCCATAGGAGAGAGCGACGACGGTCACGAGTTGCACGCGGATATTCTTGAATGCGTGTTTCCACACGACGCTGCGCGCCGGCACGCCCTTGGCACGCGCAGTGGTTATGTATTCCTGATGAAGCTGCTCCAGCATGAAGCTGCGGGTGATGCGGCTGAGATAGGCGATAGAGGCGTAAGCCAGCACCGATGCCGGCAGAATGATATGGTTGAGTGCACTCCAGAAGACCTCCATGTCCCCGGCAAGCAGCGCATCGATCAGCATGAAGCCCGTCTTTTCTTCGACCAGCCCCTCATAATACATATCGACGCGCCCGGAGCCGCCGACCCAATCGAGCTTCGCATAGAAGATCATCAGGCCGACCATGCCGATCCAGAAGATCGGCGTTGAATGCCCCATGAGGGCGATGAGACGGACGGCGTGGTCAGCAAACCGGCCGCGGCGGACTGCGGCAAAGACGCCGAGCGGAATGCCGATGCCCGCTCCGAGGATGATCGTCACCGTCGCAAGCTCGATCGTTGCCGGTAGGACGCGCCCGATATCTTCCATCACGGGCCGGCCTGTCAGAAGCGTCGTACCGAAATCACCATGGAGGAGCCGCGTAATAAAAATCCGGAACTGCTGGAGAAGAGGCTGATCCAGTCCCAATTCCTGCTGCACTTTTAGATAGGTGGCGCGGTCGGCATCGGGACCGACGACCGCGGTCACAGGATCGACCGGCATCATTCTACCGATGACGAATGTCAGCACCACCAGGAGAAACAGGGTGGTGACGACGCTGATCAGCGTATTTCCCCAGCGGGAATAGGATTTCCAGTTCAGGCGCCTGCGCGACGCCTGAACTGCCATGCCTGTATTCTTGGCCATTCGATAAACCCGGAACTTAATCCTTCTTTTCGACCTGGTTCCAACGCGTCATCCAGCTCGGATCGCCGACGTAGTTGACCAGACGAGCACTCTTTGCATAGGGGTCGACGCGTCGCGAGATCGGAATGACCGGCGGAGCGGAATCTTCAAATATCTTGAGCGCCTGCTTGTAAAGCTCGACACGCTTGGCCTCGTCGCCGGTAATGGCGGCGGCTTCGTCGAGAAGCTTGTTGACCTCAGGCAACTCGAAGGACGCGCGCCAGGCCTGCAGGTTCGAAAGATTGGCATCCTGCGCGTTGTTCGGGTTGTAGGCATGGGTGCGGATCCAGCCATCGGCATCGCCGGGAGACGAGGAGCCGGTGCGGCCGACGCCGAGCTGGAATTTGCGGTTGCGCATCGGGCCGTAGGTCTGGTCGCCATTGCCGGTCTGGATATCGGTCTTGATTTTGGCAACCGAGAGGTTCTGCTGGATCGCCGTTGCCAGATCGGCGTAGGGAACCGAACTCAGAGCAAGGAGCTGCTTCGTGAAGCCGTCCGGATAGCCGGCCGCCGCGAGATCCTGCTTGCACTTTGCGGGATCGTAGACATTGCCGATGCCGGGAATGAAGCCAGCCACTTCCTCGGGAACGAAGGTCGTTGCCGCTTCGCCGTAATTCTTCATGACGACATCGTTGACGTCCTTATAGTTGATGCAGTAGCGGATCGCCTTGCGGACTTCTGGCTTCTTGAAGTCCGGATCCTCGGTGCTCATGATCAGGTAATAGAAACCGGAGCCCTTCAGGCGATCGATGACGATATCGGGATTCTTGGCGAGCCCATCGATATCGGAAGAAACGAGCTGGAAACCAACATCCAGGTCACCCTTTTCCAGCAGCAGGCGCTCGGTCTGCGATTCCGGCAGGTGTCGCACGACGACGCGCTTCATCTTCGGCTCGCCACCCCAGTATTCATCGTCGCGATCGAGGAGAGCGATATCGTTCGGGTTCCAACGGTTGAGCTTGAACGGTCCGGAACCGGCCGAATGCGACGCCAGCCAACCACGCCCCATATCGCCGTCTTTCTCGTGCTTCTGAACTTCCGCGCTGTCGAGAATGGCCGCATAGGCGCGCGTCAGCGCACCAAGCTTCAGCGTCGGCGAGATCGGCTTCGCCACCTTCATGACGAAGGTATGATCGTCCTTGGCGACGAACTTCTCCGCGACGTTATCGCGCGTATAGCCCCACTGTTCGAAATAGGTCTTGCCGAGAAGGCCGAGCTTCACCGCCCGGCTGAAAGAATAGACGACGTCCTCGGCCGTCACTGGCGCACCCGACTGGAACGTCGCCGTATCATCCAGGGTGAATTCGATCGAGCCGTCCGGCTGCACCTGCCAGGATTTGGCGAGCGACGGCTGCAGCTTTCCGGGTGAACTCAGGTCGTCGCGGACCAGGGTGTCGTAAAGATTGGCGATAAAGTGATATGATTCATATGAATTGACGTTATGGGGATCGAGACTGGTCAGGTTGACCATGTTCATCCCGATGATCAACTGATCCTTTGGCGTATCTGCCAATGCGGGGCTGACGGCAAAGGCGGCGGCAAGCGCCGTCGTTGCCGCGAGCAGCGTGCGAGTTTGCGACATAAAAGACCTCCCTATCCATCGCATATTGTATGACATCGTAGTATCGCTTTTTCGGCATATCAAGCAGAAAATCAATTTCGGCACGAGACAGCGGGATGGTCGAGCTGAAACGCATTGAAAATGCAGGATCTTATGAGGATGATGATGACGATCCCAGTCGAAAGAGTCGATTTCTGAAAAAGAAATATATATGATGACTCCACGTCTGCCCGATAACATCGGCGTCTCTTTTGACTACGGCAACCGGCAAGCGGATCGAAAGAATCACAACGCCTCCGCACCCTGCGCGAGGACCAAGGGGTAAAATGGAATGTCGGTACTGGGAAAAAGAGAAACACTGACAAATCAACTTGTTAAGGAGGTTTCCGACCGCATTTCCTCCGGCCGCTACAAGCGCGGCGAGAAGCTGCCGACAGAACAGGAACTGATTAACGAATTCAGTGTCAGCCGCACTGTTGTTCGCGAGGCCATCGCCAACCTCAAGGCGAAGGGACTCGTGCAGACGCAACAGGGCGTTGGAGCTTTCGTCCTGAAGGACGCCCCAACCAGCGCCTTCCGCATCGAAGAGGAAAATCTCGAGCTGGTGGAGGAAATCATCAGCGTGATGGAACTGCGCATCAGCATCGAGCTCGAAGTCGCAGCGCTTGCCGCCGTCCGCCGGACCGACGAGGATCTTCAGAAAATGAAGACGGCGCTCGACCTTATGAATGACGCAATTCCTCGCGGGGACAGCTCGATCCACGCCGACCTGGAGTTTCACAGGGCCATTGCGGTCGCCACCAGAAACAAGCATTTTCTCGCGATTTTCAATTACTTGGGTGAGGTTCTCATCCCCCGCGCCCGCCTCCAGACCCATCGCATCAATGGCGGCACACAACGGGAATATCTTGAGCGGATAAATCGGGAACATCAGCAGATCTATCTCGCCATCAAGAACCAGGATCCCGATGGCGCACGCGCGGCTATGCGGCTTCACCTCGGCAGCAGCCGCGATCGGCTGAGGCTCGCCATGACCAAGTCATCCGTGGAGGAGGCCACCTGAGCGCAAAAATTTTAAACTTGCTTGTATGATGACATACGTCATGCTAGTTCAAGTTCAGTGAGAATTTGATTAGAGGACAAACATGGATTTACAGGCGCTCAAGCAGGCTGTCGGTTCGGGACTGCTCTCCTTTCCGGTCACCCATTTCGACGAAAATCTGAAGTTCGATGAGAACAAATATCGTGAGCATGTCGCTTGGCTGGCGGGTTACCAGGCTTCCGTTCTCTTTGCCGCGGGCGGAACTGGTGAGTTCTTCTCTCTTAATCCATCCGAAATCCCGGCCGTCATCGGCGCCGCCAAGGCATCCGCGGGCAAGACCCCGATCATTTCCGGCACCGGCTACGGCACGTCGCTCGCCATCGAGATCGCGAAGGCGGCCGAGAAAGCGGGCGCCGACGGGCTTCTGCTTCTGCCGCCCTATCTGATGTTTGCCGAGCAAAGCGGCCTCATTGCCCATGTGAAGGCGGTCTGCCAGTCCGTCGGCATCGGCGTCATCGTCTATAACCGTGACAACGCGGTCCTGACCGCCGACAGCATCGCAAAGCTCTGTGACGAATGCCCTAACCTCATCGGTTTCAAAGATGGTGTCGGCGACGTCGACAAGGTTATCGAGATCACGACACAGCTCGGCGATCGACTCGTCTATGTCGGCGGCATGCCGACGCATGAGGTCTACGCACAGGCCTATTTCGCGGCCGGTGTCACGACCTATTCTTCGGCCGTCTTCAACTTCGTGCCGCAGCTCGCCCAGCGCTTTTACAAGGCCTTACGTGCTGGCAACCAGCCTGTCGTCGATCAGATCCTCAAGGACTTCTTCTTCCCCTTCGTCGCGCTGCGTAACCGCAAGAAGGGCTATGCCGTCTCGATCATCAAGGGCGGCCTGCAGGTCCTTAGCAGGAACCCCGGACCTGTCCGTCCGCCACTGACCAATCTCACCGAAGATGAGCTGAAATTGCTCGAGCGGATCGTGCAAGCGAACGACGCAAAGTAACTGATAAGGGAAGGCGTTCCCGGACGCCTTCCCTTCCCCTTGCTTCAGCTTCACCGTCAGGTATAGCGGATCCGTGGATCCAGCCACGCAAGCAGCAGATCGGACAGAAGTGTGCCTATGACCGTTAGCGCGCTGAGCATCATGATGAAGCTGCCGGCGAGATACATGTCCTGGGAAATCAGCGCCTGCAGAAGCAATGGCCCCGTCATCGGCAGGTTGAGAACGACGGCTGTGATCGTCGCTCCCGAAACGAGCGTCGGCAATATCCAGCCGACAGTCGAGATGAACGGGTTGAGTGCAATGCGCACCGGATATTTCAACAGCAGTTTTCGTTCCGACAGACCGTAGGCGCGGGCGGTCACCACATAGGGTTTGTTGAGCTCGTCGAGCAGATTGGCCCGGAGAATGCGGATCAATGCCGCTGTGCCATGCAGACCGAGCACGACGGTCGGAATGATGAGGTGAAGCATCAGATCGCCAACCTTGCCCCAGCTCCACGGTGCCGTCTCGTATTCGGGAGAGAAAAGCCCGCCGATCCCCGCGCCGAAATATTTGAACGCGACGTACATGAGGACGAGCGCGAACAGAAAATTCGGTATCGCGAGACCGATGACGCCGAAAAACGTCGCGAGGTAATCGCCGACAGTCTTCCTGCGAACCGCGGTATAGATCCCGATCGGCAGCGAAATCGCCCAGATGAAGAGGAGGCTGAAGAGCGCCAGGACGAAAGTCAGTCCGAGCCTGTTCCACAGCAGCTCCGAAACCGGGCGCCGCCATTCCAGCGAGTAGCCGAAATCGCCGCGGAAGATGATGCCGGAAATCCATTTCCAGTATTGCACGTACATTGGGTCATCGAGACCGTAGCGCTCGCGCATGGCAGCCATCGCGCCGGCGTCGACCGTTGTGCCCTGCAGGTTGAGCTGCGCCACCATGGACGTGACGAAGTCACCGGGCGGCAACTGGATGATGATGAAGGTCATCACCGAAATCGCGACGAGGGTCACCAGCATGTACAGGATACGCCGTGCTATGAAGGCTGCCATGGAACTCTCCGCGAATGCATTCCGCTTTCCCCTGTGAAGCCTCCGCCGTCGCAGCGGAGGCTTTCATCGCTCGGCTATTTCGCTGCGAAATAGAATTGTTCCGGATTTGCGGAACCCGGATGCGTGTATTCGGTGCTTGCCAGCAGAACCTTGGGAACATTGCGCAGCTGCTTGTTGATGATGCCGTAGTCCGTGGTCGGCTGCATGATGCCGATCGTATAGAACTGCTCCTTGGCGATCTGCATCACCTGCTTCATGAGATCGAGGCGCTTCGGAATATCGACGGTCGCGAAGATCTGGTCGTAAAGCTCCATCTGCTTCTTGACCGCTTCTGGCGGCTCCTCGGTGTTGCTGTCCTTGGCATACCATTGTCCCCAGGTGGTGGCATAGAAGGATGCCCAGGAGGACGGCAGGAAGTATTTCGGATCGAAGAGCGTATCGGCGCCACCCGAGGCGGACCATACAGCGGCGTCGTGATCGTTGGCCTCGACGCGCTGATTGAGCGCCGTCGTATCGGTCGTGTTGATCAAGAGGTCGATGCCGACGTCGCGCCAGTATTTCTTGATGAGTTCGGCGCTGTCGATCCAGGGCTGACGCAGCACGGAAATATCGATCGTGAAGCGGATCGGTTTGCCATCAGGCCCGAGGCGGATGCCATTGCCGTCCTTCTTCGCAAAGCCCGCCTCATCAAGCATCTTGTTGGCGGCGGCCGCATCGAACTTGGTGAACTGCGTCGCCATGTCCTTGTCGAAGAGCGGCGACTCAGGACGCTCCACCGTCTGATAGGGAAGCCCCTGCCCCAGCCAGACGAGCTCGATGATCTCGTCGCGGTTGATCGCCGTCGAAAGCGCCTCGCGGAATGCCTTGTTACTGAAGATCTGCCGCTTAACCGGATCCTTGTCCGTCAGGTTCAGCGATACGATCATCAGGTTGGCGCGGTTGGGAAGGACCTCGTAGAAATCATAGTTTCCGCGATCCTGGTTGTCGAAGAACGTACCCTTGTTTTCAGGCGTGGTGACGAAGCCGATATAGCTGTCCACCATGTCGAAGTCGCCATTGGCAGCCTTCAGCAGGGTCACCTGCGGGTCGGAGATGATATCGACGGTGACGCGATCCATGTAGGGAAGCTGGTTCCCGGCGGAGTCGACCTTGAAATAATAGGGATTGCGTTCGGCGATCACCTGATTGCCGCTGCCCTGCCCGATGCCTGTCGTGATGATCCAGGGGTTGAGACGCGGCACATCGGGATTGCGCCAGGCGTCCGCTTTGGCATGGAAATTCGAAACCCAGTTCTGGGCGCCCGATGCCTTGGCTTCGCCATCGGCATCCTTATTGTACTTTGTGTGGAACTTATCGAGATAATGACGCGGATAGGCGGTCGGGACATTCGGCTCCGGATCGTTGGCAGGCGTTGCCAAGGCCTGCAACAGCAGCCCGTTCGGAGCAGCGAAGACGAATTTCACGGTATAGTCGTCGATCTTCTCCACGACCAGCGGCTTGCCGCCGCGCACGGACCAGGTTGGCTTGGTCGGCATCAGTTCGGTGTTGGAATAGACGTCCTCATACCAGAACATCACGTCGTCGGCCGTATAGGGCTGGCCGTCCGACCACTTCATGCCTTTTCTCAGCTTGAAGGTATACTCGGTGCCCTCAGGATTGACATCGACCGATTGCGCCACGTTCATCACGACGCCGGGCACGATGTCCTTCTGTTCCGTGCCTGGCTGCCAGGTCTCCCAGCGCGTGAAATTCTCATAACCGATCGTGCGCACCAGCGAAGAAATATCGCTGGCCGAAGCCATCGTCAGCCGCCAGGTCCCGCCATATTGCCCGACGGACTCGAACGGCTTGACGGTCATGGGCTCCGACGGCACGCGTTCCGCAACGGGCGGCAGCTTTCCCGCGCTCACCTTGTCGGCAAGAACAGGCGCTTCCTTGTATTCCTGGGCAAAGGCAAATCCCGCGCCCAGAAATGCCGCAGCCGTCACGGCGATCGACAGGCGCCTAAACGCCCTCACTCCGAAATCCAGTTTCATTGCTCTCCTCCTTCTGTTGTCCCGCAGCGGCGCAGGTCCCTACCGCGCCGGCGCGCCTGCTTTCCGATATCGTCAGCTACCCTTCGCAATGGAGATTGCCTCGAACGCCTCCACCGGCGGCAGGTCGAACCAGACATAGCCCCGCTCGTCCGGCCCTGCCCCTTTTGCCTTCAAGGACTTGCCCGCAACCAGCGCCTGCGCTTCGGATGACGCGCCCTGGACGCCGAGACGAAGTCCGTGGACGGCCGGCGCATCCTCATAGAGATTGTTGCGCTGCCCGCCGAAATTGACGACATGCACCAGCATTCGCCCCGTCGGCTCCTGATGCTGAATGGTCACTTCGAGGGAACCCCTGCCCTCCAGCCGCACCGGTGGCGCCGGGATATTGCGTGCCAGGAGATCCGATATCACCACGCGGTGATTGGGCAGGCTGTCGCGATAATATTGCCATTCCGGATTCCACGGCAGATAGACCGCCTTGCCCTTTCCGAAGGCCGCCGTGACCACACCCGGCAGATCGCTTTCGACTTCCGGAAAGCAAAGTTCGGGCGGGCCGAAACGCTGCGGCGGCAGCAGTGTCAGCAGCGTCTCGGCGCCCTCCTTCGGTTCGCAGACGAAGTAGCGTTCGTCGAGCATCAGGAGCTTGCTGAGAGGCGTGGGCAGTTCGCCGTCGCCGATGCGGAAATAGGACCCCTTCATATGCGTGCGGAACGAAGGCTTGCCATTGACCGGTATGCATTCCGGCACCGGCTGCTCCCGTTCAAGCCCACGCTCGTCGTAGAAGCCGGTATCGCCCGTAACCAGCAGCACGCCGCCATTCTTTACATAGGCGTCGAGCAGCCTGGCCTCTTCGTCGCTGAGGCAGGAGATATTCGCCAGCATGATGGCGTCGTAGCGCGAGAGCACCCTTTCGCCCTCGCCTTCCTTCATCAGGTCGTCGCTGACGAAATCGAACGGCAGGCGAGATTCCACCAGAGCCCTGTAGGCTCCCCGGAACGCCTTGTCTCCAAGATCGCGACTCGCTGTGCGCTTGCGATAAACATCGTTGCGGTGCGAATGATAAAGTCCTATCCGCGCGCCGGAACGCAGGTTCGAATAATAAGCCTCGTGCTGCTTGTGCCAATGGAAGAGGCGGGAAATGTCGGCGAAAGGCAGCTTGTCGTCCTGGTCGATGACGCCAAGGAGATAATAATCGAGCGTTGCGCCACTCGCGAGCTGTTGGGCAAAACGCAGAAGATGGTAGCCGCCGGTTTCCGAATGGAAGCGCCAGGCAAAATCGATGAAGTTGGTCGAGGTCGACGAAAATGTCTTGCCCTGACCATAGGCGGCCGCCCAGCGCGCCTGTTCACCGGCCTGATATGGCCATTCCGGTTGCGGGCGATCGACGGCACGCTGGACTTCCATGCGGATCAGGTCGGAATCGCCGCGGTGACCGGTCATCGCCACCTTCGGATTGACCTTTTTGATGTGCTTGTAGACCTTCGATCTCAGATCGAGGGAAGTCCGTTCCTTGAATTCCAGATAATCGGCATAGGCGGGATCGGAAAAGTCCTCCTTGAGCGGCAGCTCCCTGCTGTACATGGCCCGAAAGCGGCGACGGCAGTTGTCGCAGACGCAGATCCCGAAGTAGTCGCCGGAATAGGTGAAGTTGGTATAGCCGAACATGTTGAAGAACACGCCGTCGACATCGTATTTCCCGAGCGCCTCGCTGATGATTTCGAGCGCATAGCCCTGATACCAGCCGCCGTTCACGCAGGCCTGGTAGGTTCCGTTATAGGTCAGCGCATCGCCCTTGATATTGTGCACGAACCAGTCGGGGTGCGCTTCGTAGGCGATCCGGGTCGCCTTGGACATATCGAACCTGCCGACAAGCGACAGGCCCTCCGCATGCGCGGCCTCGATCGCTTCACCGAGCGCATCTCCCTTCATGAAAGGATTGACGGCATGCAGCTTCAACTTGGTCGGATAGAAGGCATAGATGCCGCCGATATTGTAAAGCAGCACATCGGCGCCGAACTCGCGAATTTCGCGGGCAAGGCGCCTCTGGTCGTATAGGGCATCGGGCTGACGCAGGTTGGTCTGGACCATCCTGTAGGGACGCTTCCACCAGACCGTCTGCGCCACGGCAGACGCCTTGTTTTCCGCAGCATCAAGCAGCATTTCCGTTCACTCCCTTCAATTCAAGTTTTTCGGCGTGGTGACACGCAACCTGGATCTCCTCCACCTCCCGGAGAATTGGATCGCTGGTGCGGCAAAGATCAGTCGCGAAGGGGCAGCGCGGATGGAAGGCGCAGCCCGTCGGGCGGTTGGCGGGATCAGCCACCTCCCCCTTGAGCCGCATTCGCTTCAGGCTGCGGGCAAGTCGCGGATCCGGGCGCGGCACGGAGGCGAGCAAGGCGGCCGTATAGGGATGCCGGGGGCGCGCGAACAGGTTCTCCGTCGCAGCCAGCTCCACCACCCTCCCGGCATACATGACGGCGACGCGATCCGAGACATATTCCACGACACCCAGATCGTGCGAAATGAAGAGGTAGGTAAGGTCGAACTCTTCCTGGAGATCCTGCAAGAGATTGAGGGTCTGGGCCTGGATGGACACATCCAGCGCCGATACGCATTCGTCGGCCACGACCAGTTTCGGCCGGACGGAAAGGGCGCGGGCGATCCCGATGCGCTGCCTTTCTCCGCCCGAAAAGGCGTAAGGGTAGCGCAGCATATATTCCGGACGCAGGCCGACACGCCGCAGCAGGTCGGCAACCGTGGCTTCGACTTCCGCCTTGTCCGTCACCCCGAAGTTTCGCAACGGCTCGGCAATGATGTCGATGACCCGTCGGCGAGGATTGAGCGAAGCGAACGGGTCTTGAAAGATCATGCGGATATCGGAGCGGTACGGTCTAAGCTCCGTGGTGGAAAGATGCGCAAGATCCGCCTCGGCATCGTCCTTCCTGTAGAGGATGCGGCCGTCGGTCGGCTCGATGACGCGCACCAGCGCCTGGCCGAATGTGGTCTTCCCACAGCCGGACTCGCCGACGAGACTCAATGTCTCGCCGGGATGGATGGCGAGCGTTATGCCGTCCACCGCCCTGACATGGCGTATCGTGCGTTTCAGAAATCCGCTCGCGACCGGGAAATGAACCTTCACGTCTTCCGCCTGCATCAAGGGGGCCCGTGCGACAGAGCCGGTGAGCGGATGGCCCGTATGCATCATGTTCATGCTCATGCCTCCACCCGTTTCCTGGCGCCGGCATATTGCGGATCGCGCATGTGGCAGGCGGCGAGATGATTGGGGGCGAGTTCCCGAAGCGCCGGCTCCAGTCGCTCGCAAAGGCCGGCCACAGCCTCCGGACAACGCGTGTTGAAGGGACACCCGTTCGGCCTGTCTAGAGGGTGCGGAACCATGCCTTCGATCGCCTTGAGACGCCTGCCGACGGCATGCCGGGCTCCAAGCTTTGGAATGGAGTCGAGCAGAGCCAGTGTGTAAGGATGCTGCGGCTTGTAAAAGATGTCGTCGACACTGCCGCGCTCGACCACGCGACCGAGATACATCACGGCGACCTCATCGGCGATTTCGGCGACGACGCCGAGATCATGGGTGATGAACATCACGGCCATGCCGGTTTCGTCCTGCAATTCCTTGATCAGCTCGAGAATGTTTGCCTGCGTCGTCACATCGAGCGCCGTGGTCGGCTCATCCGCAATGAGGATGGCGGGACGACAGGCAAGCGCCATGGCGATCATGACGCGCTGGCGCATCCCGCCGGAAAGCTCGAACGGATAGGACGCAAGGCGCCGCTGCGGGTCGGGAATCCCGACACGATCGAGCGCATTGACGGCACGCTCGATCGCCGCCTTTGTCCCAATCCGGTGGTGAAGCAGGATCTTTTCGACCAGCTGATCGCCAATGGCATGCACCGGGCTTAGCGAGTTCATCGGCTCCTGGAAGATCATCGCGATATCGCGCCCGCGAATGGCGCGGATCTGCCGTCCCGATGGATCGAGCTTAGCGATGTCGACACTCTCCCTGCCGTCACGGCTGAACACCATGCTGCCGCCGACGACACGCCCAGGGCTTGTGACGATCTGCAGCACGGATCGTGCCATCATCGATTTTCCGGATCCGGATTCGCCGACGATGCAGAGCGTCTTGCCCCTGTAGACGTCGAGGTCCACGCCATCGACCGCCTTGATCAAGCCCTCGCGCAGATCGAAATGGGTCTTCAGTCCCCGCACCGATAGGATGGGTTGATTGGCAATTTCTGTCATGAATAGGGATCCGCAGCATCGCGCAGGCCGTCTCCGAGAAAATTCAGAGCAAGCACCGTGATAATGACGAGGACACCGGGCGCGAGCAGCCACGGAGCCTCAGCGAGAGACCGGATATTCTGCGCCTCCTGGAGCAGCACGCCCCAGCTCACCACGGGCGGGCGCAGGCCAATTCCGAGAAATGAGAGCGAGGTCTCCGCAATGATCATGGCCGGTATCGCCAGCGTCGTCGACGCGATGATGTGGCTGACGAAACCGGGGACGAGATGGCGCGTAATGATCTTCAGCTCGGAGGTCCCGTCGAGGCGCGCGGCGATGACGAAGACCTCGTTGCGCCAGGACATGAAACGCCCCCTCACCTCGCGAGCGAGCGATGTCCAGCCGATAAGGGAAATGATCATCGTGATGATGAAATAGACAAGCACCGGCGACCAGGTGACAGGGATAGCCGCTGCAAGTCCCATCCAAAGCGGAATGGTCGGTACCGACATGATGAATTCGATAGTGCGCTGGATCGCGTTATCGACCATCCCGCCGACATAGCCCGATATGCCACCCAGGATGACGCCGAGCACGAGGCTGATTGCAACGCCGATCAGGCCGATGGAGGTGGAAATCCGCGTACCGTATACGAGCCGGCTGAGAACGTCGCGGCCGAGCCTGTCAGACCCGAGCAGATAAAATGGTTGCTTGGGATCCATCGGTCCAATGAGATGAATGTCCGAGGAAATAAGCCCCCAGAGCTTGTAAGGCTCACCACGCACGAACAACCCGATCGGGATCCGGATATCAGGATCGGGCGCAAAGATCCGCCGCAGGGTCTTCGGGTCACGCTTTGAACTGAAACCGGTGACATGCGGCTGGAAACGATAGGAGCCGGCCTCATCCGCATAGAACAATTTGATCCCCTGCGGCGCCAGCATCGTATAGGCCGGATCATAGAAGTCCGGCGTGCGGGGCGCGACGAATTCCGCGAATATGCCGACCAGATAGATCAGCAGGATCACGATCCCGCTCCAATATGCTATCCGGTGCTCACGGAACTTCAGCCAGATCAACTGCCGCTGGCTCGCCATGCCGATGGATGCCGCGGCTGCAGACGTTCGCGGCGCGGGCTGTGAAGCAATCTCAGGTACGGCCGTCATACGCGCCGTTTCCGGTCTGGACACTCACGGCGGCATGAAAAATGGCAAAGCAAGGCGGATAAGGCCATATCGGCTCCTCCCTCAACCGCAACTCCGCGCAATGAGCGGAGCATTTGTTTGCTTATTGTTAGCCTAAAGTGAATGCAAAAAACTGAGACGTCAAGCGCTCATCAGCATGCCAAATGCAAAAATTCCGCGGCGATTTCGGTTGCTGCATTTGCAAAATCGCCCATTCCCAAGGTAAAAACAATGGGCTATGAGTTATTACCGGCCCAATATTCGCACTAAAGCTTGCAGAAGATGTTGCGATGCAAGAGGCGAAACGGTTGACAACGCACGCAACTTTCGCCTAACAAATAAAAAAAATTGGCACATCAACTGCAGAGCGCAACTCAACTGCTGGAAAAGAAGCAAACATGAGCCGTGTTACACTTCAAGAGATTGCCGATCATCTTGGCATCTCGAAATTTGCGGTGTCACGGGCGCTCACCGGCAAGCCAGGCGTGAGCGAAGACACCCGTCGCAGCGTGTTGTCGGCGGCCGAGCAATTCGGCTATATCGCTCGCCGGAACAAGGCTGTGTCCCAATCGATCGAGGTCATTTTCCACGATCGCACGGTCGCCAACCGGGAACTCTGGATCGACGTCCAGCATGGTATCGAGATGGAAGCCACACGTTTCGGCTGCACCATGGCGGTGCGCTGGACCGACGATCACCGCATCATCGAGAGGCTGGAGGATTCTTCGCTCGGTTTCATACTTGTCGGCCCGCAGGAGCAACGAATGTTCGATGCGGCGCGCGACAGCTCCGTACCCGCCGTGATCGTCGCACATATCGTGCCAGAGCTCTACACAATGGATCAGATCACCGCCACGGATGTCGAGGCAGGCGTCTTCGTGGCAAAGTTCCTCTATGAGCTCGGCCACCGCCGCATGGTCTATGCCCATGGCCAGCTCGGCTATCCGGGGCGCTATGCGCGCCTGCGCGGTTTTTCCGAGGCGATCGCGGAGCTTGCCGGCGCAGAACTGCGCGAGATTGCCTTCAAGGAAGATTACACGGCCGCGGACTTGCGCGACGCCGTCATCAGGATGGCCGAGGAGAACTTCGAGCCAACGGCCATCTTCTGTGGCAGCGACGGCGTCGCGGTGACCGTGGTCTCGGAGCTCATGCGCATGGGCCTGTCAGTTCCCGAGGACATCTCGGTGGTCGGTCATGCGGACTACCCGATCGCGACACAGGTTTCGCCCAACCTCAGCACGATCCATATGCCGCACAAGCAGATGGGCATCGCGGCGGTGCGTCAGTTGCTCTCCCGCATCGGATTGAACGGACAGTTGAACGACCTCCCGCCACAGAGGATCAGCCTGGTCCCACACATGGTCGAACGGCAATCCAGTGGGCCGGCGACCACCCGGTCATGGCGAGGAAAGCTTTAAGCGTCGAGAGTCGCGAAACATCCCCAGCGGAAACGGACAAGCCGGCCAACCCGTGGTCGACCGGCCATCATTGGAAACTGACGCGGCAAGCGCCGGACGCTCGCATCCGGCGCCGTCGAACTCAACGAGACGTCAGGTTATCAGGCAGTTCGCTGTTGTGGAATTTGCGGTAGATGTCGCGAAGCGTGCCGTTGTCGAAGTTGGTCTTCACCCACTGATCGAGCCAGGCCTTCAGGTTTGCTTCACCCTTCGGAATTCCGATGCCGAGATTGGTCTCCGCCTGGGTGAATTTGATCTGCAGCGGCTGGTTCTGGCGCTTCTTGTTGATGCCGTTGATGACGGCCGACTGGCTGGAGAGAATATCGACCTGGCCGGAGACAACGGCGGTGATCAGTGTCGCGTCGTCCTCGAAGCGAACGATATCGGCGCCACTTGCCTTCTTGGTGATATCCTGGTCGTTCGTCGTGGCGCGCGTCACGCCGATCCGCTTGCCGGTCAGGTCATCATAGGTCTTGATGTCTACGTCCGAGGGCGCTGCGACCACGATCGCGAGCGTTGCATAGGGTACTGAATAGTCGATCGCCTTCTTGCGCTCTTCGGTGATACCGAGCGAGGAGACGACCATATCGGCCTTGCCGGTCTGGACCGATGGAACGCGGGCGGCGTTGGTGATTTCGACAAGCTCGAGCTTCACGCCGAGATCCTTGGCGATCAGCTTGGCGGTCTCGACGTCAGAGCCGGTCGGCTGCAGATTTTCATCGACGAAGGAATATTCCGGAATGCCCATTGCGACCGCGATGCGCACCTTGCCGGCCTTCTTGATATTGTCCAGTACGTCGGCATGCGCAGTGGTCGCAAGGGCCAGAAGCCCTGCCCCCGCAAGCATCGCAAGCTTCGAAATCAACTTTGTCGCCATGATCTGAGTCTCCTCTCTGTTTACGTGAACCCGCTTTCGTCGGGTCCCCCTCCTGAAGCATGCGCCGCCTATTCGGCGCATGGCTGTACTGTCGGCGGAGCGAGCTGCGCTACAGCTCGGCCGCCATGAATTCCCTAAGCTCCGGTGTCTGCGGATTGCTGAGGATATCGCTGCCCCCTGTTTCCCAGACCTTGCCAGTGTGCATGTAGATGACGCGGTTGGCCGCCCGCTTGGCGAAACCCATCTCATGGGTGACGACGATCATCGTCATGCCGCCTCTGGCGAGATCCTCCATGACGCGCAGCACTTCGCCGGTCAGCTTGGGATCGAGCGCGGAGGTCACTTCGTCGAACAGCATGACTTTCGGCTGCATCGCCAGCGAGCGCGCGATCGCAACGCGCTGCTGCTGTCCGCCGGAAAGCTGCTCCGGATAGGCATCGATCTTTTCCGAAAGACCGACCTTGGCAAGAACCTGCTTGGCGATCTGGAACGCCTGATCCTTGCGCATCCCTTTGACGCGTCTGAGAGCCAGCATGATGTTCTCGGCGACCGTCATATGCGGAAACAGGTTGTAGCTCTGGAAGACCATGCCGATATCGCGGCGAAGCGCGCGCAGATCGAGCTTCGGGTCCTCGACCCGATGGCCGCAGACTTCGATCGAGCCCTCCTGGATGGTCTCGAGCCGGTTGATACAGCGAAGTGCGGTACTCTTGCCCGAACCGGACTGGCCGATCAGCGCCACGACCTCGCCGGCATTGATTTCGAAGGAAACGCCTTTCAGCACGTCCAGCGCCCCGAAACGCTTGACGACGTTGGTGAGTTTAACGGCGACCGACATTGAGCTTCCTCTCAAGCGAACGGCTCCAGACCGACAGCGGATAGCAAACGCAGAAATAGAAGATGGCTGCGATGCCGAAGACCAGGAATGGCTGGAACAGGGAGTTGTTGATGACCTGCGCTGCTCTCGTCAGCTCCAGGAAGCCGACGACGGAGGCGAGCGAAGTGTTCTTGACGAGTTGCACGAGGAACCCGACTGTCGGCGGTGTCGCGATACGCAACGCCTGCGGCAGGATTACGTCGACGAGCGCCTGCCAACGCGTCAGCCCCAGGCATTCCGCAGCCTCATGTTGCGTGCGCGAGATGGATTCGACGGAGCCGCGCCAGATCTCGCCCAGATAGGAACTCGTGTAGATCATCATCCCGAGTCCGGCTGCCGCGAGCGGGGGCACGGAAATATTGAAGACGCCGAGACCGAAATAGAGGATGAACATCTGGATCAGCAGCGGCGTGCCCTGCACGATCTGCACGTAAACGAGGCTGGCGCGCCGCAGCCAGAGAAAGCGTGAGATGCGGCAGAGCATGACGATGAAGCCGGCGACGCCGCCGAGCAGGAAGGCGAGCGCGGAAAGCACGACCGTCCAGAGCAGGCCGTCCAGCAGATAGACGAGGTGGTTGGTGGAAAAAGCGCCGAACATCCGCCCGCCTCACAATGCTGTGCCGAGCCGGCGCCGGCGCGGAAAGGCGATGAGGCCGAGCCCGTAGAAGGCGGCACGCATCAGGTAGGTAATCGCGACATAGAGAACGGCAACGACGACATAGGTTTCCAGCGAACGGAAGGTGTTCGACTGGATGTTGTTCGCGACACCGGTCAGTTCCTCGGCCGAAATCTGGGAAGCGATCGATGTCGAAAGCATCATCAGGATGAACTGGCTGGAAAGAGCGGGATAGACGCGCTCGATGGCCGGCAGCAGGATGATGTCGCGGTAGATCTGCAGCTTTGAAAGACCAAGTGATTCCGCCGCCTCGATCTGGCTCGGATGGATGGAATCCATGCCGGCGCGCACGATCTCCGCGGTATAGGCCCCGACATTGATGACCATGGCGAAAACCGAGGCAACGATGATCGGCAGACGGATGCCGACGGAGGAGAGACCGAAGAAGATAAAGAAGATCTGGACGATGAAAGGCGTATTGCGAACCGCCTCCACGTAGACGCCGACCAGCGCCCGCAGCGGCGCGATGTCGGAGCGACGTGCGATTGCACAGGCAATGCCGATGACGAGACCGATCAGCACCGAAAACAGGGTGATCTCGATCGTGACCAGCGCTCCCGACAGGAAGTCGCGCCAATACGGCAGAAGCGCCGCGAAATCGAACTGGTACTGCATTTCCCTCCTCCATTCAGGCAGCAAAACCGATATTTGCTGCCCGGCACGTCCCATAAGCCGCGCCAATCTGCTCTTCTGAAAACGCTGGTCAGCGCGCCAGCCAGCCGCCGTCGACCGGCAGAATCGTTCCGTGCACGTAATCGGAAGCGGAGGAAGCCAAGAAGACTGCCGCTCCGCCTAAATCCGAAGGCTCGCCCCATCGCCCTGCCGGAATGCGCGCCAATATGCTGGCGCTGCGCTCCGGATCCTCCCGCAAAGCGGTCGTGTTGTTGGTGACGAAATAGCCCGGCGCGATCGCGTTGACATTGACGCGGCTGCCGGCCCATTCGCAGGCGAGCAGCCGTGTCAGTCCCGCCAGTCCGCTCTTTGAGGCGGTGTAGGACGGGATGCGGATGCCCCCCTGGAAGGACAGCATCGAGGCGATGTTGATGATCTTGCCGCCACCTTGCGCGATCATGTGCCGGCCTGCCGCCTGCGACAGAAAGAAGGCCGTCTTCAGATTGACGTCCATCACCGCGTCCCAGTCTTCCTCGGTAAAGTCGATAGCGTCGGCTCGACGGATGATGCCGGCGTTGTTGACGAGAATGTCGAGGCCGCCGAAGACGTCGAGCGTCTCCGCCACAATCTCCTTCACCGGTTCGATCGTGCCGAGATCCGCCTTGATTGCATGAAAACGCGCGCCACTCGCCTTTACCAACGCCTCCGTCTCATCCATTGCCGACCGCCCAACCGCGACGATCGCAGCGCCCGCTTGGGCGAGCGCCACGGCAATGCCTTGACCGATGCCCGTATTGCCGCCCGTGACCACGGCGACTCTTCCGGTCAGATCGAAAGGGTTTGTCATGATGGTCACCGCAGATCCGCAATCGCGATATGGTCCATGTCTGTGAAGCTCTTGTTGTCTCCGGCCATGGCCCAGATGAAGCTGTAGTTCTTCGTTCCCGCACCCGAGTGAATAGACCAGGGTGGCGAAATGATTGCCTGCTCGCTCGCCACGATCATGTGCCGCGTCTGTGTCGGCTCGCCCATGAAATGGAAGACGCGCTGATCCGGATCGAGATCGAAATAGAGATAAGCCTCCATACGCCTGTCATGGGTATGGCTCGGCATCGTGTTCCAGACGCTGCCCGACTCCAGCATGGTGAAGCCCATGGTAAGCTGGCACGACTGGCAGACCTCCGGATGGACGTATTGGAAGATGGAACGTCGATTTGCCGTCTCGGCCTCGCCGGGCGTCAGATGCCGCGCCTTCTCACGCGTCAGCAGCACGGTCGGATGCGTCGCATGGGCTGGCGTCGACACGAGATAGAACTTTGCGGGATTGGATGGTTCGGCGCTTTCGAAGTGGATGTCGACGGCGCCCCTGCCGACATAGAGGCAGTCGAGCCGGGCCAGTTCGTAGCGCTTGCCGTCGATAATGACGCGGCCCGCACCACCGATGTTGAGCGCGCCGAGTTCGCGTTCCGCCAGAAACGTCTCCTGGCCGATCGCCTTGGGCGCCGTCAGGCTCAGGGCCTGCGCGATCGGCATCGCGCCGCCGATGATCATTCGGTCATAGTGTGAATAGGTGAGCCTGATCTCGCCGTTTACGAAGACGGTCTCCACCAGGAAATGACGCCGCAGCGTTTCCGTATCGAAGCTGCGTACAGCTTCGGGATGGGAGGCGTGCCTCACGTCAATTTTCATCCGATCGTTCCTTCCCTTCCCCGGATGCGGACAGCGGCCGCGCATCCTCGATAAAATATGCCGGATCGAGCATCTCGGCGTTTTCGATTTCGTGCAGCAGCTTGCCGAGATGGAACTCCATCGCCACTCTCGCCCCCTCCCGGTCACCGGCACGCATGCAATCGATCACCGCCGTATGCTCGTCGATCACACGGACAAGACGTCCTTCCTGCGGCAGCGTCATCAGCCGATAGCGATCACTGTGCACTTTGACCTGCTGGATGATTGCCCAGATCCCGGGAAAGCCGGCGATGGCGCTGATCTGCTGATGAAACACGTTGTCGAGGGCGTGAAACGAGGCGACGTCGCCGTCCTTGAGGCAGGCGGTCATGTCCGCGAGGTTACGCTCAAGCAGGCGCATGCCAGCGGGTGTCATCTTCTCGACGGCAATGGAAACCGTCGTGTCTTCCAATGCCTTGCGTACGAGTATCGCCTCGATGAGCGCACGGCGCGGGATCCGCGACACGAAGGTGCCAGACTGCGGAAAGATATCGACGAGTCCGTCGTCGGCAAGTCGAAGAATGGCTTCACGGATCGGCGTGCGGCTGACGCCGAACTGCGCCCCCAGCTCCTTCTCGTTGAGGAGATCCATCGGTTTGCGACGAAGCGAAACAATATCGTCCAGCAACGCTTCGTAGATCAGGGTTGCCGCCCGCGGCGCCGCGGCGCGCTGATGCGACAGGATCGTCACGCCCGCCAGCGAACGTCTTCTGCGCGAGGCTCCGGACAAGCCCCTCATCGCGCGGATTCCCGGACCAACAATGCCTTACATGAACTCGGCTGAAACATGCACTAAGCCCCTCCCATGGGGTCATGAAAAAGTAATATATTAATATCCAACTTTGTGCAATCACACGTGAGCAAAAGCATGTGGATGGAAATAAGCGTTCTAATGCAACGACTTGCATGACGAGACGCGTCGGCGACGGCGCGACGTGAGGTCCGTGAGGCTCAGAATTCGGCGAACTCGTTCGGAGCTAGTTACCGGACAGCCTTCGCAAAATCGCCGTCATGCGAAGAATGACCTCCCGGCTGGCACGGCTCAGCGGGCGTTGATGACCGGTTACAAGTATGACATGGCGGGTGATGTAAGGATTGCGGATCACGCTGCTGGCAAACATTCCCCGTGCCGTTTCGTCCGCTATCGTGTGCGGCGCCTTCACCATGTAGCACCCGCACTGCGCCGCCATCGCTTTTTGGCCGATCGTCGAATCGATATCCGCGATAATGTTGAGCGGCACCTTCAGTTTCTTTGCAACCGACTCGACCATGATACGCAGGCCGTTCGTCGGTGCAGGCAGGACAAGCGCCATATCCGCGAGGCGCTCGAAGTCGATTTCGGCAGGCTGGCTCCAGCCGTCACGAGGTCCCGCGAGAACGAGTTGCGACTCCAGGAGCAGCGAGCTGTTGCCGCGTTCCCCTTCGCGATATTTGCTATAGGCGCCGAGATCGATTGTTCCTTCGGCGAGCCATCGCTCGATTTGATCGCTGAAGCCCTCGTAGACCTGCAGGCGGATTCCGGGCAGGTCCGCCCGCAACTCGTTGACAAGCGCCGGAACCACGGGCTCGACGAGCGACGTCGGCAGACCGACTGAAACAACGCCGCTCGGCAGGCGGCTGAAGGCCCTCAGATCCTCCGCGGCCTGGTCCGCTTCGCGCAGGAGAAAGCGCGCCTTCATCAATGCCTCTTCGCCGAGTTCCGAAAGCGTCACCCCCCTACCGGTACGATAGAACAAGGGCCCGTCCCATTCACGCTCCAGCTCGCTGACGACCCTGCTAACGGTCGGTTGCGCGACCCCCAGCGACACCGCCGCCTTGCTGAAACTTCCCAACTCCCCTGCCCGAACAAAAATTCGAAGTTCAGCGAGTTCCATTACTCCACCCATCCGCAAAATGAATATCCGATATAGGTAACATGTAGTGGACGGATGGCAACAAGCCTGTTTACCTATCATCTACGCACATAGGAGGCCGCTGCATGCCAGCGGCGTGCGCATGAGGAGATCGATGGGAGGAGAATGGAATGATTTCCAGAAAACAGCTATGTCTTGGCGTAGGGAGCGGCATTGTCGCACTTCTCATGTCAAGCACGGCCTGGGCAGAGACACAGGTTGTCCGATTTCTGCATAACGAGACCGATCCGCCGAGCATTGAGTTCTACAACAAGGCGATCAAGGAATTCGAGACGCAGAACCCCGATATCAAGATCGAGATGGAAGCCGTCAGCACCGACGGTCGACTGCAGAAGGTGCTCGCCTCGGTCAATACCAAGACCATGCCGGAAATCTTCAAGATCCTGCCGGAGGAGCGTTTCGAATTTGCCCGCAAGGGATATCTGGTGCCGCTCGACGACATGGTGAACGAGATCGGGAAGGACGACTACGTTCCGGGCTCCCTCGTGCCGGTTGAAGGCAAGATTTACGATATTCCCTACACGCTCGGGAATTACGGCGTTCTTTGGCAGCGTGACGACCTCTTGAAAGCCAAGGGCATCTCGACGCCGAAGAACTGGGACGAATTGAAGAGTGCGGCTGCTGCCCTGACTGGCGACGGCAACTTCGGCTTCATGTTCCCGGCCGGAAAGAACCGGATGACTGGCATCTTCCTGTCTCAGATGATCTGGAGCGCCGGAGGCACCTATTTCGACAAGGACCTGAACGTCACCTTCGACAATCCTGGCACCGTCAAGGCGCTGACATTCCTGCAGGAAATGGCGAAATATTCGCCGAAGGGAGTCGGTTCCTATTCCTACGGAGACATGATCAATGTCTATCTGACCGGTAAGATCGCACTTGATGAATATGCGCCGAGGCTGATCGCCAACGCGGCATCGAACACACCGGATCTGTTCAAGAATACCAGCGGCGAAGCAACGCCGGTGGGGCCGAGCGGTGTCGGCGTCAAGTTCGTCAATTCGAACAGCTTTGCGCTGTCATCGGAAGCCGTCGGCGCCAAGAATATCGACGCCGCGCGAAAATTCCTCAAGTTCATCGTCTCGGGCGATCGCCTCAAGGATTTCTCGCTGACCGTCCATCCCCACCTCATCCCGCCGTTGAAGGATGTGCAGGAGGAGGTGATCAAGGCGGGCGCCGCGGCAAAGCTCAGCGGACGGGAGGATATCGCGCGCATCGCCTTCGACACTTCGAACTCGCTTGATTTCGAGTCCGAGGCGGGCGCCCAGTTCAAGGATGGCAAGGTCATCCGCTCGGGCGTCGTGAACCCCTATATCGGCTCGATCGTCGCCAGAGATATCCCCGCACAGGTCGTGCAGCGCGTCGTCCTGCAGGGTGAGGATCCCGCAAAGGCCGCCGCCTGGGGCCAGAAGCGCATGCAGGCCATCGTGGACGATCTGAGGAAGAAATAGTTCACAAGGATGAGGTCCGCGTGCAAGGCGCGCGGACATTTTTTCAGGAGAGATTTATGTCCCAGGAACAACCGGCAGCACCGGTCGTATCGCTACGCGAACGCGTCAAGTCGCCACCGGCGCAGGCAATGGTGGACTCCTATTTCGGCCCTGCCGTCGCAGCCGGCATCCGTTTCCAGTTCGAGCCGGAAATGCGCATTCACCTCGCCCATGCGGTGATGCTCGCCGAATGCGGGATCGTAAAGCGCGACGACATTGCGCGCATCATCGCCGTCCTGCTCGAACTCAAGCAATTGGGTGTCCACGCACTGACGATCGACTACCTTCAGGAAGACCTCTATTCCTATATCGAGCGCTATATCGTCGAGAAGCTCGGTCCGGAAACAGGCGGGCGGCTTCACACCGGCCGCAGCCGCAACGACCTCCATACGACGTCCTGGCGCCTCGCGCTCAGGGGATCCCTGCTCAATCTGCTGGATGTCGTCGCGCAACTGCGCCGTACCCTTCTCAATCTTGCGGAGAGGCACACCGACACCGTCATGCCGGGCTACACTCACACCCAGCATGCCCAGCCCATATCCTTCGGCTACTATCTGCTTTCGGCGGCCGACCTGGTGGAACGGGATTTCGGTCGCCTGATGCATGCGCTTGCCTGCTGCGATCGAAGCCCGCTCGGCTCCGGCGCGCTTTCCACCACCGGTTTCCCGATCGATCGCGAGATGACGGCGAAACTTCTCGGTTTCGCTCGTCTGGTCGAAGTTGCCTACGACGGCGTCGCGATCCGTGACGATCTGCAGGAATCCGCTGCCGCACTGGCGGTCCTGATGACGGGTGTGTCGCGTGTCGCAACCGACCTGCAAAGCTGGAATACGATGGAATTCGGCATGCTCGAACTCGACGATGCCTATTCGAGCGTCAGCAGCATCATGCCGCAGAAGAAAAACCCGCAGGCGCTCGAACACGTCAAGGCGGTGGCCGCGATGGTCACTGGCATGCTGAACACCGTTCTCGCCGCATCAAAGAACACGGCACTCGCCGATGTCAACGACGGCGTCTCCGCAGGCAACGCGCCGGCGATGGATACGATCGAGCGCGCCACGCGCGCACTGATCGTTTTCGAGGGCGCGGTGCGTACGCTGACGGTCAAGCCGGAAATGATGCTGCATCTGGCTGAAATCGGTTTCGGCACCGCCACGGAACTTGCTGACGTCATCGTCCGCGAAACCGGCATGTCCTTCCGCATGGCGCATAATATCGTCGGCCGCGTCGTTCGCGAGGCGATCGAGGCGCGTCGGACCGCGATGGACATCACCTCGGCCGAGCTCGATGAGGCTTCGCAGCTTCTTTTCGGCCACACGCTCGGCATCTCCGAAGAAGACGTGAGCAAGGCCCTCGATCCGGCGGAGAACCTCAAGAGTCGCACGGTTATCGGCGGTCCAGCGCCTCTTCGCATGAAGGAAATGATTTCGCGGCGGAACACCGCTCTTGATGGCGACGTTGCCAATATTGCCGACGTCCGCCGCCGCATCGCGGATGCCGACAAGACCCTTATGGACAAGGCCCATGAAATGATCGGCAACGCCGGTCTGACGGCGCCTTCCCCGATCGCGAGAGAGAACCATGGCACGAGTTGAAATCAAACAGGTCAGCAAGATCTTTACCGACCACACCGCCGTCTCCAACGTCAGCCTGACTGTTAACGACGGGGAGTTCCTGGTCCTCCTCGGTCCTTCCGGCTGCGGCAAGAGCACGCTGCTGCGCATGATATCCGGGCTGGAACTGCCAACCTATGGCGATATCTTCATCGGCGATCGCAAGGCGACATGGCTGCAGCCCAAGGATCGCAACATTGCGATGGTCTTTCAGAACTACGCGCTCTACCCGCATCTGACCGTCTATGAAAATATCGCCTTTCCGCTGCGGGTTCGTGGCGGCGCCGACAAGAAGGCGATCGACGACAAGGTCCGCTGGGCGGCCGAACTTGTCGGCCTCACGCGCATGCTGAAGCGCAAACCGCGCCAGATGTCCGGCGGAGAGCGGCAGCGTACCGCACTTGCGCGTTCGCTTGTCCGCGATCCCGATGTCTTCCTGCTCGACGAGCCGCTGTCGAACCTTGATGCGAAGCTGCGCCACTCCGCGCGCGAGGAGCTTCGCCAGTTCCAAGATCGGGTCGGCGTGACATCCATCTATGTGACACATGATCAGGTCGAAGCCATGGGCCTCGGCGACCGCATCGTCGTCATGCAGGGAGGCTCCGTCCGGCAGGTCGGAACGCCTGAGGAAATCTACCTCCATCCGGCCGATACCTTCGTTGCAACCTTCATGGGCTCGCCGCCGATGAACCTGGTGGTGACGGAAGACGTGACGCTCGGCTTCCGTCCGGAAAACTTCCTGCCCAAGGCGAACTTCGCCGAAGGCGCCGCGGTCATGAATATCAGCTTCAATGTCCACCGTGTCGAGTATCTCGGCGGCGACCGGCTTCTCTATGGAAATGTCTCCGGGAACTTGCCCGAGACGCCGGTTATTGCCCGCATCCCATCGAGCGTCCACTACAGTCCCGTACTGAATAGCGACGTCAACTTCGCGGTAGCGAACTCGGAGTTGCGGCGTTTCGATACCACAAGCGGCAAGGCGATCGTTCCGGCGGCCAATATCTCCGAAAGGAGGACGGCCAATGGCTGAGTCCCGAACGGCCCTTGCCGGCGACCGCATGCTCGCCTATGCGACGCTCGCACCCAGCGCCTTCCTGCTGATCCTGCTCGCCGGCGTTCCGACGATCACCGTCTTCTTCACGGCGATGCAGGACGTTTCCATGGGCGATACCAGCGGTCCCTTCGTCGGCCTGGAGAACTTCATCTGGGCGATCAACGAACCGGCTTTTCTCACCGCGTTATGGAATACCTTCGTATGGGTCTTCGGCAGCGTCGTGCTGGAGATGCTGCTGGGCCTGGGTCTCGCCCTGCTGCTCAACAAGAGCTTCAAGTTCCGCGGCGCCGCACGCGCCGTCATCCTGGCGCCTTATCTCGTGCCGACGGTCGTTGCCGTCCTGACATGGCGCTACATGCTTCACGATATCGTCGGCATCATCAATGCGGGCTTGATCGATATTGGTGTCATCGATCAGCCCTTGCTGTGGTTGAACAGCCAGTCTCTGGCAATGGTCTCGGTCATCCTGGTTGGCGTCTGGAAATTCTTTCCCTTCGCCGTCATCGCCATTCTCGGCATCCTGCAGTCCATTCCGCAGGAACAATATGAGGCCGCAAAGATCGATGGAGCGTCGAGTTTCCAGCAGTTCTGGCGGATCACCCTGCCCTATGTCATGCCGGTCTTCCTGCTGACCTCGCTGCTCAGAACCATCTGGTCGTTCAACAAGTTCGAGATCATCTACCTGATGACGGGCGGCGGCCCGCTCGACGCCACCACCACGCTGCCTGTGCTGGTCTATCTGAAGGCTTTCTCGGACTTCGAGTTCGGCCGCGCCGCCGCAATCGCTATCATCACGCTCGCAATCCTCTGCGTAATGCTAGCGATCTATTTCTTCTTCATCAAGAGAGCGGAGGCACGCCAATGACAGCTATCGCCCCAAGCATCGAGACATCCGTTCCGCGCAATCGCGAGATGATGGATGTGCACTACCTCGCGTCAAAGATACTTCTCTATCTGCTGGTTTTCACCGCCGTCAGCGTGATCGGCTTCCCGCTCTTCTGGATGCTGCTCTGCTCCTTCAAGCCGGGCGGCGAACTCTATGCCGTGCCGCCCACATTCCTTCCGCACGAATGGACGTTGCAGAACTACCGCGATCTCTTCGAACAGACGAACTTCCTGACCTATTTCGCAAACAGCTTGATCGTCGCCTTCGGCGCAACGTTCCTGTCGCTGATCGTGGGCGGTCTCGGCGCCTACAGCCTCAGCCGCTTCCGCTTCTTCGGCATCGCCGCCTTCTCGAATGCGACGCTGATCTGCTACATGCTGCCCGAGGTGCTGATCGTCCTCCCGCTCTACATCTACGTCGTCAAGCTGGGGATGGCCGATACGCTGATATCGCTGATCGTTGCCAATACGGCGTTCACCCTGCCGCTCGCCCTCTGGTTCATGCGGTCCTACTTCAACGCCATCCCGGTGAGCCTTGAAGAAAGCGCAATGATCGATGGCTGCACACGCCTTCAGGCTATGATGCGCGTCACCGTCCCCCTCGCCCTGCCCGGCATCGTCTCCGTCGGCGTCTTCAGCTTCAACCACGCCTGGAACGAGTTCCTCTTCGCGCTGGTCTTCATCTCGTCCGAGACGAACAAGACCTTGCCGCTTGGGCTGGCGACATGGATCGGGCAGGACAACATCTATTCCTGGGGCATGCTGCTCGCAGGCGCGGTTCTCGTCACCATTCCCGTCGTCCTTTTCTACCTGCTCGTTCAGCGAAAGCTGGTCGTTGGCCTGTCGGAAGGCGGCACCAAGGGCGAATAGTTCATCCCATAAATCGGAGGAAACAATGAAGATCAAGAACGTGGCGGTCATCGCCGTCGAGATCCCGCTCGCCCGCAATTTCGGCGGCAGCAGGTACAATGTCACCAAACGCTGCACCATCATCACGCGGATGGAAACCGACAGCGGTCTCGTGAGCGAGATCTATAACGGTGACAATCGCGATCACTTGCGCGATGTGGTCGAGATCATCGAAAAGGAACTGGCGCCGATGCTGATCGGCGAAGAGATCTTCGCCATTGAACGACTCTGGAGGAAGATGTTCAAGGCTTCCGAATGGAATCGCGACCGCAAGCTCGTCATGGAGGCGATCGCCTGCATGGACAGCGCTGTCTGGGATCTGATCGGCAAGGCGACGGGCGTCAATGTCTGCCGTCTGCTTGGCGGCTTCCGCCAGGAAATTCCGATCATCTGCATCGGCGGCTATTACGAGGAAGGCAAGACGCTTTCCGATCTGGGCAGGGAAATGGAGCGCCTGAGGGAAGCCGGCCTTGCGGGGTGCAAGGTAAAGGTTGGCGGGCTCTCAGCTGAAGAGGACGCAAAACGCGTCGAGGCTGCGCGTAAGGGGGCCGGCGACGATTTCTGGATCGCGGTCGACGCCAATCGTGGCTGGTCCGTCTCCGAAGCGGTCAAGTTCGCCCGCATGATCGAGAAATACAATATCGCATGGTTCGAGGAACCCTGCCACTGGTACGATGACGCCCGCATGATGGCGCAGGTGCGCCGCTCGACCTCCATCCCGATCGACGCCGGACAGAGCGAGGTCAGTGCAGCCGGGGTACGCCGCCTGATTGCGGCCGACGCCGTCGATATCGTCAATTTCGACGCCTCGGAGGCGGGTGGGATCACCGAATGGCGCCGGGCAGCGGCAATGTGCGCTCTTTATGACCTTCGTGTCGGCCATCACGAGGAATCGCAGATCGCCATGCACATGATCGCGGCCATCCCGAACGGCGTCTGCGTCGAGTGCTTCGAGCCGGCGCGTGACCCCATTTGGGCCGGCCTGATAGCCAACAGACCCAACCCCAGGAACGGCATCATCCAGGTGCCACAAGGTCCGGGTTTCGGCATCGAGCTCGACTGGGACATGGTCAAGCGCTACCGCGTAAACTGAGCCATGAATGCAATCTTCGCATCAGGAAAAACCGAAGCCTCGGTGCGGCGGGTACAGGTGCAGTGGGCGAAGCGTGTTCGCCTCGCCGCTGCATTCCTGCTGATGATGGTATCCGGCCTGGTCTGGAACTCCTTCGGCCTCTTTCTCGTCGCCCTCGAGGCCGAGTTTCACTGGCCGCGTGCAGCGATCTCGGGCGCCTATGGCGCCTTTGCCCTCATCAATGCCATTACCGCACCCTTCTTCGGCTATCTTCTTGGCCGATACGACAGCCGCCCGCTGCTCGCGGCAGCCGCGCTGCTCCTCGCCATCGCCTACGGGCTGACGGCAACGGTCAACAGCATCGAGCAATTCTGGCTGATGTTTGGGATCCTCGCCGGTCTCGGCACCCATTGCACCAGTTCCTATGCCATTTTCACCGTCCTTGCCGGGCGCTTTCGGCGCCGCCCGGCAACCGCCATGGCGATTGCCGATGCCGGCTCCGGCCTTGCCGCTTTTCTCGGCCTGCCTTTGCTTCACCTTCTGATCGAAAACTTCGGATGGCGAAGCGCTTATCTGGCGATCGGCGTGACAATCGCAGTGATCGGCATACCGCTGCATCTGTTCATGATGGACCGGATCAAAGGCACACGCGATGCGCCCGCGCCGAAGTTCGCGTCAGGTCCATCCTTCTACCTGCTTGCAGCACTGATCATCAGCTACTTTTGTGGATCCGCAGTCTATCACGGCCTTCTGACGCAGCAGATTGCGCTATTCGATGAATTGAATATCGGGGAAGACAAGGCGGTCTGGCTCGCCGCCATAGCAGGTCTCGTCGTGTTCATGTGGCGACTTGCTTCGGGCTGGATCTGCGACGCCTGGGGTCCCGGGCGGACCATGCTGATTGCGGCCGTTGGTGCCATCTTCACCTTTCTGACCTTGCTGCTCGTGATCGGCCCCGACAATGAAGCCATGCTGTTCGTCTACCCTCTCGTCCTCGGTGTCGCTTTTGGAGGACAACAGGTGCTCCTGGCCAATGGTGCCCGTCTCATCGTCAGCCTGACGGCACTGGCCGGCGTGCTCGGCATTTGCCGCTTTGCTTCCGGTGCCGGAATGGCGAGCGGGCCGCTGATTGCAAGCTCCCTGTATGACTTGACAGGCGGTTATGCTCTGGCGGTTTGCGCCCTGGCGGTGCTCGGGCTTGCACATTTCATCAGCTTCGCCGTCGCCACCACCCGAAAGCGTTAAAGCAATTCCAGGAAAAGTGCGCAGCGGTTTTCCGTCCGGAATTGTGTAAAACCAAAGGTTAGAGCGGTTCCACGTTTCCATGAAAAGCTGAAACGCTCCAGCGCTCGTGACTTGTAACGGCTGGACCGGTCGCCACCGCAAATCGTTCGTTCAGGAACTTATGGCAACCTGCCGCCGCACCTCGTCGGCAAGCGGATGCAGCACATCCGTCGGAAGCGATCCGACAAGGCTGTATCCCATTCCGTCCGAAGCCCAGCTCCATCCGCCGATATCGCCTTCGGAATGGGCGGCCATCGACCTGTCCCGATCGACGGCCATTGGTCGTGTGAACATGACGAGACGCGTTCCGCGGTCATCGTCATACATCAGCATCAGGCCCGGCCCGTGAGGCGTCGAGATGATCCGTCCACCCATGAAGCGATAACCGGATTGCGAGAGATCCGGCAGCACCGGTTTGCGGCCCATGCGCTGCGAGGCCCAGTCCACGAGTTCGGCGGCATGTTCCGCGCGCAGCTCCACCGGCCGGATCCGGTCCGACGCATAGACGCTGTAGCTGTTCGAAGCCTCGTGGGCGAGCGCGATCACGCCTTCCGAAAGAGGCTGATAGAGACCGTGCAGCAGCCAGCCGCCGGAGCCGCCGGCGACCAGCAGCACGGTCGCCACCGCGACCATGCGCCAAGGCGCAAGCATCCTTTGGCGCCTTGCCTCGATCATGTGTGCGAGATTGAGGCGGCTCGGAACCGGTTCGTCGGCCACCGGGTCCAGAGCTGTCCGCAGATCGCGGCGTTGCGTGTCGTAGCTCTTGATACGGGCCGCGATATCCGGATGTGCTTCAAGATAAGCGGAAACTTCCGCCTCCCGCGTATCATCGAGCGCCCGGTCGACATAGGCGTGAAGGTCGTCTTCGGTGATTGGTTTCGTGCTCATTTCACTCTCCGCAGATGCGCTCCCGGTCTTCCCGCGGATTTTCCGGAATTCTCCAGGGTCAGCCGCAGCCGCTCCCTGGCTCGTGACAGTCTCGACATGACCGTGCCGATCGGGATCGCAAGCACTTCCGCTACTTGCGAATAGGACAAATCCTCGACCGATACCAGCAGCAGCACGCTGCGCTGCTCCTCCGGCAGTTGATTCAGGGCATCGAGAATCTCCTTGCCGAACAGCGCATCCTCCTGTGTCGGCTGGTCGGCAAGCGATGCCTCATCCACCTCATCGAACGGAAGATGCTCGCCACGCCGCTCTTTCTGCCGAAGGCGGTTGATTGCAAGATTGTGAAGAATGGCAAATACCCAGGTGCGCGGATCGTCATTGCGGCGTCGGTGCCAGTGGCTCACCACCCGTTCCAGACAGTCCTGGACAAGATCGTCCGCCGTCACTGGGTCCCTCAACAATGCCCGCGCATAACGCCGGAGCACAGGGATCAGCGGTTCGACAAGCAGCAGAATGTCGCTCATGAGAGTTTCGCTTTCCTAGAGCGCCGTGCGTTCAGACAAACGCGCGAAGGACGCTCTAGCTCATTAATCCTAGCATCCGTCCGCCATCCTATCATGCGGTTGATGGCGGACGGATATGGTGTCTACTTCGCCTGGACCTGCACGACCTCGCCCGGTCCCTTGTCGCTTGCGGTCGTGATGACGAGATACCGCCGCTCCGCCTTCTGGTCGCTCTGGACGATCTGCCGGATCGGGCCGACGGCGTTGACGATGGCCGAGCCGGCGGGATTGGTCATGAAGGAGGCGAGAGGCTGCAGAGCGCCGCTGCCGTCCTGCTTTTCAGAGAGGGCAAGCACATAGGAGTTCTTCGGATCAAGGCCGGTCACCGAGGCCTGGAGAACTTGCGAGAGACCCTGATCGAAGAGCGAGACACTGGTTGGAGCAGCACCGTCCTTCTGATTTGGCACACGCAGGGAGAGATGGGCTGCTTGCCCTGCGACGCCGAGCGGCTGCAGGTTCGCCGTGCCGTCGCCCACGGGCACCGCATTCGGAACATAGGTCACTGCCTGTGGCGCCTGACCGATCGGAATAGTGGCAATCACCTTGTTCGTCAGCGTATCGATCGCGGCCAGCGCATCGGCATTTTCGAGGCCGACATAAACGCGGGTGCCGTCGCCCGATGGCCACACGCCGTGCGGCAGGTTACCGACGGGGATGGTTGCAACCAGGTCGAACGTATCGGTATTGTAGACCTTTACCTCATTGAGGCCGCCGACGGTGATGTAGGCGAAGTTACCCTTGGCATTATGGACGATATTGACGTGATTGGTGATCGGTCCGGTATCCAGCGTCTTGATCGAATCGAACGGCGCCTGTGCGTTGAAGACCTGTGTCTTGCCGGTATCCTTCAGTGTGAACCAGACCTGCTTGCCGTCGGGCGTTGCAGCAATGTTCGGGCAGAAGGGACTTTCCTGCCTGATGTGTCCGACGACCTGGTGATCGGCAACCGAAACCACGACGGTCTCAGGATTGAAGGATGAGCAGATATAACCGTATTTGCCATCCGGCGAGAATATCTGCATGCCTGGGCCAGCCGGCACCTTGATCCGCAGCTTTTCTTCGAATGTATGAGCATCGATGACGGAGATATAATCCTCACCGCGAACCGTCACCCAGACTTCATTACCATCAGGCGTGAAAAACGCCTCATGTGGGGAGCGGCCGACATAGGTCGTGTGCTCGACCGCATTTGTCGCCGTATTGATGAAAGTGACCGAGTTGGAGCCGATCGAGACGACAGCGAGCATCTTGTGATCCGGCGAGAAGCCCATGCCATGAACGAGCACCTGTCCCTTATAAAGCGGGCTGAGGTTGCCTGGTTGCGGATCGCCAAGCCGAATGACTCCGAGGAGCTTGTTACTTTCCGGATCGGTTACGGAAACGGTGTTGGAGAACTGCTCGGCCGCATAGACGCGGTCCTTATGGCTTACCGGGATATCCGGATCGGAGGCTGCGCCGGGAGCTTGGCCTGCAGTCGCGGCGAGCGGCGCCAGCATGGTTCCTGCGAGGAGGCCGAGCGTTGGGAGGATGCACTTCATGACGGGTTCCTTTTCAATTGCCCATTTTCATGTTCATCATCGGCATGCCCCCCGGCACGGACGTGTTGTTCTCGGAAGAGTTGGACGGCTGCGGCTTGACCTGTGTGGGTGCCGCCGCCGACGGCGGCAGCGGATCGCCGAGCGCAAGCCGCATGGCAGCAATTTCCTGCTGCTGATCGACGATGATTTCCTGCGCGATGCGCCGCAACTGTTCGTTCTTGCCGTAGCGCAGCAACGCCTGCGCCATGTCGATGGCGCCCTGGTGATGCGGGATCATCATCTCGACGAAATCACGATCGACGTCGCCGGTCGGCTTCACGGCCATGCCGTTCATCATTTTCGTCATCGCCGCGTCGTTTTCCGCAAGAAACGGCTTTTCCGCATCGGTCGTGTCCGCTGATGCAGCAGCTTCCTGCTGATGTTGTCCCGGGTCATGCGCGAAAGCGGGCCCTGTGACGGATAGAACGACAAGGATCGATGCCGCCGTCGCTATGGTTCTGCTTTTGGGATATGCGATCATGCTGGGCTCCGTGATATTGGAGGGCGGGCGGGTCTAAGGAGGTAGACAATGGCGGCGCGGGTTTATTCCGCCTCAATGATCTTTTTCTGAGAGCCGCTAGCGGGATGCCGAAAAGTGCGTGCGTTTTTCGGGCAACATCCCGCTTTAACTTTTTGATTTAGAGACGGATTCAGATTTCAGGTCGAAGCGACCTGAAATCATCCGGCTCTAGGACAGCCCTATCAAACCGGATCTTCGGTGCCGAACACAGAAACCAGGGCAATAGCGAAAACGCCAAGGCAGATCTCACACATCGCCGCGAATTTAAGCGCTCGCACAGTGGAATATCGGTGAGCCTGCAGGCGCGGCACGAAGACATAGCGATTGATGACCGCCAACATGGTCATCACCATGACTGCAGTGATTTTAAGCAAGAGCTTCGCCTGATAGGGCAGACGCCAGTCCAATGGCAGCTTTCCAAGGACGAGCAGCGTATTAGCGATGCCGGACAGCAGCACCAATGCCACCGCCCCGTGCCCTAGCCAGGAAAAGCGTCGCAGTGCGACCACAACCTCCGTGTGATCGCCAGCTATATCTAGCCTGCCGATGATCAGCAGAAACGGCAGTAGTGCTCCGAGCCAAGCACCGGCGGAAAGCACGTGCAGGGCATCGTTGATCGGGTGCAGATATCCAAGGAGGCCCCCATGCATCGCCGCGTGCCCACTCAGCGCCAATCCCGCAAGCATCAGGCCTGAAACGAAGGCAAGAAGAGCACCGCGACGAGTATGGAAAAAGGCGACGATCACAAGAAGCGCGCAAGAACCGATCGCCTGGACGATCCATGCTCCCCCTGCCCCGGTCAGGGTTAAAACCGACCAGACAGTCTTCCCATTGAATGCATCAACCCATCCGTCCGCGATGAGCGCGGTCTGTACGGGCAAGCTGGCGACGGTCGTTAAGATGACTGTGGCAATCGCAGCAAGCGAAATTCCTCGAAGCCGTTCGGCTATTTCTCCGGAGAGATGCTTGGGAACGCCGACCGCAAGATAGCCGAACGACCCCCACAGAAAGATCAACGTGGCGTCGTGGAGAAAGCGGCAGGCGATCCAGGCCGTTCCGGGAGCAGTCATGGCTTGACGGTAAAACTGTAGCTGCCCTGCGTCTTATGGCCGTCATTCGATAGGACGTGCCAATTGACCGTGTAGACGCCCGGCTGGAGCGCCGAATGGATCGGGACCGTCAGCACCGTCCCGTCCGTTCCGCCGAGGGTAGCCTTGTCGGTGGCAATCGTTACTCCTTTGGCATTCGTAACGTCCACACCGGAGAAGGCTAAGTTCAACCCCTCGGAAAAGGTAAGCTCCAGTGAGGATGGAGAGACACTGACCGTGGCATTGGCCGCAGGTGTTGCCGCCTCAAGATGGGCATGCGCCATCGCCGGACCGGCAAGAAGATATGATAGAGCGGCGACAAGTGAAAGCGGCGCGGCGAATTTCATGAGATCGGTCCTTCGATGGTTGATGCCTCAGTGCCGACATGTTGTCGTGTGCAGACGAGTCGATCAGGTAGACAATCGGATTGTCGCTTTATTCCGGCGGTCGCGGGATTTTTCACGAATAGAGCGGAGTAAAACATCTTAGCAATACTGAGGATCACCACAATTTGCGTCATGCTATGCTATACTCAGCCGATGAAGGGTACAGATCCGGCAAGCACGCAAGAAGGCAGAGCTACGGATGCCGAGGGAAACTCCAGTCCATACGCCGGGGCAATCGAGGAAGTCGCCCAAGCGCCGGGCACGCTCGTCTGAATATGGAAGCGAGCGACGGGTCGTAACGGCACTTTGCTATGATCTGGTGGGATCGACCCAGCTTCTCCACCTGCTGGACATCGAAGATTTCCACGAGCTGATTGCTGCTTTTCAACGGGCGGCAAAGCAGGAAATTACCTCACGCTCCGGCATCATCCGGGTGGAAGCGGGCGACGGCGGTGTTGCTCTGTTTCCGATAGAACTTGGCCCAAGGGACGTGGCATCGATCGCAATTCGTGCGGGGCTGGCGATCATCGAAGCCTGCAAACGTGTCGCTCGTGAATTCGGGCGCAATGATTTGCGTGTGCGCATCGGAATTGCGACTTCCGTCGCGCTGATCCAGGAAACCCAGCAGGAAAATTGGATGCATGAACCGGTTTCCGGTGCAGCCCTTGCTATGGCTACCCGCCTGGAGGCCATTGCCGCACCGGATTGCGTCTTGGTCTCGCAGGAAACACGAAATCTTGCAGGCAGGTCCCATGCCTTCATATTCGAGGGCACCAGGACATTGAAAGGCTTTGTCGAGCCGGAGAAGGTCTGGCGCGCGCTCGGACATAAGACCGAGGTCGACAGATTTTATGCTTTCGGACGACTCGGCGGTCCTTTCATCGGCCGTGAAAGTGAGCTTGCCGCTATTACCCATGCCTGGAAAAATGTTCTTGCGGGCTCTGGAGAGATACTCGCGATCGAAGGCGAGGCCGGGATCGGGAAGTCGCGCCTGTTGCGCGAGATCCGTGGAATAACGCGTGACGACCGATCGAAATCCTTTTTGTTTCAATGTCTGCCGGGCGGAGCCCGCTCGACCCTTCACCCTCTGCTGCACAGTTTTCCCGGGGCGATGTCCGAAGCCGGCGGCCACCTGCGGCTGACGGCAGAAACTGTGGCGAGCCAGTTCGAGCGCCATGGGATCAAGGAACAAGAAGTTATTGAAATTTTTACGTATCTTTTGGGAGCATTGGGACGAAACGAACGTTTATCCAGCAGCGATCCCAAGGCAATTCACCAAAAAGCCCGTAGCGCTGTGTCTCGCTCGCTGGAAGCCTTGTGCGCGAATGGACCAATCGTCATTGCGGTCGAAGACATACACTGGATAGATCCCACCTCGCAGGATCTGCTCGCCGAAGCGGCACGTGTCGTCCGCCAGTTCCCTGTCCTCCTCGTGGTCACGGCCCGTCCCGGCCCTCCGACGGACTGGCTGGCAGAAGCAAATCCGACCCGTATCCCACTGCAGCCCCTCGATCGCGAGGAAACACGACTGGCGATAGAGACAAGGTGGCCGACCGACAGGTTGGCCATATTGCCCGAGTTCATCGAGATGACGGAGCGAATTTCAGGCGGTATTCCCCTCTTCATCGAGGAGATCTGCCAGTGGGTTTCCGAAAGTGCCGAGCCGGATACGGCGCAGATGTCCGGAAAGTCTTCAGCCACGCATGTATCGGCATTCGAAGGAATACTGGACTCCCGGCTCTCTCATCTGGGTTCGGTCAGGGAGGTCGCACGCGCCGGAGCAGTTGCCGGCGCTCGCTTCACGCTGCCGATGCTTCGCGCCTGTTTGCCGGACTTCGGCAAGAAGTCACTGACAAATGCGGCCAATACGCTGTGCGAGACAGGCTTCCTGACGCAGATCAGGACGCAAGGCACCGTAACCTATGGGTTCCGGCATGCGCTGATCCAGGAGACGATCTATAACGGGCTGTTGCGGAGGCAACGACAGGTGATGCATCGGCGAATATTCACCGTCGTCAGCCAGGACCGCCGGATTTCGGCCTGGATCGATACCGGCGCCCTTGCCGAACATGCGGAACGTGCTGGATTGCTCGAAGATGCAGTCAATCTCTTCATCTCCGCGGGAAAGGAAAGTTCGAGCCGCTCGGCAATGATAGAGGCACGTCATTACCTCGAACATGCTCTGGCACTGTGCGAGCAGATGGGCGACGGGGACCTCGTCGAATCCCTGCAACTTTCGGCACTCACAGCGCTTGGGCCGGTGCTGACGGGGCTCGTTGGATTGAATTCGCCGCCTGCCCGCAAGCTTTATGAGGACGGTGTGGCGATCGCTCGACGCCAGCCGAAGGAAAGTCAGTCCAAATGGTTTCCGATCTACTGGGGCTGGTGGCTTACCGGGGCAGATTTCCGCGTCATGCATGATCGCGCCCTTCAGGTCCAGACAATGTTGTCGGAGGTGGACGATCCCGAAATAAGGCTCCAGGTGAAACATTGCATTTGGGCAATCGATTTCAATCTCGGGCGGCATCGGGAAACCCAGGATGCGATAACGGCAGGCCTGGCTCTCTATGACGAGCGATCGGCCAAGACTGCCCGGACATTGTTCGGCGGCCATGACGCGAAGGTCTGCGGTCTCGGGCAACTGGCCCTTTCCCTGTGGCTGACAGGACAGCGGGAAGCATCGGATGCGGCTCTTTCGGAGATGGTTGCATTTGCCGATCGGATTGCGCATGCCCCAAGCAAGGCGCACTCGCTCGACACCGAAGCGGTATCGGCCTTCTACCGGAACGATTACGAGCGCCTCACTGACATTTCGGGAAGAATGATGGAATTCTCGAAGAGGCACGAGATGCAGTCCCTGTCCGGCCTCTCGCTTCTCTTCGGAGGGTGGGCCGACGCTCACAAGGAAAGCCTCGCAAGCGGACACGACATGTTTCGTGACGGGCTCGCGCTCCTGCGCCAGCTCGGGGCCGTCATCGATCTGCCGATCTATCTCTACATGCATGCCACCATGCTGGGGCTCGCGGGTGAATACGGATCAGCGATTGAAGTGGCAAACGAGGCGATCGACAGGGCCCGGCAAACCGGTCATGCCTATTGGCTTGCCGAATTGCATCGATGCCGCGCCGTTCTTGGCGCCCGCAGCGATGTGGGCAACGATGTGGTCGCCGCGGACCTGCGCTCGGCCGTGGCGATTGCCGAAAGTCAGGGCGCGATAGCCTTGTTGCAAAGAGCGAGCCGCTCGATCGGGGAGCTCGGTATCGTCATTTAGTGGCTGCGAGGGCCCAACGATGGAGTTTCGCGAGGCAATCGTTTCGGGCCTGCACCTGCCTCTGGCGGAGCATCGGGCTGCCGAACACGCCGACCAGACTTTCCGGGCAATTCTGCCGCTTGCCCGCCGCGCGCGGATAACCCGGCTTGCCGATCTCACTGGTCTTGACCGCATCGGCCTCCCGGTCGCTCAGGCTGTGCGCCCAGGCGCCCAATCGGAGGTCACGTCGCTTGGGCGAGGCTTTTCGCCCACGGAAGCGGCAATTGGCGCAATCATGGAGTCGCTCGAGCGCTTCTACGCCGAATCGATTCCGCCGGACCGTGTCTTTCTCGCCACCGCGGACGAGCTGGGCATTGTCGCGGGACTGTTTGAAAATCTGGTTCTGCCTGATCATCTAAATGGTTGGCGGACAATAAGGACCGCCTGGATCAATGGTGTCGATGTGCTCGCAGGCTCGATACAGCCGGTTCCTCTGGAACTCGTTCATACGTGCTACACCGATCCCCCTCTCGCCCATGACGGTCTGTTCCTGCGCAGCACTACAGGTCTTGCCTGCCATCGGACGGTCTACGACGCGTTTCTACATGGTATATTCGAATGTATCGAACGCGACGCCATGGCGCGTGCCTTTGCCACTCATGGCTTTTTCGATCGGATGCGGATTGCGTCCCGCGGTCTGGGCGGCACGGTTGATCACATATTGTCGCTTGCCGGCGAGCACGGAATATCGGTTGGCTTCTGGTGCGCCGTATCGACGGCGGAGGTGCCAGTCGTCTGGTGTCAGACAATTGAGGCTGGCGCCCGGGAACCGATCCTGGCCCTACCTACAGAAGGCTACGCCGCCGGTTCCACTATCGAGATTGCGGCTAAGAGCGCCTTGCTCGAAGCTTTGGCGACGCGGGCTGGCGCCATATCCGGTGCTCGCGATGACCAGACGACGAGACACTACACGAAACGAACCAACGTCATTGTCGAGAAGGCCCGCAGTCTCATTCTCGAGGGAGTTTCCACGATGCCAAGTGCATTAACCAGAACGCGCATCGTTTCCGACCTTGGCGAGCTGATCGATAGAATTACCTCCGCCGGTTTGGGTCCCATACTTGCGGTATCCGTAGCGTCGGATGCCGAAACGGGCATTCAATGCGTGCGCACGGTGCTTCCGGGAGCCCGTCCCTTCTCGATCTTGCGGTGATGGACCCATGAACAACTCCGATGGCAAGGCTCCGATTTTGGTGTTCCTCGGCCCGACATTGCAACTGGCAGATGCTGAGGCTGTTCTCGATGCCATCTATTTGCAGCCCGCGTCCCAGGGCGATATCCTGTTGGCCGCCCATGCTTTCCATCCGCGCGCGATGGTCCTCATAGACGGACAGTTCGAGGATCGGCCCGCTGTTCGGCACAAAGAGATCCTGTGGGCGATGGCGCAGGGGATCGTCATGATCGGTGCCGCGAGCATGGGAGCCTTGCGTGCTGCGGAACTGCACCATTTCGGCATGGTCGGCGTCGGCCTGATCTACAGATGGTATCGTCGATGGCCGCTTACTCCGGATGATGCGGTTGCCGTTCAATCGGCACCGGCGGAACTCGGCTTCCTGCCCCTGACGGATTCCCTGATTGATCTCCAGCGGACATTTTCTCACCTTATGCGGCGCAATGTCATTACCACTGCGGAGCGGGACCTGCTCACATCCCTTGCCCGGAGAACCAACTTCCGCGATCGTTCGATGACGACCATTTTGCGCGAGGCGAAGTGGCCAGCGAACCGACTGACCGCTCTGCGAAAGGAGATGGTACGGCAGAAAAAGATCGACGCACTTCTGGCTCTTAAAATGGCGCATGAATTGGCAACACAGCAAAATAAAGAGAGCGTTGAAAAGTTCTTCATTACAACTAATACGTTTATTAGAGATTTAGATTCCTCCGGTATTGACACAAAACTGATCAACACCTATAACGTGAATGTATAATTGCCGGATTTTCCTTGTTGAAAGGGCAATTGTACGATGGATGATCTTCGAGATGCTGCTCTTCAGCAAGAGGAAACACGTGTAGGAACGCGTTTCTGGATTTTTCCGCAGCCTCCATTCATTCCGGGCTACGAACAACCCGATCGCGTCTGGCTTTCGACGCCGCCCGACGAGATCAACGATGGCCCCAGCGACGTCCTGATGTATGTCGCAGATCCGCTTTTCGACAAACCGCCATACGGCATGGACCGATTGCCGCCATTTGAGGGCGTGAGGCGTGCGCCGGTCAGAGCAGGCCCGGATCGTCATTTCGACAGCCTCGATCCGAAGTCGCGGCCCTATCTCGGCGCGCACGCCTATGGATGCGTGCATTTCGTTCTCGACGTTTGGCAGAGTTATCTGGGGCGGCGCATCCGATGGTTCTTCGAACGAGCTCTTCCGCGGCTTGAAATCGTCCCCTTCGTCGATTGGGACAATGCGCATGCGGGCTATGGATTTCTGGAACTGGGCTGTTCGCACGCGGGAGGTCTGCCCCGACCCTACGCATTGAACCTCGATGCCATCGCGCATGAGGTCGGCCATCTCATCCTTTTTTCGGAGGTGGGCGTTCCCATCGATTTAACCCGCGAAAGCGATTTCTTCCCCTTCTCCGAGGCTTTTTCCGACTGTGTTTCACTGATCACGTTTCTGAATTTTGATTCCGCGATCGACCGGCTTCTGCGGCGCACCAGAGGCAATCTGCTCCTCTATAACGAGTTGAACCGCTTTGCCGAAACGAGCCCGGAGACTCAGATCCGCCTTGCCACCAATTTCCGCCGGATGTCGGAGGTGACGCGCGAGGTTCACGATCGCGGCCTCCCCTTCGTGGGCGCCATATTCGACAGCATTGTTGATATCTATCATCGCAACCTTGTCGCCGCGGGTTGCGCCGACCGACGCCTCCTGGATGTCGATCTTCGAAAGCTGACGCTGGACGAATTCGACGAGTTCCGCCAATTGACGGCCGAAGCATTTCAGTTGCGGCCGCTCTATTTCAAGCTTGCACTCGCCAGCGCCCGAGACTTGGTCGGCAAGGCGCTTGCCGCTTCGCTGAATATGCTCGATCCGGACACGATGAGCATTGATCAGGCGGCACGCGCCATCATCGCCTCGGCTGATCGAGCAGCGGCAGGGCCGCTGGAGGCTAGTTTCGCATGGCGCGAGATATGCAATTCAGGATGAACCTTGAAGGAGGGGAAAATGAGCGACTGTTGTGGAAATCCCTGGGTGAGCACTCCCCCAAAGAATCTGAAGGACGTGGAGTATAAAATTTATAATCCAAGCGAGATTAGATTGTATGGTAGACCAGCTGCTACCACCCCAAAGGTCGCGATAGCGAACGAAGATTTAGATAAAATAAAGGCAAATATTAAAGAAAACCAAACCTTTAAGGACAACTTCGCCAGCGACTTTGATAAAATTCAAGAGATATTCGATGAGATTGTTGCATATGCGGGCAGAAAAATTGACGAAAACACCGACAATATTACAAAATATATACAACGAGGCATAATAGTTGCGTCTCAATTCGATAATAAAAATTTCTCCATGCCAATTAGCATAAATATGCCAAATAGCGGATATGGTGATGATTATCAAAACTATATCAAAAGTATAGGTGTAATATATGGTTACGCTTATGAGGGGCACTGCTACAAATTACCTAAGCCACAGATTATGTTTCTACCAGAATTACCTCGAAACATTCCTGGAGATGACTGTGGATGCGATTGCGGATATAGCTCAAAGCTAGGTTATGCCGTGTGGCAAATTGACAAACTTCAGCGTGTCGTAGCGCTGGACATTCGCTCCGATGACTTGAAAACGTTGGTGCTGGAAGAAAATATGCCGGGAAACCGTTCACCGCAGGCATATTCGCAATCAATGTCGCTAGCCCCGCAGCGCCTGCGTGACTGAGCCATCTGTTGAGTGGCCTTGCCGCCACGCCAAAAAACGCGGCGGCCACCTCAATCGATCGCGAAGGCTCACAGACTGTGAGCCGCCAGCGTGTCACACTCTTTTTTCGATTTTCACATCGCCGTATATGACGCTCTTCGGCATCGGACGTACCAGGAAATCATGCGGAAAGCCCAGCTCTATGGCGCTTGCCTTGTCCAGTCTGCTACGCTGATCATCGGTGAAGCTGATATCGAGCGCGCCGAGATTATCTTCGAGTTGGGCCAGCGTCCTGACGCCCGCAATCGGCGCAGTGACGGCCGGATTGCACAACGTCCATGCGAGCGCCACCTGTGCGGGCGTCCTGCCCATCTCGGACGCGACAGCCTTCACGACATCGGCAATCGCAAGACCGCGTTCAGTGAGCGAGGCGTTGGCGGCGGCCACATTCTTGCGTGTACCGGCAGCGCTCGCGCTTCCGCTCCCGATATCGAGATCGGCCCTGCTGTATTTGCCGGCCAGGACGCCGGACCCAAGCGGAGACCAGGGGATGACGCCAAGCCCCATTTCACGTGCCATCGGGATGAGGTCGCGTTCCACCGTGCGCTCGATGAGATTGTACTCTATCTGAAGCGCCACCAGCGGTGACCAGCCGCGCAGATCGGCGATTGCCTGCATACGCGAAACCTGCCAGGCAGGCGTATCGGAAATGCCGAGGTAAACAATCTTGCCGGCTCGCACCAGATCATCCATGCCGCGCAGGATTTCTTCCACCGGCGTCATGAAATCCCAGGCGTGGAGGTAGAGAAGGTCGATGTAGTCAGTATTCAGCCGTTTCAGGCTCGCCTCGACGGATTGGACCATGCTCTTTCGGTGATTGCCACCGGCATTCGGATCGGCGGGCCGAGCGGTAAGCGTATATTTCGTCGCGATCACCAGTTGCTCGCGACGGTCGCCGGCGAACTCTCCGACAAAACGTTCGGACTTACCGCCGGTATACTGGTTCGCCGTATCGATGAAATTGCCGCCGCGATCCACATAGGCATCGAAGATGCGGCGTGATTCGTGCTCGTCCGCACCCCAGCCCCAGTCGGTGCCGAAGGTCATGGTGCCGAGCGCCATTGGCGAAACCCTGAGGCCCGAGCGGCCAAGCAGACGGTATCTATCGAGGGACAATCTGTCGGTCATGGCTATCTCCCTGTTGTTGTCTGCAGCAGGATGAGCCTTTTCGATCATTACGATAATGTTATATTATTGGTATGGGCCATTTAAAAAAGAGAGCATAATGAGGGGCAGTGATTACGCCGAACTCAGAGCCTTCGCGGCTATCGTCGAGCAGGGAAACTTCGTGCGCGCGGCAAACCAACTCGGCATGTCGGCCTCGGCGCTGAGCCAGACCATCCGCGGGCTCGAGGAGCGACTAGGTATCCGGCTGCTGAACAGGACAACACGCAGCGTCGCGCCGAGCGAAGCAGGAGGACGCCTGCTTGCACGCCTCCTTCCGGCCCTTGCCGATCTCGACGCGGCGGTTGCGGATGTGCGCACCTTGCGCGATGTGCCTTCGGGTACGGTGAGGATCAACGCGTCGCGCATCGCGGCAATCCAGCATCTGGCACCACTCATCGGTCCATTCCACCGTGCCTACCCCGATATCGTTCTCGATATCGTCGTCGACGACAGATTGGTCGATATCGTTTCAGGCCGTTTCGACGCCGGCATCAGGCTCGGCGAAATGGTGGAGAAGGATATGGTCACCGTGAAGCTCGGCGGCGACCTCGAAATGATGGCCGTCGCCGCTCCTTCCTATATCGAGCGCTACGGCGCACCGGAAACCCCGCGTGACCTGCAGAACCACCGCTGCATCAATTTTCGCTGGCCGACCGTGGGCAGTCTCTACCATTGGGAATTCGAACGCGGCACTGAGAAGCTGGAAGCGGCAGTGACGGGACCGCTGATCGTGACCGAACCGGAGGTCATCGTCCGCGCGGTGATCGACGGCGTCGGGATAGGCTATCTCTTTGACTCTCAGGCCGGACCACATGTTCTCGCCGGCAGGATGGTGCGCCTGCTCGAAGACTGGACGCCGCCTTTTCCCGGGTTCTATCTCTATTACCCGAGCCGGCGGCAGATGCCGCCGTCGCTTCGCGCCTTCATTGATTTTATCAAAAATCCAAAAGTGTTACCGGAAGGATCGGACCACCGCGGCACATGAATCCTTCCACCGGTTTCCACCTGTGTTCTACTTCTTCATTTGAAGCGGCTCTGACTGCAGACCTTGAGGATCAACCGATCCTGATCTTTGACAACAGCAGGGACAACTCTGCCTGCCTTTTGGTGTCGGTCTTGCGGTAAATCGACTTCAGATGCGCGCGCGCCGTCTCGTAGCTTATGGCGCGGCGCTCGGCAATTTCATGCGCGCTGTGTCCCTGTGCAAGCAGAAGCGCCACTTCCGCTTCCACGCGCGTCAAGCCGAACATTTTCGTCAGCGTGCTCGGACGCTGCGCGACCTTCTCCTCCAGATCTTCCACAAGAGCGATCGCGCAGGAATGCGAAAATACGTCCTGCATGCTGCCGCCGATCCGCTGCATGCGCGCGATCAGCGGACGCCTGCCTTCGCGCGTCAGAAGCACGATCTCTGGCTCATCGGTCTCGAAAGGAGCGGTCATTCCGAGAACGGACTTCAGCTTTCGATTGAAGCATGCCGCTTCGTCGGCCTTCTGCGGGCGCAGTTCCCCCTGTACGATCTGCAGATCCGGCCCAAGCATCGCCTGCGCGCGGTCATTCAGCGTCGTCACCAACCCTTTGCGATCGAAAAAGATGCAGGCCACATTCGCCATCTCGAATGCGGCCGACATGCCCTTGACTTCACTCTCCGAAATATTGCGCATCATTGCAGCCGAGATCATCAGTTTCTGCCGTAGTTTCTGAAAGATTATCGCTTCTTCACGTTCGAACGGACCGTCATCGATCTGCCGCTGCAAAGCGAAGACAAGAAGATCGTCCCCCGATGAAAAGCCAAGCAACGCCGTCCACCGCAATCCGAATTCGGCTTGAGCCTTATAGTAGTCCATCCTCTTGAAGTGCTCTTCCGAAGCAAAGTCCTGCTCTATCACGATGCCTGTTCTCTGGAGGGCGGGAACCTGCAGAATCCGGAAATCGCGCTGATGCCACTCGTCATTGAAATAGCACTCCATGGCGGGGGCGAGACTATCCGTGGCAACAATGGTCTGCGGAAAACGGCCGACGATCGGAACGATATTGATGCCGTACGAATCGGTCGCCTCACAGACCTCTTCAAGGATTGGCTTCCATCGGGCAGGTTCGAGCGCTGCGGTCAGGAATTCATCGGACGCTCTGTCGAGAGCCTCTACATTCAGGCGCATAATTTCCCAACCTTACGGCCTGGAGCCAATGATGCTTTGCTTGCACGCAATACCGGAGCGAAGACATCCCCATCACTCGCAGACCGAAACAGACGCAAAGCAAGGAACAAGAATACGGAGACCATGCTTATCGCTATTATGTTTATAAGGCGATACAAATACGCGAAATAACGTAATAGTTACAAAGCTGCTCTGATCCCAAAAAAAGTTTCAACCGAAGGCCGTATTTCTTAAAGCTTGCAGAGAAGGGCCGTCATCCGGAATCATCTGCTCGACAATTGCTGCCAGCGCCAGACTCAGACTTTGAGCTCCCGCCGCTCTCTTTCGGTGATCATAGAAAGATCGAGAACCTTCTGAAGATTGGCCGCGTGACGAAAGTTCGGATCCGCCTGGACCCCGCTGACGACCGCTTCGACAAAACGCTGATAATTGGTGGGCACCGGGGCGGTCTCTATGATCTTCCAAGCGCCACTTTCCACATCTTCCCCAAGACAACCGCGAAGTTCGGATTCGCCCGTGCGATGCGTGACCTCCAACCCGCCTTTCTCACCATAGACACGCAGCTTCAGTTCGTTCAGATGACCGGTCGCCCAGCGGCTTGCATGAATGATCCCGAGCGCGCCGTTGGCGAAATCGACCGACATGGTGAAACTGTCATTGGCGTCGAGAAGGTATTCGCCGATTTGACCGCCGGGTGCCTTGTTGAAGGTCTTCAGCCGGGCAAAGACGTGATCGATGTCGGTGGCCGCGCCATAGGCGACAAAGTCCAGAATATGGATGCCGACATCGCCCAGAACTCCGTTCGAGCCATGCCCCGTCGACAATCGCCAGAGCCAGGTCGATTCCGTGCGCCAGTCGCCCCAGGCCTTGGACACCAGCCAACTTTGCAAATAGGAGGCCTCGACATGCTTGACAGTGCCGATCTCGCCAGCGAGCACCATCTGTCGCGCCCTCTGCAGGGGTGCCACGTTGCGATAGGTCAGATTCACCATATTGATGACGCCGGCCCTTTCCGCGGCTTCAGTCATTTCCAGCGCCTGCTCGTAATTCTCCGCCAGCGGCTTTTCGCAGAGGACATGCTTGCCGGCTGCGATCAAAGCGAGCGTGGTCGGATGATGCAGCCGGTCGGGCGTGATGTTGCTGGCGGCATCGAAGCCATTCCATGCGATGGCATCGTCCAGCGAGAGGAAGCGCTTTTCGATACCGAAAGTGTCGGCGAATGTCGCAAGACGCGCGGCATCCGGATCGACCGCCGCGACGATCTCGAGACCGTCTATGCGTGTGAAATGAGCGAGCTGGTTCTTCGCCATGACGCCCGTACCGACAATTAGGAGACGCATGAATATTCCTCAGCGATAGCCGGTTTCCCCGGCCTTGTGCAGTTTCGGGCCACGCTCCGTGATTGGCTCGGGCGCGTTTTCGACAGGGACATTTGGAGCATCGTGAATGGTCGTCAACGCCCCTTGCGGATTGTGGGCCCATTTGACGGCGTTAACGAGCACTTTGCGTACATTGGCATCGTGATAGGTCGGGTAGGTTTCATGTCCGGGTCGGAAATAAAAGATGCTGCCCGCACCGCGCCGCCAGGTCATGCCCGAGCGGAAGACTTCGCCGCCCTGGAACCATGAGATGAAGATGGTTTCCAACGGCTCGGGAACGGAGAACGGCTCCCCATACATCTCCTCGTTTTCCAGGACGAAGTTTTCGCCGAGATTCGCGGCGATGGGATGGTGCGGATTGACGATCCACAGCCGTTCGCGCTCGCCGGCCTCGCGCCATTTCAGCGCGCAGGGCGTTCCCATCAGCCGCTTGAATATCTTGGAAAAATGGCCCGAATGCAGAACGATGAGACCCATGCCCTCCCACACCCGGGCGGCGACACGCTCGACGATCTCGTCCTTGACCGCGCCGTGATCCTTATGTCCCCACCAGATGAGCACATCGGTCGCCGCGAGCCGTCCTTTGCTGAGGCCATGCTCGGGCTCCTGCAGGGTCGCCGTCGTCGCCTCGATCTGGAAATCGGCATTCAATGCCGCGGCAATCGTGTTGTGCATGCCGTCAGGGTAGATACCTGCAACAACGTCGCTCGTATGCTCGTGAATATTCTCTCCCCAGACGATTGCTCGAATGGCCATGGCTGTCTCCTCAAAACAATGGATATAGGCACAAAAAGAATAAGGGCGCGCAAGGTTCCCGCTCAACGCAGCTTTCTCGCGGGCTTTGCAACGCAAAACGCAACAACAGATAGAGCGCGGCTCGGCGCGATAAAGGTGACGTCCCGCGCAAAAATCAGTGGGAGACGGATTTCGAGAAGATGTTGACGATCAGAACGCCGCCGATGATCAGTGCCAGGCCGACGATCGCCGGCAGATCGAGCTTCTGCTTGAAAACGACGAGGCCGACCAGCGAAATCAGCACAATTCCAAGCGCGCTCCAGATCGCATAGGCGATACCGACGGGAATGCTGCGAAGCGTGAAAGACAGGCAATAGAATGCCGCGGCGTAACAGACGACAAGCACCAGCGTCGGCAACGGACGGGTAAACTGCTGCGACATCTGCAGTGCCGTCGTACCCACGACCTCCAGGACGATCGCGAGGAAAAGCATGGCATAGACGGCGGCAGTGGAATTCATGCGGGGTGCTCCTTCCGACGAAGCAATTCAAATTTCTACCGCGACCTTTGTGCGTCTGAAGAGGCGCACGGCGCTGTAGTGATCTCAATCAGCCGATTGACAAGTGCCTGCCGCGTGCCGTCATCCATGCCGTGGCTCTCGATCATGTCTGCAAGCCACAGTCCGTCCACCGCAAGGCGGACGAGCTGAGCATCGACGGATGAATCCGTGCCGACATATTCCTCACTGCGCATGCGAACCCAGTCGTGCCAGCGTTGGCGTAAACGCGGCTCGGCAAGCAGAGCTATCGTTACCTGCGCCCAGCCGCTCGATTCGGCCGGCCGCTCTCTTAGCCTGGCAACGGCACCGAGATAGCCGCGTGTAAAACGGCCATGCGGCAAGGGATCGTTTCGCATCATCTCCTCGATATCGGCATCCAGCCCCTCGAGCAGCCTATCGAACAGCGCATCGAGAAGGGCGTTCTTGTTCGGAAAATGATGCAGCAATCCACCCTTGCTGACGCCCGAAGCGCCAGAGACGGCGTCAAGCGTCACTGCCGAAATCCCCTGCTCCGAGGCAAGACGTGCTGCGACCTGCAGCAGTTGCCGGCGGACAAGAGCGGGTTGTTTCTTGCGATGATGCGCTTCTGACATGGGACCAAAAGATACCGCCTGGACGGTTTTGTCAAATCCTTCGGGAAACTGTGTTCAGGCATACGCTGCATCGATGACAGTTTTCCGATCGGATTTGCGATTTGACGCCAAATGCCGCAGCCATCCGCATATTTATTGCGGACAGATCTTCCACAGGGCATGAAGGCAAAGGCGCATTGGGAGTTACGATCCTGACGGAAGAGACGATTACACTTTACGAGGCGATCGGCGGCGAAAAGACCGTGCGCGCACTGACACAGCGATTCTATGAACTGATGGACACGCTGCCGGAAGCAAAGCATGTCCGCGCGATCCATCCGCCGAGCCTGGCCGGGAGCGAGGAAAAGCTCTTCGAGTATTTGACCGGCTATTTCGGTGGCCCGCAGCTCTACATTCAAAAACGGGGTCATCCGAGACTGCGAAGCCGACACTTCGTGGCGACGATCGGCCCTCTCGAGCGTGACGAATGGCTGCTGTGCTTTCGCCGAGCCATGGAGGAGACCATCGAGAGCGAGAAGCTGCGGTCGATCATCTGGGATCCGGTCGAACGCCTCGCCCATCACATGCAGAACAGCGAACAGGAATCCGCATGAGCATCAATGGCACGATCCGTCCGCTCGTCCTGGTATTGTCGGGCGTCCTCGGCGCTGCCGGCGTGGCGCTTGCGGCCGCAGCTTCACATGGCGGCGATACCCATCTTCTCGGTTCAGCTTCGACCATGTGCCTGGCACACGCCCCTGCCCTTCTCGCACTCCACGCGGGCTTTGATCGTATCCGCACCGCAGCTGTTGCCGGTCTGCTGCTCGGCCTGGGGACATTGCTGTTCGGCCTCGATCTCGTGGTCAGGCATTACGGCATGGCCAGCCTGTTTCTTTTCGCGGCACCAATTGGCGGTCTCGCCATGATCGTAGGCTGGATTGCGGTTGCAATCGGCGCGTTCCTTCCGGGACCACAATTCGGGCGCCGTCCTGGCTGAGGATCCAGCGTCGCGCTGGGCGCCAGGGCTGACATGGAGCAATTCGATGATCATCTGCCGCGACTGGGACGAACATCGGAGGCAGATCGCGCATCACATGAAGCTGTCGATCGATCCCTCATCCTGTAGTGATGGTAAACACTTCCGATAAGGTCATTACTCTTCAACGCTGAACGGGCGCTAGCTACAGTAGCCGCTATTGGCGCCGCGTCCCCTGGCACTCACTCCTTAGATCATCCTTTTGGCTGGTAGTGACACTCCTTGCCTTTGGCGAGCGCTTGGGCGACCTTCTTTCGCCGGGCACTTTTCAGGACCGGCATGGGGGACAAGTTGATGGAAATCCGCGCAATAGGCTCTCTTGCTGATTTCGAAGAGGCATGCGCGCTTATCGACGCCATGAGCAAATGGGACGCCGAACAGTCTCGCAAGTTCGGAGTGCCAGATGCTGAATTGATCGAATACATCTACGGACACACACCCGAAACCCTGATGAAGAAGTTCAGCCAACGCGATGCAGGTTTCTTTTTGGCGCGCATAGACAAAAATTTTGCCGGGTGTGCTGGCTATTCGAAGTCAGATGACGGAATTGCAGAATTGCAGAAAATGTATGTTCGACCGGAAGCACGAGGCAAAGGCGTTGCCAGAGGCTTGATGACCGCGTGCTTGGACGCGATGCGCCGCGATGGATACGCGATCGTCCGTTTGGAAACAGTCACATTTATGAGCGAGGCCATAGCCCTCTACGATGCCTTCGGCTTCAAAAAGAGCGGCCATTTTCGCACGGTTCCAGCAAGCCTGAAGCCCATCACTGTCTTTATGGAAAGAGCGCTGTAATGCATGTCGCGCAAAAGTGTGCAGCGGTTTTGCGGCAACGACATGCATGAAAGAAGCTAAAGCCTGTCGCGTGAGCCTACCTTCACGCGACAGGCTTTAGGAATTCGCCGGAACGACGAACGCCGCGTTGCCTCAAATTCCCTCGACCACATTGAAGCCTTCGAAAACCGGCGGGCCTTTGTACATGGCCTTGTGCTCGCCGGCATTGCGATGCGCCATGCGAAAGTTCTCCGATTTCGTCCAGTTCTGGAAATCTTCCTCGCTGCGCCAGATCGTGTGCGAGGCAAAGAGCGTGTAGCCCTCTTCCTCGTTGGCCCTGCCGCGAAGCAGGCGGAATTCGACGAAACCCGGAACCTGCGGCAGGCTCGAATCCCGATTTTTCCAAACCGCCTCGAACGTCTCCTCGGATCCGGTCGACACCTTGAACCGGTTCATGGCTATGTACATCGGCCTACCTCAGTTCTTCTGCTTCCTTCCGGAAGCTTCGAACGTCCGCTGCCGGAATGCAATGACGTTATCGCCATTCGACCGGATCTCAGACGTTTCGCCGGGCATGCGCGCCTCGTGGATCGGAAACTCGGTCACATTGGCATGATGCGGATCGCCGGCATTCCTGGTGAGAAGCTCGTAGAGTTCCGGCACCAGGCCGTCGCCATTCTGTGCGGCCAGCTTGTGCAGGCCGATCATGAGAAACCCTTCCGGGCGCTTGCTGTTCATCTGGAATTATCTCGTTCGTTCATGGTCTGCAGCGCGCGCTCCAGACTGGATTTGCTGCCGTTGCGCAGCGGAATGAAGGCCTTGCCGAATTTCTTGCAGCCGGTCTTCACCCGCAGGCAGGCATCATGGCTGATACAGTCGATCGGGCAGAAGACGCAGTCGACGGATGGCAGAACCGTGTCGATACGCGAGACCGCCTCACGCAGGCCGCCGTCATGATGAATGAGCTCGGCGCCGAAGCTGCTGGCGATCTGTCGCAGATGCGCCACCTGGCAATCACGCCCGCCGACATAGAGAAAACTGCGGCCATCCAGCCGTGACTTGCCGGACTGCTGCCCCGAAGGCTCCACCACGATATCCCGGTCGTCGCGGTTCGATCCCCTCTTCGCCTTTCGAGCCATATATCCACCCGTTCGCCTGTCGCGTTTCAAAGGCACGCTTTCCGTGCACGAACGGGACCTTATTAAACTTGATTTTTAGAGTAAAGTATAAAGTTGAGGATAGAAGTCATATTTTCCTTCACGAATGTCACCGTTTAACTCCGATCGCCTGGGTAAAGATCGCAGGTTTGACGACGTCGGCGGGAATTGTCGGAAAAGGTGCAGCGCGGCGCACGGCATCGAGCACAAACTGATCCAAATCCGGGACGCCAGAACTGCGCACCACTGAAAGAGCCGTCAGTGCTCCGTCGGATTCGATTCGGATCTGGACAGACACAGTAACTTCCATGCGCGTGTACTCCGCCGGCGCTCCGCGCAGCGCGCGGCGAATCCGCGCTGTTACCTTGGAGCCATACTTGTCCTTTGCCGCCTTGGAATTCTGATCGGATTTTCCGGTTTCCGTCCCATCAGCGAATCCCTTCGTGGAATTCCGATTGCCTTCGCCATCGGAGCCGGCAACAACCTTCGCCTTCTTGGGTGGCGGCTTCTTCACAACCTCCTTCGGCTTTTCGATCGATTTCGTCGTCTGCGGTTTCGCGACCGGCACGGCTACATCTTGTGGTGGAGGCGGTTCCGGCAGTACTTCAACGGGCTCCTGAGGTTCGACAGGGCTTACTTCGTCGGGCACTGCGGCTGCCATCGGCTGAACCACCGAAGTCTCCGCTGGCCCGAGCGATGTCAACACTTCCGGCTCAGCGGCCGTCACGGTTTCGGGTGAGATCTCTTGCGTCTGCTGGGTAGGTTCGCTCGGCTCAGCCTCAACGGTTTCGGCGGCCTGAGGCATCACCTCCTGCACCTCCGTCGGCTGAACTTCGGTGGGCTGCACCTCGGTAGTCTGAACTATTTCCGGCTGTACCGCTTCGGGCACGATCTCCTCCGGTGGAGGGTCCTCCTCGGGTTTGCCGGCTGCAGCCTCATCCATCTCCGAAGCGCCCAGCATGATAAGGTTCACAACCTCGCCGGCCTCGTTGTCCGGCAGCTGCGGAGGTGCTCCAACTACCACCGCGATCGCGAGAACCAGGCTCATATGAAAGAATGCAGAAGCAAGACAGGCAAATGTGACCCGTTTCCCGCCGGGTTTGATACCTTCCGCGTGCCTCTCCGGCGACGCATCCATCTCTGGCGCATCGGTCTTCGTTGCAGGATCACGGTCTGATGGGTGTTCGGGAAAAGATCCGATCTGCGCGAAACGCCCATAATGGACGACGGATTCACCGGCAGGCTGTCGGGGCACCCCATCGAGATCCGACAATTGATGACCCGGATGCATTCCCGGATTGTTGTCGTTCAAACTGCCGACATTTTGCGTATCCGCCACGAAAGCGTTCTTCGATCTGGACTTCGCTGAATTCACCATGTCCTGTGCCTCGGACCACTTGCAAACTGGTCGCTTAACTCCTGCCGCTGAGAAACGCCGGATAGCTTCCGGCGTCGACCGCTTACCCTTCAAACGGAACTGAAATCTGCGAGCGGGTGACGAGACCCTTCATGCACGCGCCCTTTTCCGGTCCGTCGCAGACCGGCGTATCATTGATGAGGATGCGGGTGACGCTTTCGCACTTCACATTCGGCATATCGAACTGGCGGACGCGCTTCTTCCCGAGCGGCAGGTCGCGAAAATCGAGCACCGTGATTCGGTCGACGGCGTTCTTGTCGTTGAAGAAGGCGAGCTCGAACGAGATCTTGTTGACCGGCGCGGCCAGATTGTTCTGGGCCACGAAGGTCATCATGCATCCCTTCTGTGAGGGCGTCAGTGCGTTGAGATCGACGTTGAGAGTGGCTGCCGGAGGCGCCTCAGGCGCTGCCGGAGCCGTCGCCGCGGCATCCTGAGCCAGTACGCTTTCCGAAGAGACGGCAAACATGGCTGCGCTCAGGAACACAACGATCTCTTTCGACAGCATCAGCACTCTCCAATATCCACCACGCGGCGTGAGCGAGGCGCCCCTCGCCAAGCTACAAAAACAAACTTGACTGTAATTGTCTTCTATTGCGTCTTTAAAAAACTATGAGTAAGAAAGTCAAGATAATTATCTCTGAACCGGGACCAACGGTCCTTTGAATTTGCGCGGAAAAAGCAAGCCGAAATGGTGGCTGAAAAGCTCGATACATACAGACAACCGCAGGCGCGGGCGACGCAGCTCGCGGCCGAAACCAGGGTGCTGGAAAGCGCCGATATTTTTTGCGGACAAAGCGAAATCATTATTCGCCATGAGGGGGTCCTCTACCGGATGAAGATCACCCGGCAAGGCAAGCTCATTCTTAACAAGTAGGTTTGACATGACAGAAGAAACAAGACCGACACCGGCAGCTATCCGCAGCTTCCGCGCAGAAAACCCGCAAATGCGCGAACGCGACATAGCCGGTCGTCTCGGCATTTCGGAAGCAGCCCTGGCCGCGGCCGAGGTAGGCTTGACGGCGATCCGCATCGATGGCGATGCCAATCGCTTTCTGGAGAGAGTAGCCGAGCTCGGCGAGGTCATGGCCCTCTCACGCAACGAAAGTGCCGTTCACGAGAAGATCGGCATCTACGAAAATATCAAAGCCGGCGCGTCGGCCGCAATTGTGCTTGGCGAGAATATCGATCTTCGTATTTTCCCAAGCCGCTGGGCGCATGGTTTCGCCGTGACCAAGAGGGATCGTGATCGGGAGCGGCTCAGTCTGCAGTTCTTCGACAAAGCGGGCAACGCGGTCCACAAGGTGCATCTGCGGCCGGATTCCAATGTCGAGGCCTATCATGTGATCGTCGCCGATCTCCGTCTGGACGATCAGTCGCAGGAATTCGTCGAGATTGCCTCCACCAACGACCTCGACGAGGATGGAGACGTCAGCCGCGACGAGCTTCGCGATCACTGGAGCAGGATGACCGACACGCACGAATTCTTCGGCATGCTGAAGAAGCTCAGGATCGGCCGACAGGCAGCGATCCGCACCGTTGGCGAGGACTTCGCCTGGCAATTGGAGAACACCGCCGTTGCCGATATGATGCATGCCGCCGCGAAGGAAGGTCTGCCGATCATGTGCTTCGTGGCAAATAACGGCATCGTGCAGATCCACTCCGGACCGATCTTCAACGTCCAGGCCATGGGTCCCTGGATCAACATCATGGATCCGACGTTCCATCTGCACCTGCGCCAGGATCACATTGCCGAAGCCTGGGCGGTGCGCAAGCCGACCAAGGACGGGCACGTCACTTCGCTGGAGGCCTATAACGCCAGCGGCGAGATGATCATCCAGTTCTTCGGCAAGAGACATGAAGGTTCCGGTGAGCGCGGCGACTGGCGCACCATCGTCGAGGGTCTCCCGAAGGCCCGCGCAAGTGTGGCGGCATAGCGAGGAAGCACCATGAAGATGCCAAGGAATCTCCGACGCATAGGGCTTTGGGAAATTGTCCTCACCGCCACCGTCCTGGTGATGCCGCTTATCCCCGGCATCATATCGAACGGCGGATATGGGCCGGTCAGGGCCGCCCACGCCGCCGATTCCCGAGAGATCGATACGTCACGGCTTGTCTCCATCGGCGGCGACGTAACGGAAATCGTCTATGCGCTTGGTGAGGAAGGCAGGCTGATTGCCCGCGACTCGACAAGTCTTTATCCGGAGGGCGCATCCAAGCTGCCCGATATCGGCTATATGCGCGCGCTTTCGCCGGAAGGCATCCTCGCCGTCAATCCGACTGCCATCATAGCCGTCGAAGGGTCCGGTCCGCCGGAAGCGCTGAATGTGCTGCGCAGTGCGAGCGTCCCATTTGAGACCGTACCCAGCACCTTCGATCGTAACGGCATCCTGACGAAGATCGACAGGATCGGCTCCCTGCTCGGCGTCGACGACAAGGCGAAGGCGTTGGAGGAGAAGGTCGCGGCCGACCTCGATGCGGCGATCGCCGACTCGGCAAAGCGGCCGGAAACGGAGCGCAGGCGCGTTCTCTTCATCCTCAGCACGCAGGGCGGCAAGATCATGGCTTCGGGCTCTGGCACGGCGGCCGACGGGATCATCAGGCTTGCCGGTGCCACTAATGCCGTCGGCGACTTCCCGGGCTATAAACCGCTCAGCGACGAAGCCATCATAGAGGCGAAACCGGACGTCATCCTGATGATGACCAGGGGAGGCGAGCATGCATCGAGTGACAACGAGCTGCTGAGGCAGCCGGCAATTGCGCTGACGCCCGCGGCGCAGCGGAAGGCGATCATCCGCATGGATGGGCTCCATCTTTTGGGCTTCGGCCCGAGAACGGCAAGTGCGGTGCGGGAGCTGAACGCTGCCATTTACGGAGGCTGAACATGTCACTACATGTAGCCATCCCAAAACTGCGGCCAACACGATCGGCAGCGCGTTTTCGCGAGCGCTACCGCACGGGCGATCGTTCACAACTGGCATTGATCGTCATTGCGTTCCTTGCGGCAGGTGCGCTGTTTTCGCTGACGTTCTCAATGACGAGCGGCGCGTCGGATGCCTCGGTCGTCGACGTCATCCGGGGCCCCCTCGGCAGGAATGGAAGCGAGTCCGTCCTCAGTGCGCGGGACCGCATCATCATCCTCGATATCCGCCTGCCCCGCGCGATCCTTGGCTTTCTGATCGGCGCAGCGCTTGCCGTTTCCGGCGCGGTCATGCAGGGACTGTTCCGTAATCCGCTCGCCGATCCGGGTTTGATCGGCGTCACCGCCGGTTCGAGCCTCGGTGCGGTCGCCATGATCGTGCTCGGCTCGACGGTCGCTGCCCCGGCCTACCGGATGTTCGGTATTTTCACCCTTCCCGTCGCCGCTTTCGTCGGTGCCCTCGTCGTCACCATTCTCCTTTACAGGGTTGCAACACGGCACGGACAGACGTCCGTTGCGACCATGCTGCTTGCGGGCATAGCGGTCAGTTCGCTGGCGATCGCCATCACCGGCATCCTCATCTACATGGCTGACGACAAGCAGCTGCGCGATCTGACCTTCTGGAGCATGGGATCGCTCGCCGGCGCCACCTGGATCAAGATAGCGGCCGCCGCGCCGATTATCCTCATTTCCTTCCTGAGCCTTCCTCTGATGGCGCGGGGACTGAACGCAATTACGCTTGGCGAAGCGGCGGCGTTCCACATGGGCATTCCCGTGCAGCGCCTCAAGAATACCGCCATCGTCGCGGTCGCAGCTGCGACGGGAGCTTCGGTCGCCGTCAGCGGCGGCATCGGTTTCGTCGGCATTATCGTACCGCATGTCCTGCGCCTCCTGATCGGTCCGGATAACCGTTTCCTGCTGCCGGCTTCCGCCCTTCTCGGCGGCTCGCTGCTGATCTTTGCCGACGTCTTCGCCAGGACCGTCGTCGCCCCTGCTGAACTGCCTATCGGCATCGTCACGGCCGGCGTGGGCGGACCGTTCTTTCTCTGGATTCTGCTGCGCAACCGTTCGCGCCTCAGCCTTTGAGTTTGTTCCATGATCGAAGTTTCCGGCCTTTCCGTCCGCCTGTCCGGCACATCCGTCGTGCGTGATGTTTCCTTCACCGCTCGGCCGGGCGAATTGACCGCCATCGCCGGCCCCAACGGCTCCGGCAAAACGACGACGATGAAGGCGATCTCCGGTGAACTCGGCTACGAGGGCTCCGTCCGGATCAATTCCGCCGAAGTCACCACGATGGAACCCTGGCGGCTCGCCACGATGCGCGGCGTGCTTCCGCAGGCAAGCGCGATCTCCTTTCCCTTCACTGTGCGCGAGATCGTGCGCATGGGACTTGCTTCCGGCAGGAACAGTCGACCGGAACAGGCCGACCGGATCGCTGCCGAAGCGCTCACCGCCGTCGATCTGGCGGGCTTCGAAGGCCGCCTCTATCAGGAACTTTCAGGCGGCGAGCAGCAGCGTGTCCAGCTCGCTCGCGTGCTCTGCCAGATATCGGAGCCGGTAGTTGACGGCCTCCCTTGCTGGTTGCTTCTCGATGAGCCGGTTTCCAGTCTCGACATCAGCCATCAGCTGACGATCATGACGCTCGCACGAAGCTTTTGCGAGCGCGGCGGCGGCGTCATCGCCGTCATGCACGATCTCAATCTGACGGCTCTTTTTGCCGACCAAATGGTGCTGCTGAAGTCCGGCCAGCTGTCAGCAACCGGACCAATTCGCGATGTGCTGACCGATAAAAGATTGCTCTCCGTCTTCGGCTGCCGTTTGCGGGTCAATAAGATCCCCTCCGATGGCACCCCATTCGTCCTTGCCCATAGCGCACTGAAAGACGCAGGCTAGCGGGGCATGCCGAAAAGTAAGCGCGGTTTTCGGGCGTCATGCGTGAATCTCTTTTGACGCGATGGGCTTTGGGCGCAACTGCCGGGTTATCTGGAACCTTTGATGCACTCCGACGTTCATTCGTCAACGGCATGGATCAATGCCGACCGGCTTTCCGTGTGCGATCGTCCGGGCTAACCGCAACGGCCATCACGCGCCCGAAAAAGGGAGACAATCATGCCATCTTCCATCCTCCACTCTATCCGCGGCAAGCGCAACGGCACCAGCACGCTGCATGACATCGAAGCGGGGATCGAGGATCAGATCGCGCAACTGCGTGACGAGATCGCATCGCTCGCGAGCCTCGTCAGAAAGAACGCAGCCAGCCAGCGGCATAAGCTTCGTGATCAGGCCGAAACCGGCTTCGACGAACTGATCAGCAGGGGTGAGGATATGCTGCGTGACCTTCAGGATGGATCCATTCGTGGTGCCCGCGAAATGCGCGAAACGGTGCGTCGCCATCCGGCCGCAACCGTCGCAGCCGCCGCTGTCGTCGGCCTGACGCTTGCCTTTCTCGCCCGTCGCCGCTGAGAAAGATGATGCTGCACCCGCTCCTTAGCCTGCTGCTGACAAACAGCCTGCATAGAACCGTTGTGCGCACGCGGCGCAACGGTATTTTTCTGGCAATCGTAGTACTGCTGCTGCTGACCGCCTATGTCTTCGCGATGGTCGCGGCCGCCGTCTGGCTCACGCCGCTTTATGGCGCTGCCGGAGCGGCGCTCTTCATCGCCGCCGCCGCCTTCCTCCTGGGACTGATTGTTCTGGTCATCATGGCGATCGTCGATGCCCAGGAAGCTCGAAAAGCCCGTGAACGCCGGCTCGCCCTGGAAACTGCTGCGACAGCCGGATTGGGAATGGTTCGCTCACAGCCGATGCTGACTGCGGCAGTGGTCATGGCACTTCTTGCCTCGAGCTTCGTTGGATCGAAGAAGGAGTGATGACGCCACGCAAAGGACGCCGTCATTCCTTGATTGCAAAGCATCCGGGATTTATCGACTTAGCGTAAAGAGCCGGCGCTCCACATGGTGGATCGCCGGCTCTTTCATGCTCCTCCTACGGATTAGAGCAATTCCAGGAAAAGTGCGGAACGCGGTTTTCCGTTCGGAATTGCGTAAAAACAAAGGGTAGAGCGGTTCTGCAATTCCACGATAAAGCAGAACCGCTCTAGAATGCGAATGCCTTTGAGGTCAGGGGCGCGGATGTCGCGTCCGGACCGAAGTCCGCTTCTCCGCTGATCTGCAGCAATTCCTGCAGCCGCTGACGGGCGCGATTTACACGGCTCTTGATGGTGCCGACCGCGCAGCCGCAGATTTCGGCCGCCTCCTCATAGGAAAAACCCGACGCACCGACCAGAATGATCGCCTCGCGCTGATCCGCTGGCAGCTTGTCGAGTGCCTTGCGGAAATCTTCCAGATCCAGCGCACCGTACTGGGCGGGATGTGTTGCCATCGATTCAGTGAACAGGCCGTCGCTGTCCTGCACCTCGCGGCCGCTCTTGCGCATCTGACTGTACAATTCATTTCTGAGAATGGTGAACAGCCAGGCCTTCATGTTGGTGCCCATCTCGAAATGGTCCTGCTTGGCCCAGGCCTTCATGATCGTATCCTGAACGAGATCGTCGGCACGATCATGACGCCCGATAAGCGAGATGGCGAACGCACGAAGGCTGGGCAAAGCCGCCAACAGCTCGCGCTTGAAGCTTGTCTTCGCCTCTTCCATGGGCACGTCCTAATCAGCCACTTTGGCTGACGCCAGGCGCTCGGCCTGATCCAGCTTTTCAAGCAGATCCAGGAAGCGGTCCGGAATCGCCTCGTCCTGCGCTGCGGCATAAAGCGAACGCAGCCGCATACCGATCTGATTGTTCGGATCTAGTATATCACCAGCTCTAAGATCAGGCCGCCGATTGTTTGTTTCTTCGTTTTTTTGCGTCGTCATTAACTCGCCACTTCTCATGTGTTTCATTCGTTGGCCATTTCCGCTTGTTTCGTGGGCCTGATCGGGCCTACGGATGATGCCACAAGAGCCGAACCCTCATTTCGGCAACCGAGCGTATAAATCCGCCCCCTGTGTCGGCAACCATAATGCCCGGAAATAAAAAAAGTTCCGTCACTTTGGAACTTTTTTGGGATGATAACGTTCATTCTTATTATCGCGCCTCTGAGGGGCCCCGCTGATGGGAGTTATTTAATGACACTTTCGACTCGAATCGCGCCGCATCTTCCGTATCTGCGTCGCTATTCTCGCGCTCTTACCGGAACACAGACATCTGGCGATGCTTATGTTGCGGCAGTACTGGAAGCGATCATAGCCGATATCTCGATTTTTCCGGATACCGCGAACGATCGCGTCGCACTTTATAAACTTTTCACGAGCCTCTTCGGTTCCACTGCGATCCAGATCCCGGAACCGACTTCCCCCTATGCTTGGGAACAACGCGCCTCGCTCAATCTCGCCAAGGTGTCACCGGTTGCGCGTCAGGCCTTCATCCTCGCCTCGGTCGAGAGTTTCCATATCCCGGAGATCGCCGAGATCCTGGATGTCGAAGAGCAAGATGTCATGCGGCTGCTCGACCAGGCGTCGCAGGAAATCTCGCGTCAGGTCGCAACCGATATCATGATCATCGAAGATGAGCCTCTGATCGCCATGGATATCGAACAGATGGTCGAAAGCCTTGGCCATAAGGTTACGGGTATAGCCCGGACCCACAGCGAAGCTGTCACCCTCTACAACGCGACCAAACCCAATATGGTTCTCGCCGACATCCAGCTTGCAGACGGCAGTTCAGGAATCGATGCTGTCAACGACATCCTGAAAAATTCCAGTATACCGGTTATTTTTATAACAGCATTCCCGGAAAGATTACTGACGGGCGAGCGGCCGGAACCGACCTTCCTGGTGACCAAACCTTTCAATCCCGACATGGTGAAGGCCTTGATCAGTCAGGCTTTGTTCTTCAACGAGTCGACAAAGGTGGCTGCCTGAACGACTTGCAACCCGTTGCAAATATGCGGAGTGGGAAGCGTTCCGGTAACACTGGGACGCTTAAAAATTTTGCAACGCATGGTTATATGGGTATAAGTAACGTCAGGTTCTTCAGGCGAATGCCAGCGACGTCGCGAGAAACCGAGGAAAGGCGGCTGAGTGAACAAGACTGAACCATTGTCCGGCGCGTCTTTCTCGCGGGAAAGCAAGGCCGCAATGATGGAACGGGCGCTAAGTAGCGCCGGCATTTCAGTTATTTATCAGGATTCCGCCCTGGCGATCCGATATGCCGAAAATCTCCCCGAACACCTGAAGCCCGCCTTCTTCCCCGGCGCGAACGATGTCGATCTGTTTGGAGAGAAAGACGGCGAGCGTCTTTTGCCGCTGAAGTTGCAAGTCCTGAAGGACGGCAAATCTGCCAATGCTGAAATAGAGAGTGTCGATCCGGACGAAACACGAACCTTCGAACTCAAGATCGAACGGGTCGGTAGCAGCCCATCCTATGGCATACTGACCGTCATCTCGGAAGTGACGGAGATCCGTCATCGCGAAAAGATCCTGAAGTCGCTCCTGCGAGAGCTTTCGCACCGATCGAAGAACCTCCTTGCGATCATTCAGGGCATCGCCACACAGACGGCGAGGCAAACGCTTTCCGTGGATAATTTCCTGGTCAAGTTTCGCGGCCGTCTTCAGTCCCTCTCCAATTCGCAAGACCTCATCACGGATTCGAGCTGGCGTGGTGCCTATCTTTTCGAATTGGCGGAGAAACAGTTCGCTCCCTACTGGCCCGACGCGGGCACGGCGATGCCGATATTTGGGGTCAATGCGCATCTGACGCCAAATGCGGCGGTTCACCTCGGCCTTGCGCTACATGAGCTCATCGTTAACTCGGCATCCCATGGGGCGATTTCCGGAGGCTCGACTGCTATCAAGCTGAATTGCGCCGAGACGACGCTCGAGGGACGTAACGCCATTGAGGTCAAGTGGAATGAAAAAGTGTCACGCGCGGATGCAGGCCTCGAACTGGAAGGCAACACTTTCGGCCGAATGATCCTAGAACGCATCGCACCGACCTCCATGAACGCGCAAGCCGCATTTCTGGTGGCGCCGGATCATATCGAATACCGGATCACGATCCCCGAGACGGAATATGAAATCCTGAAACGCTCGTAGAGTTTCTAGGAGAATTCGAACACGCGGATGAGGAACCGCATCTAAAAGGGTACAGCGGCTGTCGCGGTACTCGAATTTTTGTTCGCAACTATCGGATTCGGCGAGAGTTCTGCCCCTCACCCTAGCCCTCTCCCCGCGCGCGGGGAGAGGGGACAATCGAGCAGACGGCGGCTACAAACCATCGCCCGTGAGGGATGACGGAGGGTGCGACTCCCCCTTCGCCCCGCCTGCGCGGAGAAGGTGGCCCAAAGGGTCGGATGAGGGGCTGTCGCGGCGCTCGATTTTGATCCGCAACTATCGGATTCGTTGAGAGTTTTGCCCCCCTCTCCCCGCAAGGGGAACGAGAGGACAATGAGAGGCAGAACCTGCGCGTGCGCAGATCGAAATTCCGATACGACGCTCTCCTTCAACAGATATCCCCGCACACGAAAACAGCCAGTGCGAGGGCGGCGCACTAGCTGTCTTCACTCACCGGGAGGGGACCGTGAGTATGTCCGGAGGATGGGTTGGGGCGCGCATGTTGGGTCGATGCGATTATCCTCCGGATACCCACCTAACGAGCGGCCGAAGCAATAGTTCCAGGGATTATAAATTTTTTTAATTTTTTTTCGCCCCACGGCGCTTCGAAAATAAGAACGGTCAGGACCTCTGCGCAGTTCCGTCGGGCAGATAGGCGTATCCGGTGAAGTTTTACCATTTGATAAAATTTTTATACTGAGCTACCGTCTAAAATATCAGCCGTTTACTATAATGAGGGAACTTCAATGGAACGACTGGAAAGTGGGATTCATGCCGGCAGGCTTGCTTCCGCCGAGTATGAAGCGAACTTTTCCGATCTCCATCCACGCTTCGACAATCACGAGGCGCTGGTTGCCGCAGATCGTTGCTATTTCTGTTATGACGCGCCGTGCATGACGGCCTGTCCCACCTCCATCGACATCCCGCTTTTCATCCGCCAGATATCGACAGGCAATGCGCTTGGCTCGGCGAAAACTATCTTTGACCAGAACATTCTGGGTGGCATGTGCGCCCGCGTCTGTCCCACCGAACAGCTCTGCGAGCAGGCTTGCGTGCGCAACACCGCCGAAGAAAAGCCGGTCGAAATCGGTCGGCTGCAACGATACGCGACAGACGCAGCCATGGAGCAGAACAAGCAGTTCTACGCGCGCGCCGCACCCACGGGCAAGACAATCGCGGTCGTCGGCGCCGGACCGGCGGGTCTCGCCTGCGCCCACCGTCTTGCGATGAAGGGCCATTCGGTGGTGATTTTCGACAGCAGACCGAAGGCCGGCGGCCTCAACGAATATGGTATCGCCACCTATAAGACGGTCGACGACTTCGCCCAGAAGGAAGTCGATTACGTGCTTTCGATCGGCGGCATCGACATGCGCCACGACCAGCGGCTCGGTGACGACTTTTCGCTCGCGGATCTGACCTTGCAATATGACGCCGTCTTCCTCGCCATCGGGCTCGCGGGCGTCAATGCGCTACGTGTGGACGGCGAAAGTCTCGAAGGTGTCGATGACGCGGTCGCCTTCATTGCAGCGCTCCGCCAGGCAAAAGACAAGGCCGAGGTAGCAATCGGCAGACGCGTCGTCGTTCTCGGCGGCGGCATGACGGCGATCGATGCCGCGGTGCAGGCCAAGCTGCTTGGCGCCGAGGAAGTGACGATCTGCTACCGCCGCGGCAAGGAACATATGAACGCATCGGAGTTCGAGCAGGATTTGGCCACATCCAAAGGCGTCATCATTCGCCATTGGCTGGCGCCGAAGTCGATCATCGCCCGCAACGGCAAGGTCGCCGGCATTGAAGTCGAGTATACCAAGCTCACCGAAGGCCGATTGGCCACGACCGGTGAGACCGGCGCGATCGCTGCCGACCAGATCTTCAAGGCGATCGGTCAGACCTTCGATGCATCGGGTCTCGGAGCCCTGCGCATGCAGGGCGGCCGAATTGTCGTGGATGGCGAAGGGCGCACGTCGCTCGACGGTGTCTGGGCCGGTGGCGATTGTGTCCTTGGCGGTCAGGACCTGACGGTCTCCGCCGTCGCCCACGGCCGCGATGCGGCCGAATCGATCCACCGCGTGCTCACCGTGGCAGTCAAACCGGCCAGCGCCGTCGCCTGAGGGAGAGATGAACCATGGCTGATCTCACCAACAATTTCGTCGGCATTAAATCCCCTAACCCGTTCTGGCTGGCCTCGGCGCCGCCAACGGACAAGGCTTACAACGTCGAGCGCGCCTTCAAGGCTGGCTGGGGGGGCGTCGTCTGGAAGACGCTCGGCGAAGAGGGGCCGCCGGTTGTCAACGTCAACGGCCCGCGCTACGGCGCGATCTGGGGCGCCGACCGGCGGCTGCTCGGCTTCAACAATATCGAGCTCATCACCGACCGCGACCTCTACACCAATCTTCGGGAAATGAAGCAGGTGAAGATGAACTGGCCGGATCGGGCGCTGATCGCCTCGATCATGGTGCCCTGTGTCGAGGACGCCTGGAAGGCCATCCTGCCGCTCGTGGAGGAAACCGGCGCCGACGGCATCGAGCTCAACTTCGGCTGTCCGCACGGCATGTCCGAGCGCGGCATGGGCTCTGCGGTCGGCCAGGTGCCGGAATATATCGAGATGGTCGTACGCTGGTGCAAGCAGTATACGCGTATGCCCGTCATCACCAAGTTGACGCCGAACGTCACCGACATCCGCAAGCCGGCACGTGCCGCCAAGGCGGGCGGCACGGATGCTGTCTCGCTGATCAATACGATCAATTCGATCGTCTCCGTCGATCTCGACAGCTTTGCCCCGAACCCGACAGTCGGCGGAAAAGGCACGCATGGCGGCTATTGCGGCCCGGCGGTGAAGCCAATCGCGCTCAACATGGTGGCGGAGATCGCCCGCGATCACGAAACCCAGGGCCTGCCGATTTCAGGCATCGGCGGCATCACCACCTGGCGCGACGCGGCCGAATTCCTCGTTCTCGGGGCCGGCAACGTGCAGGTCTGCACTGCCGCCATGACGTATGGCTTCAAGATCGTGCAGGAAATGATCTCCGGCCTCTCCAACTGGATGGACGCGAAAGGTCACCGCACGCTCGATGACATCATCGGCCGTGCCGTTCCAAACGTCACCGACTGGCAATATCTGAACCTCAACTATATCGCCAAAGCGAAGATCGATCAGGATGCCTGCATCAAGTGCGGGCGCTGTCATATCGTCTGCGAAGACACCTCGCATCAGGCGATCACCAGCTTCGTCAACGGCGTGCGCCATTTCGAAGTGATCGAAGAGGAATGCGTCGGCTGCAATCTCTGCGTCAGTGTCTGTCCCGTCGAGAACTGCATCACCATGGAACCGCTCGCAGCCGGCACGCTCGACAAGCGCACCGGCAAGGTCGTCGATCCGAACTATGCCAACTGGACCACGCATCCCAATAATCCCATGGCGCGGCAAGCGGCTGAATAGATAAGCAGGATCAGGAACGAAGCACCCCCGAAAATCGGGCGCCGATTTTCGGGGAAATCATTTTTGAGAAGAAAATATTTTCTTGATTACAAAGATTTATAGATAATTCATAACGTAATTTCTTAATTGTATGCGCACAAACTCAGGTCGCTCCGCGTTTCGGTATGAGGCCATGAAGGAAAAGCTGCTCGAGATAGCGCGCCGCGTCCTCGAAGCGCCCTTCCCCGGAATGCTCCTGCCCCAGTACGGCGCGAACCTGGACATCGAAGTCCGCATAATGCTGCGTCGTCGACCAAATCGAGAAGATCAGGTGATAGGGATCGCATTCGACGATCTTGCCGGCCTTGGCCCAGGCACGGATGACTTCCGCCTTTTCGTCGACCAGGCTTTTCAGCGGCCCTTTGAGTTCGTCTTCGACATGTGGCGCACCCTGCAGCATCTCATTGGCGAACAGGCGGCTTTCACGCGGATATTCACGCGCCATTTCCAGCTTGCGACGGATATAGCTGCGAATCTCGTTTTCCGGATTGCCTTCTGCATCCAGAGCTTTGAGTGGCTCCAACCAGGTAAAGAGCACGCGGTCGATCAGCGCCCGGTGCATCGCCTCCTTGGTCCGGAAATAATAGAGGAGATTGGGCTTCGACATGCCGGCGACTTCGGCGATCTGATCGATGGTCGAGCCGCGAAAGCCATGGACGGAAAACACGTCCAGCGCGGCCTCCAGAATCTGCTCTTCCTTTTCTTCCTGAATGCGCGTCCGGCGCTGGGTCTTCGCCGCTCTCGGAATCGCCATGTCGTTTCTGTTTCCCCTTCAGATTCAACCCTTTCGCTCACGACGATCACAGGGCATTCTTGCCATTAATTTAGGCAAACGCCTGTAATTTTGTCTGCATTTTTGGTGATTTTCGTCTTGAGCGTCGCAATGGAAGTTGTAATGTTTACCAGTCGGTCAAATTATCAGCCAGATGCCAAATAAAGGCAACTGTCGTTTCCCGGGCGCAACACAAAAACAAAAGCGCCTGGAATGGCCACGGGAACAAGCAGGCGTGCAGAGTCAGCATGCCCGAACAAATAGGCGAGGACTGCATATGGTGGCAGCACCAGGCGAAAACATGCGCGTCAATGGCGACCGACTTTGGGACGCAATCATGGAAATGGCGAAGATCGGACCCGGCATTGCGGGGGGCAACAATCGCCAAACCTTGACGGATGCCGATGCGGAAGGCCGTTCCCTTTTCCGGAAATGGTGTGATGACGCCGGCCTGACCATGAGCGTCGACAAGATGGGCACCATGTTTGCGACCCGCCCCGGCACCGATCCCAAAGCACTGCCGGTCTATGTCGGCTCCCATCTCGATACGCAGCCGACCGGCGGCAAGTATGACGGCGTTCTGGGTGTGCTCGGCGCTCTCGAAGTCGTGCGCACAATGAACGATCTTGGCATTAAGACCAAACATCCGATCGTCGTTACCAACTGGACTAACGAGGAAGGCGCGCGTTTTGCTCCGGCAATGCTCGCCTCCGGCGTATTCGCGGGCGCCCATACGCTCGAATACGCCTATGGACGCAAGGATCCGGAAGGCAAGACCTTCGGCGAGGAGCTGAAGCGGATTGGCTGGCAGGGTGACGAGGAGGTGGGCGCCCGCAGGATGCACGCCTATTTCGAGTATCATATCGAGCAGGGCCCAATCCTCGAGGCGGAGGAGAAGACGATCGGCGTCGTCACCCACTGTCAAGGTCTATGGTGGCTGGAATTCACCCTGACCGGCAAGGAAGCCCACACCGGCTCGACGCCGATGGATCTGCGCGTCAATGCCGGCCTGGCCATGGCGAGGATCTTGGAGATGGTGCAAAGCGTGGCGATGGAGAACCAGCCCGGCGCCGTCGGTGGCGTCGGCCAGGTTTTCTTCACGCCGAATTCGCGCAACGTATTGCCCGGCAAGGTGATCTTCACCGTCGACATCCGCTCGCCCAACCAGAAGAAGCTCGATGGCATGCGAGCAAAAATCGAGGCCGAGGCGCCGAAGATCTGCGATGCCCTCGCTGTCGGCTGTTCGATCGAGGCGATCGGGCATTTCGAGCCCGTGACCTTTGATCCGACATTGGTCAGCAGGGTACGCGGCGCCGCCGAGAGACTCGGCTACAGCCATATGAACCTCATTTCCGGCGCGGGTCACGACGCCTGCTGGGCCGCGAGAGTAGCGCCCACTACCATGGTCATGTGCCCCTGCGTCGACGGGCTGTCGCATAACGAGGCTGAGGAGATCTCCAAGGAATGGGCGACGGCCGGAGCCGATGTGCTCTTCCACGCCGTCCTCGAAACGGCGGAGATGGTCGCGTGACAAGCGACCCCGACGCAGATCTGGATCGGATGAGCCATACCGATCTCCTGGCGGCTGCGCGGGCGATGCGGCACGCCATACGCGTTCATCGGGATTCCTCCGGCCACGAACTCTGTTGGCATCATCCCGATCTGTGGGCGCTGCTTCCGGATTCGCCGCCAGGCGGTCAGATCGTGCCGGATTGGCCGCAGTTCATGCGGGGCTGCATCCGCTACCGCCAGTCATTGGATAATCAGCTGACGCAAGCGCCGCGCAGCGACAAGGAGTTCGGGGAATGAGCACAGTCATCAAGAACGGAACCATCGTAACCGCCGACCTGACCTACAGGGCGGATGTGAAAATCGAAGGCGGCAAGATCGTCGAAATTGGACCAAACCTTGCGGGCGACGAAACCTTGGACGCTTCCGGTTGTTATGTCATGCCGGGCGGCATCGATCCGCACACCCATCTCGAAATGCCGTTCATGGGCACCTATTCCTCCGACGATTTCGAGAGCGGAACGCGTGCCGCTCTGGCTGGCGGCACGACCATGGTCGTGGACTTCGCGCTCCCCTCGCCCGGCCAGTCGATGCTGGAAGCTTTGACGATGTGGGACAACAAGTCGACCCGCGCCAATTGCGACTATTCGTTCCACATGGCAATCACCTGGTGGAGCGAGCAGGTCTTCAACGAGATGGAGACGGTGGTCAAGGACAAGGGGATCAACACCTTCAAGCATTTCATGGCCTACAAGGGCGCGCTGATGGTGGATGACGACGAGATGTTCTCCTCCTTCCAGCGCTGCGCGGAACTCGGCGCGCTTCCCCTCGTCCATGCGGAAAACGGCGACGTCGTGGCGCAGATGCAGGCGAAATTGCTCGCCGAAGGCAACAACGGTCCGGAAGCCCATGCCTATTCCCGTCCTGCCGAGGTGGAAGGTGAAGCGACGAACCGCGCCATTATGATCGCCGACATGGCCGGCGCCCCCGTCTATATCGTCCATACCTCATGCGAGCAGGCGCATGAAGCAATCCGCCGCGCGCGCGCCAAGGGCATGCGCGTCTATGGCGAACCGCTGATCCAGCATCTGACGCTCGACGAAAGCGAATACGCCAATCCCGACTGGGACCATGCCGCCCGCCGCGTCATGTCGCCTCCTTTCCGCAACAAGCTGCACCAGGACAGTCTCTGGGCAGGGCTCGCGTCCGGCTCGCTGCAGGTCGTCGCGACCGACCATTGCGCCTTTACCACCGCACAGAAGCGCTTCGGCCTTGGCGATTTCACCAAGATCCCGAACGGCACCGGCGGCCTCGAAGACCGTCTGCCGATGCTCTGGACCTATGGCGTCAGCACCGGACGCCTGACGATGAACGAATTCGTGGCCGTGACCTCGACCAATATCGCCAAGATCCTCAACATCTATCCGAAGAAGGGCGCAATCCTCGTCGGTGCCGACGCGGATATTGTCGTCTGGGACCCGAGCCGATCGAAGACGATTGCTGCGAAGACGCAGCAATCAGCGATCGACTACAATGTCTTCGAGGGCAAGACGGTGACCGGTCTACCACGCTACACCCTGACACGCGGGGTCGTCGCCATCGAGGAGGATGCGATAAAGACTCGCGAAGGCCACGGCGAATTCGTCCGGCGCGAGCCATTTACCGCAGTCGCCAAGTCGCTGTCGAAGTGGAAGGACGTCACTGCGCCGCGCAAGGTTCAGCGCAGCGGCATTCCGGCAAGCGGGGTGTAACGTTTGGCATCCTCGGACCAACACTGTTCGCTCGTGCCCGTCATGTCGGAAATTCTCTTCCTTCCACTTCTCCCCACCGGGGAGAAGTGTCCAGAGAAACGAGGCGACCAAGGCCGTGTGGAACGGCGCGCCAAACGCGCCGATCTCAGGCGAAGCATTGGCAATGCCACTTCACGTGTGCGTTTCATGGGCCCTTCTTTGGGCTCATGTTTCAACGAGTGCATCCAGCTCCGGCAGCAGAACGACGCTTTCCTGCTCGTTCGGGTCGGTGCGGGCAATGATAGCCGTGCAGGGCGTGCTGCTGAGGTTCGCCGGCAGATGCGGCACGCCGGCCGGGATGTAGAACAGCTCGCCCGCATGCACGACGACATGGTTTTCGAGCCGATCGCCGTACCAGGTGTGCGCCTCGCCGGAGAGCATGTAGATGGCCGTCTCATGCGCCTCATGCAGATGCGCCTTGGCCCGAATACCCGGCGGAATCGTCAGGAGATGCATGCAGATGCCTGTCGAACCGACCGTTTGCGCCGCGATCCCTTCGAAATAGCTGAGCCCCTGCTTCCCGTCATAGGTGTGGTTCGGGCGAACAATATGGCAGGTAGGTTTTGATTTCGCATCCATCGTCATCCTCCATTAGAATTGCGGCTGAGCCTCCGAGCTTGCCGTCTTTATTCCTGCTCGCGGAAAGAATATCACGCAATACGTCTTCCCGATGCTGTGAAAACAAGAGCGGTAAGCCTTCATGAGTTCCTCGAGTTTTTCCGTGGTGTCCGCAAAGGACCTGTGTCTTACGTATGAAACCAGTGACGGCCCCGTTCACGCCCTCAGCAACGTCAATCTTGAGGTGAGGAAAGGCGACTTCGTCTCCTTCATCGGCCCCTCGGGCTGCGGCAAGACCACCTTTCTGCGCGTGATCGCCGATCTCGAAAAAAAGACGCTCGGCGACATCGCCGTCAACGGCATGACGCCTGAGGAGGCTCGCAAGGCCCGTGCCTACGGCTACGTCTTCCAGGCACCAGCGCTCTATCCTTGGCGGACGATCGAGAAGAACATCGCCTTGCCGCTGGAAATCATGGGCTACAGCAAGGCGGAGCGGAAGGCGCGCATCGCGCAGACGCTGGAACTCGTCAACCTATCCGGCTTCGAGAAGAAATACCCGTGGCAGCTTTCGGGTGGGATGCAGCAACGCGCCTCGATCGCCCGGGCGCTCGCTTTTGATGCCGACCTGCTTCTGATGGACGAACCTTTCGGTGCGCTCGACGAGATCGTCCGCGACCATTTGAACGCGCAACTGCTGAAGCTCTGGGCGCGTACCAACAAGACGATCTGTTTCGTCACGCATTCGATCCCCGAAGCAGTCTATCTCTCCACCCGGATTGTCGTGATGTCGCCCCGTCCCGGGCGGGTCACCGATGTCATCGAATCCACACTTCCTGCCGAGCGCCCTCTTCACATTCGCGAGACGCCGGAATTCCTGGAGATCGCCCATCGTGTGCGTGAAGGCCTGCGGGCGGGGCATAGCTATGAGGAATGAGATGTTCGCGAGGTGTCTGGGTTCATGAAGCCGCAGTTCCTCCTCTGGCTTGCAGCCGCAATCGCGGTATTTCTGAGTGCCGCAACGACCTCACGCGCCTATATTGCCAACAGCAACCTGTACCTCCTCATCCTGTCGCTCTCACTTTACTGCGTCGGCAACCTGATGATGGTGCGATTGATGCGCGAAGCAGGCCTTGGGCTGGCAATCTCGGCTTCAGCCGTCGCCCAACTCCTCCTCATCAATATCATCGCCTTCGCTATCTTCAACGAGCGGCTGAACACGATGCAGCTGGCCGGGGTCGGTCTCGGCATCGTCTCGATGGTGCTGATGCTGTTTCCAATGCAGGGAAAGACGTGATCATGGAAAAGGAGCTGTTTTTCAGGGAAAAATTTGTTCCGGTGACGACAATCCTGCTGATCCTGATCGCGATCTGGTACGTCTTCGCCGTGATGCTGAACGCGCCATTCCAACGCGACATGGATAGCCGCTCCGGCCAGACGCCGGGCATGATCGAGTTCATCGGAAGGACCCTTTCCCAGCCGAAGCCTGTCCTGCCCGCACCGCATCAGGTGGCGCAGAATGTCTTCGAGAACACCTTCCTGAGGAGGGTCTCCAGCAATCGCAGCCTCGTTTACCATAGCTGGGTGACGCTTTCCTCCACCTTGCTGGGCTTTGCTCTCGGCACATTGCTCGGCATCGCCATTGCCATCGGCATCGTCCATATGCGCACGCTCGACCGCAGCTTGATGCCCTGGATCATCGCCTCGCAGACGGTGCCTATCCTGGCGATCGCGCCAATGGTCATCGTCGTGCTCGCGGCCGTCAACATCACCGGCCTGCTTCCGAAGGCGCTGATCTCCACCTACCTTTCCTTCTTTCCCGTGACCGTTGGCATGGTGAAGGGACTGCGCTCGCCCGAACTCACACATCTCGATCTGATGCACACCTACAATGCCAGCACGGTCCAGATCCTGTGGAAGCTCCGGGTGCCGGCTTCCGTGCCTTACCTTTTCACATCGATGAAGGTGGCAATCGCCGCAAGCCTCGTCGGCGCGATCGTCGGCGAATTGCCGACCGGCGCGGTGGCGGGCATCGGATCGAAGCTGCTCGCCGGCTCCTATTACAGCCAGACCATCGACATCTGGGCCGCCCTGATCGCTGGCTCCGTGCTGGCAGCGGCTCTAGTCACCATCGTCGGCATCATCGCGCGCATCGTGGACCGCTCGATGGGCGGGAGGCCGGCATGAAAATCCTGACACCCGCCTGGCAGAATATGCTCGCGCTGCTCCTGTGTATAGTCGCCGCCCTGACGCTGCCATTGCTGAAGGAGGGAGGTGCCGAGGAGCTTTCCTCCGGCGTCGTCATTCTCATTTTCTTCCTCGTCATCATCTCGGCGCTTCTTTCACAGGTCGGTTTGCCGCCCGCGATCGCCGCGACCATCCTTTTTCTCGGCGCCCATGAGGCGGCCTGGCTGCTTTTGACTGGTATCGCCGGTCATGAGGGCCTGGCGCGCGCGCCTTTCTTTCTTCTTCTGGCTGCAAGTTGGCTGTTAGCCTGGCGATGCGTCACGTTGCTTTCGGGCATGTACCCGGCTTCCGCCTTGGCACAATGGTCGCTCCGATTGCTGATCCCGGCAATCTTCGGCGCATGGATCCTCATCATCTGGGAGGCGGTCACGCGCGGCGCAGGAATTCCCTTCATTCTGCTCCCACCGCCGAGCGCGATTGGCGTCCGGATCGCTGCGTCACTGCCCATACTCGGCGCCGACGTTCGTCAGACGGTCTTCAAGGCGGTCCTCATCGGCTATGCCATCGGCTGCGTCGCCGGCTTTCTCACGGCCATCCTGGCAGACAGGATCGCATTCCTGCGCCGCGGCCTTCTGCCGATCGGCAATATGGTGTCCGCGCTGCCGATCATCGGCGTGGCGCCGATCATGGTCATGTGGTTCGGCTTCGACTGGCAATCCAAGGCGGCCGTCGTCATCGTCATGACCTTCTTCCCGATGCTCGTGAACACGGTCGCAGGTCTTTCCGCCGCGGGACTGATGGAACACGATCTGATGCGCACCTATGCCTCAAACTATACCCAGACGCTGCTTAAGCTCAGGTTGCCTGCGGCAATGCCCTTCATCTTCAACGCGCTCAAGATCAACTCGACGCTTGCCCTGATCGGTGCCATCGTAGCGGAATTCTTCGGCACTCCGATCGTCGGCATGGGGTTCCGCATCTCGACCGAGATCGGCCGGATGAACGTGGACATGGTCTGGGCGGAAATCGCGGTTGCCGCGCTGGCGGGTTCCATCTTCTACGGCCTCGTCGCGCTTGCCGAAAGAGCCACGACATTCTGGCATCCGTCTATCCGTGGTGGCTAGACGCGGCCGAGATCCTCTTGGGATCACGGCATAACTTCAGAGGGAAAAAGGAAAAACGGGATGAAAAAGCTGATGATTTCGTTGATGGCGGGCGCAATGTCGCTTGCCGCGGTCCAGGCGATGGCCGCCGACAAGGTCGTCCTGCAGCTCAAATGGGTCACCCAGAGCCAGTTCGGCGGCTACTATGTCGCCAAGGACAAAGGTTACTATGAGGAGGAAGGACTTGACGTCCAAATCAAGCCCGGCGGCCCCGACATCGCGCCCGAGCAGGTGATCGCCGGCGGCGGCGCCGACGTCATCGTCGATTGGATGGGCGGTGCCCTCGTTGCCCGTGAAAAGGGCGTACCTTTGGTCAATATTGCCCAGCCATTCCAGAAATCCGGACTGGAAATGGTCTGCCGCAAGGACGGGCCGATCAAGACGGAGGCAGATTTCAAGGGCCATACGCTTGGCGTCTGGTTCTTCGGCAATGAATATCCGTTCTTCGCCTGGATGAACAAGCTTGGCCTTTCGACCGAAGGAGGTCCGAACGGCGTCACCGTCCTCAAGCAGAGTTTCGACGTACAACCGCTCGTCCAGAAGCAGGCCGATTGCATCTCGGTGATGACCTATAACGAGTACTGGCAGGCGATCGATGCCGGGTTCAAGCCGGAGGATCTGACGGTCTTCAACTATACGCAGATGGGCAACGACCTTCTGGAAGACGGTCTCTACGTCATGGAGAACAAGCTGAAGGACCCTGCTTTCAAGGAAAAGATGGTGAAGTTCGTCCGCGCCTCGCTGAAGGGCTGGAAATACGCCATCGATAATCCCGACGAAGCGGCAGAGATCGTCGTCGACAATGGCGGCCAGGACGAGAACCATCAGAAGCGCATGATGGGCGAAGTCGCCAAACTGATCGGCGACGGCAGCGGCAAACTCGATGAAGCGCTTTACGACCGTACGGCCAAGGCACTGCTCGACCAGAAGATCATCAACAAGGAGCCGTCAGGCGCCTGGACGCACGAGATCACGGACGCTGTCGGGAAGTAAATCCGAGCCGTTGGCTGCTGAACGCGCGGAAGAGTATCCGCGCGTTTTTTTCATTTTGTAACAGGGTCAATAAAAAAGTGGCGTGTAGCTGTCGCATCTTTAAAAGACCAAACGTCATAGAGAGAGATCATTCATTGGAATGCATGCATAAGCGCCTCTGGATTGATCTCGCTTTCAATGACGAATAAAGGATCGCCCGTGAGGAATATTTTCTGACAGTCTTGTGAATCGAGCAAATCGCTACCACGTACAAGGCCTATTTTGTCGCTTGAGAGGCTTTACAGCGGCAATTGGATGGGATGATGGGACCCGTTCGCAGGCAATAGAAATGTAGCGAGGCCACTTTGCAACCATTAGAATGGTGCGGAGTGGATGTTTATGTCGTCAACCTGGATCATGATGCATGGCCTACACGCCACTTGGAATTTTACGCGCCTCGACCCTGCTGCTGACGATGCTCGCAGCCAGCCCAATTGTTGCACAGGAAACGGCAGTCGGAGCACCGCAACAGAATCTTCCGGCAATCGTCGTAACCACGGCTCAGACCCGTAATCTTGTCGATCGCGTTGTGGCGACCGGTACGATCCGGCCCGTCGAGGAAATTTACATCCAGCCGCAGGTTGACGGGCTTTCGATCCGCAAGCTGAACGCCGACGTAGGCGACAGGGTGACAGCCGATAGCGTGTTGGCGACGCTGAACGATGACGCACTGCTTCTGCAAAAGAGCCAGATGGAGGCCACCAAGGCGAAAGGCGAAGCTACCCTCGCCCAGCTACGCGCCCAGCTCATCGAGGCTCAGGCAAACGCCGAACAGGCGGAACAGCAGCGTGTTCGCGCCGTGACGATGGCACAGAAGGGAACCACCTCGACTTCGCAGGTGGAGACATCGACGGCTCTCGCAGCCGCCACCAGGGCGCGTGTGAAATCCGCCGAACAGGCAATCGCCGTTGCGGAAGCTGACCTCAAGGTCGTGGACAGCCAGATCGCCGACACGGATCTGCGGCTGGCGCGCACTGACGTCAAGACTCCGGTCGATGGCACCGTTTCTGCCAAGAATGCGAAGGTTGGCGCGATTGCCAACTTTACGGGCGATCCGCTCTTCACCGTGATCCGAGACAGTGCCGTGGAACTCGTCGCCGAGGTTTCGGAAAGCGACATCACGAAGATGCAGGCGGGACAGAAGGCATTCATTGTGCTTGCCGGCAGTCCGGAGAAACTCTCGGGGTCCATACGCCTCGTATCGCCGACTGTCGACCCGGTCAGCCGTCTCGGCCTCGTGCATATCTCCATCGACGACGACAGCAAGGCACGTGCCGGCATGTATGGCAGCGCCGAGATCATCATCCGTGAGACCAAAGGCGTTGCGTTGCCCCTGACGGCAGTGCTCACCGGCTCGGACGGTTCGTCTGCCCGCAAGGTCGAAAACAATGTCGTGCAATTTGTAAATGTCGAGACTGGCATCCAGGACGGCGCCTATATCGAGATCCGCAAGGGACTTGCGGCCGGAGATGAAGTCGTCGCCAAGGCCGGTGCTTATGTACGCGACGGCGATCGCATCACGCCCGTCCGCGATGCCCCAGCTGCGTCCAATTGAAAGATGACCCGATGAACTTTTCAGCCTGGTCAATCCGAAATCCCGTAGCGCCGCTCTTGGCGTTCTTCCTGCTCATGATTGTCGGCGTACAGGCTTTCTATAAGCTGCCGATCACCCGCTTTCCGAATATCGACGTCCCCGTCGTCAACATCACCGTGACCCAGAGCGGCGCCTCGCCGGCCGAGCTCGAAATGCAGGTCACCAAGGAGATCGAGGACGCGGTCGCCAGCATCAACGGCATCGACGAAATTCAGTCGACCATCACCGACGGCCAGTCGCAGACGGTTGTCCTGTTCCGCCTTGAGGTGCCGACGGAGCAGGCCGTTCAGGACACCAAGGACGCCATCGACCGCATTCGCGGCGATCTTCCGGCCGATGTCGACGAGCCGATCGTTTCCAAGGTGGACGTTGAAGGCCAGGCGATCCAGACCTTCGCGGTCTCCTCTCCGAACATGACGCTCGAGGAGCTCTCATGGTTCGTGGACGATACGGTCAAACGCGCGCTGCAGGGCCAGGTCGGCATCGGCCGTGTCGACCGCTATGGCGGCGCTGACCGCGAAGTCCGTATCGAGCTCGATCCCAACAAGCTCAATGCTCACGGCATCACGGCAGCGGGTGTCAGCCAGCAGCTTCGCGGAACGAATATCGATCTTGGCTCCGGCCGTGGCCAGGTGGCCGGCAGTGAGCAGGCGATCCGCGTCCTCGGCGACGCACGAGACGTCGCCCAGCTCGCCGATACCACGATCGCCCTGTCAAACGGCCGCTTCGTAAAACTATCGGACCTCGGGGTCATCAAGGATACCTACGAGGAGCCGAAATCCTTTTCGCGCTTCAACGACGCGCCTGTCGTAACCTTCGGCGTCTTCCGCTCGAAAGGTGCAAGCGAGGTGACGGTCGCAAAGACGGTCGCCGACAGCCTCGATAAGGTACGCGCCGAGAACCCGGGTGTTTCCATCGAACTCATCGACGACTCGGTCTATTTCACCTACGGAAACTATGAGGCGGCAATCCATACCCTGATGGAGGGGGCACTGCTCGCCATCATCGTGGTCCTGTTGTTCCTGCGGAACTGGCGGGCGACCCTGATTTCGGCCGTCGCGTTGCCGCTCTCGGCGATCCCTACATTCTGGGTCATGGATCTGATCGGGTTTTCGCTGAACCTCGTCAGCTTCCTGGCGCTTACGCTTGCGACAGGCATCCTGGTCGATGACGCCATCGTCGAGATCGAAAACATCGCGCGCCATATCAAGATGGGCAAGACGCCCTATCGCGCCGCGATCGAGGCGGCCGACGAGATCGGTCTTGCGGTCATCGCCACGACCTTCACCATCATCGCCGTCTTCGTGCCCGTCTCTTTCATGCCGGGCATTCCGGGACAGTATTTCATCCAGTTCGGCTTGACCGTCGCCTTCTCGGTGTTCTTCTCACTGCTTGTCGCACGCCTGATCACACCGATGATGGCGGCCTATCTGATGCGCGCCGAGGACGCCGTCGACGACCACCACGACAATGACGGCTGGTTCATGCGGCGGTATACGGGGCTGGTGCGTGTAACGACGAAGAAATGGTACACGCGCTATCCGACGTTGATTGCGGCGTTTCTGTTTTCCATCGCCTCGGTCGTGGCGCTGATCGTGTTCGTGCCCGGCAGCTTTCTGCCGCCGGACGATGCATCGCGCATCGTGCTCTCAGTCGAATTGCCACCCAATGCACGGCTGGACGACACCGAAAAGGCGACCGACATCGTCTATGATCGGGTGAAGGATATCGCCGACATCGACAGCGTCTTCGTCCTCGGCGGCGCCTCACCCAAGGGCGATCTCGAACTGCGCCGCGCCACCGTGACGCTTGCGCTTCACAAGATCGACCATTCGCTGGTCAAGAAGCTTGTCAACGATGTTTTGGGTTCGCTCCCGGTCATTGGCCCGCATCTTCCCAAGGTTGCCGTCCACGGCCGCGTTCGACCGCAGTGGGACGTCGAAAAGGAAGTCTTCGCCAAACTTCGCTCGATCCCGGACGTTCGCATCACCAAGCTCAATGACCGCGGCGAGCGCGACCTGTCCTTCAACTTCCTGTCGAGAAGCGACAAGGATCTGAACGAGGCAGTCGGCATCCTCGAGGCGAAGCTTCGCGCCGATCCGCTGCTTGCCAATGTCAGCACTGACGGCGCCCTCCCCCGGCCGGAACTGCAGATCCGCCCGCGCAAGGACGAGGCCGCCCGTCTCGGCATCACGCCGCAGCAGATGTCTGAAACGGTCCGCGTCGCCACGATCGGCGATATCGACTCCGCTCTCGCCAAGATCTCGCTCGACGATCGCCAGATCCCGATCCGGGTACAGGCCTCGCTGGACATGCGCCGCGATCTGGCGGCCATCCGTGCGCTGAAGGTTCAGACCGCGAGCGGTGGCACTGTGCCGCTGTCAAGCGTGGCGGATATCGACTATTCGGAAGGGATGAGCTCCATAAAGCGCAACAACCGCTATCGGGTCGTCGCAATCGGCGCCGATCTGCCGCAGGGTGTGGCGCTGGATACGGCTTCCAACCGGTTCCGCCAGATTGTGGCCGATGCCAAGATCCCGGCCAGCGTGCATCTGGCCGAAAGCGGTGACGCGAAAGTCCAGGGCGAGATGCAGCAAAGCTTCGGCAACGCCATGCTGATGGGCCTGCTGCTGGTTCTGACGGTGCTGATCCTGTTGTTCAAGGACGTGATCCAGCCGTTCACCATCCTGCTCTCGCTGCCGCTCGCCATCGGTGGCGTCGCACTTGGCCTGATGCTCACCAACAACCCGCTCTCGATGCCGGTCATGATCGGTATCCTGATGCTGATGGGCATTGTCACCAAGAATGCGATCCTGCTCGTCGACTTCGCAATCGAGATGATGCATAGAGGCATGCCGCGCGTCGATGCAGTAATCGAAGCCGGCCGCAAGCGTGCGCGCCCGATCATCATGACCTCGATCGCGATGGCTGCGGGCATGCTGCCGTCTGCGCTCGGCGTTGGCGAAGGCGGCACGTTCCGTGCGCCAATGGCGATCGCGGTGATCGGCGGCATCATTGTCTCGACCGTCCTCAGCCTTGTCGTCGTGCCATCCTTCTTCCTGATTATGGATGACTTGTCGCGGCTGCTCGCCTGGATCTTCAGCCGCATGGTCGGCAAGAAGGAAAAGGAGGAGGAAAGCTTGACGAGGGAAGAGCTCACACGCGCGGTCGATGAGAACCGCACGTCGCTCGCTTCGCTCGAGGAGCGCCTGGATGCCATCGAAAGACCGGAAGAAAGGGGAAAGAGCGCAGCCGGCGACCAGAGCAACGTGCTCCGCCTGCCGCCCTTCGCTGCCGAATAGGATCTTAAAAGCCGGCGTCGCCGGCTTTTAATTTGGCGTCACAAACCGCCCTGCTCCTTCAGAAAATTGACGATGGAACTGACGCCATCGCCACGTTTCATATCCGAAAATACGAATGGGCGTGAGGAACGCATGCGGCTGGCGTCGCGGTCCATGACTTCGAGATCGGCCCCGACATAAGGTGCGAGGTCCTTCTTGTTGATCACCAGAAGGTCGGACTTGGTGATTCCCGGCCCGCCCTTGCGTGGGATCTCCTCTCCCTGGCAGACGGAGATGACATAGATCGTGATATCGGCGAGATCCGGCGAGAAAGTTGCCGCGAGGTTGTCGCCGCCGGATTCGATGAAGACGATATCCAGGTCAGGAAAGCGCTGGTTCAAGCCGGCAATGGCCTGGAGGTTGATCGTGGCATCCTCGCGGATGGCCGTGTGGGGGCAGCCGCCGGTTTCCACGCCGACGATGCGATCCGAAGGCAGTGCTTGCATGCGCACCAGCGCTTCCGCGTCCTCCGTCGTATAGATATCATTGGTAACGACCGCGACGGAATAATCCGCACGCATTGCCTTGCACAGCTTCTCCGTAAGCGCCGTCTTGCCGGAGCCGACGGGTCCGCCGATGCCGACGCGCAAGGGTCCATTTCTCGATTTCATGGCTGGAACTCCGATAAAGCAATATGATAGCCAGGCGCCTGTCCGCTGCACACCGGCGAATGACGTAGGACCGTGGCAAGACGCAAGATATCCCGCAACTTCGCATTTCTCACGAGCGAAACAGTCTGGTCGTCTGCGTCTCGTGCCGCAGACTGGCGATATCCGCCTGCACAGCTGCAGAGCCTAGATCGTCCAGGCTTGAGCGTGCCGCCAGTCTTGCCGTTTGCGCGATAAGATGTTCGAGCCCGGCCAATATCCTCACGCCATCCTTCTGTCCCGCGATGCCAAGGCGGATGCCTGCCGACACCCCCTGGGAGGCGAGTGCGTGAAGAAATAGGGCAAGCACGCTCTCAAGAGCAATGCCATGAATACCGGTGACCAGTCCGACGGCGACGGGATAGGCCATCCGCCCGTCCCGCCACTGCAGCACCGGATGCGGCCAGGCGCCTGCGGCTGCTAGAAATGCCTCGCCAAGGAGCATCGCTTCCTGATGCCGCTCTTGTGAGCCCGCTAGCGCTTCCGCAAGCTCGGCAATCTCAGTCAATTGCCCGAGGTCGCCGCTGGCTCCATGCGCGCCTGCCAGCAGGACGGCATCGTTCCACACCGAGCCATGACGGATGAGCGCCGAAATCCACTCTGCAAGCCCGTCGGCATCCGAGACCAGTCCGTCGTGCACCGCCCGCTCCAATCCACCGGAATAGGCAAAGGAGCCGATGGGGAAAGCTGGAGATAACCAGGCTGTCAGTCGCATCAGAGCCTGAAGTTCAGCATCCTCGCTCATGCGAGCTCAGTCGTGGGAATGATGGTGGTGATCATGGCTGTGACCATGACCGCCGTGGGAATGATAGGCACCGCGCGCTGGCTGGAAGGCCTCGCTCACCTCCGTCACGGTTGCGCCCAGCCCTTCCAGCATCGAGCGAATGACGTGGTCGCGCAGGATCAGGATCCGATCTTCGCCGATCTGCGCGGGCAGATGGCGGTTGCCGAGATGCCAGGCGAGCTCAATGAGATGTTGCCGGTCTCGGCCCCTGATCTCGAACAGCTTTTCCTCCGCGGCAACGATCTCGATCAGTTCGCCGTCCTCCAGAACCAGCAGGTCGCCGTTTGCAAACAGAACCGGTTCCTTGAGGTCGAGCATGACCATGGTGCCATCTTCGAGATGAAGGAGCTTGCGCCGCAGATGGCGCAGGTCGTGAGCCAGCACAACCTTGCCGATGGGATTGGAGGATGGAGTGCCGGCGGGCAGATAGGACGTTACGCGCTGCATGGTTCTTCCGTTCTGACTAGATTGTGACCATGCAAAATAGAGCCTCACAGTGCAAGGACCAATCGGCGGCGCCTCTCATGCATGTCGGTGTGCAGCGCTTTTTCCGGCAACGACAGCCTAAAGCCGATGCCACCCATGCAATATCGCTGGTCCGCATCTGCCAATTCCTCCCGAGCGGGATCGTCCTGCCGCTGCCAGCAGGAAGCAAGGGACGAAAAAGGCCCGGAGCCGGGCCTTCTAGTCTCATATGATGAGAAGCTTGTTAAGCGGCCTGCTTGACCGATTTCAAGGTCTCAAGAATGTTCTGCGGCGAGGACACGCCATAGGGATCGCTCTCGCAGTTATCGGCATAGCCCTCTTCCTCGAACCACTGCTCTACGACGCCGTTATTGATGACTGCGGCGTAACGCCAGGAACGCATGCCGAAGCCGAGATTGTCCTTTGCGACAAGCATACCCATCTTGCGAGTGAATTCACCCGAACCGTCCGGAATGAGTTTGACGGCTTCGAGCTCTTGCGACTTGCCCCATGCATTCATGACAAACGCGTCATTGACGGAGATGCAATAGATCTCAGTGATCCCTTCAGCCTTGAACTCGCCCGCAAGCTTTTCGAAATCGGGAAGCTGATAGGTCGAGCAGGTTGGAGTGAAAGCGCCCGGCAGCGAAAAGAGAGCAACGCGCTTGCCGGCAAAATAATCGTCGGAGGTTTTGTCTTCCCAACGGAACGGATTGGGACCGCCGACGGCCTCGTCGCGAACGCGGGTACGGAAGGTAACGGCGGGAACTTTCTTGCCGATCATCGAACTCTCCTTGTGTTGCGAGGCCACGGTCTTGGGAACCCGTAGCCGGAAAATTAAGAGTTCTTCCTAACCAAGATTTTGCTGCAATGCAGCACCAAAAACATGGCGCATCGCTGCCATGCACGCTACACATGGCAGCGGTAGCGGACCGCCTAAATTCTGCGCAGGGAGCCGATGATCGCAGCCGTTTCAGAACAGGAAATAGCGCTGCGCCATCGGAAGAACGGTCGCCGGCTCGCAGGTCAGGAGCTCACCATCGGCACGGACTTCGTAGGTCTCCGGATCGACTTCGATTTCCGGCGTCAGACTGTTATGGATCATGGATGCCTTGGATATGCCGCCGCGTGTATTCCTGACCGCCACGAGGCTCTTGGCGACGCCGAGCCTGCCAGCGATGCCGGCATCCAACGAAGCCTGCGAGACGAAAGTGACGGAGGAATTCGTGAGACTCTTGCCGTACGAGGCGAACATCGGGCGGTAGTGCACCGGTTGCGGCGTCGGGATCGAGGCATTCGGATCGCCCATGGGAGCGGCCGCGATCGAGCCGCCGAGCAGCACCATATCCGGTTTCACGCCGAAGAAGGCCGGGTTCCAGATGACGAGATCGGCGCGCTTGCCGACTTCGACGGAACCGATCTCGTGACTGAGGCCGTGAGCGATTGCCGGGTTGATCGTGTACTTGGCGATATAGCGACGGACGCGGAAATTGTCGTTGTCACCTTTCTCTTCCTTGAGGCGCCCGCGCTGACGCTTCATCTTGTCGGCCGTTTGCCAGGTGCGGATCGCGACCTCGCCGACGCGGCCCATGGCCTGGCTGTCGGACGAGATGATCGAGAAGGCGCCGATATCATGCAGAATATCCTCTGCGGCGATCGTCTCCTTGCGGATGCGGCTTTCGGCGAAAGCGATATCTTCCGGGATCGACGGAGAGAGGTGATGGCAAACCATGAGCATATCGAGATGCTCGGCGATCGTGTTGACGGTGTAAGGCCGGGTCGGATTGGTCGAGGACGGAATGACGTTCGGCTGCCCGCAGATCTTGATGATATCAGGCGCGTGACCTCCGCCGGCGCCTTCGGTATGGAAGGCATGGATTGTCCGCCCCTTGATGGCGCCAATCGTATCCTCGACGAAGCCGCTCTCGTTTAGCGTATCGGTATGGATCATGACCTGCACGTCATACTGATCGGCGACGGAGAGGCAGCAGTCGATCGCGCCAGGCGTGGTGCCCCAGTCCTCATGCAGCTTCAGTGAGGTCGCGCCGGCGAGCACCATCTCCTCCAGCGCTCCAGGCAGCGAAGCGTTGCCCTTTCCGGCGAAGGCGAGGTTCATCGGAAAGGCATCGGCCGCCTCGATCATGCGGGCAATATGCCAGGGGCCGGGCGTGCAGGTGGTCGCGAGCGTCCCGTGCGCCGGTCCGGTACCGCCGCCGAGCATGCAGGTAAGCCCGCTCATCAGCGCTTCCTCGATCTGCTGCGGGCAGATGAAATGGATGTGGCTGTCCATCCCGCCCGCGGTGACGATCTTCCCCTCGCCCGCGATTGCCTCCGTCCCCGGACCGACGATGATGTTGACACCCGGCTGCGTGTCCGGATTTCCCGCCTTGCCGATCGCAACGATGCGGCCGTCCTTGAGACCGATGTCGGCTTTTATGATACCCGAATGGTCGACGATGACGGCATTGGTGATAACGGTGTCGACCGCTCCCTCGGCGCGCGTGACTTGGCTCTGGCCCATGCCGTCGCGGATGACCTTGCCGCCGCCGAACTTCACTTCCTCGCCATAGGTGGTGAAATCCTTTTCGACCTCGATGAAAAGTTCGGTATCAGCAAGGCGCACCTTGTCGCCGACGGTCGGACCGAACATGCTCGCATAGGCGGCACGGGAAATCTTATAGGGCATGTCACCGGGTTCCTTGAGAAGGAGAGATGAAAGGATAGTCGGCAATTCGCTTCAGGCGACCGGCTGCCATGTGGGAATCGACCAGGCGCCGTTCCGCGGCGAAGGGATGCCACTCCCAGCCGGCATGGCCAAATCCAGCGAGCCTGATATCGGCATCGGGATATCTGGCAAGCAGTTCGGCAATGACGATCATTCCGCTGCTCGGGACGACATAAGGCGCGGGATCGTAGGCGGCGAGTGCCTTGTCCACCGCCTCATGGATCGACTGGTCGATGACCCGATGCTCCATGCCGAGATCGGCGCAGAGGGAAGCGAAACCATCGGTGTAATCGTCGCAAAGGTCATCGAGTTCGGGATGCGAAATCGCAAGCTCCGCCTTCAGCACGGCAAACTTCCGCGGATCGCGCACGCTCCAGATGGCAGACGCCTCCGCGACGGCCGGATGACTGCGCCATTGCGGGGATCCAAGCATTGCCTTGGCGGGGCGCCCGGTATTGCAGACGGCAACGACATCGGTGCGGCTGCCGCCATTTCCGAAGGATCTGCAATCATTGAAGCGGACGACCAGATCGGAAGCGTCGATGATGTCGGCCGCTTCGGCCGCGATCTCGCCGTTTCCAACGATCATGATTATCTCTTTCGCACTCACAGTCTACTGCTCCTGGCCGTCAGCCAAATCCGCAAGCTCCTTGGTGCGTTGGCGCGTCAACTTCGCCATGCATTCGGAAATCAGCATGGGTTCCAAACTTCCACCGCGCGCCTGAAATCCCTCGGCCTCACACTCGCCATCGCGATAGTCGATCCATGCGCGCTGCGATTTAAGCAGTGCCTTCTCCGCGCCCTTCTGGTCACCTTCAAGCTCTGCGTCCCGGGCGAGCATGGCGGCACGGGTCTTCTTGTATTGCGCGTTCAGTTCCTTATCGGCATCCGCGTGGTCGCGGGCAGCGCATATGTTCATATCCGCCTGCGTTACCGCGTTCTTGCAATCCACGGCCGGTTCCTGAGCAGTGACGGCGCCGGCGCCCAGAAATATTGCACCGCAGATACCGCTGCCAACCCATGAAAATCGCATTTTGTCACGCCCTCCCGAGCTTCATCTCAAATCTCAAAGCTTGCCCATAACCAATTGACGGAATCCATAAACTTCCCGCTTGCCGGAAAGAGGAATGAGCGTGACCGACCGGGTCTGCCCCGGCTCGAACCGCACAGCCGTTCCCGCCGGGATGTCGAGGCGCATCCCCTGGGCCCTTTCGCGGTCGAAGGAAAGACCGGCATTTGTTTCCGCGAAATGATAATGGCTTCCGACCTGCACCGGCCGGTCGCCGGTATTCGAAACTTCGATCGTCACCGTAGGCGCGCCGGCGTTCAACTCGATCTCGCCGTTTGCGGCAATAATTTCCCCTGGAATCATCTTCTTCTCCTCATGCCGCCTTGCCGGCCCTGCAACCTTCAGCCTTCAGGACGCGTTTCGCCGATGCCGGATATCTGGCAAGCATCGCGGCTGGACGCACCGGCCGCCGCACCAGTTCGCCGCCACAGTTCGGGCAGATGCCGCCAAGCACATTGCCGGCGCAACCCGCGCAGAATGTGCACTCGAACGTGCAGATCATCGCCTCCGGGCTTTCCGGAGAGAGATCCCTGTCGCAGCATTCACAATTGGGTCTGAGCTCCAGCATCTCTGCCATCCATTACCGTATGGGCTCATGCACGGTCACAAGCTTCGTTCCGTCCGGAAAGGTCGCCTCGACCTGCACGTCGTGGATCATCTCCGCCACGCCTTCCATCACCTGCTCACGACTGATGACATGGGCACCCGCCTCCATCAGTTCCGCCACCGGACGACCATCTCGGGCGCCTTCGACGACGAAATCGGTGATCAGCGCTATCGCCTCGGGATGGTTCAGCTTGACACCCCTTTCGAGCCGCCGCCGTGCCACGATCGCTGCCATGGAAATCAACAGCTTGTCTTTTTCTCTCGGAGTGAGGTTCATCGTTTGCCCATATGCTTGAACTAGAGATTCCAGACTTTCGGTACCGGCGCCCCGTCGCGCAAGACCGAAATCACCGGGATCAGGATTTTTCTTAGGGTGAAGCCATCGGCGGCCGCAATCCGCGCGATCAGCTTTCCGTTCCAATGACTGGCGCCACCCGCATGCTCGGCGAGCAACGGTCGCAACCGCTTCAGGAAAATCTCCGCCGATGCACCGGTATAAAGCACCGTCGCGAAAGCCGCCTGGCCACCCAACACCGCCTGCCGTTCAGCCAATTCTGCGACGGCACCTTCCAAGCGCAATTCCTCCGCATGGATCAGCCGTCCTGCACGACGGATGCGCCAGCGATCGCGAAAAAGGCCCGTCTCCATCCTCTCGCCCATCGCCCTGCGACCAAGCAGGATCGCTTCGACAGCCAGAAATTCCGCGGTCGCATCGAGCTCGACTTCGAGCGTCCGAACGAGCGAAGCACGGTTAAAGAGAATGGTTTCCTGCGGCAGCCAGTGGACCCGCGCTCCCGAGCCGGCGTCGATCTTCGTCACGACCTCGGCGGTGCCGGCCGAGGCCTTGTATATTTTTTCGCAGGCTTGCGTCGTGATATCGAGGCGTGTCCCGGGACCAGCGACAAAGCTCCATCCCATCCGGTCGCCCCCCGTCAAGCCCCCGGCGGTATTGATGATCACCGCTTCCATGGAATCATTGAAGGTTTCGGGCAGCCTGATTTTTGCTGCCCCCTCCTGGTAGAGATCGCGCAGACGCGTGCGACCACCCAGCGAGCGCGCGGCAAGGTGCCCTCGCCCCTCCGCTCTTTGTGGCCTCATGCCTGCCATCATACCCGTCATTCCAATCCCTTGCTCGACCGCCGATTTTTCCCAAGCAATTCTTGTGCCGCCTGAAAGGCCGAACAGGAACGACTGAGGGTCAGACCACGCGGTCCGGCGGCTCGCGACCCTCGAAAAAGGCGGTGATATTATCGACCACTTTCATGCCCATGGCAGTGCGTGTCTCCTCCGTCGCGCTGCCCAGATGCGGAAACAGGATGACATTCTCCATGGCGATCAGCTTCTCAGGCACGTTCGGTTCTGCCTCGTAGACATCGAGACCGGCGCCGCGGATCGTAGCGGTCTCGAGAGCCGAAATCAGCGCCGCCTCGTCGACGACATCGCCACGCGCGGTGTTGATCAGGAATGCGGAGGGTTTCATTGCCGACAGTCGCGCCGCATTCATCAGATGGCGGTTTTCCGCGCCGCCGGGGCAATGCAGGGAAACGAAATCGGAAATCGCCAATACGTCTTCCACCGTCGCGAGCTGTGTGGCGCCGTAACGCATCGCTTCCGAAGGATCGATCGGCGAACGATTGTAGAAGACGACATCCATGCCGAAACCGAAATGGCAGCGCTGGGCGAAGGCCCGGCCGATGCGGCCGAAACCGATGATACCTACCGTCTTACCGCTGACTTTCGTGCCGATCATGTGTGTCGGAGACCAGCCCTTCCATTGCCCGGTGCGCAACTGGCGTTCCGCCTCCCCGCCGCGCCGGGCGACGGAAAGCAGCAGGAGCATGGCGATGTCGGCAGTACAATCGGTCAAGACGCCGGGCGTATTGGTCACAACGATGCCACGGGCCTTGGCGGCGGCAACATCGATATGATTGAAACCGACGCCAAAATTGCCGAGGATTCTTGTGCGCAATCCATCCCCATCGAAGATCGAGGCCGGCAGCTTGTCCGAGACCGTCGGCAGCACCGCATCATAGTCCGTCAGTGCCTTTCGCAATTCCTCGGTATCGAGGGGGACATCGTCAGAATTGAAGGCTACGTCGAAACGGTCGGCAAGGACAGCTTCGACAGCAGCGGGCCAGCGGCGGGTCACGAGTATGCTGGGTCTGGACATCGGATTTCCACTAATTGTTTCGGGTCACTCAAAGGCTTAAGCGAAAGTCATGCCTCCAGCCAGCATTTCTTCGATGACACTTTGGAGATGACAAGTCGCCAAAGAAAAAGCCCGGCGTGACACCGGGCTTAACAGAGCGGCGGCTTTGCCGCACGCAACAAACGGCAGAGCCTTACTTCTCCTGCTGGAAGTAGCTGTACTTGCCGTCCGGTCCCTTCTTCCACTCGTACATGACGTAGCCGGGAAGCTTCGGATCACCCTTTTCATCGAACGAGATATCGCCGAGAACGGTCGGGAACGGACCCTTTTCCTTCATTGCCTTTGCGACTTCCTCCGGCTCCAGCGAGCCGGCAGCCTTGGCGGCGGCGGCAATCGTCTGCATCGCGGCGTAGGAGTAGAGCGTGTAAGCTTCCGGGTTGAAGCCGGCAGCCTTGAACTTCTCTACGAGTTCCTTGTTGGCCGGGTTGATCGTCGGGTCCGGGCCAAAGGTGTTCAGCGTGCCGGCAACGGCGTCACCGGCGATCGAGGCCAGTTCGTTGGAGACGATGCCGTCACCGGAAACCAGCGTTGCCTTGAGGCCCTGATCGGCTGCCTGACGAATGATGAGGCCAGCCTCGGTGTGCAGACCACCCCAGTAGATGATCGTGACACCGGCTTCCTTCATCTTGGCGACGAGAGCCGAGAAGTCCTTGTCGCCGACATTGACGCCTTCATACATGACTTCCGTCAAGCCCTTGGCATTCATAGCCTTCTTGGTTTCGTCGGCAAGGCCCTGGCCGTAAGGCGTCTTGTCATGGATGACGGCGATCTTGGCGTCCTTGAACTTGTCAGCCAGATAAGCGCCGGCAATGATGCCCTGCTGGTCGTCACGGCCGCAGGTACGGAACGTGTTCCAGAGACCGCGCTCAGTGAACACGGGGTTCGTCGCAGCCGGCGTGATTTCGAGGATGCCGTTTTCGGCATAGACTTCGGAAGCCGGGATGGAAACACCCGAGTTGAAGTGGCCGACCACGAACTTGACGCCGTCAGCAACGAACTTGTTGGCAACCGAGATGCCCTGCTTCGGATCCGAAACGTCGTCGCCAAGCTCGAGCTTGATCTTTTCGCCGTTGATGCCGCCCGCCGCATTGATATCGGCGACAGCCTGTTCGGCACCCTTCTGAAGCTGAGCGCCGAACGCTGCGTTCGGACCAGTCAGTGGGGCGCCCACGGCAATGAGAACGTCGGCCGATGCGTTGCTGCTGAAGGCGACCATCGCCGTCAGAGCCACCGCCGACAGAAGAGATTTCTTCATATTGTTACTCCCGATTTTTGGGCGGGTTTCCGTTTGATAATCCGACGCATCACCCGCCATTCCTGCGCCCGGAAGCTGTTCCACTCTGAAGGCATTTGTGCCTAGTTGTAATTGGCTGTCAATGTTTGTCCTTCCATGAGAACGGAGAGGTTTTTTCGTACAGCCAGTAATAGCTATTCACCATCTGATTGGTTCGACGGAAGCGGTATCCAGCTGTCGAAAAGATCAGCAAAAGCACGAAGTCGATGATGAAATAAAAGGCACTCAGCATCGGCCCGTTGAAGAGCGCATGATGCAGGAACTGCATCACCCAGGTCAGCAGGAATGTGTAGACGACAGCCAGGCCGTAGGTGCCCCAGCCGTCGGCAACCGCCTTGCCCGTGCGCCAGGCGGTCCAAAAGCCGATCAATACGACCAGGGCACGAATGACAGTCCGAACACCCATATCGCTTTCGAAGAAAAGTCCCTGCATATCAAAGTCCTCCGGCCGCCATCTCAGTGTCGTCCGCCCTCGAGATAGGCGGCGCGCACTTCCGGATTTGCGAGCAGTTCGCGGCCCGTGCCGCTCATGGTCACCTTGCCGTTCACCATCACATAGGCGCGGTCTGAAAGCCTCAGTGCCGCAAAGGCGTTCTGCTCCACCAGAAAGACGGTCAGTCCCTCCTCCTTGTTGAGCTTCCTGATCGCCTCGAAGATGCCCTTGACGATCAGGGGCGCAAGGCCGAGCGACGGTTCGTCGAGCAGCAGGAGCTTCGGGCGCGCCATCAATGCGCGTCCGATTGACAGCATCTGCTGTTCGCCGCCCGAAAGCGTGCCGCCGCGCTGCGTCTGACGCTCCTTGAGACGCGGGAACAGGGTGAATATCTTTTCGATGTCCTCGTTAAAATGTTTGAGGTTGTCGAGACCGGCGCCCATCTGCAGATTTTCAAGAACGGTCATGCGCGGAAAGATACGACGACCTTCCGGTGACTGCGCGATACGCAGCCGTGCGATCTCATGCGTCGGCATACGCGTGATGTCGCGCCCCTCGAAAATCACCGAGCCGTTGCGCGCCTGCGGACTGCCGCAGATCGTCATCATCAAAGTCGACTTGCCTGCGCCGTTGGCGCCGATGAGGCTCACGATCTCGCCCTTGTTCACCTCGACATCGATACCGGCCAAAGCGCGAATGTTGCCGTAATAGGTCTCGACTCCCTGCACCTTGAGAAGAGATTGAAGCGTCATTGTTTGGCGCTCCCTTCGAGCTGCTCGACGGTGGCGATAACCTCCTCGACTTCTTCGTCCTCGACGCCGAGATAGGCCGCAATCACACTTGGATCGTTCTTGACGTCATCAGGCGTGCCGTCGGAAATTTTCCGGCCGTATTCGAGCACGATGACATGGTCGGAAATTCCCATGACGACCGACATGTCGTGCTCGATCAGCAGGATCGATGTGCCGGTCTCGGTGCGGATCTCCCGCAGTAACTCGTTGAGTGCTGCCGATTCGCGCGGATTGAGGCCAGCGGCTGGCTCATCGAGGCAGAGCATTTCCGGCTCGGTGCACATCGCGCGCGCAATCTCCAGACGTCGCTGCGCGCCGTAAGGCAGGTCGCCGGCCGGGTCGTCGGCGCGGTCGATGAGATCGGCCTTTTCCAGCCAATAGCGCGCAAGCTCGATCGCATTGCCCGCCTCCCTGCGATACGGACCGATTCCGATCAGGCCGAGAACGGTAAAGCCGGATGCCTTCATCAGCTTATTGTGCTGGGCCACGAGCAGGTTCTCCAGGACCGTCAGGCCCGAGAACAGCCGGATGTTCTGAAAGGTACGGGCGACCTTGGCTTCCTTCGTGATCCGAAAGTCAGGCAGCCGCTCCAGCAGATATTCCTTGCCGCTCTTCTGCCGCAGCGTGATCATGCCCATCGTCGGCCGGTAAAACCCGGTAATGCAGTTGAAGACGGTGGTCTTCCCGGCACCGTTCGGGCCGATCAACGCGGTGATATCGCCGCGCTTGGCCTCGAAGGACAGATCGTTGATGGCCATCAGACCGCCAAACTTCATCGACAGGTGCTCGACCTTGAGCAAGATATCGCTTGTCATCGTTTCCTGTGTGGGGGCCATCAGCCGTGCCCCTCCTTGGTGAAACTTCCGGACACGGCCTTGCGTTCCTTCAGGAAGGCGGTCGGCTCGCGTGAGCCGACGAAGCCGCGCGGCTTGAACAGCATGACGACCACCATAGCCAGGCCGAAGAGCAGCATGCGATAGAGCTCGGGCGTGAAATCGGGGCCGAAGATCGCTTTCAGGAAGTCCATCTCGCGAAGCGCTTCCGTGCCGCCGACCATGACGATCGCAGCGATGGCGATGCCGGTGAGAGATCCCATGCCGCCAAGGACGACGATAGCCAGAATTACTGCCGATTCCAGGAAGACGAACGACTCAGGCGATACGAAGCCCTGGCGCGCGGCGAAGAAGGAGCCCGCAAACCCGCCGAACATCGCGCCCGTGGCAAAGGCCGTCAGTTTCGTCGTCACCGTATTAATGCCGAGCGAGCGGCAGGCGATCTCGTCCTCGCGAAGCGCTTCCCATGCGCGGCCGATCGGCATCCGGCGCAGCCGCATCGTGACATAGGCCGTCAGCATACAGAGCGCCAAGATGACGTAGAAGAGGAAGATCTTGTAATAGGCCGAAGACATCGGCAGACCAAAGGCCTTTGCGAAATTGTTGGCCTTGCCGACGTCGAACGTCCAGATGCCGAAGACGGAAGCCTTGGCAATTCCGGAGATACCAAACGTGCCCCTGGTGAGGTCAGTCCAGTTGATGATGACGAGACGGATGATTTCGCCGAAAGCGAGCGTCACGATTGCCAGATAATCACCTCTGAGACGCAGGACCGGGAAGCCGAGAATAACACCCCAGAGCGCGGCAAGAAGGCCCGCCATCGGCAGAAGCAGCCAGAAGGACAGGCCGAAATGCGTTGACAGCAGCGCATAGGAATAGGCGCCAACCGCATAGAAGGCGACATAGCCAAGGTCGAGGAGACCGGCGAGACCGACGACGATATTGAGACCCCATGCGAGCATCACGTAGATGAGGATCTGAATGCCGAAATTATCGACCCATTTCAGCGATCCCTGCGGGCCAAGGAAGGCGACGAAGACCATGGGATAGAGCACCAGAGCGACAAGCGCGATCTTCAGAAAATGCTGGCGCAGGAAACCCTTTTCCGTCGAGATGGCAAGTTCACCCGCCCGCGCCTTGCGGACCTTGCGCATATCGATGCGCGGCTTGATGACCACCACCATCAGGAAGCGACCGACGGCCGCGATCGCAACGAAGATCGCAAGCAGGCCCCAGCGCTGAACAATGACCAGTTCATTGTTGATGTTCTGCTCGGTCTTCAGCCCCACATAAAGAACGAACATCCCGAACGTGATCAGAGCCGTGAAGAAGGCTTCCGTAAGCCCTTTCTGGACAAGACCGGACGCGGACTTGCCTGCGACAAAACTTGGATTTGCCATGACTTTATACCTTCTCGACTTCCGGCCGTCCCAGGATACCCGTCGGCTTGAAGATCAGGACGAAAGCGAGGATGGCGAAGGTCGCAACATCCTTGTAGGCGATCGTGAAGTAGGCAGACCAAAGCGACTCGATAAGCCCGATCAGCAAACCGCCAAGAACTGCGCCCGGAAGAGAGCCAATGCCGCCCAGAACCGCCGCCGTAAACGCCTTCACACCCGGGATAAAGCCATCCGTGAACGAAGCCACCCCATAGTACATCAGGAACATCGTTCCGGCGACGGCCGCAAGGGCAGCGCCCATGACGAAGGTAATGGAGATCGTGCGGTCGACATTGACGCCAAGGAGGGCCGCCATCTTGCGGTCCTGCTCGGTCGCGCGCTGCGCACGCCCCAGCGAGGTATGGTTGACGATGTACCAGAACACCGTCAGCAGAACCGACGTGACAATGATGATGATGATCTGTTTTAGCGAGATAGAGATGCCGCCGATGTTGTAGACCGTGCCGACGAGCGGCGGGATGGGCTTGTTGCGCGGGCCCTGCGTCACCTGAATGAAGTTGGACAGGACGATCGACATGCCGATAGCAGTGATCAGCGGCGCCAGCCGGAACGAACCGCGTAGCGGCCGGTAGGCGACACGCTCGATCGTCCAGTTCCACAGACTCGTCATCAGCATCGCCACGACGAGCATCACCAGCAGCAAGAGTGCCACCGGAAGACCTACGAAGACGGATGTAAGGACCAGGAAGACGATGAGAGCGGCGAAACCGCCAAGCATGAAAATATCGCCATGCGCGAAATTGATCATGCCGATAATGCCGTAAACCATCGTATAGCCAATAGCCACAAGACCATAGATGGAACCAAGAGTCAGCCCGTTAAGGAGCTGCTGAACGAAATACTCCATTCCCTCATTTCCCCAGGATGCGGCCTGAAATCTGCCGCATCTCGTTTCATTTTATATCCCCTTTTTGGGGCTTCATTGGCGCAATCCATAGCGCTTTCCGGGAAAATGTGAAGACAAAAAGGGGTTACCAACACAGATTCCTGTCAAAACAAGCATAAATGGCGCAATTAAAATCAAAACCCATACAAAAGCGGCATCCGCTGGCAAAAAAATAGCCAAGCGATGCCTAAGACTTGGCGAGCGGCCAAGTTACTTCCAGAAAGCGAGCTTGAACTTTGGTCGCAAGTCAGGAGCGCATCCTGGAACCACTGGCATCGAACAACGGCTGCGGCTGCAACCGCGCCGGCAGCATGGTGCCCAGGAGCTCGATCGACCAGCCATCGGCCTCGTCGGCAATCTCCCGCGGCACATAGCCGATCGCCACCGAGACGCCGGACGCATGGGCGTAGCCGCCGGAGGTTACCCAGCCGCGAACGGCGCCCTTGTGATAGATCGGCTCGTCGCCGATCACATCGGCATCCTTCGCCTCCAGAATGAATGTCCGCAGTCTTAGTGCACCGCCTTCCGCCTTTTCTCTTCCGGCCGCCTCCTTGCCGATGAAGTCAGCGGATTTCGAAAGAGCGATGAACCGGCCAAGTCCCGCCTCATAGGGCCCATAAAGCGGGCGGTATTCACGCGCCCAGCTGCCATAGGACTTGTCGAGACGAAGCGCGTTGAGCGCACGCAGACCAAAGAGCGAGATGTCGTATTCTCGACCGGCGTCCATGATAAGATCGAAAATGTAGCGCTGATATTCCGGCTTCATCCAGATCTCATAACCGAGATCTCCGGTATAGGACACACGCCCGACGATCGCCGGCGCCATTCCGAGATCCATCCGACTGATGCTCATGAAGGAGAAGGCCGAATCGGAGAGATCCCGATGCGTCAACTTCTCTATGACGTTGCGCGCGTTCGCTCCGGCAACGGAGAGACCGACCAGCGAAAGGCCAAGTGCCTGAACATCGACCGACCCATCCGCTGGCAAATGATTCTCGAACCAGCGCATGTGGTAGGATTCGGCGATCCCGGAGCCGATAACGAGGAAATCCCCCTCCCCGAGCTTGGCCAGCGTGAAATCGCCGATCAGCTTGCCGTCATGCTTCAGCATCGGCGCCAGCGTCATGCGGCCGGCGGCGGGAATCCTGCAGGCGAGCATCCGGTCGAGCCAGGATTCGGCCCCCGGTCCCCTGACGGCATATTTCGCATAAGCCGAGGTCTCCATCATGCCGACACTGCTGCGCACGGCTCTTGCCTCGGCCCCGACCGCATCGAAATCGTTGGAGCGACGCCATGAAAACCTGTCCACCTCGCCCGATGGAGAAAACCAGAGCGCCTGTTCGACACCATAGGAGGCGCCGAACACGGCTCCCGCTTCCTTGAGCTTGTCATAGATCGGCGTCGTCATCAGCGGTCGCGCGGCCGGCAATTCCTCGTTCGGATAGCGAATCGAGAAACGCCGTGTGTAGTTCTCGCGAACCTTGGCATTGGTATAGGCGAGTGTCGCATAGTCCCCGTAGCGCGAAACATCCATCGCGAAGACGTCGAAGCCGGGATCACCATGGATCATCCAGTTGGCAAGCGCCAGACCGACTCCGCCGCCCTGGCTGAAGCCGGCCATGACTGCGCAGGCCGACCAGTAGTTCGTCAGGCCTCGCACCGGACCGACCAGCGGATTGCCGTCGGGCGAGAAGGTGAAGGGGCCGTTGACGATCTTCCTGATGCCGACATTGTTGAAAGCCGGGAAATGTCGGAAGCCGACTTCCAGTTCGGGCGCGATGCGCTCCAGGTCCTCCGCCAGCAGCTCATGACCGAAGTCCCAGGGCGTGGTGAGCGGAGACCAGGGGCGGCAGGCCTTCTCGTAAGTCCCCATCAGCATGCCCTGACGCTCCTGACGCAGATAAATCTCGCCGTCGAAGTCGACGCAATGCATCAGTTCCTTGCCGGTCGACCTGTTGAAGTCGATCACCTCCGGCATGTCTTCGGTGATGAGATACATGTGCTCCATGGCTAGAACGGGCAGTTCAAGACCGACCATGCGCCCAACCTCCCGCGCCCAGAGACCGGCAGCATTGACGACGTGCTCCGCGATAATTTCGCCCTGATTGGTGATGACCCGCCACAGGCCGTCCGGGCGCTGCACCAACTCTTCGACCTTGGTGTGAAGATGGATTTCGGCACCATTCTTCCTGGCCGAGCGGGCATAGGCATGGGTCGTGCCATAAGGATCGAGATGCCCCTCGACCGGATCGTAGAGTGCGCCGACGAACTGGCCCGGGTCGAGGAGCGGCATCATTTCATGCGCTTCCCTCGGCGTCAGCAGGGTCGCCTCCAGCCCGTTGTAACGGCCTTTCGCGAGAATCGACTTAAGCCAGTCGAAGCGTTGCGGCGTCGCCGCCAGCATCAGGCCGGAGGTCATGTGCAGGCCGACATCCTGGCCGGAATAGTCCTGGATCTCCCTGTAGAGTTCGACCGTGTATTTCTGCAGCTTTGCTACATTCGGATCGCCGTTGATCGTATGCATGCCGCCGGCCGCGTGCCAGGTTGAGCCGGAGGTCAGCTCCGAACGCTCCAGCAGGACCACGTCGCTCCAGCCGAACTTCGTCAGATGATAGAGAACCGAACACCCGACGACACCGCCGCCGATGACGACGACCCTGGCATGGCTTTTCATGTGCATTCTCCAGTTACTGGCGCATCTCGGGCGCCGACGATCCGTGAATAAAATGACGTGCCGTCGCGCGGCAAACTTCCCATGCCTTTGATTTCAGCCGAAAAAAATAGCTTGTGCTCGGCTTTATTGGGCCAGCGTAGTGACTATTTTCTCAGCCAAATAGCCCGAACTGCGAAGCCTGTATTCTTATTTGCGCCATCACGATTGTCCGAATCGCGCCATCGCCGGATGGTGTCCGGGAGCCGAACGAATTGCGAAACGATCACGTGTGATGCAATTGCACGTTGGAGCCACTATATATACCGTAGTTTTGATATTGGATGTGAAGAAGCGTGGCGCGAACTGTGGCGGGCGGATCATGCTTCCGGCAATTCTTCAATGGCAGAAAGCCTAATGCTCAAGACGTTCGAACGGGCCGCACTTGATGCGGGAGAGGCAATCATCGACGTCTTTCGTGTCGGCTGCCCAGTTTCATTCAAGGAAGATGCCAGCCCGGTGACGATCGCTGACGCACGCGCCGAGCAGATCATCCTCGCGCATCTGAAGACGGACTTTCCGGACATACCGGTGATCGCCGAAGAATCCGTGGCGGCCGGCCGGATCCCCGATATCAGCGGCAAAGCCTTTTTCCTCGTCGACCCGCTGGATGGAACCAAGGAATTCATCGACCGACGCAAGGAATTCACGGTCAACATCGCATTCGTAAAGGACGGCGCTCCGCTTGCGGGCATCGTTTACGCACCGGCACTCGGTGTTGCCTTTACCGGCGAGGCCTGCAAGGCGCAGAGACTTGTCATCGGCGAAGATTTCACGGTTACCGAGAGGATCGATATTGCCGTCCGCGCCCGGCCGGCACATGCGCTGGCGGTCGCCAGCCGTTCGCATGACAGCCCGAAGACCGGGATCTTCCTGGCCAGGAACGCGATCAACGAATGCACGAATATCGGCTCGTCCCTGAAGTTCTGTCTGCTTGCCGAGGGAAAGGCCGATGTCTATCCGCGCTTTACGCGCACGATGGAGTGGGACACGGCAGCCGGCGACGCCGTTCTGCGCGCTGCCGGCGGCACGACGGAAACCCTCGACGGCATTCCGCTTTCCTACGGCAAGACCGGCGCAACCGCCCGTCTGGACTTCGCCAATCCCGATTTCATCTCCTGGGGCGGAAGGCACCCCGGGCAGGCGTGAATTCAGGGCAATTCCAGATCAACCTTTGATTAAATCGCAGTTTTTTGAATCGCGTCCTAATGCGCAAGTGTGTCCGATTCAGATCAAGCGCAGGTTCCGCCTTTTGATCCCGCTATGCAAAAAACGCACGCGAAATGCCGACGCCCAAGGCACGGAAAAGGCGAAGATTTTCAGAAAGCATGTTGTAAATCAATCAGTTGCCTGATTCCTGAAGTATTTGCTGCACTGCCGCAAATTTCATTGGACAGATTAATACAATTGTCGCAAAATTATTCTTAATTAGGCGTTAAAATTACCGCGCAAACGTTAACGAATATCTTTCCGTTGGACGCGTCTGAAATATCGCCCCGTTCGATACAGTATTTAAGAGCAAACCTTTTGAGCATCACGGACATGGACAGCGCTGTTGTAAGAAATGTCTTTGAAATCGAGCAGAGAAAGTTGCTTGAGCACCAGACACGCTCGAGTTTGACTTATGCGTCGGCTCGAGGAAAGGTTGTTCATCTTTTTTTGAAGAGGGCATTGGATATTGCCGGCTCTTCAATCGCCCTGCTTATCCTCTGCCCCTTTTTGCTGGGCGTTGCTGTATTGATAAAGCTCGATAGCCCCGGCCCTGTGCTTTTCACGCAGATCCGCTGGGGAAAGAATTGCAGGAAAATCCGAGTTTACAAGTTTCGCTCCATGCGGACGGACATGTGCGATGCTTCCGGTGTTGCTCAAACCGTCCAGAACGATCCCCGCGTCACACGCATCGGTGCCATCCTGCGTCGCACCAATATCGATGAGTTGCCGCAGCTTCTGAACGTGCTGAAAGGCGACATGTCGCTCGTTGGCCCCCGCTGCCACGCGATCAATATGCTCGCCGCCGGAATGCTCTATCAGGAGCTCGTGCCGGAATATCATCAGCGCCATGCCATGCGCCCGGGGATAACCGGTCTCGCTCAGATGCGGGGCTTGCGCGGGCCGACCGACAGGGCGGCGAAGGCGAGAGCGCGCATCGCAAGCGATCTTTACTATATCGAGAATTTCTCGATCTTCCTTGACCTGAAGATCATCATAGGCACGGTGATTTCCGAACTCAGGGACGGCAAGGGATTCTGAGTCCTCGCCTCTCCGATCCTTATTTCAGAAGAGGTCTCACAGGAGCCTGAAGCGGTAGGCACGCGCGACAGCCTGCATGCGATTGACCGAATCGAGCTTGCGCATCGCGCTTTTGAGATAGCCTGCTACCGTGTGAGCCGAGAGGTCGAGGATGATGGCGATCTCCTCGCTGCTTTTGCCGGCGGCCGACCAGCGAAGACATTCGATCTCTCTTCGACTGAGACTTTCGGACGGCCCGTCTTTTTCGCCGCTCTGCTGCGCAAGACCGTCAAGGATCTCCATCGAACGATAGAACACCTCCATCTCCTGAGCGCGCGGCAGCATGGCGCTGCGACCGGAATAGGCGAAGATATATTGCCTTAGGTCGGCATCATGAAGCGCAAAGGCAAAGGTGTTCTCGAGCCCGTGCTGAGAGAATAGAGCATTGAGCCGCCTGTTCTCCCGGTTGGCGGCACTGCTCGCAAAGGCTCCCTCGGGCAGAAGACAGGCATGACGGTTCGCTTGAGCCGCGCCACGAGATTGCTGTGGTGAAAGACATCGCAACCTTCGTAGTAATTAAGAAGTTCCCTCGGCCAGTTGCTTGCGATGCAGTTGCCGAGAAACGCCGTGCGGTCTCCTCGCGGAAATACCGCAAACAGAAAATATCCAAAGCCGGCCGACTGCCCGAGTTCCGCAATCTTCTGTCGGCAATTATCCCTCGCAGTCGCACCCTCGGAGAGCGCAGGCAATAGTCCGTTGTTTTCAACGCGGTGACGAACCGCGCCTTCACTCTTGCTCATTGGCGTTCCTTGGCTTGCACCGCCAATCGATCACGCTTCACGCTCTTGGAAGATGACTCTGGACCAGACAAACGCAGTATTGCTCCGTTCAGTTCTTATGAACGGAGCGTCGAGGCATGGATCTTCCGGGTAAGGCGAGAACAGCGGAGATAAATCCAGCGCCCACGGTTAATTTAAGGCGTTTATAATTCTCTTCTCCCTCACGTTATAATACCCATTACGCATGGCTCCCATGCGCAAGGCACAAATTTACGTAACGTGACGATTTATTCCAAAAACGGCACGGCGAAGCAGTTGCCTAAAAATCTTATCAAAGTGTTACCGCGCGCTTAGGCAATTTTTAAATGTGGCAAGTTAGAGTGCCGGTTGTGGTCTTGAGTAGTGTAGAGAGTCCAATGACCGAAATGATACGTCCCCGAGTGAAGTATGTCATCGGCCCCGATGGCAGCCCGCTGACGATTGCAGATCTCCCGCCGCCCAATACGCGTAGATGGGTGATCCGCCGCAAGGCAGAGGTTGTCGCGGCAGTTCGCGGCGGCTTGCTGAGCCTGGAAGAAGCGTGCGAACGCTATACGCTTACCGTCGAAGAATTCCTCTCCTGGCAGTCGTCCATCAACAATCATGGCCTTGCTGGCCTTCGGACGACCCGGATACAGCAGTACCGCCATTGAGCCGCGGGCTGCCGCTTAAATCTTAGAAATCGTTTCATTTCGGGCCGGATACTTTCCCATTGAGGGAATGAAGAAAGCCCGAAATTATTGCCGACCCCGCGTAGCACCAGAGTCCGGGCTGAGTGAACGCGCTTGCAAGGCCGGTCCCCTTTGCCGCCACAATTACGATTGCGACCAGCAGAACGTCCATCATGGACCACTTGGACAGATGCGGTATCACGTGATGATAAAAAAGGCTGCCGGCCCTCCCTTTGCCGGCACCCGACGCCTCGGCGGCAAGTCCGATCATCTTCATGACCGGCAGTATGATGGATACGAGAATCACGATCAGGCAAAGCAGGTTGTTCCCCGTTTGCCAGAGTGAAGATACGATTCCCAGAAGCGACGGTGTCTCGGTGAAAAAGTAAAGTGTCTCGAATCGAACCAGGGGCAGAACGAGACCGAAGCCAAGCAGAAGCGGCGCGGTAACGAGCAGTACGGGTCTCAGGTCTATGATCATCATAGGCGCAATCCTGGCTATTGGTCTGCCATATGACCGATGGCGCCAGAACCACTATTTCACCCGCGCCCTGCCCGCAACGGCCCGACAAGCATTCCATCCAAAAACACAGCGTCACCCGCAACACAGCTTGGCAGGCAGGTGACGGCGTGCGACCCTTCGCTTGTGATCAATTGCTTCTGGATGGATGGAAATGGAAATCAGAAATGAAGAGACCGCTGCCGGCGGCCGCTACGTGGCAACGCTCGACGGGAATGAGGCGGAGATGACCTATTCACGCACATCGCCGAAGTTGATCATCATCGATCATACGGGCGTTCCCGATGCCCTGCGCGGCAAGGGCGTTGGTCAGGCGATCGCCGCGCATGCGGTGGAGGAGGCCCGCCGCAACGGTTGGAAGATCTTCCCGCTTTGCCCCTTCTTCAAGGCGCAATCGCAACGCCATCCCGAGTGGCAGGATGTCATCAGCACGTGATAGTGCGGTTGAACGCGATTCGGCTCGCTCGGAGAAGGGCTAAAAGCCACGTATGATAGACATGACTGCCTACCATACATGGCCTTTTAAGGACCGGCGCTCCGGTACGGACAAACCCGCGCGCCATCCTCCCCTACCGTCAGGCGCGCGCTCTTATTGCGCCATCCCGCTCCTCCAGAGCTGCGGCTTTGGCATATTCCGCCTGCATTTCCTCCAAAGCCAGCTCGAGCGCCTCTTCCTGTACCCGGAGTTCCCTCATGGAAACCTGTAGATTGTCCGCACGCTGACGTGCGGCTTTCGCGAAGGTGGGATAGGCGAAGTGATTCGGATCGGAAATGCCGGACTTCTTCTCTTCGAGGACGATCTGGCTCTCCAGATCCTTCGTCATTCTCTCAAACTCCGACATCATCATCTGCAATTGCTGCAGTTGACGGCGTTTTTCGTTCACCTGGAATTCCTTCAGGCGAACTAGGCTCTCACGCGACTTCATACGCATTACTCCAGTGCGAGATCCCGGCTACAACACACCCGCCGCACCGCTTTGACACGGCCTGTCCAAAAAAATTCCTGCGGTGTTAATAAAAACCTACCGCTGGTAACCTTTCGTTTACGGGCATCGTTAATGATAGTGCCGATGATTTAAGGGTCAGTAAATGCCGCGGCAGAGATTTCAAATGCGGTATTGCTGAGTCAGATGAATCGGTTGGAGCATTTTCTTAATCTAAGAGTTGAGGAATACCGCCACTGGATTCTTTTTGGAAAACAGGGAAATGGGATTACTATTTAATAAACCTGGAACACCTTGCCATGGGGAATTAGAATTTGTTAACCATTCCGTGGCAGCTTCCAACTCAGGTAGTAACTGGATCGGGTATCGCGTTGGGAGCCAGTCAACCTCTCGGCGGCGGTAAAGGGGATTAATATGCGGGTTCTACTTATTGAAGATGACAGCGCGACAGCGCAGAGTATTGAGTTGATGCTCAAATCGGAGAGTTTCAACGTCTACACGACCGATCTGGGCGAAGAAGGCGTCGATCTCGGCAAGCTTTATGATTATGACATTATTTTGCTGGATTTGAATCTTCCCGACATGTCGGGATATGAAGTGCTCCGCACCTTGCGCCTTTCCAAGGTGAAGACGCCGATCCTGATCCTCTCTGGCATGGCCGGGATCGAGGACAAGGTTCGCGGCCTCGGCTTTGGCGCCGATGACTATATGACGAAGCCCTTCCACAAGGACGAACTCGTCGCCCGCATCCACGCAATCGTGCGCCGCTCCAAGGGCCACGCCCAGTCGGTCATCGTCACCGGCGAGCTGATCGTCAATCTCGACGCCAAGACGGTCGAAGTCGGCGGACAGCGTGTGCACCTGACGGGCAAGGAATATCAGATGCTCGAGCTGCTTTCGCTGCGCAAGGGCACCACGCTGACGAAGGAAATGTTCCTGAACCATCTCTACGGCGGAATGGACGAGCCGGAACTGAAGATCATCGACGTCTTCATCTGCAAGCTGCGCAAGAAGCTCGCCAACGCTGCCGGCGGTGCGAATTATATCGAGACCGTTTGGGGGCGCGGTTACGTGCTGCGCGAGCCGGACGGTAGCGACTACGCCGAAAGCGCCTAAGCTTAAAGCCCGATCTATCGCCGCGAATCGTCAGATCCCGTCTCTTTGAGGCGGGATTTTTCGTTTGCGGTGTGTCTATACGGAAAGCCCTCTGGAGAGGCAGCTTTAACCACCTCCTGACGAACCAGGCTGGAACATAGTCCCAAAAATCGAGATCGATTCGGAAAGGATACTGCGCGTTGAGATGACAGAGCGTCGCGACGCGTCGTGCCGGGGCGACGACTATCTCAGGCGGCGACAGCGCGGTTGCCGAAAACCGCTGTCAGAATTTTGCGGTCAAAGGGCTTCAGGAGGAAGTCCGTAGCCCCTGCCCGCTTCCCGGCCATCAGCTTTTTAAGGTCGGCCTCGATGACGCAATAGTAGATCTTCACATCCTTGCCGTTCGGCAGGGCTCGCACGCTGGCAATCAGATCGAGCGCGCCGTCCATTCCCGAATCGACGAGAAGGTAGTCCGGCAATTCGGTTTCGCAACCGATAAGGGCTTCGCGCGCATTGGACGCTTCGCTGACGAGAAAGTCGAGTTCGGAGAGTATGCGTCGGCCAACCTTGCGAACGACGTCGGAAGTGTCGGTGATCATAAACCTCTGCATGAACTGCTCCTTCGTATCCTCAACTCATGGATACCTTCCTCGAACCTCAACGATAGCGACGCAAGGCTAACGAATCGTTTACGTGGGAGCGGCGGTAGTTCGAGAACTGAGCCAAATCAGGCTGTGGCCATCTCCGCAGTGAAAATCAGTTCCTCGCCGGTCGCCTCATATTTCAACGCCATTCCGCTCTCCTCTGCGAGCAGAACTGCGTAATAAGGCTGGATGGAATGCGCATCGATTGCTTCTTCGATCGTACCCGAGCAGATTTCAGCAAATTTGGGAGGAATCCGCATCAATTTGCCTTTTGCAGCAATTTTGAACTTCGCGTCGTATTCCGGATTCTCCAGCGTGATATCCAGCGTGCCGCCCTTGGGGATCGATCCATACGCCACCAGGAACAGGTTCAGAAGCAGCTTCACGCGGTTCTTGGCGACGATCGCCCTCGGGCCATTCCAGCTCACCTCTGTCTTCTTTTCGGCGGCGGCGAAATCCTTGGCCGCGCGTTCGGCCTCCCCCGTATCGATCGATGCACCAACCGAGCCTGACGCCCCGAAGGCAAGCCGCGCGAATTTCAGCCGTACGGAGGCATTGAGTGCGCTGGTGCGAATAAGATCCATCGCATCCTCGTCCGCACCACCTTCGTCGAGCAGCTCCAGACCGTTGTTGATCGCGCCAACAGGAGAGATGACGTCGTGGCACACGCGACTGCACAGAAGCGCAGCCAGGTCCGGCCCGGTCAGGGTGAGATTGGGGTTTTTCGACATGATTGTCTCCTGAAGCTGGGGAACGAGCATTATGGGCGTCATTGTGATGCACGAAAATTGCTCGAAGATTGCGGCGCGACCGGCGCCATAATGACACCATATTTGGTAAACCGATTGTTAAATCTAAGACATTGAAATGTTTAATTAGCGTTATTTTTATGTGGTAGGCGTTACTAAAAATCGTTCACGTTTGGTTCGTCTACCATCCGGCTAGCCTGTACCTTTTCAGCAACTGCTCACCATCCTCAAAAAACACGATGTTGCACGTCGGCCCAATTCGCGTATTAATCGCAATTGGGCTTAGTCACCCTGATCACGAATAGGTTCGCACAAGCGTGCTGACCGAACACATGCGCAGCTTAGCGGCTGGCGCATTCGCCAAGGCCATTGCATGGGCCGGGGGCGGTGCGTCATGTCCAGGGCTTGCCTAAAAACCTCCGGCGCATCTTCGTGATGCGTGACTAACCCCCGGCTCGGCGCCGATCGCCGCGCAAAGGGCTACAAATCATGATGATTGAATCGCAGGGGATGATAACCTGCCCAGAAGTCGAGGAGCCGGAGAGACGCACTTATAATGCGAGCAGGAAACGATACCGTGTCCATTGGCGATTTCACATCGGCCAAGCCGTATATGCTGGCAACCTATCAGCGATAGTTTTGGACCGCAGCAAAAGCGCTAGAGGGATTGAGCTTTATCACGTTTTCGTGATGGGTAAGGCTTATGGCCGTCCTTACCGGACTTTTTTAAGCACTACCTTGTGCAGCGAAAAATAGTACCTTGCATATGTATCAGAATATGACAGGTTTAACGCGTTGGTAACGCTAACAATGGGGGTGTTGGGGAAAATATCATGTGGCTGCATGAGATCGGTGACTGCGTAGATCATGCGTTGGGCGGAATGACGTCTATTATCGTTGAGAGAAGCAAGACAGGTGTCGGCTTTGAACAGTACGACATCAGAGTAGTGAACGTAAATGATGCAAGGAGAGATAGAACCATCAGAGGTTCGGCACTAAGACAGGTTCCATTCAACTCTCCACAATGCGCCGAGTGTCGATTTTATAAAGGCGGAAACTGCACAAGGGACTTTAGCTAACAGCGAAAAATGCGGCAGGTAGTAAAAAGGCCCGCTTTGCGGGCCTTGGTTTTTAGGGTGGTGTGAGGATGGCGTTGGCTATTTCTTCAGCAGCCCAATAACCGCTTCCGTCTTCACCAGGGTCGCGATCCTTGTATTTCATAGCCACATCCGCGCAACGCTGACGCTCTACGAGGATGGCGCGGGCGATCTCATTCGCCAATTTCTCTATGTGATCGACGGTGTAAAGTTCGATTGCATCATCGGCTATCGCCTTAGCAACCTCCATAACATCCTTCGGAATCTCACCCATACCGCCGCAACGCCTCCTCGATCTTGCCATGGAGCTCGTCGACGCCTCCCGTATTATCAATCACCAGATCCTCGTCGCCGCAGCCCTTCTCCGACACATGCTGGCCGGCAATACCTCCCCTGCCCTGGATCTTGAAGATATCTCCGCCTAGCCGACGGATAGCCTGCGCTTCGTTCGGGAATCGGCAGTCGTCGCAGACAACGCGGCCGGCCTGAGAGAGAACATCAACGGCGCGTTCACGCCATAAGCGAACCCAGAAGTCTTCACCAATGCAGTCCCTGCCCCACTGGGTGCCAAGGGTCTGCATTGCGTGCCGCGGTGTCTTCCCGCTTAGCAGATTGCATGGCTTCTCCTTCAGGTCTCCCTCGATCTCTTCCTCTGTCAAACCGATGAGCCGCATCATATCCTTCAAAGGACCGGCGAGCTTCACCAGCGTGTAGCCGTGCTGCTCTACGAGGTAGCGCGTTGCCGTCGACTTGCCGCTTCCGGCGACGCCAGTGAAGGCCACGACAGGCGGTAGGTTGTCGTTGGCAACGTGAAGGACAGCGCCATTCTCTAGGCCAAGCGGCACGCTTTCCAGCAGCATCTATCGCAAGTCCTCAGGATAGCTGATCGGCCTGACGCGCGCATGATCGCGCTGATAGGCCATCCTGCTATCCTCAATCCCCCACTTCCCAATAGCCTCGCCGAGCGCGCGCAATTCAGAAGGGACGCTGTCATTCGCATGCGGCACGGCGGTAAGGCAGCCGTCGGCGGTGAATAGTAGTGCGGTCATTTGTCCTCCTGAAGTGCCGCGTCGATCATGGCTCGGTAGATATCATCGACACTGGGGTCGAGCCATGTTTCCTGGCAACCCGCAATACGCATATCTTCCGTCGGCTCGCGCATTGCCTCGATTGCGGCGCGGGCAGCCGATTCATAGTATCGCCAGTTGAAATCTGGCCTATCTCTACCGCCACCGCTGTCTTCCATAATCGCCCGCGCCACCCGCTCAATCATCGTTGTCATACCGGCCTCCAGTGCGTCGGCTCAGGAACGCGAAAATCTTTGTCGTGATACATCCAGCCGGTGCCGTCGTAGGCTTCGGCGTATTCCTTGCCGGTCAGAGGATCGTGAAGCGCACGAAAATGCACAGTGCGCCAGACGGCCGGTCCTTCATAAACAACACGTCCGTCATAGACACGCTTCACCTGAACGACAGAGCCGTCCTTCGGTGCGGTTGCGATGTCTTGCCACCTCTTCATACCCTCTCCTCTTCTCGTTTCTGTTCCACTTCCCGCTTAGGCTCTTCGATCGACGGCGCAAGCGGCTGGTTTGGCTCCAGTAGTGCACGCAGCGAACCGAGCCGGTCTTTCACAAGCGGTCGGAAGCGGCTAGCCCTGAATGGTGTATCGACGTCGCCCCATATCTCGCACGTTCCGCGGTCGATACCGACCAGTCGAAGGCCGATGTAGGTTCCTTCGAGATAATGCGTGTGCTCGCCGATCCAGCGGATGCGATAGACGGCCCCTTCCGTCAATTCAGACGGAAGGGTTGTGTTGGCGGGCTGCTTGGCGGAGATGCAGACGACATCCTGGCCGACGTAGAATTGGTGTGCGTTGGTCATGCGGCATCCTTCGCAGCATTCCGACCGGCATCTGTGATGGCAAAGAACTGTCGAGATCCGCGGCCACCCTTAGTGATGGTCACGAGGCCAGCCTCAGCAAGCTTTCGCAAGGTCGCCGCCGTAGATGTGCCAAGAGTCACGGTTGGAAAGTTCGCCCTATCAGGAAAACCGTCATGTCTGCGGAGCAAGACGGAAAGCGCCCTGCGTTGACCATGTGTCAGCATCACTCCATCCCCCTCGCCCTGCAATCCATCAGCGCCTTGAAAGTCTCCAAAAACTCCTCTTCGGCCGTCTCTGGCGACCAGTACCGCAACGACACGCCCAACGGCTTGTCATACCTGCCGTGCCATTCCATCGGCGTCATGTTGACGAGCTCATCCGCAATGATGCGGTTGTCAGCGTCATGGACAACGGCCGGCATTTCAGGCGGCAAGCCAAATCTAGCGGCAACCGCAGCCATCACCTTCGCCTCCGCTTCAATGTAGCCAGGCAGGTAGGGCTTTACTGGTCGCGGGACATCGACGAGGTAGGTCTCGCTTGCATCGTGAAGAAGTGCATACAGCGCCACGTCTACGCCTTCCCAGCGAAGATGTCTTGCTAGAAGAACGCAATGTTCAGCGACGGAATAAAAACGATGGCAGTGGCCAGCAAAGCGGCATTGCAGGCTGAGTGCGTGCGCGATGTCCCCGATGAAGACTTCTTCTGGCCGCGGATCCATCGGAAAGAATGCGCGTCCGGTGTATGTTTCGATGTACTCGCCGCGGCGCTGCTCGGCGTCGTGCCAAGACCAAGCAACGGGAAGCGCTCCGCCCTCATCAGCCTTGGCAATCAGTGCTGGTTGCGTGGCAACGGGAACATTATCATTCGCCGCAGGCAGCGCGCCGTAACCTTCGACCATGAGCGGTTCGGCGTCCGTGGCGGCGTTATAACTTTTTCGCGGATTCGGTATAACGGGCTCCCTTGCCGCACTGAGCGCCACGGCGTCACGCACCATTCCCATGTCGCGTCTTCCAATCTCGCGAGCTTTTAGAATCGCTTCGTAGGTCATCACTCGTACCACCCCGAAAGACCAATCACCGACATGCCGACTATTCCCCAATCTTCTGCCAGCTGGTCGTCAGTGTTTGGCAGGTGCGGCTGGCGATCGCTACCGGTGATAGCCTCGAAATATTGAAGCGTCGTCCCTCTATGGGCCAGCCGCATGATGCGGCTTGGCTCTGCTTGGCGGCACACAAAGCCGCCCGCCTTCATGGCCTCGATGGCCTGTCCGTAGTTCATAAAGTCTCCTCTTCTTGGTGGTGTTGCCGCCGAGTTGGTGGTCAGCGGCAGGTGGTGGTTAATGTTCCGAGTGTTCGAGCAGAACTATGACGCGGTCAAGCTTGGCGTTGGTTTCTTCAATTCTTCCGCCAATCCACGCCAGACCCCAGACCATGCAAATCAGAATCAGTGCTCGCATCACCCCGCCCTCCTCTGCTCCGCCGGCTCATTGTCGTTGGCGGCCTGATAGCGGCCAGCAACCATCTCCGGCCGCATGATGTCTCGACCGACTTCGCCAAACATCTTTGAGTAGGTGATGCGCTTCGCCGATCGGCCAGACAGCCACGGCCCGCCAGCAGCGTATGCATCCTGCGCGGCAAGCGTCTCGTGGCGCTCGACATACATCAGGTCTGTCTTGACGCCTTCGTCGCTGTGCAGGTGGCCGTGATGGCAATATGCGAACTTGGACCGGCCAAACATCTCGCGGAACAGGCCGGCGCACTTCACGTCTAGCGTCTTGATGTTGCTTTTGTGACCGTGATGATAAAAGAGCGCCGTCCGCCCCCACTCGTATGCGTAGTAAAGCATGGGAGAGTTGTCGACGGAGATACGCGGCTCGTTTTCGTACATTGCGGCCAGCATTTCACGCAGCCACGCCGACGACGCGGGATCGTGGTTGCCTGATGCCATCACGACGTGCACATGCTGGTGCTTCTGCAGGAGCATGTCGATGATGCGGCGAACGGTTCTGATGACAACGCGGATGACCTTTTGCAGGCGCGAATCTGCGTCCAATACGTGCCGATGTGCTGGCGTGACGCTTTCCAACGCATCATGGTGCATAAGATCGCCGAGCTGTGCCAAGACGGCGGTATGCGCCTGCGGAGCGCTGGCGATCGCGGCAGAAAACCAGTCCAGCAGAAGTTGCTCGGCAATGCGAAGATCGTAATCAGCTCCGGTTTCTTCCCGCCATGCCAGCATCCCGAAATGGCTGTCTGTCACAACGAACTGATTGAGCAGATCGTCTTCCACGCTAGCCGGTGGCGGCATGATGGTGACTCGCGGCAGATCCTCTTTAAGGGCTGCGACGGTTGCGCGCATTACGGCGAGTTGGTGTTCTTTCGACGGCTCGCTGATTTTCCAGCCGCCTACCCTCTTGCCAGCGCCGTCAAGGTATGCCGAATCGCGCTTAAGCACGAAGCCTTCCGGCATTTCATACGCTTCAGACTCCCCGGCCTTTTGCTGCACGAACTCCCGCATGACGTTGCCGTCGGCGTCGGTAACCGTCGTCGTCTTCGTCAGCCTAAAGCCAGGGAGTACAGGGCGAGTCCCCAGCAATCCAATCTCGGCAGCGCGCTTGATACTGTCGCCGAACGCCGATTTCTTAATGCCAAGCGCGGCTGCCGCCTTCTTGTATGTGCCGTGTTCACGATATGCAGCGACGCGGCGCTCAAGTTCTTCTTTTGAAATTGTCATGCAGTGTCCTTGTTGCGTGCGGCCAGCATGGCGTCGGCAATGCCATAAGCTAGTTCCGTGATGAAGTAGGTCGGGTCTCCGCCGATAGCTCCTACAGCAGCGCCGATAGCGTTGGCATCGGCTGGCACCGAAATTATTGCGGCCATGGCAGCCATGGCGAACTCATCGCGAAGGGTCTTTGTCGACCCATCATCATATGGCGCGGCCTCATCTATTCCGTAATAAGCGCGCTGTCCGTCAATCACCCTACCCGCCCCATCAAATCGCAGATCGCCTGTGACGGCACGATCGCACCGAAGCCGGTAAGCGAAACGCCAAGGCCAACCTGAGCATTGAGAACGCCAACCGTAATGCCGATGAGGTTGCCATCAGCGTCGAAGACTCCGCCGCCTGATTGTCCTGGCACTGTCGTGATGTCGGTAACGAGAACAGACTTCCACGGCCCGAGCGAGCGGTTGCCGCCGGCAATCCGGCCGAACGCAGAGACGAATTCGAGGGAGAGCGGGTTGCCAACCGCCTGTATGGCTTCGCCGTCATGCGCATACTCGCACTTCAGTGTTGCCGCCGGCAATCCTGCCGGATCAGTGCGCAGAAGCGAGATATCATATTGCTTGTTTGTCCAAAGGACTTCGGCGTCCTTTGTCTTGCCGTCGACGGTTTGCAGCTTGAATGCCTTGCTGCCATCGGCAACATGCGAAGCAGTCAGCACAAAGCCGTTACCGATGTGGACACCAGAACCGTGGCCACTCTCAAGCTTAATCAGAACGGCTGCTGCGGCTGTTGCCTTGGGCGGTTGCGGTTCGCCAGCAACGGAATAGATACCGCCGAAAAGAACGGCGGCAGTCGCCAGCGCGGAAATGCTTGCATACCTGTAGAATCGTCTCATCGGCAGGCCTCCTCTATGTGGTGGTGTGTGAATTGCGCTTGGTGGGCGCATGATTTAGACTAGATTACTTTTACAAATTTGTCAAGGTTTTGGCTTGCTGGAAAGGATGGATTGACTTGCTAAAATAAAAAGAACACAAAGAGAACAAACAAAGGAGAAAAACATGTCAGCCCGCGCGAATATTCACGACGACGCCTTCACGTTCGCAATCGATGTTGTGACGGAGGATGGAAAGCTAATGGAAAAGGTTGCCGGCGCGAACAATATAAGTGTCGCGCACAAGGCGTTTGACGAGATGCTTTTGCATCGTGGGGCATCGGACTGGCTGCTGTTGCGGCAGCGTGGGCGAGTGATAAGGCGTGAGGCTGGGCAGTGGGTGCCTGGGAATGAGGCACGGTAGAAAAAGAAAAACCGCCCTCCCCGGTTAAGGAGAGGGCGGTGTGTGTGACTAAACTATTATAGATGCATATTCTGCCGGGATAGCGAATCCGAGGCACGCATCGAAAGCCGCTGCAAAGATCGGCGCGAAGATAGGTGGAACGGCTGGTGTAAAGTGGATGCCGTCGCCTTGATAATAAGTGGTGTTCGTCGTGACAGACGGTGTGCGGCAATCGAAAATCTTAACACCGCCGACCGTGATCTCGCGTGTGTCAATTACGATGTCGATGCCAAGCGACGCCTTATTCGCAATGATGTAATTGGCAAGAGCATTGAACTTGGCGTTGAGCGCCGACTCTGTCGTGCGCGCGGCCTCGATCGTGTAGATTACCTTGCAGCCGGGGTATTCAGCCTTGAACAGAGCCAAGAACGGAATGAGGCAATCATCAATTGCGTTGGGTGATGAGCCAGGGACCGCCGCAAGGCCAGGATTGCTGTTGTCGTCTGCATATTTGATGTCGTTGGACATCGACATAAACAGGTGCAGAACGACTTGCTGACCGGGGTATGTCACCATCCCCTGCATCTGGCCAAAATTGTCGTACCAGTTGAACCCCTGCGTATAAGTGTATCCGGCGATATTGCGTAGCCGGCCCGAGTCTCTGCCGAAGTTGAAGATCGTGCGGCTTTTGGCGTGCGCCCATCGATCTGTGCGAATGAACTCAGGCCCGCGAGGCGCGGTTGTTGGTGCATACGTGTAGAGCGAAGAGGATAGCGGCGTGATAAACGACGACATGCCATCGCTGATGCCCTGCGACCACATGCGGTTGCGTGGATCGAGAAAATCAGGGAATGCCCCAGACGCGCCGATCTGCGACTGCAAAAGGCTGTTGCCCACGCCCATGACGACCTGCTTTCGCAGTCCGTCATTTGGAAGAGGTGGAATTTCGGATGTGTTTGCGTAAGTGCCGGCGGCAGTAGAAGAGTTGTACTGCGCGTCACTGAAATCTACGCCAGCAGTTACGGCTGCGGCATATACGTTGTCGGGAACAGCAAGGTGCCGCTCATTGGTGTTCAGCGAGCGAATCGTGCCGTACTGGGTAGTCCCCTTCTTGGCTCCAACCCTCGCCGCAATACGCCTGTGAAGGCGATTCTGGTTTGTCGCCTCTGGCGAGGCGTTGTTTGCAACAGCAGCAGCAACGGCACCGAAAGCCTGAGCAGGGCGAATATATTGCGTCATGACAGGCCATCCAGATAGGTCTTGAGATCGGAGCGTAGCGTTGCATTGCCGGCATCATTGATGACTGCAACGGCGAGGATTTCCGAAAAGTCGGGACGGGCGGCCTGCGAATTGTCGCCGAGCACGATTGATATGCTATCAGAAGAACCAAAGGCGAAAGGCGCCGAGCCCGTAACGGGAACAAGCCCGTTGTCGACATAACCTGCCGTTAGGCTATTCAGATAGAATGAGCATGTGCACGGCGAGACAGTTAGATCGATCTCAACAATCACGGTGTTGAAAACGTCATTCGTAAGCTGCGGCCCGCTAGCATTGGTGGTGGTGCGGCTGTCGCCAGCTGTAGCGCTGTCCGCAATGCCGTAGTCTACAAAAAGGCGGCGGCCGGTCGTGCTGCCGGTCATGGCGAGAGCCATGCGCATCAACGATGAGTTTGTGCTGCGCGATATATAAAAGAGAGTGCGCGCCGATCCAGAGACCGCAAGATCGCTTCTCGGTCTGACACGCAAGCCAACCGTCAACTTGCTCAGGCCATTGATTAGCGATTTCTTCGACGGGACGAGAATGTGCCCAGCGACATCTGTTACCGCCCCGCCGCTTGCCCCTTTGATCGGCTGAAGGCTCTTATCGTTCTGGACGAAGCCAAAGCCATTGCCGCTAATATCTTCTATGGCGCTGATGGAGTTGAAAGCCACATCATCATAATATGCTGATGCCTGCTCGCTGCCATCGCTATCGGTGAAAGTCTTTGAGACATCCCACCAGCCAAGCAGATTGGTCGACCCGAAAGGAGGCGTCGGCAAAACAACGGCTTGCGGTCCACCGCCTCCCCCTCCACCACGCCTCAATGCGCTGATGTCAGCCGTCATCAGCGGCCCGAACAACGGGCTAAACAGACGATTAAGCACTGAATACCCCGCATGCCGAACCAGCTACACGGCTAAAGCGATACGTTCCTGGCGCAGTGATGCAGAGCGCCGGTCGCGGAGGCGAAAGCGTGCCGACAACGTGATATGCGCCAGCGTCGTCTTTCAGGGAGATAAGCACTTCGGCCTTAGCGTCTACCAGCCCCTTTAGGGAGACGGTAACCGGATCGGTGACGACGAGATCGGATGAATTGGCAGCGGTCGTGCCGACGGCAAGAAGTTGGGTTGCCATTATGGTCTCCTAAAATGTGGTGGTGTTTGGTTGTTGGCCGCCAACGAGGGGAGGCTACCCGCGCGTAGAACGCCGCGCCGGCTGGTTTTCGACGAAGCGATCAAGGCGTTCGCTCATGCTGTCGAGGCGGCTATCGAGGCGTGTGCCGATGGCTTCGATAGCTCTAAGCAATTGAGCCGTCTGGTCGTGCATGCCGGCCTTGGTGGCGAATGTTTCGGCGGCGTGGACCTGATGAGCAGAAAGGCCAGCCAAGGCTTTGTCGGCCTTATCCTCTGCCGCCTTGATGCGGGCCTCGGCAGCCTTGTCGCTTTCTTTGATGCGGCCATCGATCTTCCACCAGATGCCCCAGCCGGAACCTGCCAGGGTAAGGAAGAACAGAACAACCTTCATGATTTCTTCAGGAGTCATTTGCCACCCCGCAGGGCGTCGTCGCGATCAATCACGAAGTTTCTCAAAGCCAGGTGGCGGCGATAGCAATCAAGCAATGCCGATCGATCGGCAATCCACAAATCCTCTACCTGCTCTTGCGTCAAAGGCTTGTCGCCAAGGTCAAGCGGCATAGCGCACAGACGCAGCAACTTGCTGTCAGGCCGCGCGATCTGCGGAGGCTTGACCGGCGCAACGCTAACGGACTTTGTTGATACGCTGCACGCCGCCAGAGCCAACGGCAATGCGGCTAGCATCAGGATCTTGCTTAGCTTCACTGGCCAGCTTCCTTCGCAGTTCAAGATTGTCGGATTCGAGGCGATCGATTTCGGCGATTGCTTCAGCTTCCCGGCTCTTCGCCGCGTTGTTGGCGATCGTTTGCCGGCGCTGCTCGTTGGCGTCAGCTTCCGCGGCGGCGCCCTTTAGCTCAGCAATCTCGGCTGTGTATTTTGCCTCAGCGCGCGCATAACCGCGATGGTCGATGTAGGTGTAAGCAGCCAAGAGAAGCAGAACGCCGACCACGACAGCGACGACCTTGCGGCCGGTTTTGCTGAATAGGAAAGCAATCATGCTGGCAGCCCCGACACACAGACCTCAGCCTCTCCGACGCGGTTGGTGTCGCCCATCTCGCGGCGGTTCACTAGGCCCTTGAGACGCACGCCACCTGCTTTATTGAAGGCCGTGGCAGCCTCGCAGCTTTCCCTATACCTGCCTTCTCTGGCCAGACGAGCGGCCGTCGACTTGCACGTTGCATCGACACCTACGTTCCAGGAGAGCGTCAGCATTGAGCCGCGCCAACTGAGAGGCTTTTTGTCCCAGCCAGCAATGCACTTGACGAGGTAAGGCCGATAGTCGCGCTCAAGCTTCATGGCGGTGCGCCTGTTGCAGCCTTCGTGCGTCTCGACCATGCCAATTTTGACGTCGGTCGTGTCACCGTCACAGATCGTTACAACGGGCGGTTTCGCCAGTTTGTCGAGATATGCGACAAGCGATCGCCCTTCCCACGGCTGCAGGATCTTTATTGCCAGTGCTGTGTCGTCATGAACGGCGGGCTGGCCAGGGAAGATCGCAACCATGCCGCTGATAGCAGCGGCAATAATGGTCCCGACGAGGGCTTTGCCGCGCTTCGTCGCGACAATCTTATTGATTGGCATTGGTGGTTTCCTTTTCTTTGTCCACGCCCGCCGCCTCGGACGCAGGATCGGGCTGCACCAGCAATCGCGCCACATACGCGCCGACGAGCAGCAGCAGCGTCAACCACCACGGCAGGTAGTCGGACACGACGGGCACGAGATTGAGGATGAGGTCGGCCGCAAAGGCGAGCTCGATCAGCCGCAGCGACCAGGCGCGCTTCAGGATGTCTTCGACGTCAGGCAGCAGGCGCGCACGAACTTGCGACCAGGCGAGCCGCCAGTCAGGGAGGAGTTTCATAACGATGTCCTTGAAATGAAAAGGCCCGCCGAAGCGAGCCTTTCGTATGCAGGAATATTGCGCTATCTACGCAGCATTGCTGCGCTTTTCATTCATTATTTCTTGCGCGACAAACGTTGCGGCGAGCATGCGCCTTGCATCGTTTTCGTATCTCCTCCATCCTGAAAACAGTCCTTCGGGGTCTTCCCTGACCGCATCGCACATTGCCCGCGCCACACGTTCGACGTCAGCGTATTCGCATTGAAACTGTTTCATAGTGCATGGTTGGCAGACGTCAGGAGCGCTGCGGTAATTTTTGAAAAACAAATTTCCACAGAATGTGCAATCGCCAGTTTCCATCTCTGAAGCTCTCCCTAGTTATCAGCCAAAATATAAGGAAAAGGCGCAGATAAATCTAGTTTTAGCTTAATCAATTCTGAAACTGATCGAATCAAGTGCTATATACGAGCCAGTGAAGTTTGCAGATATTCTAACTTGACCAGTGTCGAGAACCTGAACCTCAGCAAATGTCCCAGAATTACTCGTTGAGACCGTAAAGAAACGGTTAGTGATCGGGCGATAACCGATCGGCAACGTGAACAATACTGAGCCAGGCGCCACCTTTGAATCATGTGGCCTTACCACACCGCTCAATCGTACCGTATTGCCTTCTAACTGCGCTCGAGGTGCATATTCTTTAAGACCGGCCCAACAATCCCACGAATCTGGCAGAGATGGATAGATTGTCGCTGTCTGTCCAGATGCCAACTTATAATCAAGCGGGAATAGATAGCGGCCAAGCTCACCCACAAGAACCAAATTCATGGGGCTGCCAGGATGAAGATTGCCGCCACCAAACTGCGGAGTTGGCAGTTGCTCCATCCATCCCGCCTCGGAATGCGCCCTCTGAAATAGTTCAAGCGTGTCGAAATAGCCTGAGTTTGTTTCCTGCGCGACTCCCTTTAGAGATGAGTTGACCTCCCGCATGACATCGGTTGTCTGATTCCATTGGGGCTGCCAGTTGTTCGCTGGCGTCTGGCCGAGGATGAGGACTGAAAGTTGTGACGGTGAGCGAGCATTTCGTATAGTATTTATCGCCGCCAGGTGATTTTCCCTCGTCTGCTCTGACGTTTGGGGGCCGCCATAAGCGTTAGATGTGCGTTCGTTCGTGCCAAAGTCAATAATCAATAGATCAACGTCAGGACGCTGCGCCACGAAGTCCGCCGCCTCCCTGTTTGCCCACAAAAATGAGTTTTGACCGCCGAACCCTTCGTAAGTGACCCGAACAGGATACCCGCGCGCAGCCATAGGCAATAGTTGGTCCAGCCTAAAGCCGTCTGTCGTTCCGTTGCCCACGACCTTACTGTCCCCGACAATATGAATTTTTATCGGGGTCCCTGTCTTGATAGCTCGCACCTCAGCAGCATAAAACGCGGCCAAATTTTCGCGACCGTATAGAGGATCGGCTTTTACCGAACCGATCCCCATCGAAACCATAGCAACGAAGAAAAGCAGGCCCTTGATCATTGACGGTTTCTACCATGAGGCTCAAGTCCGTCAATTGATAAAGGGCAACACCGCCTCGATAATGTTAGGCGCAATAATAGGAGTCTCCGCCGCCCGAGTCGGATGGATGCCATCAGTAAGCTGCGTAAATGTCGGCGTTCCCCAATCCGGCTCGTTGTCGATCAACCCTATATCCGGGTTCTCGGCAGCAATCTCACGGTATTTCGCCGTATAGAGTGGCAGATTTGGCCGATCAAGCGCCGGCCCGCTACCAGGAACGCACGGATTCATGGTCATAACAAACGCTTTGACATTCGGATCCTGCGCCTTGAACATGTTGATGATGGTAAGCGCATTGGCCTTGCACTGCGCCGGGGTAATTGAGCGTGGCGTATAGGCATCGTTGATCGAGAATTCGACAATGATGATCTCAGGCCGATAAGGTAGCCACATCCCAGCCTGCAGCTGAGCAATCCGCTGGTTGCTGTCCTGTGACGCTACACCAAAATTATAGACAGTGACGGGTCGAGATGTTCCGGCGCGCAATCCTACCTGTACAAGTCCCTGCCACTCTCCCCCGCTCTCATAAACGCCATCATATGTCAGGCTCGTGCCGAGTGTTGCTATACAAATCGGCTTTCCCATTAAGAGCCCCTAACCTCGTGATAGCCCTTGCTCACGATTGAAATGACACTGTTTTCGAGGGTGGCCACGTTGCTAAAGCTGACCACCTGCGAATTAACGTTGGAATTTGCTTCAACCTCATACCAATTCGGAAGATTGGCATTATGATAGGTTGTCACTGCGTTGTAGAGCGCGGCAGTTCCCAAGTCTGGATCCATGAGGCCGGCCGCGAAACTAGACGTTGCGGCATCAGCAACAATATGTAAAAGAATCGCCTTGAACTTTGCGCCAGGCGGCACGAGAACAGACCGATTCCGCCCAATCTGTTGCCCATCGTTCCCACTCGAAAGACTAACGACCGGCTGTTTCCAGCGAACGAAGTCCTCCTTATCAGTCATCTTGTGATTAAACTGCTTTATGTTTGATGAGCCATCAGAAAATAGCGAGAATACGCGCTCAAATTTGGTGAAGCCAGCTGGCAGAACGGGATTTGAGAAAGACACTGACGCGAGAAGATCAGTCGCCTCTGTTGTCGTATTGCCAATCGCAAACACGTGATACCAAGTGCTCGCCGCAATAGCTCCCGTATCAAGTGCGCCCCCATTGTTCCCCGCCGAGAACGCAGCTGTGAGGTTCTTTCGAAGGCCAAGCGGAAACTCTAATACATAATCCCTGTCCGCGGTCGGTATGGAACCGCTCGACATGACAAAATGAGTGTTGGGAGATGTCGGATCATTGCCAAAAATAAGCCCTTGGATGCCGCCGCCACCGGTATTGGGGTCGGCAAGCATCGAGCTCGGAACTTTATTGAGCGCCATATTTAAGCCTTGATTTCTTCAACGACGAGTGTAGCGACCTGCACCCCGCCAAGACGACGGGCTGATGATGTGCCATTCATTCGCATGGTATTGCCGTTCGGGCCGACGCGAACGGAGATGGTTTTCGTAGTCGTAACGCCGGGGACGTATTCAACTTCCCCGCTCAACGTGTACTCGTGGTCGATCTGGTCTACGGACACCAACCCGGCTCGGATAGCATTTGCTGCGCCGTCAAAGATGGCAAAGACCATGTGTCCTGATGCAGACAGAGCAGCATTGCCAGTGAACCGAATCCGTAGCTTGTTCGTCACGCTTTTTGGCGTGATCGAAACAGAAAGAATTTCAGTTCCTTGACTGATTTGAGGAACAGCATCGGAGTTGGCGAAAGTTGCTGTAATATTCGCATTGAGCGCGTATTCAGCGTACTTGCTGTCAACCACAGCTCCGGCAGGCGCAATCGCATTCCACAGTGTCGAATTCGGTATTTCCTCAATATCCCCGGATCCGGCAGAGGATCGACCGAGCAGCGACCCGCTCGCTATCGCTGGAAGTTTCGGAAAGGTGACAGCACGTGCCGCGACTTTCGCTGTCGTAACCGATCCGTCCCCGGGCGTGCCGATCGGGACCGCATAGCCCATCTTGATTTCGACAATGACCGAATCTGGGGGGGCTTCTGAAAGCGTGGCGCTCGTTCCAGAAACCGAGAAAGTGTCAATTGGCTGATAGATGCCGCCAATAAACAGATCGACGTTGTTTTTGCTGCCTGGATCGATTTCCAGATCAAACGTCGCTGTGACGCCGTCCCCGGTAAATGTCTTTACAACCTTGTCGTTTCTCGCAAGTGCTGCGTAATCTGCGGCCTCTTCGGCGCTTGCTTCTGCAGCCGCCGCAGCCGCCTCAGCGATCGCCACAGCTGCGCTGACATCGAGGTCCGTAACCAGGCGAAACGTCGAGCCAGCAACAATGCCGAGCGTCTGCATGCCACCAGTAAGGCCGCCCACGGTGACGTCGCTACCATTGTTGGTCTTTATCGTCAGCGGCGCGCCGCCGTTGAATGAGACCGTTACCGGCGATCCGGTGTTTGTCTCGAAGATATTGAGAAGGACAAGCGCCGAGCTGGATATCGGAATGGTACTGGTAGCCTGAATGGCGTTCGGCGTGCCTGCCCCAGCGTCCACCGCAGTGATGAACGAATAAGGAAGATCGGCAACGCGCGTCCAGGACCCCGTGCCCGTACCGCCCACCTTCTGATAGATGCCGTTAAAGGCTACTGTCGGATCATTCGTGACCCACGCCATAGTGTTTGCGGCTTTGGTGAGATCAGCGAAAAGCAGAGCGCGTGTCTGGTAGATAAGACCAGCACTGATGCCGATCGCATTGAGGATGGATTCAACCCAAGTTCCCCAAATGCGTATTTCCGACTTTGCTGGCTCGTTCTTGCCTGATGACGGCACGTTTGCCACGACGAAGTCGCGCCAGATATTGGCTGCAGTGTCGGCCATGATTTCTCCGGGAATAAAAATGCCCGCAGACGCGGGCTATAATTTCAGTGATGTGATTTTGCGGTGTTGCAGCCGACCGTCAGGTGACCGTCTTTGCGCCCGTCGCTACCGCGGCCGCTGGCACGCCGGATCGGTTGATCGCCTCGACGAAGCCGTAGTAAGTTCCTGCCGCCAGGCCAGTGACGACGTTGCTGTCGGCGAGGCTCGGCGGTCCGTATTCGGTGGCGCGCAGGGTGGCTCCAGTGAAGGAATTCACTGTGTTTGTGTAAATGCGTGCGGCGCCGTAGTTGGCACTGTTCGGGGCGGTCCAGTTGAAGGTGATCTGCCCCGCGCCGCCTGTCGCCGAAACGCCAGTTGCAACGCCAGGCGGGGTTGGATCTGCCGTCGCCGTTCGTATTTCGTATGACGTCCAATCTGAGCTTGCGCCATTCGACCACGCCCGCAGGCGGAAGCGATACTGCACGCCGTCTGACAGGTAGTTTGATCTGACCTGATCCTCTCGAGCCTTTGAATTTGCCGACCTGGCCGGTTCAGTCCCAGATGTCGGCTCCCATTCGAGCTCGTAGATAAGCGAGTCAGAAACATGATCCCACGTCGCCAGCGCGTATGCTGCCGTGGCTCCGCCGGCCAGCGTTTCGTTCTGTATGACGACGTCGAAGTTGACCGGGAGAGGTACGCCGCCTGGAGGAGCCGGAACAACGTTCGATCCTGGCGCGCCTTCTTCCGTGCCAGCGTTGAAGGAATAGAGATCCTCAGGAACGACGATTCCAGAAAACTGTATCGTCATGTTGCGCAGCGATATCTTCGGCGAAGATGTTATCTCCACCACCACCTCATTGAGGCGTGGCGGCAAGTGGATCCGAACGAAACGACGATAGGCCACATTTTTCGCGGCGCTATAGTGCGCGGTTATTGATACGCGCTGCGCATTAGCCCTGATGTAGGCCAGCTTTTGAAGGCGTTGCATGTGGTTGTGCGATTGCACAGCTTGATTGTCGATCGTCTTGGTGCGTTCAGTGTCCTCACCGATGTACGGATCGCCATAGATCGCAGCGTCGACGGTATTGAAGGTCTCATCTGGGTTGGTCCATCGACCACGAACAGCAAGAACTGTGTTAGATCGGCGCTGATTCACATCATGCGAACAGCTGATAATGTCAGTTGCCGTCAAGCGGATGTCTGGCGCGACGTACTGTCCCGCATGAACGCCAATCAAGCCGTCTGGTCGTTCGTAAACGACGAGCTCCGCCGCCTGGTCCATAAGGCGCCCGATCTCGACTGGGTCGTTATCGGCACGAAACCAAAAGCCGCCGCGGTAACGGAGTTCTCCTTGCCCGCTGCGATTGAAAACGACTTGGTCGCAAACGTTCGCGGCGTTTGCCCAATCCGGCATATACATGTCGCCGGTCCCGAGCTTCCCGCCAACTGGATGCGTTAGGTGCCAGAGACGCATCAAGGCGAGATTTCGGGAAAAAGCTACCACCCCGTTTCTTGGGTCGTAGAGACGCATACCATCGCCAACAGCAGAGTGCGCCGGCATCTGGTTTGGGAATACCTTCAGATAATCCTCAGATGCAACAGTCGCCACCGCCATTCTTACGGAAGCAAGGCCATCGCCGCGGTGGTTTCCGGTCCAGATAGTCGGAAACGTTGACACAACGTCGAAATATGGCGTCTCATTCGCAACACCCAGCCGAGCCTGAATGCTGACCTTCGATTGCCCATCGAGCACGAAATGCGATGGCGTAACTACGCCGCCGCTACCATTGAGAGTCACTGCTTCATCATGAAGGTAGTGCTGCTGGAAACCTTGTATTTGGTGACATGCCCAAACCAGGATGTGCCAGGCGTTGCCGTTGTTCTCCTCAAGGAAGACGTAATCGCTGGCCTTCTTAACCGTGCCTAGCACGTATGTGCGAGACGGCACGCTCTGTTTTAGATTGTATTGCCCGTCCTCCGGCTTCGGTATGGTTGGAGCCTTGGGCATGAAGGCACGTGACAGAAGCGTCGCACCAGCGGCCAAACCGCCATAAAGCAACGCAGCCGTGCCAAGATACAATGCGTTCGCCGCAGCAACGGTCGTCGCGGCCGATGACACGATGATCGGCAGCAGAGCAATAGTCTCGGGCATGTTTTCAGATTTTCCAGATTGCCAAGGGCTTGGCCGACATCGGGCCTATGTTGTCGCGGAAGCGCACCAGCCAGCGGCGTCCATCGAAGATGGCGCCCCATTGACGATAGATGTTGTTTGGTGAGCCAATGACACCAACGGCGCCGCATGTGGGGTTATCGACGCGCTGACCACCAATATTGGCGACGCAGCGATCGACGACGGGAACGACGCCACAGGCGGACGTGATGATGTCGCGAAATCCGTCCTCGGTGTCATAGGTGCCGCGGAGATGTGCGGCCGGATCCTGATGGCCGAGCCACAGCGCCCAGTCGGCGAGAAATAGGCAGCAATCGACATTACCGGGCTGCCAGGGACGGGTGTTGTGGGTGGCGATAAATGCTGTGAGTTTGCCTGCCGTATCGGTCGACTCTCGGTTGTCTGTATGCTTGGATGCGCGCGACAAGGAGATGGTCATGGCAGCAAACATTTGGGATACAGAATTCGGCGCAATGGCCGGCGCTAACTCATTCGCTATGCTGAATTCGCTTTATCTTTTGATCGACAAAGGAGTGATCACACAGCAAGAAGCGGCAAGAGTGTTCACAGAGACTGCTCGCCAGGTACGCGAAGGTTCCGAAGACGGAGCAGACCCAAGAATTGGAGAACGCGTCGCGACCATGATGGAGACGATGGCCGGATGGTGTCTGGGACACTCAGGAGTTCTCTGATCTGTGCTTTAGTGGGCTTCATTTTCCCTCCTACCAGTTCGGCCATGCGATCGTCTTGTCCAGCAGGCCTGGGATGCGCTCACAGAAACGATCCGGCGTGCCGCTTGGATTGATGACCTTTGATATTGCCTTCTGGTCGACGTCGGACAAAACCGAGCCATTGGTCAGCGTGCGCAATGTAAAGCGGTTCGTGACTTCGACCGTGACAGTCGAAACGATGTTGTCCGCAGTTGCGACGTCATCAAAGATCAAGTCATCGATCGTGCCGGTAAACTTGACTTCCGCATCGCCGACTGGCTGGTCGAAGTCGTCGAGCTCCTGAATGAGTATCCTCATCCTCGTGCCGATGATCTCGCCTGCTTGGTAATCAGACCAGATTGTGTTGGATGCGTCCTGATCGATGCCGGAAAGCTTCAGGGAAAGCGTGAACGCCTCCGCATTGATTGCCAGCTCGACTTGGTCAAGCGCGTCTTCGGTAAGAACGCAGGCACGCCAGATGTTGCCATCGGCATCGACAAATGGGCCACCAGACCCGTCCCACAGACGAACCGTCTTGGATGGAAAGTCGAGTTGGCAGAGCACGCGCAAAGACGCCATGCAGAGCCTCCATAATTTTTGGGAATATGCCCGCCTAGCCGCTACAGCAGGCCGAGTGCTTTCTGGTTCCAGTAGTCGGTCGCCTCGATGAAGCTGACATTTGGGTGCGCATTCTTGCTGACGGCATCCTGCGTCACATCCATGCCGCGATCGTCTGCGAGATGGCAAAGACACATCGGCCGATCAAACTCCAGGTCGGATCCCGACGGGATAAGCTCGCGCACTGATGGCGATATCGGAACCGTCCAGACATCGCCGTCGATCGATATTGCCGGACCTGTCTCATAGAGCGCATAGTTGAATGAGAACCGCACACCGACCAAATCGGCAGCAGCATTAATTATCCGCAGCCTGATTGTCGTTGCCCCAAGCGGAGTCGTTCCGTCGGAAACGACCGATATCGCATTCTGCAGATAGCCTGTGCCGTCGCTGTGCGTCGTGCCGTCGCTGTGCGGTATGCTGCTTGTCGCCTCATATTCACCTGATGGGTAAGGCGCCGACATTGACGCCCTCACAGGAACTGCTATCAGACCAGAACGGCCACCCAGCTTCTGCCTAATTGCTTGCCAGGTGCGCCACTGATCATTCTTGCGGTTCTGCATCACGACGCCGCTGTAATCTATCGCCCAATATCCGAGATCTGTGCGAGTGACGGGCTCGACGCCGCCAAGAGACTTGCCGCCTGATCGGGTGAACGGCACGACATTGGCCTGCACCTGCTGCGGTCGCAACAGGCACGAAGGCCATACTACGATGTCAGTCATTGTCGCCCTTTACGAGTTGCGATAGTCGCCGCCTGCGCGGGTTGCCTGGTATTGGGCCATTGTCGGAACTACGTTCTGATTGGCGGCCGACACGATGCGCGGGCTTGCCTGCGCAACCGTTTGCTCGCTCACAGATTTCACGAACGGCATCAGGTTGCCGTTGCTGTCGACGTCTACGCCAACGGTGACGTTGACGTTTTGCTGTCCACCAGATTGCCGCTTCGGAATTGCCGGCGTCTGGAATTTGACCGGAATGCTGCGGCCATCAGGCAATGGCACCGCCGCCTCTGGTCCGGCCTCGCCGAAGATTGCTGCTGAGCGAGAAACGCCACCTCCGGCGAACGTCTTTATAGGCTTGCCATTGGCTGCAATGCCGCCTTTGGCGAAACCGAACAAACTGAAAAGTCCGCCTAAGAAGCCGCCACCACCGCCGCCTTCGAATATCGAGTTGAGGCCAATATCAATTAGCTTGTCGAGAACTTTATTCAGGGCGTTCGAAAGTGCATCTGCGGCTGATGCGCCAGATCGAAGATCAGAAATGAATCCAGAGGCAACGTCTTTCGACATGTCCTTAAATTCATCGGCCGTTTGCCTAGCCCGATCCTGGCTTTCCGACAGCCTGTTAGCTGCAACACTTGCGTTGGCATAACCAGTCGCCAGTTGTTCAATGTTTGCCCGAAGTGCAGGCGTTATCGCCATCCCTTCTTTTTGTGCAGCGGCAAGCAAATCGCTTTCGGCGCGAGCCTTCTCGAGAGCAAACCCGTAGTCATTGATCAAAGGGTTCACCTGCGCCATGGCGGCAGTTTCCGCCTGCAACGCGGTAGTACGCTCCTTGATCTGCTCAATCTCCCGCCGATAGTCATCAGCGCTGCGGCCACCACCTTTTCGGCCACCGCCACTACCGCCAGAAGAGGACTTAGGCGCAGCAAAATCATTGATGGATACAGGCTTGACGGCCGTCGCAGCGGGCGCTGCTGGCAACCTGACGCCCTTTGGTGTCGTTGCCGTCCCGCCCTTACCGAGAACGCTGTTGCGAATTGCCTCTTCCGTCAGTTGACTGACGTTTTCGACGTTAGCCTCAAAGGCACCGTTAATCCGATCCTCGATGGCCTTCGTCGACGTAATCGTAAGCGCGCCGCCAAGGAAGCTCTTCTGTGCAGCTCCGCCTGTCAGCAGCTTGCCGACATTGTCCAGGCCGCTTAGAGAGCCGATTGCATTAGCGAAATTGTTGACAGCGGCGATACCGCCATTCAAGGCTCCGATGACGCCCTGGATCTGCGTAATCAGATTGTCGAAATTCACGCCGTTGACGAAAGTCGTGACTTGATCGATCGCATTGCCGAACGTCTCGCCTGCCTTCGCAGATTCATTGAACTCGCGAGCCGCATTTACCAGCGACGTGCCTAAGTTGGTCAGGCGCTGATCGATCGTCAGAACTGATCCGGCAACCCTTTGTTCAAGAACTGGCGCTCCGGCTTCAAAGGCCTTGAAGAAGACCTCAGACGATATTTTTCCGTCGAGCATCAGATTGCGAAGCGTCGCAACCGATCCTCCGGCCTCCTTCAAGCCGGCCGCTACCGCTTGCGCGATAGTCGGCGCACCCTCCAGGATGGAGTTGAATTCTTCAGCACGAACTACGCCACCGCCGAGAGCCTGGCTCAACTGAAGAAGAGCGCCGCTGGCCTCCTGCGCAGACGTGCCTCCTGCTCTAAGTGCGAGGGCAATATTGCTCGTGAAACTGACGATCTGCTGTTGGGAAACGCCGAGCTCCTTCTGCACCAACGACAGTCGGCCATAAAGCGTTACCAGCGTTTCAAGCGGCGCCGCATTCTTGGTAGCGGCTGCGAAAAGCTGCTGGTAGACACCTTCCAATTCTTGGCCAGACAGACCAGCCACTCGCAGCGCATTATCAATGCGGGTCGCGGTGTCTGTGATCGTCTTGAGGCCCTGAGCGCCGCCGATTAGCGCGAATGCTTTCCCGGCTGCTATTGCTGCATTTGCTGCGCCGGAGTTGATCGTGCTGCTCATTTTGGCAAAACGATTCTCAATGGCGCGGGCCTGTTTGTTCGTTACGCCAAGTGCTCGGTTGAGCGAATTCTCATACTTTTTTATATCGGCCGAGAGCTGGACGACGAGGCGTTCGAGATCAGTTGCGGCCATAAATGAGTTATCCTATATGTTGCGCATGGGAACGAATAAGAAGCGGATGTTTTGCGAGGAAGAGGTACGGATGGTGCTTGCCGAGAGGCAGACACCAAACCACATCCTGCATCTGCTTTTGAGCGTCATTACCGCTGGCTTCTGGCTGCCGGTTTGGCTGCTAGTCGCCATCTTCGGGAGCGGATCTTATCGGTGCCCAAGTTGCGGAGCCCGCACGCTTGGTTATGTGCCGAAAAAATATCGCGGCCAGCTCGCCAACCGCGCTACTCCTTAGACTGCAGCCACTGCCAAAGGTCTTCCGCCTCGGCATTCGACATCTTTTCTTCGCCGCCCTGCGCCCTGACATATCCGTCAACCGAAGCCAGGAATTCCCACATGGACATTGCCTTGACGTCGGCTGGAGTGAACCCCATAGCGGCGCCAACCCCATAGACCGAAGCAAACCTAATCTTGCCGTTTGGCAGATCGTCTATTTTGCTTCGGGAGTTGGCGCCTCCTGCTCCCCCACCGGTTCTTCCGGCGCGCCAAGTAGACCTGCAGACAGGATGGCAAGCGCGAAAGTATGGTTTTCGAGCGGCGGGCGAGCCTCAACGTAGGTGCGAACCTTTTTTAGGGCATCGGCCGGCGACATGCCGCCGCCTATAAGACCGAGTCTGATGACGTTCGAAATGTCTTCGATCCGCCACTGATGGGAATGCAGACGATGCAAAACGACATACGGACCTGCGTCGCATTTTTCCTGGAGCTCGGCCAATTCGCCCCAACGTAGGGCAAATCGGTAATCTCCATCGGCCCACGTAAGGTCAATAGCTGCGCTGCGGCTCATGCGTCGGCCTCGTCTGTGGTGAAGGTCATCAACTGCGACAAAATTTCTATGGTGACGACGCCTCGTCTATGCGGCAGGCCGCCCTCCACAACTATCGATGATGTCGGTAGGGCGTTGCCCATGTGAAACAAGCGCAGACGGCCCTTACCGTCCACGCGCATTTCAAGGCCGCTTGTTTCGCGCGTCACCAAGGCCATTAGAAAGTATCCGTGCGAACAAGTGCGCCGTCGGACTGCATCGAGACGTTGAGCGTCACTCGGCCGCCCTGCTCGGCGCCGATTTCGAGCGATTCAACATGGAATTTGCCTGTCCACGTTACCGTGCCGGTCGAAAACTCGATCTCGATTTTTACAGCAACCGAGTTCACGCTTTCGTAGGCATCTAGCCACGTTTCTACGGCCGAAGCCGCTAGGACGCCTTCGCCGGAAATGGACGACGTGATGCTCTCAACATCGCGTCCCAGCACGATGGGCGCATCTTCCTCGTCACAGTCTGGAATGCTGACTTCCGAAAGGGACTTGCCGAGCGTCAGGCTCTTGCTGGTGAAGCCGCAAGGTGCGGTATAGGTGCCGGTGCCGGCGAGGTCGAGTAGCACGCGGAATTTGCCAAAGCGGGCCGTGATCGGCTGACTCATTATGGTCTCCAAATTATAGTGGTGTTACCGGCACAGCCGGAGCGGTTGGTGGCCGCTAGTTGATTTCGACGAAGCCGGTCACGCTGATGATGGCGCGGTTTGTGGCGCCGTCGCTTTCGCGCTGGTGACGCGTTATGCGGTGGTTCAAAGTGGCAAGCGCATTCTCTTGAAGGGAGAACTCTGCTTCGTGGACGTTGGCGCGAACGGCACCAGATAGTTTGCTGGCCTCGGCGCTGCCATATGCCTCATTCGATCCCCAAGACCAGCAGTCAATTTGACCAGTGATCTCCCCGCCGTCGATACCTTCAGCGCCATCTGTAACGATGTCCCAAGGCCCCATGGAGATATACGGAGGGGTAAGAGTCCCCGTCGGCGGTCTGTCATAAATGCGATTGCCAACAAAACTGGCAACGACTGGATCGGCCTTCAGGCGAGCGATAATCGCCGCCTTAAGTTCAAATACAGGATCCATCAGCCACCTCCGGCAGCAACTTCCTTGGCGGCCTTATTGACGGCTCGCGTGATGCGGCTTTTGACGCGCCTTCTGCTGGCGCGATAAGAGACATAGAAGAACGGCGACGCAGGTATTTTTGGAATCTCGGCGCCTTCAAACATGCCGCCTGCAGTGTGAGCAGCAGTACCGAATTCCACCCATCGAGCCCAGAACGCCTCGCTATTGCCGGCGTAGATAGTTATCGTCAGGTCGCCGCCGACCGATTGAACGGTCCCAAGCGTCAGGGCTCCCTTTGGCGCCCTGCCAAAAGTCCAGCCAATGCTGTCTCTCAGTGCTCCGGTATCGACAGGCACAAGAGATTTTGACAGCGACACAATCTCTTCAGCGCCTTCCTCCATCGCCTTGCGGATGCGCTCTTTCACAACGCGAGGCAACCTATCGAGCTTCTTTTGCAGCCGCTTCAAATTCTGGATTGTCGCTGCCATTAGCCATCCGTCTGCGCGCCAATCGTCGCCAGCATGTCGATGTAATCGTTTTTCTGCGACACATTCACCGGCGGCGATGCGATCGAGTAAACAGCACCAGACCGCGCATCAACGGCCCTCCATGTCGAGTCCAGCCCGCGCGTCGCGACGTGTGACCGAACCCGTATTGTCACCGGCTGGAGACCTTGCAGTCTTGCGCCCATGACAGCCTCGGAGCCCATACGCGGGATTATCTCTGCGGAGTCCTCGAAGACAGTGGCGAAGTCGCCAGTAACCGGATTCCCGAACCCGTCATCGCCGGTTGTGCGCTGCTGAAATAGCAGCCGCGATCGAAGCTTGCCTGCTGGCATCTGCCGGCCTTTCTGTAGGGCTCGCCTTTCCAGCCGCTAGCGCCGCTGCGGCGCAGGCGCGCGTAACGAAACGCACGCTTCCGGCCTTGTAGGCGATGGTAACTTGGGGGCGCGGTTTGAAATCAAAGTCCGCGGCGAAGCGGACCCACGGCATTAAAGCGCGACGCCAGGGAATTGCACGTCGACGGCCAATACCGAAGTGGACTTTGCCAAACCGATAAGGCAAACGTATTCGCCCGCGCCGACATCAGCGAGGGGACACAGCCCACCTGCGGTATCGGATAGGTAGATTGCCTGTCCTGCCGTCATAACTGCACCGAGCGTCAAGTCGCCACTCTTATGGACGGTGATCGGCTGGCCATCGCTTGCGCCGTTAAGCGCAATGCCCTGCGCCTGGCGAGCGGCAGCAGTAGCTGAATTCGCGTCAGCCAGCATCCACTTCTTCGTGGTGGGGCTCTTGTAAACGGCCTTGCCTGCCGTAATGGTTTCGCCAGCCGTGCCGTGTTCTTGGGCACTGTTAGCGCCAGCAATCACTGCGCTGGGCGTAATCGTCAAATCAGCCATCTATTTTTCCCTGCGGCTTACGCGCCGCGCCTATGGTTGGAAAGAAGCGCGTCAAGCGCAGTTTTCTTCTGTCTCGGGAACCAGTCGCCAAATACGCCAAGGCGCCAAGAGTGAGCGGACTGGTCGCGGCAAAATGGCGTCGCCTGCATCCGTTTTGCCAGCCTCGCGGTTCTCGTAAAGCTCGCCGACCATGAGAAGTATGGATGCTACTATTGCAGGAGTAACCACTATCGCCGTCTCGTCGCCTGGCGGCAGTTCTGCGTCAGTGGCCACAACCACCCTGTCAAGATATTCGACGATGATGTTCTCGGCCGCAGAAGTATAGAGCTCAATGTCGGCGTCATCATCATTGTGCAGCACTCGCAAATGACGCTTTGCGACAGAAAGATCAACGAGCGCCATGTTATGCCGCGATGACTGCCGCGGTAGCAGCACTTGTCACCGAAACTGAACCGGAGTCATTGGTGGCGGTAACGGTTACGGTGATCGTCTTGCCGACATCGCCAACGACAGGGACATAAGTTGCGCCAGTTGCGCCGCTGATGGCGATGCCATTAGCTTTCCACTGCCTGGTGAAGGTTGGCGACCCAGACCACGTACCGGTCGTAGAAGTCAGCGTCTGGCCTACTTGTGCTGTGCCGGTGATGGCTGGCGCGACAGAGTTGGCCGGCGCTCCTATGCCGTTCACAACACCTGCGCCGAGGTAGCTGGCGAAACGCCGCTTACGGAGAGATGCATTAACCATTCTTCTTACCCTTTCCGCGTGGTGTCGGCTTTACCTCCGGCTCATCGCGCACGAGCTCAACATAGCCATATGCAAGGAGCTGGTTCGCGACGTAGTTCGGCAGGTCGATGATGTCGCCCTTGTTCAGGCGGCCATAGTCGCCAACAAGCGCCTTGATTGCTTTGATTTTCATGGTCCCTCCGAGGGATAGGGGCGGCTTAGGCCGCCCCTCAACTACCTTACGGAGTCGGGTTCACGTCGCCAGTGACGAAGGCTTCAGGACGATAAACGGCCAGAGCCAATCGCTCTTCGATACGGATGGTGAACATATTTTTCTCGAAGTCGTCGACGTTCTCGCTCGACATCAGAACTTCAATATCCATGCGGTCGAAGATCTGAGCGCCAAGATTGAACGCGCCGGTCAAGAAATCGCCAGCGGCAATCGCCTGCGTCTGTACAACCGGGAGACCCCAGAGGCTCGGACCCATCGGCGACTGGGCGTTGCCCACGATGTAGTTGCCGCCGAGATCCTTGGTCAGCTCGATCTTCGCCCAGTCAGTCGGGTGCAGAACAAAGCCGCTGGCCGGATATTCAGCCAGGATTACCTGCAGAATAGCAAGGCGCAAACGGTCGATAGCGGTTTCTTCGGCAGGCGTGAATGCAGGGGCGAACGCAGTAGCCTGCGGCAGGATGCCGTTCAGGTTCTGCCCTGTGCCATCGCCGTTCAGAAGTTGGGTCTCTTCCACGAACTTGAGGCCGTAAGAGCCGCGAGCATTGATGTAAGAAGCCAGGGCCGGCGCATCATCAAGGATCTGTCGCGACGCCTTGAAGATGTGCGCAATGGTGCGGACAGGCGTTGTGAACAGGTTGAACGTCAGATCGGACTTCGGCTTAGTCGTCGTCTCTGCCACAGGAGCAGCAGAATTGGTAAAGCCTGTCTCCTTGACGTACTCTACGCTGGACGAAGAGGTGCGGCCTGGAGCCAAGAGGTCACGGATCGTCAGATGACGGTTCGGAGGTGCGATGATACCCGGAACACGAGCGCCAGGAACCAGCGACGTGCCGGCAGACCGACCCGCACCGACGGTAGTATTGGCAGAGGTGATGTCAGCACGTTCCATGCCTACACGGATAGAACCACGCCAGCCGCCAGAAACGTCGGCTGCCTTGAATTTGTCGGATGCAACGACGATATCGCCGATGTCACGCGGCTCGTTGTCGTTTGCAGCCTCTTTCGCGCTGTCGGCAGCCTTTTCAAGTTCGCGAACGCGGGTAACTGTCTCGCCGAGTTCGGACAGAGCCTTGTCGACCTTGCCCTTCAGTTCTGCGGAAACTTCGCCTGTTGCGGCAAGCTTTGCGGTGAAATCGGAACCGAGATTGCCGACCTGTTCCTTGATAGAGGCCAAAGACTGGCCAAGCTCGCCGATCTTATCGGCAAGTGCATTATCGGACATAAAGTCCTCCTGAAATTTGGGGTGATGTTAGATTTTGAATGAACGCGCTTCGGTCAGAAGCCTTTCGACCGCTGCCAAAGCGGCAGCATCCGCATCGACATCAGGATCCCCCTGATCTGCCTTGAGGTAGAGCCGAGCGGCCCGCTCCGCCTCGGAGTTAGAAAGGCCCGCAAGTCCCTTGAGGCCGTTTTCAAACTCCCGTTTTGTGACTGGTGTGCCTTCACGCATTTTGGCGACAAGCGTCTCTGCCGCCTCTGCTCGCGCCTGGTTCTGTGCCTTAACGCGCCGCACATATGCAGGCTGCGTTTCAGCACCGAAGCGCTCCAGTGTCTCATCAAGCGTGGCGATGCGGTCGACCATGCCGCGGTCAAGGAGTTGTTCAGCGTAGAACACGCGACCCTGCCCGAAACCATCCTCGACTTTGCCTGCCGTCGTGCCACGCCCCTCCGCTACAGCAGCAACGAACCGGCTATATGACCGATCGACGCCGTCCTGGATGTGCGCTAGCGTGTCCTTGCCAAGCGGCTCGGTCTCATTGCCTTCGACCTTGTACTTGCCAGCCGAAATGTACGTGCGCTTGACGCCGCGTTTCTCCAGCGCTGCGGAAACATCATCATGCGCCGTATAAACTCCGATGGATCCAGCGCGACCTGATGGCGTGACAACGATTTCGTCTGCCGACGTGGCGATCCAGTATGCCGCGCTTGCCGCAAGGCTGTTCACCTGCGCAATTATTGGCTTGTCGCCACCGCGGATCCGCCGAATCTCGGTGGCAAGCTCCTCTGTGCCGGGAACCGATCCGCCGGGGCTGTCGACATCGAGAACGACAGCCTTGACATCTTCATTGGACAGCGCCGAATGCAGCGATCGACGAATGCCTGCATACGATGTGCCACCAGACATGGCCGAAAAGGCGTCCATTTTGTTGGCCAGGACGCCATAAACCGGGATTACCGCGACCTTGCCATCTGTTTCGGCGATTTCCTTGGCTCTGGCGTCTGACACTGCAGCCGCAAACTCGGTCGAAAACAGTTTCTCGCCCTCGGCCCTAGCAACCAGAACATCCGCCAAAACAGCCAGTTTTTCGCGCTGAATCGCCCACGGTTCGGCCAGAAAGGCCGTTAGAACGTGCTCAAATTTCATGATTTTTCCTTATGCAGCGCGTTTTTCTGGCGCGACAGGCGCATTATTGTTTGCAGCCACTGGCGCCGCTGGCATTTCGCCCAACTTATCTAGCGGCGTCATCGTGCCGTTCACGATAGAGCGATCCCCGCCCTTCGTTGGCGCCTTGTTTTCGTAGGCTCGAGCCTCATCGACGTGATAGATGCCGTTCGTGACCATCTTCGACAGGAAATCCGCCCTCGCCTGGCTATCGCCACGAAGGAGTCCTTCAATCGAGAACTTTACTACGGTAGTTTTGCGCGTCTGAGGCGTCAGCAAGTCCCGGTAGATGGAAGATTCAATGCTCCGAAGCATCGGAACAAGGCAAGTTTTGGTGAATTGCAGTATCAACTGCTCAATGCCACTGCCCCAGGTCGTCGTTCCGTTGGCCGCGTGGCCGATCATGACCGGCGGCACGCCGAATATTCGACAAATCTGCTCGACACTGTACTGCCTGCTCTCCAGCATCTGCGCGTCGCGCGGATTGATGCTCAATGGATAGGGCTTGAAGCCCGCCTCGAGCACCGTCACGCCGCCGGCCTTATCTGCGCCGGCGAATTGCGTCAGCGTGTCTGAGATCTGCTTACGCTGCTCCGGCTTCAAAATCTGGTCCGAGCTGACCAGAAGTGACGAGAGCAGACCGTTCTTGAACATCTTGCCGGCAGTCTTCTCGCCGGAAAGTGCATTTCCTATAACATTACGCTCGACGCTGATCGGCGACAGGCCGCGGTCGCATCCTGGCAGGAGCGCGCCACGGATATGCAGCATATTCTCTGCCGAAACCTTGCGTACGCCACCTTTGTTGCCGTTAGCAAGTTGCTCCGTTACGTTGTAATAGCGGCGATTGCGGTCGTCGCGGCAAACATCAACGCAAAGCGGATCTAATGGTATCAGCGATGATACGGCGTCAGACCGCATCTTCTTCTCAGCGAAGAAGTTTCCATCAAGGCATAGGCACATGGCAACCATTGCCCAGAAATCGGCTGCCGTGTCATCGATATTCGGCATGTCATGCAAGAGCTCATAAAGCTGACTATCACGATCGATAGTCACTCCGTCTTCCTTGTAGACAAGGCAAGGCAGCGTCTTAACCGAATTGGCAATCAGGTTGACACACGCCCACACAGCATCAAGCTGCATTGCCTTGTCATAGGTGACCGTCTCGCCGCTGGTTGTTCCAGTGCCGAAGTATGCCCGCCAAGGGCCGGTCACCAAGCCAAACGGCTTGCCAACCCAACTTAAGAGCCCCATGGCCTCTCCTTCACCAGGTAACGGTGATCATGTTGTTTACGAAGTCGTCGAGGTTGTGCTGTCGCGACTCTGGGTTTCGGCTCATCAGCATGACGGCGTTAAACACCGCAACGAGCGGGTCTATCTTCGCCCTTCCGGCTGTCTGCTTCGTGATGAGCACGGCGCCGCCGCGGACTTCTGTCTTGGCGTTGCCCACGCACCAGTTCATCAGACGCGAGCCCGCATGCCAGAACGTCTTGTTCTTGAGTTTGATCTCAATGCCCCACGAGGCCGGAGAAAGTGCAGAACCCTGCCGAATGGCGGTAAGAACATTGCCCTCGATGCCGCGCGAGGAAAGCTCATCAACGAGCGCGCCGATGCCAAACGGGTCAAGTCCGACGCCGTTCTCGTCAGGAAGCAATCCTGATGCCTGCACCATTTCAACGATCTCAGCGGCTTCCCTGATCGGCTGCAGGGCGTCTTCGCAGATGACGAGATCCTTGTCCTCTTCGAAATCGCGAAGAACAGACGCAATGTCCTTGCGTCTTTCCAGAACATCGTCGTGCGCCCAAGCCTTAGTCCAGCAGAGCCAATCACGCGTGTCCCTATCCCGGCCAATGACGGCAAGTCCGAACAAGTCATCTAGGCCGCCTCCGTCTATGCCGATGGTAACGACTTCAGATCGTTCAAGCAGGCTGTCGAGCGTCAACGCGGTTGCCCCGCCCTCCCAGTAGTCTGCGCCTGGCCATCGATCAGAACGAAGGTTGAGGCCGATCTCGACGTTGAGGTGCTTGGAAAGAAACGTGCGGCGCGTGTCCCCGTCGCCAGCCATTTCCTTCTTGAGTTCGTCCTCGAGCCATTCTTTGCTCACCGATCTCCCGATATTCGGATTGGTGATGTAGAAATTTTCAGGCTCTAGGTATGCCTCGCGCTCCCGTAGGTGCCGCGGGTACTCATAAATGACGCCGAGGCTTTTCTTGTCCTCAATCTCGCCATCTCGGAGGCTGCGGTAGTAGTCTAGCTTCGCCTTGAAGACCCCAGCAGGAGGCGCATCTGATTGCGTCGACAAGAAAATGGTGAAGCCTTCCGGCTTCGAAATCAGGCCGCCAGTCGCTTCCCGCAGCATGGCGTCAGCTGTTTCCTTCTTGCCGAACAGCCACAGCTCATCGACGAGAACAAAAGCAGCCTTCTTGCCGGAAACCGTGTCGTTGTCTGCCGCAACAACCTTCAGCGTCGCCTTGGTAGTCTTGTGCGTGATCGTCTTCCGATGATCCTGCACATGAAGCTGGCGAGATAGGACTGGATCCGCGCGAACCATATCGGCGGCAGGCTTGAAAGCGTTGTCGGCGACTTCCTTGGTCGGTGCCAGGATGAGGAGCTCGGCTGAATTGCGCCAGTTCCTGATGAGCGCCGTTACCATAATGCCGGCCGCGATTGTGCTCTTGGAATTTTTCTTGCTTATCAGCAGAAAGAATTCGCGGATTAGGCGCCGCCCAGTTGCGGGGTCGTACGCGCCAAATATAGCAGCTACGAAATCAAAGACCCACTGGCCGCACGCCTCGCCAAATGTTGGCGATCCTGGTGCGTCAACGATTCTAAGCGCCTTGAAAACCGCAAGCGCCGCTTCGGCCTCAGACGGAAACAGTGGTTCGCATGGAACCAGTGATTTCTTGGCGACGATACGATCTTCCCAATCGACGCACGATGTAGTCCAATCCATCAATCACCAGATGCGGTAGGCGGAGGCGGAGGGGTTGCGAACTTGCCCTCGCGAGACAGCCGCTCGGCCTCCTCCTGCTGCTGCTCTTTCTTTCCGCCGGATGCGTCGCTTGCGCGGGCGTGCACGTACGGGGCAGCCGCGATCGCCATGCGGTCACGTCTCTCTGAATCCGACTTGTCGTCGTTCATGACGGTCAGCATATAGTCGAGGGGCGACATGCGGGATTTTCGAGCCGCCGTCTTAATGTCGGGAGCAACCTTTACAGGCTTTGCTTTCGGCGCCTTTGCCCCTTTAGGGCGCCCCGCGCCAGGGCGAAAACCACCGCTCGCCATGAGGGCTCCATTTTGAATAAAAAATCAAAGATTCCGAAAAAGTTGCGCGCATGAGTGGGACGCGGGTTCGGCGACCGGAGGCTTCCAGACTTATGGAATACCCCGTGCATAAGGGATTGCTACATCACCACCAGATGCCCACAGGCGTGGCCTGCTCTTCCTTCTGCTTCTCGGTCGAGTGGCATGCTTCACAAAGGCAGGTAAGGTTGGTTCGATCCCAGAATAGTTCAGGATCTCCGCGATGCGGTATGTGATGATCGGCAACAAGCTTTGATGTGTCTGGCTCGATGACACCGCACCGCTGGCATGTGAACATTGCTTCGGTCAGGACATCCCATCGCATGTCTCGCCATCGCTTCAATCCGTACCACTTACGCCAAGGCGCACGTTGCGCGCGCTCCTGGTCTCTGGTCATTGGCTGCGCTTTGGTGACAGTGGATGGTGCAGATGATAGGCGAGGCTTAAGCGTTGTGAGCTTACCCATTCATCACCTAGAAACGAAAGCGGCGAGGAGCGTGACGGCTTATCATTCCGTTGCTCAACTCGCCGCATGATTACCTGTCGCCAGAGGAGGAGAGCGCCAGGCAATGGGGGATAGGCGCCTTGCCCAAGGGGCGTCCAATCCACCCGTGGCGCTTGCTCCGTTATGGCAACACAAGCGGTCACTCAGTGGCATCTGCGCAGGACATACGCGGGCTCTGGGATAGATGGGATGGCCAGCGGTGCACTCGCTATGCTGTCGCCCTATAAGCGGAAACAGTGGCCATCCCGACGAAAGCAGGAGTTACAATTTCCTGCCTCGCAGATAGTTACCCCAGGCTCGCACGCGGCCTAGGGTCCGTCGCTGGCCGCAGCCTGTGCGCACGGGAACTTTGCAATTCGTTGGGAGTGTCTTCCCCTCATTGCAAAGTTCCGCGCGGTTGAGTACGTACTCAGGCAACCATGTCGCTGCGCCTGATGTCACCGAGCGAGTCTCGAACTGCGAAGAGCGCCATGTGGATAATTGCCCGTCCTGCAGCAATTGCGCCGCTTCTGTCAGCGACACCAGATGTGTTCCCAATCTGTTGGTAAGTCGACCCATCAACCACAGCCATCTCTAAGGGCTCGACCAGGACGCCAAGCCTAGCGCGCAACTCGACAAGTTTGCCTTGCGCATCAATCTTCCGATTTACCGGCTCGTCCCCTTTGTATGGCTTAGGAATGTTGCTCCAATTGCTAACCTTCACCTCTTCAGACGCAGGCACGAGATTGTCGTATGATGGTGGGGCTGTGTATTGCTTGGCCGGGATATCCACATCGGCGGACTTCTTTTGCCGGGGATGCTTGTAGACTACCGTACCGTTCGGCATGACGTAGGAATATCGATCGAGTGCCATTCCGTCGCCGATACTGGCCGTTCTCCCGCCCAACAGAGCGCCGCTATGTGCCTCGTCGTGTATCTTGCGGTAGGCCATAGCGGCCTTCAGAAGTTCTGTGTTTCCCTCGCGGATAAGAGCCGTTGCGAGCGGCCAAGCAATGTTGTCGTTTGCTGCCTTTCCGTCCCAGTCCTTGCCGATCTTGGCTCGCATTGCCAATCGTGCCTTCTGGGCATGCGCGCCTTCTCTCTCATGTTCTGCATACGTCATACGAGCCGGCAGTTCGGATCCGTCGCTTGAAAGTGTACGATGATGCTTGCTGTTGTCGTTTGCTGCTTTCACATTGGCCTCCTGCTGTGGTGTACGGCTCGGTTGTGCCGCTACAGCATATATAAGGTTTCAACGTGCAAATGACAAATTTGTTAAAGCGTAGGAGTGAAGAAAAGAAAAAGGCCGCTCGATGGCGGCCTGTTTTTGGGTGGTGTGGTTGTGGGTGGTTATGCTGCAAGGTCAGAAAGCGACTCGGAGACCTCATCTTCCAAATCAGGGCGCGAGGCAGAAATGAAGGCCGCAAGCTCCTTGCGGATTGCAGCATCATTCTGCTCAAGAACTCTGAATACGTCACTTACGCGAAGCGACTGAACGTTGTCTGCTGCGATCTTGATTGCTGCTTCGATGCGGGTCATTGTCCGTCTCCTCAGTGGTGCGTCGGTGACTATCTTTCTACTCACCTCTGACAAATTTGTCAAGCGGTCACGCGCCAACAGAACAAACTTTCTTCGTCTGATCGCGTACTGTCCGCAAATAGACGCGCAGGCCGTTCTGGAGATCTGCAGACACATTGGTGCGCTCCGCATCGTCAAGCGCCTGCCATGCATACGCCTCGATGAAGCGTGACAGCCGGCAATCCTTGCTGACGACGACTTGTGCAGCGGCTGGCGTGGCTGTTGTCGAGAGTGCTGTTGTTGAGAGCGCAGAGATGGCGGCTACAATTACAATGGTGCGTTTCATATCGGTCTCCTCTTGTGTGGTGGCTGCTGTGCAGCGTGTTTGGTGATGGTGCTTATTTAAGTACATTCTACAAATTTGTCAAGAAGGCAGAAAATGGCAGGCTATTCGCCCTCCTCTACGGCCTTGACTGGCAGACCGTTACGCCCGACACCGGACTCGCCTACCAACCGCTTCAGCGCCTCGTCGCTCATCTTACCCTTGGCCGCCTCTATGATGCGCGCCTTCTGCTCTTCGCTGATCGTGCCGCTTTGCGTTTTGTCGTTCATGGTATCCTCCGTTTCAACGCGACTATAGCGAAGCTGTTGCTGGCAGCGCCAGAGAATTATCATTCGCCGCCAGCCACCTTCGCACCGTTGCTACAGCCTTTGCGGCCGCCTCTTCTGGTGTCGACGCCTCGATAACCTCGATTTCGAAACCAAAGGCGCGCAGGAGCGGAAAGCGCTTATTCTGGCTGTCCGTCAGCGATCCTTCCTCGCCTTTCATTTCCAGGCACCGAAGGATGGCACCATAAAAATACAGACGCAGGTCGGGTTCTCCGGCTGCCATACCGGCCGCCTTCAACTTCACAGCAGCATTGCGACCGCGAAAACCAGATCCGTTCTGGTCTGCGGCAAGCGTGAACGTGCCTGGCCGCACCTTGGTGACGTCGTCGACGTATTCCGGCATTCGCTTAAGTTGTTTGACGACGGCTATCTGCAAATCGATCTCGAGGACTGGTGCGGCTTTGAGCGTTACCTTGGTGCCGGCCGCTGAGGTCGTCGTCACGATGCGGACTCGCTTGCCGTCTAGCAGGGTCGTCTGGGTGCGCTTGATAGATTTGGCCATGGTGGTCTCCTGTGTGTGGTGGTGGTTTTGCGGCCACGGGTGGGTCGCTTCGTTACATAAATATATACTCTCCTGAGACTCACATCATGTAATCATCAATAAAGGTATATATTTGCAACGTTATATAATTGGTTTATTTTCTTTATTTTTCAATTGGTTATTCGGTGCAATCGGAGATGCATTTGTTTGCAATTTCTGCAACGAAGCGAAATTTGGCTACAAAAAAGCGCTTCGTTGCAATGCCGCTGCAACAACGTTATGCGGCCAATTTTTGCTCTGACAACTTCACCTTCACGCCCTTACCGTCGATCTTCGGCTGCTCGATTTCACCGGCAAGAACGAGCCGCTTAATGGCTTGCTCGACCATGCGGTCATCAGCCTTTGATACGCCTCGTTTTCTGACCAACTGTGATTGGGGCAGCGACTTGTCTTTGCTTGCCCGCAATGCGGCCAGGATAGCCTTGCACAGCTCCTCGAACTGAGAGCCAGCCATATACTCCTCGACGCCACGGTTGATAGATGTCAGTGACGCCTGAACGATCGCATGTCCCCACTCAACATCATCGATAGACACGCACGGCGATGATGGGTTTCGACTGATGGCGCGAATAGTCGCCAGCTTGATGGTTTGCTCCGCCGTTCGACCGACAATTCCCTCTGATGCGCCGTTGTCTTCAATCTCGGCAATCTGCCAATCCTCGATGTCCGTCCATCGCTTTTCTGCCTCAGCATCCTCCCATGGAACAGTATGAAGCGATGGCCTCTGCGTTGCCTGCCTCCATGCCGCCTGCGCAAGGTCGCTACCAGACTTCGGGAAATCATCCCTGCACTTCTTTATTGCCGTTATCAGCGATACCGGCGTTACAAGAATAGGTGGAGCAGTGTGACGCTCCGGTCTGACTGTCGGTTCGGCCACAACTAGGCGCGCAACAAAGCCGTCGGTCAGGCTTTCTTCAGTTATGCCCTTGTAAAATGTCGTTGGCGTCGACATCCCCATCAGTGAAACCGTCGGCGAGAATACCGGCTCCGCCGAACTGTCTTTTTCTGGGTCTGCGTGCTCCTTGCCGCTCCACATGCTGGTCGACTTAGAAAATATCTCGAGAAGCACCTTTCGGATCGTCTGCGCCCAACTGGACGACCCGCGCCCATTTACAGACTGAAGGACAACACCGAGCTCGTCCCATGGCATCAGAAACACCGGTCTTCGCCTAACAACCTTCTCGATTGCGGATCCGCTGGTGACTTCGCCAGGGCCGATAAGGAACGGCATTTGCAGGTCAACTGCAAGCGTTTGAACCGCCTTCAGCGGATGCTCCTTACCGAAGCCGGGGCCGGCAATGCCGACGAGATACATATTAAGGCCGGCGCCCGTTGGACCCACCGCGCGACGTCCGAACAAGACGGACATGAACGCGACCGCCGCCATGATCGAGAACTCAGGGACAGGTCTACGGCTCGTGTCATATGCCCATTGCGCGATGGCACCTAGTACCCCGCCCGCCTCTTGCGGAGTGAATGGGTTGTAGTGCTGACGGTTCTGGTTGGCGGGCACTGGCACAACGGCGGGGATGCCTGCCGCATCTTCCTTCGCCTTCCTTGCGGCCTCCGCCTTCTCGCGTTGCTTACGCAGGCTGTTTTCCACCAAGCGCGTTGTGTCGATTGGCGGAGCGTACTGGGTGTCCTGATAGTTCAGTTTTTCCTTCAGCCAGTCTGTAGCAGTATCAAGGCCTGCGCTGAAAGATTGCATAACAACGTCTATTGGCGTGTGGGTGTCGCCGTTTCCCCAGTCCGTAATCCCTTTTTGGCTGAAGGACAAGTTCGGGTTCTCAACGCCTCGCCACTCAGCAACCGCACGGTAGCGACCATCCCCGGTTCGCTTCGTCATCGGCAATCGCAGTTGCGGAACCCACATATCAAGATTAGCCAACGCAAGATCGTTGATCTCGCGCCATATCGTGTCGCCTGCCGCTACACTGGTGTATTCGTGCTCAATGGGTGGGACATAGCCGAATCTCTCAAGAACGGCTTCTATCTTGTCGGCTATGTCGTCATCAATAATCGGCAAATCATCAGGGGAATAATCCTCAAGTGGGTCGCCCAGCCATTGATACGGTTCTTCTGTGTCTGGGTGGATTGTCGGTGGGCAGACTGTCTGCTTTCCGTGAGCAAGCAAGTCGACGATTCGCTCCTGTTTTCCGAAAACAGATATGCTGAACGCTCTGCTGATAATCTCTGGAGATCCGCGAAAAAATGCGGAATATCCCTTCTGCCCACGCTTCTTGACGGGGCTGTCTGGAATTATCTCGGCGAGGGCTGCGCGGATATCCTCGTCATCAGTGTCGATATCGATGACCTTAATGTTGTGATCGAGGGCGACGCAAACTCCGGCCGCTGGCCACTTAGACCACTGCTCGACTTCATCTTCTGTCGGCATGCGGTTGCAGTACTCGTTCCAACCTGTTCGTCCGTGCCAGTACCCACCGATATACAGGCCTGGCCGCTTACTACCAGGACGGCAAGGGATGGCGCTCCATCCTTGGTCAACAAGGGTTGCGCCAACGCGCGAATAAGGTGATCCGATGTCCATTTTTGGAAGTGGCGTCATGCTGCTTTCCTCCGCGGCTGCCATTGAACTATGTTGCCGGACTCACGCCACCGCTGCTGTAGAGCCTTACCCTCAAACGGAGTGCAGAACTCACCGTGTAGAGAGTTGCTAGCCAGATCCTCTGCGCCGAAGTCTAGACGTCCGTCTTCCGTACTCCACAAAGTGCACGGCAGCCCTTCATTGAAGTCTGGCGCATAGGAAAGGTGCTGGTAGATGTAGCCTGCGGTTTTCCAGCTGTCCGTGACATCGTGATCCTTCCACCTGTCAAGCAAGACAATGAAATGGTATCCGAAAGATCGAGCAGCAGCGCGACCATTTACGATCTGGTCGTCGTCTTCATCAAATATCGGCTCTGGCTTTACCTCTGCGATCGCTGATCTGTTTTTGCCATAAAGCAAAAAGTCAGGGACGTAGCCGTCGCAGTCAAACGGTTCATACTCCCACTTCATTCCGCACAAATCGAAGAACGCAGCCCACCTAGCCTCTAGTCGCGATCTGAACTGCGTACCGGCGTACATGGTGGGGATTGCTTTGATGGTGTATGTCACGAATTTCTCCAATTATTTCCATTGACTGACCGGACAGAATGTCCTAGTAAGGATGCACCAACACCACTTGAGGAGACGTAGAAATGAACATCGAAGCCCTTATCGCCAGACGCCTTGCTGCTCCGAAGAAGTTCGAAGCCGTCACACTTTACGCCGACGGCACAGCTAAGAGCCACAAGGCGGAGACGCGCGCGCAGGCTGACAACTTCGCGGCTGGGGAGCGTCGCAAGATCGGACGGTCTCTTATCGACCGCGCCACCGGCGAAAAGGTGATGGTCATCGACGTTTACGTGGCTGCGTTGTGAGGGGGCGCCGACATGTTGAAGCGCGGCACGAAAATAGAATACACCTTCGCAGCCGGAAAGGTCGTTCAGGGAAAGGTCGTCAAGCCACAGCCGGTACCGTTCTACGGCAAGCCGGGTATCGACCTCTGGTATGTGGTGAAGCTCGCTGATGATAGCGGCGTTCTCAGCGACAAGGCGGTCAGCGTCCACTACGGCCAAGTTCGCAACATCGACAATCGTCCTGCCTTTCGATGACTCCTTCTGAGCTCGAAAAACGTTGTTTCGCGCTCTTCGGCCCTCGCTGGCAAACGGCATTCGCGCGCCACTCAGGGGTGGACGCGCGTACCGTTCGACGATGGAAAGCGGGCGATACTCCCGTGCCGCCATGGGTGAACTCCCTGCTTCACGCATGGGAGACGCTTTTGTTGTTCAAGGTGCGGATTGGCGATCCGACTGGATAACATTTATTCGGGCCGTGCTTGCGCCCATTCACCTGCCCCAACACGTTTCCGGCGACGGAGTGCTCAGGCCAAGCGTATTCTGACGAATACGACGGCCGACCGAAGTAATCCGTCCATCTAACGTAGCGGCGAGGCAGCCAGCATAACCAGAACGTTCGTCCGCAATGCGTGACGGGACGCCATGCAAACCACCAGTGCCAAGGCTTTGCTGGCGGGTAGCGCTCGTCGAAAGCTTTTGTGCGTTTGGCTTTCCACTCCATTAAGCGGCCTCCCTTTGTTGTGTGTTGTCGTTGGCTGCTTTGCGCTCGGCTTCCAGCTCTGCGGCAATCTCCTCAACCATCTGAATGCGGCGACCTATCCAGCGCACAACGTTGACAGGCCAGCTATTGCCGAGGCCCTTGTACATCGGCCCGTCCGCAAGCGGCTTGCCGTTGTGGATCACCTGCGAAAGGTAATCGTCGGGGAATCCCTGCAGGCGTGCGCATTCCTTCGGAGTAAGGCGGCGGACGGACCATTCTGTCTGAACGGCTTGCACTTCTGCGCGCGCCTCAAGAGTGTAGGCAATATCAGCCTGCACTCCGACACCATCAGGGCCGCTGTTAGGATTCTCGCGAAGTGCGCCGGCTTGGATCGCGTGGGCGACATATGTTGTCTGCTTCATGCCAGGCTCAGCCGAGAGCGCACCACTGATCGACCCATCGCCATTCTGCAGTCTGACTTCGTCGCGGCTGTTTTGGGCGAATGCAATGGCTGTGCTATGGCCGCTTGCGTCTAGCGTGTAACTAGTGCCATCTATATTCACGCCAAGCCCGTATGTCGGCTCGCCTCCAAGTTTCGGGTTGAACGCGATCGGAGCCAGTACGTGCGGCTTGTCACCGCCGCCTTGGCTTGCACGGAGCGCATGAGCGACATCATCGCCCATCTCTATTGTGCCGCCATCTTCGCGCCCACGGATGGCCACAGACACAGGCACAATAGGCGTTCCCCTGCCCGTACCGTCTTCGCTCGCGTCATAGCCTTCGCCTTTTAGGGTATGGGCAACGAGATTGCTGTCGTCCTCCTGCCTACGGCCGGCATAGCCTCCCTTGCCATTTGTATTTTCGGATCCTCGCGTCAGTGTTGAGGCTACGTCCGGAGACACAATAAGGTCCGATGGCGATTTGTAATCGCGAGCACTGTTAGTGCTCGCAATAGGATCTGTCCCATATTCGCCGCTCGACTGGCGGTCGAATGTCATTACAGGCACATACGTTTCCTTGCTGTCATCGTGGCTGCTATTGCTCTTCGCAAGCAGCGGCTGGCTTACTAGTCCTCCGTCTGGTTCGAAGTCTGAGCCAGGTCCGCCACCGCCCTGAGCGCGCGCGCTAATAGTTGCGGCAGGCTTTTGCCCCGCTTGCCGGCTCGGCGCAGGATTCCCAGACATGCTTTCGGGCTCAAGTAATACCGCTGCGGCACGTCGCCAGTCTCCAAGATATCCGACAACGAACACACGCCGACGTCTTTGTGGAACTGCTCTGGCAAAGCCGTCCACTCTGACGTATTGAGCGTCACGCACGACATATGACCACCCATACCCGAGTTCTGAAAGTCCGGCCAGAAAGCAGGAGAAAGCATGACTTTCGTCTGCGTCGTACTCGTCCTCGACCACGACCTCTTCCCCGTCTCCGGGTCCGTCACCGGAGTCCAGATCGATTTCCGGCTCACGCGGATCGGGAGAGACGTGGGTAACACTTGATAAGATTCCGGGGACGTTCTCGAAAAGAACCCACGTGGGGCGATACTTGTCAACGATTGCAAGGAACGTGAGGGAGAGGTTTCCTCGAGGGTCATTAAGGCCCTCGCGAAGTCCCGCGACGGAAAACGCCTGACAGGGGGTTCCTCCGCAAACAATGTCAATTGGCTTGCTGCCGTCTTTGCCATATTCGGGCCACTCCTTGAATTTTGTCATGTCGCCGAGGTTAGGCGTGGTTGGATAATGGTGCTTCAAAACCGAACAAGGAGCGGGTTCAATCTCTGCGAACGCCGCAGCTTTCCAGCCGAGCGGATGCCATGCTACCGATGCAGCTTCGATTCCAGAGCAGACGGATAGGAAGCGCAGACCGGTGTGGTTGTCACCAACCGGTGAATTATCATTGTCATGTTCCATCAAAACGGCGCCTCATTGTCTCTCAAGCTCTCCCGCAACCGCGTGGCGCACCCTTCCCAGATCGCCTTGCAGAACATGAGCACGTCGAGCTCGTCTAGCAGCGACAGATCGTATGTTCCCTTGGCGTCGAGCCAAGCGCCGCCTGCATCTCTGCCGCCCTCGAGGGCCTTGACTTCGTAAAGTGAAACTCTGTCCAATTTCGTGAGATCTCCTGCTGCGACCATACAAGGCTTGCACATGTAACCTGGGTCTTGCGGCCTTTGGCCGGGTGTTGGGCGGCCGATTCCGAACGCCATCATTCCACAGCACTTGCATATTGTTGGGTTTCCCTGTGGATCAGCTGTCGGCGTGAACGGCAATATTGCGGGACCGGGGATTTTCATGCGGCGGCTCCGATTGTGAATAAGTCACCGACTGGTGAGTTGTCGTTGGCAGGGACGGCCAGCACGGCGCGTGGTTGCGCTGGCGCGGCAACGGGGGCGCCGTTGATGCGGTCGGATGCGATGGAGAAATAGTCAGGATCTCTCTCAATGCCGATGAAGTGGCGGCCGGTGTTCTTAGCTGCGACGCCGGTGGTGCCGGAGCCCATCGTATTGTCGAGCACAGTTTCGTTGGGGTTGGTGTAGGTGCGGATCAGATATTCCATGAGGGCGACGGGCTTCTGGGTGGGGTGAAGCGAGCCATGCTGTTTGTCGGTCGAAAACGTCTGAACGCTGCGCGGATATCTTTCGGTTGAATCGTATGGAGGCTTAGCTCCATGCTCACCATAGTTGGTGCTCTGCTTGGCGTTTACCTGCGTTGCGGTTTTGCGCGCATGGCCAGTCGTCTTCTGAGGATGGTATGTCGGCATGGCGCGATAGAAGACTAGCACGTTCTCGTGAGCTTTCATCGGGCAGCGCTTGGCGTTCAGGTGTCCGGTTGCCTCTGTTTTCTCCCAGATCCATTCGTATTTCAAATACTTGAGGCACGAAACCCCAAGTACCTTGTCGAACGGCGTCTGCGCCGTCAGCACGACAGCACCGTTCGGCTTCACAACGCGCCAATATTCCGCCCAAAGCCGATCGAGCGGAATGACAGAATCCCATTTGTTCTGCGTCGTGCCATACGGCAAATCGCACAGCACCATGTCCACCGATCCGGCGGCGATCGTCGGCAGGATCTCGAGGCAGTCACCATTGTGGAGCCTCATGCCGCCACCACCTGCGCAACCGGGATGTTGTCATTGTCACCGACTGGTGATGTTGCGAATAGGCTGGCCGGCTTTTTCGCTTTGCGCGGTGCCTCGACGAACATGTCGCCCTGCGCGTAAGCTTTCTCGATGCGCTCGCAGGCCACGTCAAAATACTTCGGATCCAGTTCGATGCCGATGAATTTTCGGCCCATTTTGGAGCACGCAACTCCTGTCGTGCCAGAACCCATGAATGGGTCGAGGATGGTCTGGCCAGGGTTGGTGAATAACCCAACAAGCTCCTGCATGAGCGGCAAGGGCTTCTGGGTCGGGTGCTGACCGCCGCCTGGCGTGTTCTTGTTGTGCCTGAAGTTGCCGGGTCGACCGCCGCCGTTCCACGATGAGTGGCCTTTGCCATACCACGCAGACACCATCATTTCGTGGCCAACGCTCGGTCCTTGGCCGTTGAACTGCGGCATTGCGTCAGGCTTAATCCAAACCATGGCCCGCTTGTACTTAGCGCCGCTGGCCTCGATATCATCGCGCCAGGCCCTGACGCCTTCAGCCATGCAGAAGAATATTCCCCAGCCAGCGCAGAGACGCTTCACGGCGAGCGCAACGTCTCTTCTCATTTCATCGATAGCAACAAATCCGAGTTCTTCGTGTCGCACATGCGAAGAAGGGGCATTGCGCGAGAGCGTGCCCCATTTATCTTGCATAACGGCCTCATAAGGCGGGTCGCTTATGACGTGATCCACCGGCTCAAGGCCGGCCATAACCTCCAAGCAATCGCCGTTGTAGAGCACGGCATCGCCAATGCGTTCAATGCGCATATCGTCTCCTCTGTGGTGTCCCGCGCGTTGGTGGCGCGCGGTGTAGTGTGTCCGAAGATTGTATATAAAAACTGGTCGGCCCGACTGCGCGCTAGGGCGCGGCAGTGGGGCGCTCGTCGAGCCAGCGAAACCAAGTAGCAACGGCCCGCTCTAGGCGAGCCTTGGCGTCTTCAATGTTGGTGTAGCGGTCGGTGGGATTCTTTATTCCCGGCAGATCGACCCGCACCGCATATTTGAGCGGATCATCGCGCGTTGTCGAGGAATAGAAGGCAGCGCCTACGACAACCTTTCCGATTCGGAAGTTCTCGCCAAGCTGGTGTTTGCCCGTTTGCCGCTCCCATGCGCCAGGCAAGCGGCTGAATTGCTGGCGAGGCTCCATCACGAAGTCCTCTCTTCACCGATGGCGAGCCGCAACAACGCCGAAGCGGAAAGCCTTAAACCAGCCGCACTGGCGCGGTGATGGACGGCGTTCTCAGCGGCGCGCTTCCTAACGTCGGCAGGCAGGCGCGGCTCGTCTTTCGCCATGTCGTCGCAGCCTGCCGCCTGCTTGTCGTGCCACTGTGCGGCAATATGGTATGCTTCTGCGGTGACACGTTTCTCCCTCGCCACACCCGCAATGATGCGGGCGGCTTGAACAGCAGCGTTGCCGTGGGCAATCATGATTGTTTTGGTCATGAGGCAAGTTCCTCTTCGACATACTTCTTCAAGCCGGGAAGTGACGACCAATTGTTTTTGAAGTAGATGATGTCGTCCAAGAACGTCTCGCGATCCTTCTCACTGCACCACCAAATAGCGGCGCGGCTTACCGCTTTTTTCAGAACCTCTGGATCCATCACGCCGCCACCCTCTCATCAAAAATCCGAAAGCCCGGAACGGCACGAGCCCCCGCCCTCACCTGCTCTTCAGCATTCCGCTGAGCAACGGCCAGCACTTCCTCCTTGGCGCGCGCCCAGCACCATTCCATAGCGGCCTCCTCGTCGACGAGCTCAGCACGCCAAACAGTCCGCAACCCCAACCCCGTCGTCGCCGCCTTATTGGCACGGCCAGCCGACCGCTCCAGCCGCTTCGCATCGGCCAGCAGTTCTTCAGCCTCTTCCCGTGCAGCAAGGTTCCCCGACGACGAGCGGATTGCCTCCTGAGCCGCCAATCGCGCGTCCTCTGCCTCCTTGGCTACACGCGCGGCTTCTGCGGCCTTTTCTGCGGCAACCTTTGTGCGCCATGGAGTGAGCAAAGCGTCGAGGGCGGACTTGGCCATGTCGACCTTGCCGCGCTTCGGCTGGATGTAGACGTTGTATCGATCTTGGATGGCCTTGACCTGCTCGTCGAGCGGCTTCTTCTCCTCGACGCGCAAGACATCGGCCCGCTTTCCGGCCTCGTGGATTTGCGTGCGGAGGTTGTCGATGGCGTCGTGCATTTCGGATGACGTGATGGGCTCGCCGTCTGCCCAATTCTTGGCCTCATCGAAGAGGTCGTTGATCTCTGCCGAAACCAGATCGAAGGGTGACTGGTTGTGGCCAACGGTAGCGATTGCGGTGGGGTCGAAGTCGGTCATGCGGAGACCACAGCGCCGGGACGACCATCACCAAGACCAGACGAAATCATGATGGACTGCAAAATCTGCATGCTGTCTTCCTGCTTGCGGAGAGCATCACGAATGTCGTCCGTGTGCTTCTTGGCGGCCGGCCATACCTCATCATGCAGAAGTTTCGCGAACTGCTCGCGCGCATGCGGTGGAAGCTTTCGCGCTGCACCTAACATTGCATCAGCACTGAACTGGTTTACGCCGGTACCATTGGCGTCTCGGCCTTCAAAGTCGAAATGCCAAGTGAATGTCAGTCCTGCGTCGTAGTCATGGGCGTTGACGCGCGCAGATGAAGGTCCGTTAAGGCGATACGATCCTCCGGCAGCAACGCTAGTCGCCAGATGCCAGGGCAAATCTTCGTCGTCGCTATCAAGATAAATTTCAGTCTGGCCGATTGCCTTGTAGTGTTCGGCAAGGCGCTTGCATGAATTGTAGCTTTGTCTTCTCATATCAGTCTCCTCTATGCGGTGTGGGTGGTTAGGCTGCCCATCGGGCGTTATGCAGTTCTCGGTGTTCATCAACGGCGGCTTGGCTGGTTGCGCCCGCAATGATGCGGGCTCGCACAGCTTCGCCGGCATCAACGCCCTTGCGGATGGTGAAGGCCAATGGCTGCAACAGCTTCGGCAATCGCCTAACGTGATCGAGCGCAAATTCTTTCTGCAGCACGTTCTGGTTTGCCGCAACAAACCGGCTGAGTTCGGCGACAGTGCGCGCAATGCCAGCCTCTACAGCATCGCGGTAGGATCGCGCCGCATCTGCGTCTGGCTCGTCAAGAAGCGGCAAGACGTCATCAAGGCCACCCGACAGCACAAGCGCCAGGATGTTCTTTTCCTGTAGGATGCTGTCTTTCGCCTTGTGCTTCAGGACGTAATCGTCACCCTTCGCCTTGACCCATAGGCCGTTATCGAATCGGACGACAAAGCCCTCCATTCCAAGAACGGTGCGCGCGTATGCTGCAAAGCCTTCGCCGGTGGTGTGGCTGGAATTGTGGATGGTGACGATAGGCATGCACATGTATCCAGCCCATGACTCGCAGAAATAGCGAGTGGTGTAGGAACCGCTGATAGTCTCGCGAATGGCTAGAAGCGTCAGGCGGCTATTATCGTATCGAACAACAATACGGTTATCCGGGGCGGTCCATTCAAATATAGGCGTATAGCCATTGCGCAGCAGCGTGCGGCAGCCTCGCTCCACATCAGGCGTCAGATGCCGCTCCGCCTTCATCGCAACATCTGTGCGACCCATGCGCGTCATAAACACGACTTCGCCGCCGACGATGGCAGGATGGATCATGGATCCATCAAGCTTCTCCATGACGGTGTGCTGCTCGGTGAAATCCAAAACGCCAGACTGCGTGTCGGAGCGCTCGTTGATGTTAAAGAACTTGTGCAGAGGCCGAGCCAAGATGCCGCCGTCAGGTGCGAACTTCAATCCGCGGCACTCGACGCGAACAGAGTCATCAAAGCTGTCAGCGAGCGAATAAACGTAGTCGATGACGCTGTAGCCATCCTTATGCGCAACAATGAAATCAGATCGGCCTTCAATATGAGGCAGGACGTCGTTGATATTGTTGATGCTGGCGTGGCTCATGCTGCCGCCCTCCAGTCGTTGACCCGAAGGTCAATAACGTGGACGTTTGGCAGTCCGTCACCGGCCAAGATGTCACGCAAACTGGACTGCATGCGCTCATGATGTGCCTCTACCAGCGATTTCTCGCCAACCATCACATCATTGCGCCAGCCTCCGTGCCTCACCTTATCGAATAGCGGCCTATCCACGACAACGTAAGAGATGCGCGCGCCCACAGGAGCCAACGCAACACACGCTAGCCGATCACGTCTTCTGAGGTTGGTTGCGTCGATGCATACCGGCAGGCCACTGTCGAGACGCGCCTTGGCGATGCGGTGCAGAGCCGTGAACACGTCGTCGTTGCGAGATTGGTCGCGGAGATCGCCTGTGTATTCGGCGCGCAGTTCGTCGCTCGAGATGTATCCTGGCAGTCCCTTGGCGTATGTAGTCTTGCCAGCGCCGCTTGGCCCGACCATCAGCGTAAGCAGTGGGCCGTCCGTAGCCGGCGCAATCTTGCGTCCGTCACCTTCCCAATCGGCCACGACCTGAAAGCAAGGAATGCCTTCCGCGCGCCACATGTCGACAACGCGCTGGCGATCATCGTAGACGATGTCTGGCCTTACCTCTTCCTGATGCAGCCAATGGCGCTTCAGGACCGCGTCAGGAGTATTGTCCCCGTCCGCACGCATGTGTTGAAGGAAGCATGGGTCGATGCCATGACGGTCGAGCCAGTCTTCAGTTTGACGGCGCACGACATCGGATCGAGCCGACCAGACGCGAACCTTATGGCCGGCGTCCAGATGGGCCTTGAATGTTGCTATAACGTGCAGGTGCGGCATGTCGTCAACGCACGCAGCGAAAAAAGATTTCCAATCGGGCTTTTGCGTGCCGCGCACGAAATGAACTCTATGGCTGATGTCAGCCAGAGTCCCATCAAGGTCGAAAACGACGAACATGCAGTCTCCTCTATGTGGTGGTTTGGTATCTGCACGGTAGAAACTTTTTACAAATTTGTCAAGGATCAGAAGGGCACGGAATCGTCCATCTCCCATTCCCAATCCTGCATATTCGTCTTCACAGATGCGGGTGCATTGTCATTTGCGGCAGCTGGCGTGTTATCGTTTTCGGCAAGACGCTCGCCGGCGACATGGCCGACAACATCCCAATACTTGCCGTTGGGCTTGACGTGGATTTCAACCGTGTCAACTAGCTCATCCTGCCTTTGGAGCCATTCAAGCGCCGATGACGGAAATGGCCTGGATCCTCCATGAGCAAGCCATACCCTATCGCTCTTCGTTTTCGGGTAGCCTTTATGACCAGGGCAAGCCCACTCGTTTATCGACGTCATGCCGCATAGGTACGTGATTTTGACGCTGTCGGCCTTCCCGTCCTTGCCAGGATGTATGCGGAAGGTGCGAGACGAGACCATGCGGGATTCGGGTTCTGCAACCGTAGCCAATATCGCAACATCGGTCGGCTTTGCCGTAAATCCTGGCTTCTCGACGAACTCAAACTCCTGCCCACAGTTCGGGCATACGCGCGCACTCGCTGCGCAAATCTCCTCGCATTGCGGGCAGAGCTTGATTGGCGGCTCGCCGGTCCCCTTCCCCGGCTTCTTCGGCTGCACGCAATCAACAGGACCGTGGCGCTCGATGTTGCCGGCAAAATTCATGTAGCGACAATTAGGCTTAGGTCCGCGCGCAATCGCAGCCTTGCGGCCTTCTGCGTCAGTCGAATCTGGGTCGAAGCCTGTAGGCCAAACCACGCGCGTTCCGCGAACGGCACGCTGCACATAGCGGTTTGTCGATTCCGTCGGCGCCAAGTCGGCGACCAGATCAACGCGCGGTATATTTGTGCCTGTGGACAGAACGTTATCGTTCGTGCAGCCCCACAGGCGGCCAGACTTCAAGTCCTCGATAATCTTTCGACGTTCGCCCTTCGGCGTTCCGCCATGCAGTACTTCGCAGGACTTTCCGTAGGAACGGATCTCATCGCGGACATGGGTGGCGTGGTCGATACCATTGCAGAATATGATTGCAGTCGTGCGGTTCTCAGCGTGAGCTGCAGCCATGATTTCCGCCACAGCGGCGCGCGTCAGCTCTTCCTTATCTGTGGCTTTTGCCAAGTCTGATTTCTTGAAGTCTCCGCCGAGTCGGCGAACGCCCTTCATGTCATAGCTGAAATCGCACGGCTTGCTGGTAAGGCGAGTTAGGTATCCATCCTCGATGCCTTTCGCCAGGTCGTACGTGTAGACGGTCTTGTCGAAAAGCCTGTCCTCACCCTCATCAAGCCTGCCGAAATCGAGGCGATAGAGAGTTGCCGAAAAACCAACGATCTTCATGTCTGGGTTGATGAGGAGAAGCGCAGCGATCAGCTTGCGATACATCGTGTTCCCGTCGTTTGGAACGAGATGCACTTCGTCAATGATCATCACATCGACATGGCCGATCTGCGCCGCCTTATCCCAAACCGTCTGCAACTGCGCAAACAGCACCTGCGCACGGCTGTCCCGCCGGCCAAGGCTTGCCGCATAGATGCCTGCGGGGGCAAAGGGATTCATGCCAATAAACTCCCTGAAGTTTCCTTCAACGAGCTCTTCCACATGAACGCATGAGAGAATGCGCATATTCCAGCCATCGAGCAGTCGCTGGATAAGCATGGACATTGTGCCGCTCTTGCCGGAGCCGCCAGCCATTTCGACGAGCGGGTGGCCCGCCTCTTCCGACCAGTAGTCGAAAATAGCGTCGACGGCTTCGATCTGATAATAGCGCGGGGAGAAGGGCATCACGCCACCCTCCGCGCTCGGTTATCGTTCTCGTGTCGATACCGTTGCGGCTTGCCAGCCTCATACCAGAACGCAACGCGCGGTGGCTCATGGTAGCAAGCGATCACAATGGGATCGGCGTAAGCATACTTTCGCTCTGCCTTGCGTAATGTTGCTCCGCTCTCCTTAGCTGTGTCGACGATTAGCAACCTCCCAAGATGCGTCGGGCACCTGGAGCCGAATGGTATGAACGGAATGCCAAGGAGATGGCTGGCGTAAACAGCCGCAATCGCGCCAGACCTCCCCGGCCCTGTGACGCTGCCTATGTCGATGTCGTCCGTGTCCGCAGAAAGCACTTGGCAAATGCGGCCATAGAATTCTGGTTCGGTCACAATGCGCATCACGCCACCGCCATCAACTGCGCCCGCGCCGCCTTGATGCGCTGACAAATGCGCTCGCCTGTGAGGCCAGCCATCCGACCGATAGAATTCTGGCTGTGTCCGATCGCAAAGAGCATCAGCTCTTCGGACCCTTCACCAATGCCAGCAATGGTTCTCAGCGTTGAAGAGGCGATTGCGGAAGTCTCTTGTGTAGCTGGAGACGGGATGTCGACGTCGGAAATATCGACGTGCTCGTACCTTCGCGAAGGCGACAGCCGGCGCGACTGAGCCTTTGACCTGATGGTGAACTTGCACCATTTCTCGAAATTTCCGTCCTCGCGGTACGATCGCCAGTTGCGCAGAACGGCCTCGATCATATCGCTTATGACGGCTTCCGCCTCATCAGCATTTGCGGTCATGCGGCGCGCATATTTGCGCACCTTGGGAAGTGCCTTCACCAATAGGTCGTCAAAAGCGGCTGGCCTATCTTTTGCTGCGTCGGGTGGCGTGGTCATTGGTGGTCTCCTCTATGTGGTGTGGGTGGTTAGGCGTTGGTGGCGCCGCTGATAACAGCCAAAATCTTTTGGACTGCGGCGGGCACTAATAACGCCCGCTCCTTCGGCATATGCATCATGTGGCAGTCGCTCTCTGGCCAGCCTGTCGACCAAGACAAGGCTCGGTAAGCCTCGCCTCGCGATAGGTGTCCAGATTTCCAAAGCCGATCGAAGACACGATGCGCCTCCTTCCTAGCTTCGTGCGTCTCGGCGTCAGCTAGCGGCTTGTTTCCCCATGACCAAAGCCCGCAGCAATCATGGCGTCGGCCGTATTGCGTCATTGTGCGTTGTGCTCGCTCGCCGCAGATAGGGCATATCGGCCGCGGCTTCTTGCTCACGCGACCTCCTCGCGGCTTGCGCCATCGGTCCATATCTCGCCCGTATTCAACTCGTATGTAACGGTCTCGGCGGCCTCGTCGCAATCAATCTGACGGCCGGGCACGAGCGCTGGTACGTGTAAATGGGCTGGGCAAGCTTCTTTCTGCTCGTCGAAGCTCAATGGCTTCGCGAATCTGGAACAAGACCAATGACCGTCTCCGCCCATCTCAGGCGTGCTGAACAGACAAGAGCGGCACGTCACGCGCGGCCATGCGCCTTCTTTGCAGATTGGCTTGTGGCGGCAGAATGTGCATTCAAACCAATCAGGCTTGTCAGAAATGCGCGACGGCGGTTCTGGCGAATTGATTATGCGCTCGAGGCGAGCGAGCAGCCTAATTGTCCATTCTGCGTCATATTCGATGCGCTCGGCATAGAGGCTGTCGGAGTCCTTGCAACTGACCAGATACAGGCAGCGCGTCAGGCCGAACGCATGCATTCCTAGCTGGCACTGTCCATAATGAAGTGGCTTCCCCTCCTTGCATCTCTTCTTTTCAATGATCGCAAAATTTTTCTTATTCGCACTTTTGAATTCCAGCAGATGTTCGGTCTTCGGCGCTTCTGGAATACCGAATGCACGACCGTCGCATTTTCCACGGACGTGGGCGCCAACCAGACGGATCTTGTCTTGTTGTCCGAATACCTCGATGCCGATACGCTGAAGGTCTTCGACAAGGCGCTCTTCTTCAATATTACCGGTCTGGAAAAGACGCAGCTGCTTGCCAGTGTGACGCTCTAATGGCGAGCTCCAGCGGAACGAATACCAGAGTGCGCGGTCGCATGGATCGTTGGCTTCGCCGACACTGATGCCCAACGAGTCCCAGTATTCTGCCGCGGCTTCGTACGCCTCGTAGATGAGGCGTACGGTTGAGGGCGTTGGACGGGGAATGGGAGCCATCAAACAAACTCTTCCATGCCGCGCCACAGACGGTAGTCGTCGCCCACGGCCTCGTAGAAGCGCGAGGCGTACTCGCCGCCATGTGTCTCTTGCAGGAAGCTCGCAATCCGTGGCGCGTAGTATTCAGGCACGTTTTCGGCGACCAAAATGTCAGCTACGCTCTCGCGATCAAAGTTGTCTTTTGCAATGATTTTCATATATCCATCTCCTTCGTAAAAAGGCAGCGCGCCGGTCTCTCCGGGTCCTGGCGAAACGCCTTGCACCACGGCATGCCGTCGCGGATGATCCATTCGGGCGGTTGGTATTTGGGCGACCAGAACATCTGATCCTGTATCGGGCACGCGCCATCGACTTCGTCGCCGAATTCGTCTTCCCAATCGCCATCGCCGTTTCGGTTAAGGCAATGCGCGCACCATTTTTCTTGGGAATCCATTCCATCAGTGCCATTGGCGGGCCGCCACAGCCTGCCTTCTTGTGCCGCGAGAGAGGTCATGCGGCCACCTGCTTGAGGATATTGTCGTTAGCCGGTAGCCCATGGTTATGATGAAAGCCGAAATGCTTTTCGGCTTTCTCTCTTGCGGTGATGGCGTCTTGCTTTTCCGAGAAGTAACCAAGGTGATGGTTCTTGTCGCCGACCTTAATTCTGGCGTACCAGCAGCGTCGCTGCTTAAACCAATAGACTCCTATGCGACCGCTGGTATTGTCGGATGGAAGCGACGTGTTCTGCGCATTGCCGCTGTGGTTTACCTCGCGCAGGTTTACAAGTCGGTTGTCTGTCCTGACGTGATTTTCGTGGTCAACCTGCTCCGGCCAGTAGCCATGCACCATTGCGAAAATAACGCGATGCACGAGCATCACTTTCTTCTTCAGGTTCAGATACAGGTATCCGTTGTTAAGCTTTGCGCCTACTTCCTTACCGGCGAATCTCGTATTCCACGCGAGGTGCGTCCTACGAAGCTTGAAGTGTTCTGGAGAAGCTTCTCGCCAGAACAACTTTCCTGTCTCTGGGTCGTAGCGTAGGCGAAGGCGTAGGTAATCTATGGTAATTTCCACGATCTACACCCTCATCGGCATCAGTGTGATGTCGAGCGCTTCAGACTGCCCTGTCAACAATGCTGGCGAGCCAGCATCACGCAGAGAAAGCGTAACTTGCCCGTCGGCCATGGCAGAAAGGGCGTCTCGCAAATATACAGAGTTGAATCCGATCTCAGCGGGCTCGCCGCTATATTCGGTTGCAACCTCGTCTTGAGCATCTCCGACTTGAGAATGGACTGAGAGGCCAATAGATCCAGAGGCAACGGAAAGCTTAACAGCGCGACCACGCTCGTTGCTAACTGTCGTTACGCGATCCGCGGCGCGCAAGAGCTCGGCCTTGTCGGCGGTAACGGCCAGTTCGTTCTCGCGTGGTATAACGCGCTCGTAGTCTGGAAATGTCCCATCGATCAGCTTGGATACCAATGTGAAGTCGCCGATGGCAATGCGGATCTTTGTCGTCGAGACGGATACAGCCGCGACACCTTTTGGGAGCAAGCCGACAACTTTCTTAGGCACTATTACGCCAGGAAATGTACCGAGGCTTGCCGCCTTGTGGCGCGCCAGTCGATGGCCGTCAGTAGCAACCGCAACGCTCACAGCCTCGCTGCTGGCGAAGTATACCCCTTGCAGATAATAGCGCACATCGTCATTGCTGATCGCAAACGCCACCGGCGCGAACAGCGCCGCAAGGTCGATTTCGAAGCTGGCATCAAACTTGCCGCCATCCAGGGAAGGAAAGTCTGCGGCGGGGAGCGTCTGGAGACTGAAACGGCTGCGGCCTGATTTTACTACGAGTTTGTCAGCCTCAAGGCTGATTGAGATATCACCTCCGGCTTTCTTGGCGATGTCGGAAAGCAATTTGGCGTCAACGCAAATGGCGCCGTCCGTGGTTGTTTCGGCTGGAGCACGATCCGTGGCTACGATATCAAGATCCGTGCCGGTCACGCGCAGACCGTCTTGGCTGGCTTCAAGAAGAACGAAGCCAAGGATGGGAATCGTATTCCGGCTCTCGACGACTCTGCCGACATTGGCAAGCAGGCGCGCAAGCGTGGCACGCTCAATGGTGAGTTTCATGTGGTCTCCTCTTGTGGTGAAATGCGGCCGGTTGGTTGCCGGCCGCTGGTGTTGTTATTTCAAAAGTTCCTGCTCATCGCCGCGGAAGTCCACATCAGGAATGATCGCCTGCGGCTTGAACGTGACGCGGTAGTGATACGCGCTGGCCTCCGCCGGCTCCAACTGCTCGGCGAAATAGGTCACGTTGTCGGATAGGCCGAGAAAGTGCTTCTTGTAGGTGTTCGGGCCGGTCTTGCACGTTACCGTCAGCTCTCGGCTTGCGTCGAAGTTGCCCAGCGAGCATCGGCCCTCTACGGTCAGAACGTATTTGTCGGTGATGCCGTTGTAAAAGACGACGCGCCGCACGATCTCGAAATTGTCGGCGGCCTTTGAAATGTTGCTTGATGCAATATCGGCATCAGTGCAGCCCGCAAGGATAGCTGTTGCCGCAACGGCGGCCAGCGCAATACGTTTCATCATTATTGTCTCCTCTTCAAGTGGTGAAAATCCCGCGCCAAACTATTGCGTTGCAATAAGATGGCGCGGGAAACGGAAGCTGTTTTGGTGATAGCTTCCGTTAGTCAGGATTAGCCGAAAAAGCCGCCGGCGTAGAGCAAGCCCATTTCAATGGCGGCAACCGAAAGGGCGATCCAGAAATTGAATTTGCCCTTACGCGGCTCGCCGTGCTTCGCCATGTTGATGCCAACGCCCATTGCCGACAGAGCAATGATGACCAGTTGCGGCCAGCCCATTACTTCTTACCCCAAGGGCGGCTTCCCGTTGCCGCCGCAGCCTGTGCCGGCCGCTGCTGCTGTTGTGCAGGCTGTCGGTTGTCGTTGGCCGCAGCAGGCGCCGCCTCATTGCGCTTCTTGCCTTGCGTGCCGTCGCCGATGACGCCGAGCTCTGGAATCGGCTCCTTTGCGTTGTCGTCGTCATAGAAGAACCGCTCAATCTGGTTCTTGTCCCGGTAGAACCCGCCGGCAGGATTGGCGTTGCCGATCTGAATGCCGATCTCAGCAACGAACGACTTAAAGATCAGGTCGTCAGTGTCGGTTTCATGGGTGATCTCTTCACCAACGGCGCGGCCGAATCTGTCGAAGCGCGGCTTGCCGAACTTGTAGGATCCGTTCTGGTATCCGTCGGCATGCACGATGGTCCAATATTCGCGGAACGTACGGCGGGCAAACTCGGCCGGCTCGATGATCTCAAAAGTGATATCGGCCTGCGTTCCCTTGCCATCCTTTGTGTCGGGAAGGTTGATGGATTCAGCCTGGAGCCGAGCGTACATGTGCGGAAGGACGTCGCCTCCTCCGCCCTGTTTTTCGGTGTTTTCGTACTCTGCCTGGTAGTTATTGCCGATCTTGGCCAATTTGTAGTCTCCTTCTGTGGTGGTTAGTTGGTGAGGGAATAGTAGCGCCAGTCGCCGCTACCATATGCGGTGTGTGCGCACTCGCGCAGCACGAATTCAAGCCATGCCCAGCGCTGGCCATTGCGCGTACGGACCTTCACTGGGAACCAAGCGAACCATTGTTCTTGGTGGAACATGGTTATGCCGCTTCAGTTGATGCCGAGTTGTCGTTTGCCGTCGTCATCAAGTACTTCGACAGCTCCGCAAACCCCTGGCCAGGACGGTAGGTGATCTGCGCAGGAGCACCTTTGAAACGGTTCTTTGCGTAGAAACCGGCCCGCTCGTCGGTGTGAATAATGCGCTCAGCGCCAGACATGCCTTCCGGCTTGCTGGTCTTCTTGCCGCCGAATGAGGCCTCAACCCGCTTGACCGACGTGCGGCGGTTCAGGAACAGCAACGCCTTGCAGTTCTCGACGACAAGCTCGAGAGCTCGCTTCTGGAGCTTCGGACGGTAGCGATCATAGGCGTCGACGAGCGGATCATCGTGGCGCTTGGTTTCGCTGTGAAGGATCTGCACGACATAGAGGCCGGCTCGATTCAAGGCGCTTATCGCCTCATGGTACTCGCCCCATTCGACATCGGCCGCAAGGTAGCCTTTGCCGAATGCGGTAGGAGAACCCTTGTCGTTGCTGTCGATGGAGTCCCATTGGTTGCGCTGACACGTTGCCGCCCAAACCATCGGCTCGACCTTGTCCAGGCTGTCGATGATGACGGTCTTGAATGGATGCTCTTCGTTAAGCAGGTCGGCGAACGTGTCCAGCAGACCGGCGAAAGACGTGATCTCATCCGATGGCAGGTCGACGCCGTCCGGCGGCTCCTCGCCTTCGACGTAAAGGTAAATTGGATCTGGAAATTCCGCAGCAAGGCTGGTCTTGCCGACGCCTGGCGTGCCGTAGATGGCGATCGCCGGAGGCGTTGTGCGTTTGCTTGATTTCAATCTGTCGAAAACAGACATGAGGTCTCCTCAGCTTGTGGTGGTTCCTAGATAACGCCGGTGGTAACGACCAGGATGAACAGTGCAGCCGCAATAGAGATGCACCATCCGCCTGCAGCCAGACCTCGCTTGAGCGGGTTGATGCGGTAGCGAGTCGGCGTGATTTTCTGCACTGGCGCGTCGATCGGCACGAAGTCGAGAGGCGTGCCGGTGATGGGCGGCAGGATGCGGGGTTTTTGGGTGGTCATGCTGCGGCCTGCATGGTGGCCAAGAACCCAGTAGCGGCACGCTGAATTTCTCCAGTGATGCGCTTGCGAGCAGCACTATGCAGAAACCGCAATTCACGAGCCTCATTTACTGCGGCATTGGCACGTTCGCGCGCTTCCCGCTTCATTTCGCCTCGCGTCTTGCCATTGGCGCGAGGAGCAGGCTGTTTGGCGGGGATACGGAAGCCATTGCCGCCTGTCATCTTCGACATGACATTCATGCGGCGCGAATGATGGGCCGCGTCTGTTGACGGCATGCCGAGCTTGGTATCGTTGGCATACTCTTCGGCTACGATCTCGTTGAAGATATTCATAAATGTCTCCTCTTGCCGTGCGCTTGGTCGGCGCACGGCTTGTTGTGGTGGATGGTGGGTGGTTAGGCGGCGTTCGTCCAAGGTCGAATGCCGGAGCGCGCTACCCAGTCATCGACTGCGGTCTTTGCCGTTGCCAGATGCAGCCCCGCTGCCTGCCGAAGCTCTTTCTCTGCGCCTGCACGGTCGCCGTTTGCCGCTAGCCGCTGCCATTCGTGTAGGTAGGTCACGGCCGGCTTCTCAACCTTGGCCGTCGACTGCAGGACATAAACGCCGAACTCCTGGCCTTTGTGGACGCTGGCGAGACGGTTGGCTTCCTTCGTCGCACTTTCGACAGTTGCGTGCACATACGGCCGCGTCGACGGCTTCGGCTGGCCGTTCTCGATCAGGGCGACGATGGCGGTGGGTTGGGTGGTGACGAGTTCTACTTCACTGTTCGACATGTAAACGTTGTCGCCTAACTTATCCTTGGCCCATATGCCGTTCTCTTTTGCCTCAAGAACAGTCATCAGGTCGCCTGGATCGGTGTCGCACCATTTAACAAGGGAGCGCACCACATCCCCCACCTTGAACTTGGCCGGTGCCGCGTTGTCGTTGCTTGCCGCAACTGCAACGGCCGTCTCGTCTACCCATTCGGCGATGAGGTCATCATTGCGTTCGCCGTCGCCAATGTTCGTCCTGCCGACGTATTTGCTCCAGTGGCTATTAAACTGAGTATACCAGTTATCAGGAGCAAAACCTGGGGCGCCAGCCCAAAAACGGTACTGGTCTCCGTCACCGCTAAATCTCATAGGCCCGACCTTGCGGCCGTCGCGCGTACGGTAGTATTTGCCGGCTACGATCTGGAGAGGTGCCATGACGAGTTCCATGCCGCTAAACGGAACATACCACCAGTTACCTTTCTGCTTGCCAGTATCGAAGCCGACTACAACATCTTTTCTGTTCAAGGAACGAATAACGCCCTCATCGCCTGCGGCGCCAAACTCACCGTTGATGCCGTTGTCTTTTGTCAGGCGTACCCGATCTCCAACAGCCGGCACCCACGCTGCCTCTTGCGCTTCCGCGGCAACGGGCAGCGGTTCGACATTGAGTGGTGTATAGAAGTTGCCGCCGCCGTTCGTGATTTCGAAAGTGACAATGCCTTCATCTTCCAGAACAGAGCTAATTCGTGTGATAGTCTGGATAGATCCAATCGGCGCGCACATTGATATCCGTTCGCCACGGTAATTGCAGTGTTTCACCACCCGCACCCGATCGCCGACCTTCGGCTTCCATGTGGTGGCCGTGGTGGGGATGAGTTCGAGGCGATGCTCATAGAGACCTTCTGCGCCATAAGACAGACCATCAAGGTGGTAAAATCCACCAGAGCCCTCTTTAGTTACGGTGCACACGTCACCCAACTTGCCGCCGCCATCAGCGTCGATCACTCGAACTTTGTCACCAATCTTAAACTTGCCCATCACGCAGCTCCTTCCGTCTTCGTGTTCTTGTTCAAGGGTCGCTTCTTGGTGAAATCGACCTGGATGACGTTGTCGGCCTGTGGAATCGGCGTCTCTGCACTATCGGAAGGTGGCGTTTCCTTTTCTGCAATCCGCAGTTCCCACTCGTGGAATGCCAGAGTTGCGAGTGACGGGCTGGTACGGATGTAGATCAAGCTCCCCGCAATCCCGATCACGATACCGAGCACGTCGGTGTTCATCTTGTGCTCGACGATGTCGCCCATGCTGATGAAGTCATCTTCTGCCCTGGCGCTCATGCCGCCACCTGCTGCAGCATGTATTCATTAACGGCAATGCCGGCCGCCATGTCGGCGTCGTCTTCTGCTGGCGTGTCCGCAACCATCGGCACGGTAACAGGCATAAGCCCAGACAGTGTCGAGCAGCCGCCGTTGTGTGCCGACATGCGAGTAGCGCGGTCAGGATGGTTGTCATTGGCGGAAGTGAGGCGATAGGCATCGAGGCCATACTTGCGTCTCATAGCCTGGTAGACGGTCATCTGCTTGAGACCGTAGGATCTGGCGATATCTGCGAAGCCCTCGCCGCTCAAACGGCGCGCGTGCATATCAGCCAGCATTGTGCTGGTGATCTGTGTCATCTAGTCTCCTCTTGTGGTGAATGCCCTATTGTGGTGGCCCACAATGCGGCGGTTGGTATTGAATGCTGGAAAGGGAAGGCCTTCTCTAGACTCCTATTGCGCGGGCACCCATGCTCGGCGCCTTCGGCTTGTTGTAGGCTAGCACCGTGTTGGTCTCTGTCAGGCGGACTAGCAGCCGGCGCGTTGGCTTGTCCGCCTTGACGCCACGATGGAAGTCGAAGCTCGTGAAAGTGGTGATCGCATTCGGCGCGCAGGTCGTAACCTTCACGTCGAGTGGAATCTGCTGAAGTATTGACTTCATGTCGACCGGCTCACCTATTTCACACTTCACTGGCTCATCGATGAATTCCGTCATCGGGCCGTTCATGACGAACAGGTGATGGTTATCGGGTTCTTCGGCCTCGTCTGGAAACGCGCCATCCAAGTGCCAACCTGGAATGCACGAATAGATGTCTGGCGTCAGATCCTGGACCTTCACATCTATCAAGACACGCCTAAAGCGGCCTGTGATTGGTGCTGTGTCGATTATTTTCCTAACCAGATCAGTCGTTCGCGGATATACGTGGTGCACGTCGGCATATTTCCAGTCATCTGCAGGCCAGTCTCCAACCTCGGCGGTATCTCCGAGGTTGGTAACGACAGGCTTGCAGCTATTGAAGACAATGGTCTTCATGTCTGTCCCCTGTACGCTTCGATCAGTAGCCGCAGTAGTAATATCCTTCAGACTTTTCGAACTTGCCGTCTTTGAGGGTGTAGGTGACGTAGTAGTTGGTCCCCTTCTCCTCTTCGATCGTGTCGTAGATCACGTCGGAGATTGCTTTCATGATGGTGTCGGACGGCTTCAAAAACATATGGCCGTGTTTGCGGCACAGAGCAATGTTTTCTGCGCGGGCGTTGACGTTGGTCACGTAGTCGCTCTTTGCGGAATCCCAACTACGGTCGGGCTTCAGACCTTTGGTAATCTCCTCAGGTAGATCAAGGTCGAGATCTAGGTCGAAGAGATCGTCGTCTTGGGCTCCTTCGATGTTAACGTGCCAGCTGGATGAATGCACGCATGGCTCGCCGTCGTTGAATCCGGGCGTATACCCGTATACAACGATCAACGAAACTTCACCGGTGGCAGCCAGCGACTCCAAGAACGGTTCAATTGCTGCCGCACGTGCGGCCTTAGCCTCTTTGCGCAGGCGCTCGATATTGTCGTTAATGTCTCTGATGGCTTTCAGGCTGCCTGCGACGGTTTCGCTCAATTGGCTCATATCGGTCTCCTCTTGTGGAGGTGTGGTGCCCCTAGAAAACTACTAGGGCGGTCTTGCAATTACAAACGCACTCTATATACTATTTACAAATTTGTCAAGATTTTTACCCTCCTTCCTAATGGTGAAGCATGCCCAAAAGGACACGTCTGGCTCAGATGCTCGTCGACGAGCAGGAGCGGCGCGGAATGACTGATCGCGAAGTCGCCGATCAGTATGACTGGATCCAGCAGACATTCAGCCGGTGGAAAATAGGAAGCGCGCCGCGGCAAAATGCTTTTGCAAGCATCGCCGACTTTCTTGGAATTTCCGAGGACTCTGTCAAGGAGATCGTCGATGAGGCAGCTGACACCACGGAAACGCCGCTGTCCGTCTTCACTCGCGTGCGCACCTACGGGCGCGTTACAGATAGAAAAGATGGCAAGTACGTGTTTGAGGCGTTCAACCAGGGACGAAAGCGCATCCCTGAAGGCCGCTACGCCATCGTTATAGACACGAAAGTCATGGAGCCAGCTTTGCCGATCGGCGCGAAAGCTTGGCTTGATCCGGCAATCTGGCCGCGCCCCGGTCATGAGGTCATGGTTCACGCCAAGGGCGGCTACGGATGGGTCGGTCGGTTGATGTCGATCGCAGATCGGCAGGCAACCATAGACCGCTATGCCGGCGGTTCGCTGACGATTCGTGACGTCGAAGCTGTTCATGTCATCGTCCTTTCGGAGCGGGTGTCTGCCTGATGGTCGTGTGGACAATAAGGCAGACACGTCTTGACAAATTTGCGAAACGTTGGTAGACATCTCGCGCTGCTGTGGTGGCAGTATCGAACGCTCGGGTTGATCCCTGCCTAGCGGCAGAAGGTCTCCTCCCCGAAGCTAGTAGGAACCCCTCTCCAAGCTGATAATCGGGTGGTGCCGGCCTTTGCGGTCAGCCGGAGAGAGGGGGTTGTTTTTTATTGGAACGCAAAAAAGCGCCTGCCGGCGGATAGCCAGCGGCGCTGTTTTTATGTCGTCGATGATTGGATGAAGTTTCTCACTATGGTTCCCCTCGTTTTGAAAAGAGCTTCTACAAATAGTAAAGCCGCCTTGTCGGCGGCTTCATCATCTTCTGGGCGGTCCTCGGCCTTTCTTCGCTGAAACTCTTCTGGCGTGGTGTTTCCTTTTCCTAGATTGCCGCATCTGCACTCCTTTAAATGGCGGTTTAAAAGTTACATGCCCTTGGGCTTATTTCTGTTGGCTGCTTCATGCTGCCTAAAATTGGTAGGTGATGGTGTTGGCTACGTCTTTCGATGCTTGTACCAATACAAATTACCAATACCAATGTCAACTCAATTGGTTTGTGCTTTGCGAAAAAAAATGGTAATGCATTGAATAAATTTGGAGATATCTTCTATGTCGCGCCTTTCTGAGACGCTAACAGCGAAAGCAAACGAGCTGGGGATCACGCAGATCGAGCTGGCAGACCAACTCGGTATGTCTCAGCAGGCGATCTCTGCGCTCTTTACCGGCTCGGTCACTCAGCCGCGTAAGTGGCGAGAGTTGGCGCACATTCTGAATATTTCTGAGGATGAGATGCGCAACCTCATGTACGAGGCAGGCGCCGAGGCCGTGCAACGGGGGACAAGGAAGGTAACAATCGCAATGCTGAAGCAGGCAGCGCGAGAGAAAGAGCCAAAAGCGGCGAAGGACTTTGATCCGCTACCAAATGCTCACATTCTCGATCCAGTCTTGCCGGTAACGAAGCCTGGTCGGATGCTTCCAGTTCTCGGCGAGGCGGTTGGTGGCGACGACGGAGAATTCATTTTTAATGGGTCGGTGCTCGACTATGTCGCTTGCCCTCCTTCACTTGTGAACGTTCCGAACGCCTATAGCGTCTTCATTGATGGCGAATCGATGTCGCCTCGATATCGCCCCGGCGAGGTCGTCTACGTTCACCCTGGCAAGCCTGCGCGTCGAGGCGACGACGTCATTGTACAGATCCGCCCCAGGGATGACGACGGGGCGCCGCCGCACGGCTTCGTAAAGGAGTTCGTTGGATGGACCGGGAACAAATTGGTGCTCCACCAACACAATCCGAATCAGCCAGTCGAATTTGATCGCGATCAGGTCGTTAGCGTCCATCCGATCGTGCTTGCAGGCAAGTACTGATTTTGTACAAATTTGTTGTTGACTAAAATGTAAGCCAGTCCTATAACTCTCCTCACAGCCGCACCTTGGCTGTCACCACGCGGAATTCACCGCATCGAGGAGACCGACTATGTTGGACAGAAGATTCAATTCCAGACACGCCATAAGACACGCCGAGATGATCGGCGCAGATCTCGTCGACTACTACACGCCGCAGCACGCAGCCGGCTCAGCCGAGCCGTTTTCCAGACCCGACCATCGCGCCAAGAAACATCCCCGCCCCGCTCCCAAGTCTCGCAAGAACGAGAAGCTTGGCGGCGGCGTTTTTGTATTTCGCCGCGGGCGCGCGGGGCGCATCCATCCAACGACGTGGCCGTTTGAGCATCCGACTGAGGACTCGGCGATCGTCGAGGCGGGCCGTTTGGCCAAGATGACCGGTGACACGTTCGAGGTTTACTCGCGTGTTGCTGTGGCTGGTCCTGTTGATGGCGCTGACTGCATCGACGAAGCTGCTGAATTGGGAGCGCGTCATGACTTCTAAACACTATCTCAATGGCTGCTTTGACGCTCATGAAATCGAAAAGAGCCTCACGGTGGCATTCCACGTGTCCGAGTTCAAACCAGAAGCGGCGGAGGTCTACTATCAAATTGCCCTGAGGCACTTTGAAGCGCTCGCTGCAGCGCTCGGATATTCTGTCTCCCCCATCACCCCTGAAGCGGCCGATACCGGGCCAGAGAGCGAGATTGTCAACGCGCTCCTCGCCAATGAGCCCTTCGTCTTCGATCCAGCTACGAACTTCATCCACGCAGATGACGGTGGCGCACCAGAGCACGGCATCAAGTATGTGCCAGCAGAACTGGTCGTAACCGGCGATACGGAGAAGACCGATGTCTGAACACGACTGGATCAAGCAAGCACATGTGGTGGGGGTTGACGACACATGCTCCAGGACCGGCCATCCGCACAAATATTGGCCTCAGGGGAGCTGCCAGTATTGCGGCGAAGTGGCCCCGGCGCTTGCGGAAGTAACCAAAGAGCGTGATGAAGCAGTTTGCGAAATAGGTCGGCTTAAGGCGGGCATCAAGCGCCTATCGGACGAAGAAGAGAGGCTTGCTGAGACTACGGACGGCGAAGAGTTTTCGCTTGTCTCGCTCGCGGCTCAGCTTGCCAGTGTCGAAAGCGTGAACAAGCGCCTCCGGGAACTGCTCAAGAAGATTGAATGGTGGGCTCAGCAGCGGTGCCCTTGCCACGAGGAGACGCCGAACCCATGCCCGCTGTGCGGCGCGTCGGTTGAGAACCTTGAGGCTTGCAAAGCAGTGGAGAGCATCTTTCCTCGCGATCTCCTGTCCGAGGTTAGATCCGCCCTCCTCCACCACCCCGATACCGGCGCAGAGATGGAGAGTGCGCGATGAGCAGACAGTACGACGCAAAGCAGGCAGTCCTCAAGGCATATCCTGACGATATCCAACCCGGGGTTGACCTGTTTCTTGAGTACCTCGACGTGAGCGAAGATGACTTCCGGTACGAGGAAGGCATGTCGGCGGCTGAGTACATCTATGGCCCCGACGCTCTCCTCTCCCGCCGCCGGCATGAAACTCACCGGCCTGGATCCGAACATTGATGACGACAACGGAGGTTTCCTGTGAGCGAGACCGACTTGAGAGCGTTCGGCTGGGCTCCAGGCCGATACATGATCAACTGCATAAGGTGCAACGGCATCGGGGAAGGCGACAAACGGGCTACGTCTTGCCGGTGGTGCGCATCCGACCTCCTCATCACCACCCAATCCACAGAGATCACCAAGCTCAAGGCAGAAGTCGAGAGGCTGACACGCGAGCGGGATGCGCTAAAGCTTGAAGCGCAAGGCCACGCCATGGAAGCGCGCACGGCAAACCATACGATAGCCGAATGCTATCAGGCCGTGACGGGCGGCAAAGGCGAGCCGGGGAACTGGAGCGGCGCAAATCCCGTCCGTGAGTATGTCACCCGTTCCGAGGCTGAACGCGATGGGCTTGCGAAGGCTCTGGAGAGGGTTGTCTGCATTGGGAAAACCCGATCAGAGCCATGGCCATGGCGCGCAGACGATATGGTTGAAGAGGCCGAAGCCGCCCTCTCCTCTTACCGCAATGGAGGGCAATCCCAATGAGCAACTTCCGTTACAGCAGATTGGCGCTTTCTCGCCTCTTCACTCAGCTCGCATGCTTGGCCATGCCTGATGGCGAACCATCGCCATATATCCGACTTCTTGAAGCCGATCAGCTTCTTAAGCGTCGCATAGCCGAGGTGAAGGCTTCCTTCAAGGAGAAGGAACAGCCATGACCTCACTCTCGAAAAAACAGACCGGCTTCGGTCAACGAAGCCTTGAATGCCTCTCGCGCATCATCTGCGGGCAATTGCCCATCAAGCACCCACAGGCAGACTTTCAGCGCGGTCTGGTACGCCTCGCCATCGGTGTCGCCAGTCCATTCGTTAAGAAGCCATTCGGCAAGCGCCACAGTGTTTCCGATAGTGCGCCACTGACCAGGCTTTCGTCCAGTCTCGAAATTGATCGGGGCAAAGGGCTTACGGTCTTCCATGGCGCGATGGTAGCACCAAGCGCAGGGAATTCCATAGCGGCTTACGCTCTGGATAATGGCATTAGCCTTGCCGATGCTGCCAGAAGATTGACGCTCGAGAACATGCGAATGTCTGTTGATCTACAGAGATCAATAAGCCTGCCGCTCGCTGCGGTCATCATGTTCTGGTTAGGATTTCAGATCGCCGTCCTGCTGTAGGCTGCAATCACAGCGAGATGGCACCTGTAGGGCGCGGCAGCGATGGTGGCTGCAACTTCCATGTGCCTGCCGCGCTCTATCCCTACCGATTACCACCACCACTGAGGAGGCTGAAATGATAATCAAAGAAGGAACGATCCTGGCCTTCAGCAGCGGGTCGTATAGCGACAAGTGGACCAGTGGTCCGTTCAACGTCCTGAAAGAGATAGACCAGAAGGATGTGGTCGATGCCTTCAAGGCGCAATTTGTACCAGAGTACGAGTGGGATGATCCGAGCGAAAGCGAATTCATCACTTGGCTTTCCGCAAACGGATACATCAAAGATGTTGCCCAATTCTATAACTGGTACACGGGCAACTACGGTTTCAATCCGATCATCGCCTAACCAACCACCACAAAGAAGGAGACCAACATGCAGAAGAAAAGAAGAGACAACCGGCCGACACTGCGCCACGCGCCGGTAGCAAACGACAACAACGTGCCGCTACTCACAATCGAGCGCGCCATTGCCGACGGTCTTAGCCCAACGTCGCTTCGTCAAGTGGCCGACGCCAACATGTCGGCTGGGAGCGCGCGGCACATTCGCCAGGCACAGAACCTCTATCGTGTCGCCGACCGTTTGGAATTGCTTGGCTATGGGCGTGAGAGGGCGGTGGCGTGAAAGCGGCGAATGACAATAACGAACCGGTAGCGGCGCTCAGCGCCCTACCCCTATTTGCCACCGACAGACAGCTTGCCATCGCCATCGTCGGCCGTGGTCGAGCCGACATGTGGATAAAAAGAACCTTGCCGATACTGGAGGCTAGAGGCTTCCCCCGAATTGATGCTCTTCACGATGGTCGACCAGTTCCTCTCGTGAAGAGATACTACGACAATTATCTTGGCGCCAATGCGAGTTATGTTTCTACTGGCGCAAGCACACCGGAGAACCCAGAGTCATGGACAGCAGGCCCCCGCACCCGCAGATCGAAGCGCCGGGTTTAATGTGGCAATGGAGGAAGGCATCATGGACGCCGGCGTGGCGCCCCCCACCACGCCACAAGAAACTGATGAAGCGAGTGAACCTACGGCATCTTCTGTCAAGGCCGGAGGAGTTGATCGCGCGGTGCCACTATCTTGAGGGGCAACTTGAAGCTCTCGTGCAGGCGATGGAAGGATCTTCGATCGCCACCTTTGACGGCACCATCGGCAGCCTTCTGAAGAGGTATCAGTCGGATCCCGACAGCGCCTATTTTTCACTGAGGCCGAAATCGAAAAAACCTTACGACTTCTACATACCAAAGCTCATTGATCACATCGGCGGCAAGCGTCTCAATGAGATAACCGGGATCGACCTGAAGCGGTGGCACGAAACATGGTCGCGCGGAGGCGAGCGTCTGGCAGCTTCGAAGATGTCGCGCGCCGTTATTGATGCCGCCGTTTCCTACGGCATCATGACCCGCGTGCCTGAGTGCATCGAGCTTAAAGAGGTTCTGAAGGTAGCCAGCCGCAAGCTGCCGCTACCAAAGCGGCGCGAGAGCATCGTCACGGCAGATCAGGTAATCGCCTTGCGCGCTGCGGCTCACGCAGCCGGCCGGCCGTCAAGCGCCCTCGCCTATGCCTTGGTGTTCGAGACAACTCTCCGGCTTTGGGACGTCATAGGTCAGTGGGTTCCAATGGACTCGCCAGGGTTCAGCGATGTCATAAACACGCGCACAGGCAACAAGTGGTTCGGCCTGCGGTGGGACGACATCGACGAGAACCTGGTGCTCCGCTACGTGCCATCAAAGACGTCGATGAAGACTGGTCTGGCAGTATCCTACCCGCTCTCCCAGGCACCGATGGTCGTCGAAGAGCTCGCGCACTGGCCAGTCGAAACTCGAAACGGGCCAGTGATCAGGCACGAGAAGAATGGCCGTCCGTATCTGTCGGAGGTCTTCTCAAGTCTATGGTCTAGGGATCGCAAGGAGGCCGGGCTGCCAACCACAATATGGGCTCGAGACTTGCGCGCCAGCGGCATTACCGAGGCTCGAGCAGCAGGCATAAGCACAGATGACGCAGCAAAGGTTGCCGGCCACGCATCAACGAAGACAACGTCGGCGGTATACGATCGGGCGGCGTTGGCTGCGGCTGAACGCTTTGCCGAGGCGCGGGCAAAAAATAGGGAAACGAAGTGAACCATACGCCTGAAGATCATTTTTATGCCATGAAAGCATTAATCGCCAATGTATTCCGCGTGATGCGCGGTGGAGGGTCGCCCATGAGCATCATAGGCGACATAGAGACAATCGGCGCCGCAACGAAAACTCACAACGATTACGCCGATCGGAATGCGGCCGCCAACGCACTTGTAGACGCGGCTGCATCATGGGACAAAACTCTGAGAGACAGAATGCGGAGAGCTTACGATGCTGAAGGCATCGACAGCTTCGATATGGCCAGAGAGTCGCTAAAGTTCGATGCCTCAAAGGCTGTGTTACGCATGATTGCCTCAGAGTTTGAATCAAATGGCACCGAGGCTTCAAAGGCCGAAAGCGACTTTTGGAGCGCTATAAACGCATACAATAGATCCCTAGACGAAGAAGAAAAAAGGCGAGAGAGGGAATATTACGAAAAACTTGAGGCTGAAAACAAGAAGCTTGCCAGAAGAGAGCGCGAGGCGTCCCGCGGCAATGCAAAAATAATCAATGCTGCAAACGACAACGGCGTTGGAAGTTATGTGTATTTCATCACGGATGGGGAGGCAATAAAGATTGGCAAAGCCAACAATCCGAAGTCACGCCTGTCTGGCCTCCAGACGTCGCATCACAAGCCCCTTCGAATTCTTGCTTTGATACCGGGAAGCGAAGAGACGGAGCGAGCGCTACACTGGAAATTTGAAAGGCACAGGATCCGCGGGGAGTGGTTCAAGGACTGCAAAGAAATACGGGAATTTATCAAAGACAGACCGGCCGCCGACAACGACAATTCCGACGCACCACATGAACCCGTAACGCATCCTGTAACGCCAAGTAACGCAATTCAATGAAAACAATCGGTTAACAAACTGTATATTTAACCGATTGTTAAGACGATCCGCGCAAAATGAATCATCGGATGCATCAGATGAACGGATGATAACCATGCGCTTTCAGCTTCTGCAAAGAATCGCCCGCCTCGGCCTGATTGCCGCAGCCGCCATGCTGGCGGGCCTGATTCCTGCTCGCTTTGCCGCCGCAGCCGGCGATACATATTCGATGCAGGAAGTCATCGATGAGGGACATCGTTTCTTCGGCTCCACCAGCGGCGGCCTCGGAAAAGTGGTCGAAACCGCCTTCCAGCGCTACGGACTGCCGAACGGCTATATCCTCGGTCAAGAGGGATCCGGCGCCTTTATCGCCGGCCTCACCTATGGTGAAGGTCAGCTCAACACCAAGAATGCCGGCCAGCACGAGGTTTTTTGGCAAGGCCCCTCCCTCGGCCTCGATTATGGCGGTCAGGGCACGCGCGTCATGATGCTCGTCTATGATCTGCCGTCGATCGACAGCCTTTACGAACGCTTCGGTGGCGTCAGCGGCTCCGCATTCGTCGTTGCCGGCGTCGGAATGACCGTGTTGAAGAACAACAACGTGCTGGTGGTCCCGATAAGGACCGGCATCGGAGCACGTCTCGGCATCAATGTGGGCTACCTCAAGCTCACTCAGGCACCAACCTGGAACCCCTTCTGAGGGTCGCTTCACTGTTTGTTGATCGGTGACAAGCTTGGCTCCTGCTTCAGATGCCACTTGTCGCCGCTGAGCGGCCATGCTTAATCATCAGTTGAGCCGCAAAATCAACTTTCAGATGATGGCTGGACTGTGATCGAATTCGCTATTTTGTTCGGTTTGGGTTTTTTGACCGCGTCTTTTCTCGCGTTTCTCATTGCCCCTGCCATCCACCGCCGTATCGTCTGGTTCACCGAGCGTCGGCTGAAGGCGACGATGCCGCTCAGCCCGCAGGAAGTCCGCGCCCAGAAGGATATGGTGCGCGCGCTTTACGCCGCCGAGAACGCAAAGACGACACAGGATCTTGTGCACGAACGGGAAAAGTCCGTGGCACTGCAGCTTCGGCATGATACTCTTGCTCTTGAGGCCAGCCGTCTTGCGTCCGAAAACAGCGACCTCCAGACGCAGATAAACGACATGAACGTCGAGGCCAGCGACCTGCGCTCCCGGCTGCGCCGCGAGGAGAGCTACATCAGCCAGTTGAAGACGAGTCTGCATACGGCCGAACAGGCGAGTCTGGCGAAGGAAGCCGATATCGACGCGCTCAAGAAGCGTTTGAACAAGATGTCTGCCGACGCGGACAATATCCGGATAGACATGGCGACACGGGAAACGGAAATCGAAAGCCTCAAATTCCGCGCCAACGCCCTTCGTGACGAACGCGATACGCTGCGCCAGGACGTCAACCTTCTGACGAAGCGCGCCAAAGAGGCCGAGACCCGTCTCACTCAGGCGGAAAACAAGGCTCTGCGGCTGGAGGAAAAGCTTTCGCTTGAAAACGCTGCCAGCACCGACAAGGACAGCCTCATCGAGCGCCGGACGCAGGAAATCGGCAAGCTCAAGGAAAAGATCAAGGCCGCGAATGCGGAAGCGCGCGACGCCACGCGCGCTCTCAGGAATGCGGGCCTGAAGCCCGTAAGTTTCTCGAAGACGGTCCACAACGTCAAATCATCCAACGTGTCCGTTTTCGGCAATGGCAAGGATACGGAGTTGACAATCGAAGCTAGGGCCAAGGTGGAAAGCGGTATTTCCCGGCTGACGGAAGAGCTACGCAACCGCAGCATGGCATTGACCGAGCAGCTCTTGCACGCCAGAACGCCGGCGCATGAGAATGCACTTCGCGAGGAGATCGCCGCGATCGCCGCCGACATGGTCGTCCTGACTGCGCTCAAGGAAGGCGCATCCTCGCCGATCTACGATTTCCTGCCGGAAAATATCGAGATCGGACAGAGCGAAAGACAGAGCCTCGCCGAAAGGGCTGCATACATTCTTTCCGAGCTGAAAGCGGAAACTGTGTCCTCAGAAGCGGCCGGCAGCAGATGATATCGCAAAAAGGGCAATGCCGGTCGCTGTTGCGACATTGAGGCTGTCCAGCCCTTTGGATTGTGGTATGCGGGCACTCCCGAAAGCCGCAAGAACCTCCTGCGGCAATCCCTCCCCCTCCGTCCCGACAACCAGAGCCATGCGATCGGAGGCGGGAATTGCCCGGATGTCGATGTCGCCCTGCGGCGACAGGCCCCAGATCGAGAAGCCGTGCTCCGCAAGGATGGAGAGGGTATTCATGGCCGCGCCGCCGCGACGATAGGGCACAGCCAGGACAGAGCCGACAGAGACCCTGAGTGCCTTGCGATAGAGCGGATCGCACGATGTCTCGTCGAGTAGGATCGCATCCACGGAAAATGCCGCAGCATTGCGGAACATGGAGCCAACATTGTCGTGATTGGAAATGCCGCAGGCGACGAGAATCAGCGCACGCTCCGGCAGGTCAGCGATCAGCGTTGCGAGATCCTGGTCTATAGTCCGACGCCCGAGCGCCAGAACACCGCGGTGCAGGTGGAAGCCGACAATGCCCTCCAGTACGGGAGCATCCGCCACGTAGACGGGCACCTCCTCGGGAAACCGATCGAGAATGGCGGCAATGCCATTCACGCGGTTCCTGAGCAGAAGTATTTTCTCGGCGACAAAACCGTGATCGGCCGCATGCGCCTCGGCCAACATGCGCAGCACCACGGTCCCTTCGGCGATGAATCGGCCTTCTCGAGCGGTCAGGTCCCGCTCGCGGACATGGCGGAATTCGGCAATGCGCGGATCGTCCGAACTGTCGATTTCGATGAGGCTGCGCGGCATCGGGCGGCCTGCTTTCAGTTGCCCGCTATCGCGACATCCGCGACGATGCGCCCGGCACCTATATCGAAAACGAAAGCTTTGCGCTGCCCGCCGGCAATCCTTCCATAAAAAAGGATCTGGCCGCCCGATAGCGCCACGGACTGGATGTCGAAGCCGTCGGGAAGCGCCGCCGTTGCAGCCACAGGCGCATCGGACGGCACGCCCAGACCGGAAGCGGTCGCTGTGGGTTCCGGTGTCTCTGTGCGCATCGTCTTATAGACAACGGCTCCGAACACCGCCATAAGGCTCACGAACATGATGACCCCGGAGACCACCTGCAGACGCACCATCTTGCGCCGGACATTTTCCATAACCGGGTCGAGCGGTTTCTCTTCCTGGTCGTCTGGCTCGATATTCGTCATGAATGCGTCCTGTTTCTGTAAATCCTGCGGGAGAAAGAAGCGTCTTGAGCGACCCCTTTAAACAAGCGACCGGCATTAGAAAAGTCCTGACGGCAGATGAAAGCGCACAAGGCAGGCTGGATGCCTGGCTGACGGCGAGCCTCGGCGAGGAATTTTCCCGCAGCCGCATCAAGGCCCTGATCAAGGACGGCGCCGTCCTCATGAACGGAGCGCCCCTTACCGATCCGCAACGCAAGGTGCGCCTGGGAGAGCGTTTCGAGATCACTCTGCCGGAGCCTGAAGATCCAGCGCCCAGGGGCGAGGATATTCCACTTGACGTGCTCTATGAGGATAACGACATCATCGTCATCTCCAAGCCTGCCGGGCTGGTGGTCCATCCAGGGGCAGGCAATTGGACCGGCACGCTGGTCAACGCTCTCATCCATCATTGTGGCTCGAGCCTTTCCGGCATTGGCGGTGTACGGCGCCCCGGCATAGTCCATCGTCTGGACAAGGACACGACTGGGGTCATGGTCGTCGCCAAAAACGATATCGCCCATCGCCATCTGTCGCAGCAATTTGCCGACCACGGTCGTACGACCCCTCTGGAACGCGCCTATCATGCGATCGTCTGGGGTCGCCCGCGTGCATTGACCGGCACGATCGACGCGCCCCTCGGCCGCGCTGTAGGCGATCGGACAAAACGTTCCGTAAAGCGCGAGGACAACGAAAATGCGGACGAAGCCGTCACGCATTATGAAGTCCTCGAGCGTTTCCGGGAAAATCCCGACGCCACATCGCTTGCCTCGATGGTCGAATGCCGTCTGGAAACGGGCCGTACGCACCAGATCCGCGTCCATATGGCACATATCGGCCATCCATTGATCGGTGATAGTGTTTACGGAGCTGGTTTCAAGACAAAGGAAAACCTTCTGCCGGACGAAGCGCGCAAAATCGTTAGCCGCTTTCCACGCCAGGCGCTTCATGCCTTTCTCTTGCGGTTTGAACATCCCCGCAGCGGAGAAGTCATGCACTTCGAGTCCCCTCTTCCCGAGGACATGGAAAAGCTGGTCGCCGTATTGCGTAATGTATAGGCGAGAATAACGCCATCGTGACCGGCCCGATGGCTTGAACCACCGTTTCGCCGTACTTATCTGTATATCGACCTAATGCGGGCTCTATAGGAGCCGCAAGGTCCGGTTCGCTCTTGGGCCGCGGGGGACCGCGCCATCGGGGAGCCGGAATCTAGATAGGAGGGTGCTAAATGGCCCGGAATACCTTGCCGTCCATTACCGCCGGCGAAGCCGGTCTCAATCGTTATCTCGACGAAATTCGCAAGTTCCCGATGTTGGAACCGCAGGAAGAATATATGCTTGCCAAACGGTATGCCGAACATGGCGACCGTCAGGCCGCGCACAAGCTCGTCACCAGCCATCTGCGCCTCGTGGCGAAGATCGCCATGGGCTATCGCGGCTATGGACTGCCGATCGGCGAAGTCGTGTCCGAAGGCAATGTCGGCCTGATGCAGGCCGTAAAGAAGTTTGACCCCGAGCGTGGTTTCCGCCTGGCAACCTATGCCATGTGGTGGATCAAGGCCTCGATCCAGGAATATATCCTGCGGTCCTGGTCGCTGGTGAAGATGGGTACGACGGCCAACCAGAAGCGCCTCTTCTTCAACCTGCGCCGCCTGAAGGGCCGCATCCAGGCGATCGACGAAGGTGATCTGAAGCCCGAACAGGTGGCTGAGATCGCCACCAAGCTGAACGTCTCGGAAGAGGAAGTCGTTTCGATGAATCGTCGCCTTTCGGGCGACGCGTCCCTCAACGCTCCGATCAAGGCGTCGGAGGGTGATTCCGGGCAATGGCAGGACTGGCTGGTCGACGATCACGACAGCCAGGAGGAAGTGCTCATCGAACAGGACGAACTGGATACCCGCCGGCGTATGCTGGCAAAGGCCATGGGCGTGCTGAACGATCGTGAGCGCCGTATCTTCCAAGCCCGAAGGCTCGCCGACGAACCGGTAACCTTGGAAGATCTTTCGGCAGAATTTGACATCAGCCGCGAGCGCGTCCGCCAGATCGAGGTCCGCGCCTTCGAGAAGGTGCAGGAGGCTGTCCGGCAGGAAGCGCTTGAGCGCGCCAAGGCCATGAGGGTCGTGGAAGCAACGGCGTAAACTTGCCGGGAATACATCGAATACAAAAGGCGGATCCAATGGATCCGCCTTTTCTTTTCCCGTCGACGCTACGGCACGATGCATCTTGAGATGTATACCGCAGCTTACTGACTGGTCGAGGACACGTCGCCGAGAGCCGTCCATTCCTTGATCGCGGTATTGAAGGCATCGCCGCCGGTTTGCCCCTTTTCCATCGTCAAGAGCGCACGACGGCCGTTGCGATAGGTAATCGGCATGTCGATCCAGTTGCGCGACTGCAGAAGTCCCAGATTGGCCTTGCGGGCATCGGCATAATCGTTGAGCGCCACCATGTAGAAGTCATCGGTAATCTTGGCAGGGACGGCAATAAGCGGATCACCGCGATCCTGTTCCGTCTGCTTCATCGAAATCCGTTCAACGCTGTCGACGCCGCCACCTTCGAAGTTCTGCGGCAGCTGGAAGACGATCTCCACCAGATGGCTGGCGGGAAGCGACGAATCGGAATTGCGCTTAAAGGTGATGAGTGCAGAAAGATTCCGTTGCGGAACGCTGACATTTCCCTGCACCGTGGGTTCTGATCGACCGTCGGCACCTTCCTCGTGCTGAAGGGACCAGACGACCGTTCCCTCGATCGCGATAGGCGATGTCTGCCCGAGCCTTTCTTCATAAAGGAACAGCTTCTGGGCAGAGCCGACCGGTGGCGTTTGCTGTGCCGCCTGTGCCGGGGCCGCAGGCGTTGTGTCCGCGGGAGGCTGAGCCGGCGAAGCCGCCGGCGGCGCTTCGGTCGAAGCCACGTTCTGTTCTGCTACCGATCTGCCTTCCGCGGCCGGCTGGCCGGGTATCGATGCCGGGCCCACATCGACTTCCGACCCGTCCGGCATCAGCCGCTGCGTGAACTTTGTGCTGCCAGGAGCATTGCGGTCGAGCGCAGCCGTCTCCTGCTGCTGGGGCTGGGCGCTCTGAGCATTGCCCTGTGCATTGGAGTTGTCAGCTGGCGGCGCTGGCGGGTTCTGGGTTGCGGTCTGCTGCGGAGGAGCCTGCGTGCCCGCCACTCCACCCTGCCGAGCCGCGCTGACGAGCCCCGCCACCATTTCATTCAGCGCATCGCGATTGAGCCAGGCTGCATAGCCGCTGCCGCCCAATATGGCCAGAATGACAATGTACGTGACGATCCTGCCGATGCTGAAGCGGCGCCGCTTCGGTTCCAGGCGAAAGCTCTTGCCCTGAAGCTTCGATGCTACGAGCTGGTCGAGATCCGGTGGCGCGCCCTCTGTATCATCTGCATCCCGCAGATAGGCACCACGCTGTTCGGACTCACGCAGTCTCGCGTTGGAAGGCGTCTCTTTCTTTGGTATCGAGCCATTGCCGTGCACGTCGGCAAACAGATCGATGTCGTCGAATTGTGCCTGGAACGGCTGTTTCGTCGCACCTGCCTCCGGCGGAGGAACGGCATCAAATGCGTTCGGATCCCAGATGAAAGCATCCTTGGCAGCCGGCATTTTTGCAGCGGCCGACGACTTTTCATCATCATTGGCAGGCTGGACATCAGGCGGTGCCACGTCCGACAGGCGCCGCAACTCCTCCACGGCCCAGTCTGATTCGGAGGCAGTCGTTGCTTCGGAAGCGGGCTTCGGCCAGACGGGGTCGAAATGACCGGCGCCGTCGGAATGCAGCGGCTCTTCGCGGCTGTGTTCGACGAACTCGTCCTCACGACCGGACAGCGCCTCGCCGGCTTCGGGTGCGGCAACGCGGCCAGTCTCTTCATCAAGCGCATAGCTCTGCGCCTCGGATGCCTGCTCCGGCCACTTCCGGGGGAAATCCCAGACATTGTCCGGTCTCGCCTCGGCTGCGGCAGGCTGTTCTGCCACCTCTTCGACAGTCTCTGTCGGCTGATCTACCGGCCGCGCCTGCGAATCTGCGGCGTGGTACTCTTCGGGGGGATACTCTTCAGCCGGCTCGCTCCCCTCCTCCGCGGGCTTCCATTGCGGTTCATCCCGATAGTCCTCGGGAGCGGCAGCTTCCGGCTGTTCGTCTACACTGGCGTAAGCAGGCTCCTCATGCACGTCAGGCTCTTCGAAACGAGACGGTTCGTCGACGGCTTCGGCAACCTGTTCTTCGGCGCGTTCCTCCGGAGCCGGCTCGTAGGTATCCGCCGTCTGCGGCTGCTCGCTATAAGGTTCTGCGACCTGAGGCTCTTCATCGGCCGGCGAAGCGGTTTGAACCTCCTGCTCCGCCTCGCTCTCCAGGGGCGGCAACGCTTCGGCATGTTCGCTTTCGACTTCCCGAATGGCGGCTTCCAGCTTGTCGAGCTGGCGCTGCAGCATCTGCTCCGGTGGGCGCGGCTTCATATTCTCGAGCTGCCGCTGGACGGCTCCGCGCGCGCGCTCGTAGACCTTCACCCGCATTTCCGGGGTATTTTCCGACAAACCGTCGACGGCCCGCCGAATGACTGCTACAAAATCCGCCATCAGTACTTTCTCATGGTGCCCGGGCTATGCCGGACCGAACTTTCAGTGGTTCGCGACATTAATCCTCAAACGGATCAGTCACAAGTATCGTATCATCGCGCTCGGGGCTGGTGGAAAGCAGCGCGACGGGGGCGCCGATCAGTTCCTCCACCTGTCTTACATATTTGATCGCCTGCGCGGGAAGATCGGCCCATTTGCGTGCGCCGACCGTCGATTCCTTCCAGCCTTCAAGCGTGACATAGATTGGCTCGACGCGGGCCTGTGCCCCCTGGCTTGCAGGAAGATGATCGATTTCCTGGCCATCAAGCTTGTAGCCGACGCAGATCTTCAATTCGTCGAGTCCGTCGAGTACATCCAGCTTGGTAAGAGCGATTCCATTGATGCCGTTGGTGGCGACCGACTGGCGTACCAGCGTGGCGTCGAACCAGCCGCAACGGCGCTTGCGACCCGTTACCGTCCCAAATTCGTGGCCGCGTTCGCCGAGGAATTGCCCGACCTCGTCGGTAAGCTCCGTCGGAAACGGCCCTTCGCCGACGCGAGTCGTATAGGCCTTGGTGATGCCGAGGATGTAGCCCAAGGAGCCAGGGCCCATGCCGGAGCCGGCGGCCGCCTGTCCGGCGACGGTGTTCGAGGAGGTCACAAAAGGATAGGTACCGTGATCGATATCGAGCAGGCTGCCTTGCGCACCCTCGAACAGAATGCGGGCGCCCCGACGGCGCTCCTTGTCAAGAAACAGCCATACCGTGTCGCGATATGGCAGCACCCGCTCGGCAACCGAGGTCAGTTCCCGCATGATCGCATCATGAGCGATTTCCTGCTCACCGAGACCCCGGCGCAGCGCATTGTGATGGGTCAGGATACGATCGACCTTGCGTGGCAGGCTTTCCATGTCGGCAAGATCCATGAGGCGGATGGCGCGACGGCCGACCTTGTCCTCATAAGCGGGGCCGATGCCACGGCGAGTCGTGCCGATTTTCGTGCCGCTGTTGGAGGCCGCATCCTCACGAAGCCCGTCAAGTTCGCGATGCAGCGACAGGATGAGCGTGGCATTGTCGGCGATGCGCAAGTTTTCCGGCGATATCTTGACGCCCTGACCTTCCAGCTTGTCGATTTCGGCGATGAGCGCGTGCGGGTCGACGACGACGCCATTTCCGATCACAGCCATCTTGCCCGGCCGCACGACGCCGGAAGGCAACAGCGACAGCTTATAGCTGACGCCATCGATGACAAGCGTATGGCCGGCGTTATGCCCACCCTGGAAGCGGACGACGATATCCGCGCGCTCTGAAAGCCAGTCGACAATCTTGCCCTTGCCTTCATCGCCCCATTGTGAACCGACCACGACTACATTTGTCATTCAACCAATCCTGTTTCCGGCGGAAAATCCGCGCCCTGCCCAAACCCGCGCTTCTATAAAGCTTTGTTTCCCGGAATGCGACCCTGTTGTCCTACCAGATTCGGCTTTTTACGTGACAAATCAACCGAACTGACGATATTGCCGATCAAAATCCACGCAAAGCGGCCGCAAATCGAAGACGGAATGACATAAACTTGCAGTTGATCGCCTATATTGCCCTCATCGTTGCGACGATCTGCTGGGGCGGGAACGCCGTGGCGGGAAAGTTTGCCGTCGGTCATATCAGTCCAATGCTGCTCACCTTCTTGCGCTGGTTCTCGGCCGCCGTCATCATCGTGGCAATTTCCGTGCCGCAGCTGGTGAAAGACTGGCCGGTCGTTCGAAAGAACCTGCCGCTGCTGATTTTCTATGGCGCCATCGGCTATACTGCCTTCAACGCATTGCTCTATTCCGCCCTGCAGTACACGACTGCGATCAATGCCGTCATCGAGCAGGCGGGCATACCGATGCTGATCTTCGTCATCAACTTCGCCCTCTTTCGCACCCCCGTCTCGCCTGCCCAGATGGTGGGCTTCAGCCTTACGCTGGCTGGCATTGCCCTGACTGCCGCGCATGGCGATCTTGCGACTCTCGCCCGACTGACGTTGAACGTTGGCGACGCGCTGATGCTGCTCTGCGTCGTCTCCTATGCGGTCTACACCGTCGCTCTGCGCTGGAAACCGATAATCGACTGGCGAAGCCTGATGGCTTTTCCCGCGCTCGGCGCATTGCTGGCATCGGTTCCGCTTGTCTTGTGGGAGGCATCGAAAGAGGCAATTATCTGGCCGGATGCGACGGGCTGGATCATCGTCGTCTATACGGCGGTCTTCCCTTCGCTGCTTGCTCAGATCCTCTTCATCAAGGGAGTGGAGATGATCGGCGCCAATCGCGCCGGTCTATTCATAAACCTCGTTCCCGTCTTTGGCATGCTGCTGTCGGTCGCGATCCTCGGCGAAAACCTTCAGACCTTCCACATCATTGCCCTGACGCTCGCCCTTGGTGGCATCGCAATTGCAGAAAAAGGCCGACCGAGACCGCCGGTTCCCGTCGAGCCGGCGACCGTGCGGGACTAGAGCAATTCCAGGAAAAGTGCGAAGCGGTTTTCCGTCCGGAATTGCGTAAGAATAAAAGATTAGCGGGATGCCGAAAAGTGTGCGCGGTTTTTGGGCGACATCCCGCTCTGACTTTTGATCTAGCCGAGCTCCAGGCTTGTAAGGCCGAAAATCCGCTTCAGGGGCGCAGAAGGCGCCCGCCCGTGATACATGCGGACGGTTTCCAGGACAGGCTTCAAGCCCAATTGCTCCGCAAGCCGGACACCGTCAACATTATCGGCCGGTACATCGATATAAACCTGATCCGAATTGGCAATCGGCGAAAGAGCAGCAAGGATCGATTCGGCAACGTTGTAGTCGTTGGCGAAAAGAGGACCGATCTTGTAGCCTTCGTAGCAGCGGCGGATGGTTCCGTAGCCGCGAAATCTGCCGCCATGGCGAACGGCAAGCGTTCGGCGCTTTTCCGGCGAATAGCACCATGCGCGCAGGAAAGCCGGCCGTGGCTGCGGAAATATGCCGGCATCATAGAGCACCATGCTGTCGAGTTTGTTTTCAGGCAATGCCTGCGCCGTAAGCGCCGGCGCCGGCAGATGATGGACTACCCCACCATAGCGGATCGTCCGATGCGCCGTTTCGAAACCGTAACGACTATACTTCGCCTGCTCCGCAATGGCGCCGTCGAGGCCAATGGTGCGGCCCTCCGCCGAGGCCATGCCCGCATTCCATAGGGCCTTGCCATATCCCCTGCCGCGAAAGTCGGGATGCACGAGATAGAGGCCCAGAAATGCGAAGTTCTCTCCATATTTGACGACCGAAATGCAGCCAACAGGCACTTCGCCGATCGCGCCGACGAAAAAGCCGGAAGGATCAGCCTCATGAAAGGCGGAGGCGTCATCAAGGCCCGGATTCCAGCCTTCCTGCCGTGCCCATTCCAACGCGAGCTCCAACTCCCCAGGTCGCATCGGACGAACGACGAATGTTGAACTCATGCGACCTTCCTGATTTGCCCAAATCGGCGATATCTTCGGCAAGCTTTACGGCGCCAGTCGATGACCAGAAGGCCGGCCCGCGCTGCGTTGCGCGGCCCATATTAAACAGCCCATGTCACACGGCCCCAGAACCGTTACATCCACGCCATCATGAGACAAGGCGGTTGTAATCTCAAGAGACTTGGCGACGGCCTACAGGCTGGCGATATTCCAAGTCTTGATGCGGTTTGTGCTGTTGTCGAGGATCAGATAGCCCCGGTCGATCTTGACGAGCAGCACGGCATGATCGCCATGGACGCTGCTGCGCTTGGTGGCAATCTTCAGGGCCGCTGCTGGCACGCCAAGCGCAATCAGGCGCTCACGCTTCGCCAGCGCCATCTGCCGTGGCGTCTCGGACGCCGAGATTTTGATGACCATACCGGCGAGGCCCAAACCGGACCTGGCTTCACCATGGCCGGCGAGATTGACGTCGGCATTGATCCGCAGCAGCAGACTACGCTTATAGGGCGTCAGCTTTAGGATAGCTTCCTCCCCCACAGGAGCGATGCCGATCTGAAAGGGCCGCTCAGGACGAACGAAACCAATGCGCGTCATTTCCGGAGCCATCGGCTCCTGCCCTGAAAATAGCGATGCGTTTACAAAATCCCGCGCGTAGCCCGCCGGGCCGAATGCCAGCGCCGGCTGTGCCGCCGCAACCGCCATAAGCGCCAGAAAAGTGGAGCGAAGCGAATTCTTCAACATGTTCCTATCCCGTCCTTGTCACCCGCAGAGAAGGACCCGGTCCCCACCGTAAACCTTCTGAGCGGCATTTGCGGAAAGCTCTGTCCAGCTTCTTCCGCCGATGAGATCACAATACAGCTCAGGATTTTCAGGGCTTTTAAGCCGATAGGTACAATTTTAGCGAAGTTTGATTTTTTGCGAAAAAAAGGCGCAGCTCAGGCTGCCTTTGCGCCGACCGCCACCCGGTTCCGCCGGACTTCCATGACAATATGACCGAAGAGCGCCGCAAGCACGATCGGCCCGCCGATGAGCGTTGCACCCGCAGGCTGCTCGTTCATGAAGAACCAGACCCAGAGTGGCGTCAACGGCACTTCGAGCGCCGTGATGAGGCTTGCATCGGCGGCCGGAATGTACCGTGAGCCGAAGGTGTAGAAGCTTAGTCCCATAGCGTTCTGGATGAGGCCGAAGGCGATGATCAGACCGATATCTTGTGCTGACACCGCCATCGGTGCCGCAAACCAGAAGGTCACGAAGGAGCAGAGCCAGGCCGAGGCGGCCATGGCCGGCAGCATTGGCACCTCGCGATGGTGGCGCATGACCGTGGCAAGGCCGGCGACAGTCAGCGTCATGACCGCGGCAAGAAATTTGCCAAGCCATCCACCGCCGTTTTCTTCACCGGTCAGCATCACGACCACGCCGCAGAAGGCCAGCGCACTGGCAATCAAAGTCGCGCGGCTGGCTCGCTCCCCGATCGTCAGATAGGCAATGCCCGCCGTTACGAAGGGAACGGTCGCATAGATCATCAGCGCATCAGCCACCGATGTATAATAGATCGAGCCGATACCGCTGATCATGCTTGCCGTGGACAACACGGTGACGGCAAGCGAAGGACCGCGCATCTTGCGGATGATCCGGAAGGCGCGGTCACCCTCGATGCAAAGAAAGAGCAGGAAGACCCCGCTGCCGGAAACAAGACCGCGCCAGAAGAGGATGGTCATGAGATCGGCGCTGATGGATCGGACGAACAGCCCGGAGGTAGACCAGGCAAGCGCGGAAATTGCCACATAGGCAACACCCAGCCGATATTGCTTCTGCTCCCCGAGCGTCACTGCGAATCTCCCCCTGAACGAGGAAGATCGTTATCGCCCATCCAAAAGACGCACAAGCAGAAGCTGCGCCCTTTCGTGTCGTCGTAAAAAGGCGCGGCGGTTGCATGCCGCCGCGCCTTCTGCAGTTCACCTGCCCGGATGGGGCTCTATACATATAACGAGAAGAAGCTACGGATCACGTCGATCTCGCTCGGCCGGACTTCGTGTCCGCCGGGATGCCACTCAAGTGTGACGTCGGCGTTTTGGCTGGCGAAATAATCCGCAAGAGACTGCGTCATGGATACGGGAGCGATCGGATCGCGCTGGCCGGCTGTGATCAGGATCTTCCTGCCCTCGAGCCCGGCATTCTCGCCCGGACGGAACGGGATCAACGGATGCATCAGCACCGAGGCGTCGAAAAGGCCTTCCTCGATCAGCACATTCGCAAGAATGTTGGCGCCGTTGGAAAATCCCAACCCCAGCACTTTGGAGGCACCGTGTTCGCTGGCCAGCCCGCGGACATAGGCTGTCATCTTGGCGGTCGCCCGCGCCAGATCAGTCATGTCATAGACGCCCTCCCCCGTTCGCCGGAAGAAGCGGGCGGCTCCATGCTCGGAAACATCGCCACGCGGCGAGACAATCGTAGCCTCAGGCAACAGCCGATTGGCGAAATCGAAGAACTGGTTCTCGTCACCGCCTGTTCCGTGGAAAGTGAAGAGAATAGGCTTCCCCCGTGCACCGGTCTTCAACCGGTGCACATAAGTCGTGTCTGTCATGTCCTTAGTCCTGTTTAGGCTTCCAAAGGTTCGAGATGCTGCTCGATCAGGGAACGCAGATGCGCATGCTGCTCCGGTAATTTCAGCGCCTCGCCGAGATGGGCTGTGTCCTCGTCGCGGCTAAAGCCCGGTTCGTTCGTCGCAACTTCGAACAACACGCCGCCAGGCGTGCGGAAATAGATCGCCCAGAAGTAATCGCGGTCGATAACGGGCGTGACCTGATAGCCGGTATCCATCAACGCCTTGCGCACCTCGAGCTGCTTTTCGCGATTTTCGACCGCAAAAGCGACGTGATGGACGGAGCCGGCACCCGGCAGCGAACGCGCGATATTCGGCAGCGTTTCGAGATCGACCAGGTGCGCACCGTTGCCGCCAGGAACGATCAGGCGCTTGACGTCGCTCTGTGTGTCGAGAACCTCATAGCCCATATATTTCAGCAATTCGGTCGTCGCACCTTCATCGCGCAGTCGCAAGGCGACGGAATGGAAGCCGCGGATCGCATGATCTGCACTGATGCCGCCATGCGTCCAAGGCTCGCGAGCATCATCCTTGACCTCGACGAGCGAGAAGCCATCCCCATCCGGACCGGCAAAGTTCAGCCGCTTTTCACCAAAGGTTTCCTCGGTCTTGAGACCGCTGACACCGAGATTGGCGAGCCGGTCGCTCCAGAAGCCGATGGCACCCTGCGGAATGGAGAAAACTGTGGTGCCGACTTCACCGGTTCCCGGACGCCCGCGAGGCATCTTCGGGAACGGGAAATAGGTCATGATCGTACCGGGTGTGCCGATCTCGTCGCCGTAGTAGAGGTGATAGACGTCCGGAGCGTCGAAATTGACAGTCTTCTTCACGCGGCGCAGGCCGAGGACGTGAGTGAAGAACTGATTGTTGGTGCGTGCATCCTCCGCCATGGATGTGACGTGATGCAATCCTTTAATCTGGTCGAGCATGTGGACCCCTTTCTTGCCCGCATCGGCGGGCGATTTCGATGGGTCATAGATGGCTCACTGGCACTGTTGTCGGTAGCCTCGAATACCAAAACGCATTGTCTTCTTTCATTGAACGATCAGAAAAAATCGTTCAAAAACATGAAGGCATCAAGCCGATGCCCGCTCCGAAACCAATTCGGGATCGGTCGGAAGCGCCCAATCGATTGGGTCACGGCCGCGCGATATCAGGAACGCATTCGCCTTTGAAAAATGACGGCAGCCGAAGAAACCGTTATGCGCCGAAAGCGGCGACGGATGCGGCGCCTTCAGGACCAGATGTCTGGATGTGTCGACAAAAGCCGCTTTGCGCTGCGCATATGAGCCCCAGAGCATGAAGACGACGGATTCGCCCCCCTCGTTGACGATGCGAATGACGGCATCGGTGAAGCGCTCCCAGCCCTTGCCTTGATGCGAGGCGGCCCGAGCCTCCTCGACCGTCAGTACGCTGTTCAAAAGCAGGACGCCCTGGCGAGCCCAGCTTTCGAGAAAACCGTGACGCGCCGGTGCGATACCGAGGTCGCTCTGCATCTCATTGTAGATATTCACCAGGGACGGCGGAATACGCACGCCCGACCGAACGCTAAAGCACAGGCCGTGCGCCTGACCGAGCCCGTGATACGGATCCTGACCGAGGATCACGACCTTCACCCTCGAAAGCGGTGTCAGATCGAGAGCGCGGAAATATTCGCTGCCTTTGGGAAATATGCGTTTTCCGTTCTGCTTCTCGGCGAGAAGAAAGGCCTTGAGCTGCTGCATGTATGGGCTGGCAAATTCCGGCGCGAGTGCGGCCTTCCAGCTTTCCTCCAGGCTGATCGTGGTTTCGGTCATGATAACCTCGTTAATCGAATGCCGTTGACGACATTCATAGGAACAATCGGGTCTGATCGGAAGAGATTGATCATGACAGGCCGCCAGTAAGCGGTGCATAATGGCGTTCGCCACACGGCCCGAGCGGGGGGTACGTTGCAGACGGTCGACGGGCTTTCGTAAAGAAGACACCTGGATACGATATGGATCGCAATGGAGGGACGCTAGATGCCGACAATCCCGATAAATTCGAAAAGCCGCGGCCTTAACTATAGATTAGTCGTAACATTTACAGTCGATAGTTTGTTTGCTAGATCGGCCTCGACTTACTAGAGAAGCGAAGTATTTTATGGATATACTCCCATGAAATTTGGCACCAGCGGCCTCCGCGGCCTTTCCGTTGATCTGATGGGTCGGTCCTCAGCATTATATGCCACAGCTTTTGCGCAGCATCTGCTGGCAAGCGGCCGCGCCGAAATCGGCGATGCTATCCTCGTTGGCCGGGATTTCCGCGATTCGAGCCCGGCGATCGCCGCCACCTGCATCGGCGCGCTCGCAAGGGCCGGCCTCAGTCCTGTCGACTGCGGTACACTACCGACGCCCGCGCTCGCCTTTTACGGGCTGGCAATTGACGCTGCATCACTAATGATCACCGGCTCCCACATTCCCGCCGATCGAAACGGCATAAAATTCTACCGGCCCAATGGCGAAATCGACAAGGATGACGAGGTTGCAATCAGCAATCTTGCCGCCGAAATCGAGCGGAACGACGCCGCCCTTTCGATCGAGCCGGCCTCCGCCGAAGACCACGCCGCCAGATGCCTCGAGTTATTTTACGAGCGCAATACCGAGTTGCTTCCGGCCGACGTGCTGGCCGGCCTCAAGGTCGGCGTCTATCAACACAGCACGGTCGCTCGCGATCTGATGGTGGATGTTCTGGCGCATGGTGGCGCCGAGGTCATCGCGCTTGGCCGTTCGGAGAGCTTCATCCCTGTCGATACCGAGGCCGTCTCGACAGAAACGGTCGAGCTTCTCAGAAAATGGGCAGTGGAATACGGCCTGGATGCGATCGTTTCCGCCGATGGCGACGGTGACCGTCCGCTTGTGGCGGATGAACGAGGCGAACCGCTGCGCGGGGATCTGCTGGGGCTGATAGCGGCTAATTTTCTCGGCGCCGAGATTGTCGTCACGCCGGTTACATCCAATTCGGGCATTGAGGCTGCGGGCTCTTTCGAAGTCGTTCGTACCCGTGTCGGCTCGCCCTACGTGATTGCCGGCATGAACGAGGCGATCGCAAAAGGCCGCGAGAACGTCATGGGCTTCGAAGCGAATGGCGGCGTTCTGACGGCCAGCGATTTTACGATCCGCGATCAAAGCTTTCGGGCGCTGCCGACACGCGACAGCTTTCTGCCCGTGCTTGCTACGCTTCTCCTCGCCGCTGCGCAGAAGCGCCCGCTCTCGGAAATCGCCGCCGGATACGCGATGCCTTTCGCCATGGCTGACCGGCTGCAAGACTTTCCGATTGAAACCAGTGCGGCGCTCATGGCTCATCTGCGGGAATCGGATGGCAATCTTGCGGCATTCCTGGCCCCGATCGGAACAGTCGCCCATAAGAGCGATATCGACGGCCTGCGCGTCACGCTTTCTGATGCCCGAATCATCCATTTCCGGCCTTCGGGCAACGCGCCGGAAATGCGATGCTACGTGGAAGCGAAAACCGAACATTCAGCTGCGGAGCTCCTGCGGCAGGGCTTGGCGCGCATTCAGGAATGGGCGAAACAACAATAACATCTGCAGGAATACTGCAGCTTCATCTTAGGAGACCGGTGAATGGCAAGAATAGTCCCCGTCATCATGGCAGGCGGAAAGGGTACGCGGCTTTGGCCACTTTCGCGCTCGTCGGCGCCGAAGCAATTTATCCAGTTCATCGGTGACAGCACGCTTTTTCAGAACACGCTGACGCGCGTCGCCGATCCGGAACTTTACGAGGCGCCGATCGTCGTGACGAACGAGGATTTCCGTTTCCTGGTCGCCGAGCAGGCGCGCGGTCTCGGCATGGAGCTCGCTGCAATCCTGCTTGAACCAATGGCCCGGAACACGGCTGCGGCCGTCGCTGCGGCTGCTACGCTGGCCGGCGATCTCTTCGGCGAGGATGCGATCATCCAGGTTCTCGCCTCCGATCATGACATCGTTGCTGATGAGACCTACTTCAACTGCGTGCGCCTCGCGCGCGATACCGCCGCGACCGGAAAACTGGTGACCTTCGGCATCACCCCAACGGAGCCGGCCACGGGATATGGCTATATAGAGCAAGGGGAAGCGCTTCCTGGCGGCGCCTATTCCGTCAGGCGTTTCGTAGAAAAGCCGCCGCTCGCCAAGGCGCAAGACATGCTTGCATCCGGCGGATTTTACTGGAATTCGGGCATATTCACATTCGAGATATCGAAGCTCTTTTCTGAAATGAAGGAGTACGCTGCAGACGTTCTGAAAGCGGCAAGCAAGGCGGTCTCGAAGGCCGCGCGCGACCTCGACTTCATTCGCCTGGATGCCGAGGCCTTCGCCAAGAGCCCGGACATCTCGATCGATTATGCCGTCATGGAGCGGACGTCGAACGCGGCTGTCGTGCCCGCACCCTTCGTATGGTCGGATCTCGGAAGCTGGGACACCGTCTGGAAGACAGGAACCCGCGATGCGGACGGTAACGTCGCAGCCGGCAACACGACGGTCATCAATACGAAGAACTCACTGGTCATGACCCATGGCGTGCATCTGGCCGTGCAGGGACTGGAAGATGTCGCCGTCATCGCCAGCGAGGACGCCGTCTATGTCGGCCATCTGAGTGCCAGCCAGGACGTCGGCAAAATCGTCAAGATGCTCGCCGCGACCCCCGCGACAGCGAAATATGCTGAAACGCATCCGACATCATACCGACCATGGGGCGGCTATACGTCGATCTTGAACGGCGACCGTTTCCAGGTGAAACGCATCTTCGTCCTTCCCGGCAAGAAGCTTTCGCTGCAGAAGCACCACCATCGCTCCGAACATTGGATCGTCGTCAAAGGCACGGCCGAGGTGACGATCGGGGACAATGTGCAGATGCTGCGTGAAAACGAGTCGGTCTATATCCCGCTCGGCGAAGTTCACCGCCTCGCCAATCCCGGCAAGATCATGCTGGAACTGATCGAGGTACAGACTGGGTCCTATCTCGGCGAAGACGACATCATCCGCATCGTCGACGAATTCGGCCGAACCTGATACGCCTCAAGGAGGCTTGAAACGTCCGGGCTCGCGATCGCCGCGAGCCCGGTTCACGTGTTAAACGCCGCGAACCTGAACGCGGGCAGAGCGAGAAGACACCTATGCGCTATTTCATAACGGGTACGGCGGGCTTCGTCGGCTTTCATCTTGCCCGCAGGCTTCTGCAGGACGGACACGAGATCACCGGTTTCGATGGCCTGACGCCTTACTATAGCGTCAAGCTGAAGCACATGCGCCATGCCGCGCTTGCCCAGTTTCCCGCCTTCCGCCCCGTCATAGGTATGCTCGAAGACAGAAACGCGCTCGCGGATGCGATCGAGACGGCAAAACCCGACGTCATCGTCCATCTCGCGGCTCAGGCAGGGGTTCGCTACAGCATCGACAATCCACAGGCCTATCTGGATTCCAATATTACCGGCACCTGGAACATCCTGGATTTGACGCGGCGGGCAAACGTGCGCCATCTCATGCTTGCCTCGACATCATCGATCTATGGCGCCAATCCAAACATTCCTTTCCGTGAGCTCGATCGCGCTGACGAGCCGCTGAGCTTCTATGCGGCGACCAAGAAGTCCATGGAACTCATGGCGCATACCTATTCGCATCTTTATGAGATCCCGACGACGGCCTTCCGCTTCTTCACGGTCTATGGTCCCTGGGGACGCCCTGACATGGCGCTTTTCAAATTCGTCAGCGCCATCCTCGACGGACGCCCCATCGAGATCTACGGCGAAGGCAATATGAGCCGCGATTTCACCTATATCGACGATCTTGTCGAAGCGATCCTGCGTCTGTCGCAGGTCATCCCGTCCGAGAAGAATCGTGTCACCACGCCTGATGATCTCGACACGCTCTCCCATCAGGCTCCGTTCCGCATTGTCAATCTCGGCGGCGGTCAGCCAGTTCCTCTCATGGAGTTCGTGGAAACCGTTGAGCGGACGCTTGGCAAGCCGGCAATACGGAAGATGCTGCCGATGCAGCAGGGTGACGTGCCACGCACTTTCGCGAGCACTGATCTCCTGCAGGCCCTGACAGGCTATAAGCCCGCAACAACGATTGCGACCGGCGTGAAGGCTTTCGTCGAATGGTATGTGGAAGCTCGATCCGAGATCGAATCACATTCCGCCTGAACCTTTGCCCCTCTGCGGCGTCATATACTCGTCCGGGCTGGCGGGGATCGCCAGAAGCATCCGAAACGTATCCAGCGCTGGTAAAGGGAGGCCCACGGCGTAGCCTTGCAGGCTGTCGCAGCCGAGCTGCGCCAGAAGCCGCACATGTTCATCCGTCTCGACGCCTTCAGCGACGACTTCCACAGAAAGTGCCTTTGCGATCTCGACAATCGCACTGACAAGGCGGCATTGTTCCGGCGAGGTCGTGACGCCAATGACGAGGTTACGGTCTATCTTCAGCCGTTTCGGTCTCAATTGAACGAGGCCGATCAGCGAGGCGTGACCAGAACCGAAATCATCGATCTCGATCTCGATGCCCATCCGCTTGATCTCGGCGATATTGGATTGCACGGTCTCGTCGCAATCATCGAGAAATATCGTTTCCACGAGTTCGAAGGCCAGCGCGCCTCGCGGAATGTCGAGCCGCTGCAATCGATTGATCAGGGACGGATCCGCAAGCCGGCTGCCGGAGATATTGACGGCGATCCGAGGCACCTTGACGCCGTTGAGCGCCCAAAAGGTGCGATCCTGCAACACGCGCTTCAGGATCGCCTCGTCTACTTCGGCGCTCAGGCCATGCTCATTGGCAAAATTCAGAAACAATCCCGGGGTCAACACCCCGCGCACTGGATGATACCAGCGCGCCAGCGCTTCCAGTCCGACAATGGAATGTGTGCGGGCGTCGACCTGCAGCTGATAGAAGGGCACGATTTCGTCGCGCCGCAGGGCAAGCTCCAGCTCCTCCGTCATCCGGCGCTCGCCGAGTAGATTGTGCTGCATTTGCGGAGTGAAGAATTCGACCCTGTTGCGACCGAGCTTCTTGGCCTGATACAGCGCCAGGTCCGCTTCCGCGAGAAGGTTTGCCGCCTCCCTGTCATTGCTCCAGGAAATTCCGATCGACGCGCCGGTCTGGAGGAAATTCTGCTCATACGTCGTGCCGCGTCGCAAATTGTCCGCGACATTTTCGGCGATACGGCGCAGATCGTGCACGTCGCCGAAATTGATGAGAATGATGACGAACTCATCGCCCCCAATCCTCGCGACGATCCCGTGTTCGGGAATGGCCGCGGTGATCTGTGTTGCCGCATGTCGAAGAACGGCATCGCCTGCGGCGTGGCCGGCCGCATCGTTGATTTGCTTGAACCGGTCGAGATCGACGTGCAGAATCGCCAGCGTTTCGACCATCTCGTTCTTGCGCAATTGCGCAAGACGCCTGTCAAAATGCCGCCTGTTCGCCAAGCCAGTCAGATAGTCGTGCTCGGCAGCAAATTCGATACGTGAATTGCTCTCCTCGAGCGCCAGCATCCTGGCTTCCGCAACGGCCTTCTCTCGTTCGAGCTCCCGGTTCAGGAGAACATCTGCCGTGACGTCCCATTCGGCGCCGATGAAAGACGGCGCGCCGTCGGCGTCCTCATAGAAATGGGCCCGCGACCTCAGATATTTGATCCTTCCGTCGGGCATGACGATCCGGAATTCGGACGTATAGAGTCCCCTGGCTGCAATTGCCCTTTCGAAATCCTGGTCCGCCCGTTCCCGGTCTTCGGGGTGGATTGCACCCAGCCAATACTCCAGCGTCATCTTGCGATCCGTCACACCCGTCTCATAGATGCGGTGCATCTGCGGATCCCAGAGAATTTCATCAATCTTCAGGTTGTGTTCCCAGACGCCGATCTGGGACGCTTCAAGCGCCAACTTCAATCGCCGGAGAAGACCCTGAAACTCCTCTTCGGATCGCAATGGTTTCACTGCCGGCAATGCCGCCCCTACCCCGAGTGATTATCAAAAGTAGCCCTACATTCTCAAACGTACATTAACGAAGCCTTGTTTGAGCAGGAACAATACTGCTGGACGGAAAATAATCAGGTGCGGAAGCGCCATCAAAATGAAAACGGGCAGAGCTCGCGCCCTGCCCGTCCATTGCTTTCATGTCCATCCCGCCCGCTATTCGGCAGCGAGATGAATAATCTTCGGACCGTGCTCGCCGTCGCCCTGCTCATGCTGTATCAGCGGCCTGTTGCCGGTGATCAGGCGGACGAGGACATAGAAGACCGGCGTCATGAAGATGCCGAAGAAGGTCACGCCGATCATGCCGGCGAAGACCGCGACACCCATGGCGGCGCGCATTTCTGCACCTGCACCCGTCGACGTGACCAGCGGCACGACGCCCATGATGAAGGCCATGGAGGTCATCAGGATCGGCCGCAGGCGCAGTCGGCTCGCTTCGATCGCCGCCTGGACTGGCGTACGCCCATCGAATTCCAGCTCACGGGCAAATTCCACGATCAGGATCGCGTTCTTCGCCGAGAGGCCGACAAGGACGATCAGGCCGATCTGCGTGAAGATGTTGTTGTCTCCATGGGTGAGCCAGACACCGGTCAAGGCGGCCATCACGCCCATCGGCACGATCATGATGATCGCCAGCGGCAGGGTGAGGCTCTCATACTGTGCGGCCAGCACCAGCAAGACCAGCAGCAGTGCAAGCGGGAAGACCAGAATGCCGGAATTGCCCGCGAGGATCTGCTGATAGGTCAGGTCGGTCCATTCGAAGCCGATGCCCTTCGGCAGCGTCTCCGCCGCAATTCGCTCGACCGCAGCCTGCGCCTGGCCGGAGGAGTAGCCCGGCGCCGGACCGCCGTTGATATCGGCGGCCAGGAAGCCGTTGTAGCGTGTCGTGCGTTCCGGACCGGTGGTGTAATCGACCTTCAGCAGGGCTGAAAGCGGAATCATCTGACCGGATTGCGAACGGACCTTCAACTGGCCGATATCGTCCGGCTGGGCGCGGAACTTGGCATCCGCCTGCAGGCGCACGCTGTAGGTACGACCGAAGGCATTGAAGTCGTTCACATAGAGCGAGCCCAGATAGATCTGCAGCGTTTCGAACACGTCGGTGACCGCAACGCCCAGCTGTTCGGCCTTCTCGCGATCAAGATCCGCATAGAGCTGCGGCACGTTGATCTGGAAGCTGGAGAACAGACCTGCCAGCTCCGGTGCCTGAGAAGCTTTGGCAAGGAACGCCTTGTTGGCTTCGTCAAGGGCCTGATAGCCGAGACCGGCGCGATCCTCGATCTGCATCTTGAAGCCGCCGGTCGTACCGAGACCCTGGACGGGCGGCGGCGGGAACATGGCGATGAAGGCATCCTGGATCGCGCCGAACCTCTTGTTCAGCTCCATCGTAATCGCACCGCCGGAAAGCTCGGGCGTCTTACGCTCCTCGAACGGCTTCAGGCCGGCGAAGACGATACCGGCATTGGAGCCGTTGGTGAAACCATTGATGGAAAGGCCGGGGAACGCAATGGCATGATCGACTCCCGGCGTTGCCAGGGCGATATCGCTCATGCGCTTGATGACATCCTCGGTGCGGTCGAGGCTCGCCCCATCCGGAAGCTGGGCGAAGCCGATCAGGTACTGCTTGTCCTGTTGCGGTACGAAACCTCCGGGCACGGCCTGGAACAGCCAGTAGGTCGCCCCGATCAGGGCCAGATAGACCACCATGACGATGCTCTTGCGCGACACGAGCCCGCCGACGCCGCGGCCATAGGCGTTCGAACCTGCGCCGAACGCCCAGTTGAACCCGCGGAAGAACCAGCCGAAAGCCACGTCCATGGTGCGTGTCAGCCAATCCTTCGGCGCGTGATTGCCCTTCAGAAGAAGAGCTGCCAGGGCCGGAGAAAGCGTCAGCGAGTTGAAAGCTGAAATCACCGTCGAGATTGCGATCGTCAATGCGAACTGGCGATAGAACTGCCCGGTAAGGCCGGAAATGAAGGCCAGTGGTACGAAGACGGCGACCAGCACCAGCGCGATCGCAATGATCGGGCCGGAGACTTCCTTCATGGCGCGATAAGTGGCCTCACGTGGATTGAGCCCGTTCTCGATGTTGCGCTCGACATTTTCGACGACCACGATCGCGTCGTCGACGACGATACCGATCGCGAGCACCAGACCGAAGAGGCTGAGTGCATTGATCGAGAAGCCAAAGACATACATCACCGCGAAGGTACCGATGATCGACACCGGAACCGCGATCAGCGGAATGATGGAGGCACGCCATGTCTGCAGGAACAGGATGACGACGAGCACGACCAGCGCAATGGCTTCGAGCAGCGTATCGATGACCTTGTCGATCGAGGCGCGCACGAATTGCGTGGTGTCGTAGACGATCTCGTATTTCACGCCTTCCGGCATCGCCTGCTGCAACTCGTTCATGGTCTTGACGACCTCGTCCGAGATGGTGATGGCGTTGGAACCCGGAGACTGGAAAATCGGGATCGCCACCGCCGGCTTGCCGTCGAGCAGGGAACGCAGCGAATAGTCGGCCGCGCCGAGTTCCACGCGCGCAACGTCGCGCAGGCGGGTTATCTCGCCATTGGCGCCGCTCTTGACGATGATGTTGGCGAATTGCTCCGGCGTCTGCAGGCGGCCCTGTGCGTTGACGTTAAGCTGCACGTCGATGCCGGGAACGTTCGGCGAGGCGCCGATGATACCGGCCGCGGCCTGGACGTTCTGCTGCCTGATAGCATTGGCGATGTCGCTGGCGGCAAGTCCGTGCTCGGCTGCCTTCTGCGGATCGACCCAGACGCGCATCGAATAGTCGCCCGAGCCGAAGATCTGCACCTGACCGACGCCATCGATACGGGCGAGCCGGTCCTTGACGTTAAGAACGCCGTAGTTGCGCAGATAGGTGATGTCGTAGCGGTTGTCCGGTGAGATCAGGTTGACGACCATCATCAGGTCCGGCGAGCTCTTCACCGTGGTGATGCCAAGCGTACGCACCTCTTCGGGAAGCCGCGGCTCGGCCTGCGACACTCGGTTCTGCACGAGCTGCTGCGCCTTGTCGGGATCGGTTCCGAGCTTGAAGGTGACCGTCAGGTTGAGCACGCCGTCGGAAGTCGCCTGGCTGGACATATAGAGCATGCCCTCAACGCCATTGATCTGCTCTTCGAGCGGCGTCGCCACGGTTTCAGCGATAACCTTCGGGTTTGCGCCCGGATATTCCGCACGCACGACGATCGACGGCGGCACGACTTCCGGATATTCGGCAATCGGCAACGAACGCATGCCGATCAGGCCGGCCACGACGATAAGGACCGACAGCACACCGGCAAAGACCGGACGATCGACGAAAAATCTTGAGATATTCATGTCTAAGCCCTCTCCGGGGTCGAACAAAGGACGCTATAGCGCGGTGCGTCTTATAAGACGCACAAATGTCGCTATAACACTTTGAATTTGCTGCATGGTTTTATCCTTAAATCAGTTCCGATTTAAGGAACCATGCAGTGGTCCAAGGCCTGCGACAAACCCGCCGCAGGCAAAAACAACTGATGGAATGATCGCAGCGGGAAACACGTGCCTCCCGCCGCCCTGATTACTTGGTGGCAGCCGCGACCTTGTCTTCCGTCTGCGGAATGACGACGGCGCCGGGGCGGACCCGCTGCAGACCGTTGACGACGACCTTGTCACCGGCGTTGAGACCGCTTTCGACAATTCTCTCGCCATCGACAGATGCACCGATCTGGATCTGTCGATAGACGATCTTGTTCTCGCCATCGACAACGAAGACGAACTTCTTGTCCTGGTCGGTACCGATCGCCCGATCGGTGATCATCAACCGGTTCTCGGGCTTCGGCTGGCCCATGCGTACCCGCACGAACTGGCCAGGAATGAGCCTGCCGCCGGGATTGTCGAAGATGCCGCGAACGCGGATCGTGCCGCTTGCCGCATCGACCTCGTTGTCGACGAGCTGCAGCTTACCCTTGATGGGCGTGCCCTCGTCGCTCAGCGTGCCGATTTCGACGGGAATCTGGTCGACGGGCGGGCTGGCGCCATTGGTAGGCGGAAGCTGCGCGAGCGCGCTGGTCACGAGTTCTTCGCTGGCATTGAAGCTCGCATAGATCGGATCGACCGACACGAGCGTCGTTAGCGCCGGTGAGGTGGAGCCGGCGGCAACCAGGTTGCCGACCGTGATTTCCAGCTTGCCGACGCGACCGGCGATCGGTGCGCGGACTTCCGTATAGCCCAGATCGAGCTGCGCAGTCTGCAACGCCGCCTGAGCTGCCTTCAAGTTGGCCTGCGCTTCGCTATAGGCGCTGCCGCGCTGGTCGAGATCGCTCTGCGAGATTGTACGGTTGTCGGAAAGCCGACGACCGCGATCGAGCTCGAGCTTGGTAATGTCGACCCGCGATTCGGCAGCCGCTACCTGGGCCTGAGCCTGGGCGACGGCTGCAGCGAACGGAGCCGGATCGATCGTGAACAGCGGATCGCCCGCCTTGACGAGCGCGCCTTCCCGGAAATGCACCTCTTGGATGGCGCCGGCGACCCTGGAGCGCACCTCCACGCGGTCGACAGCCTCCAGGCGGCCCGAAAACGATTCCCAGGTCCTGATATCACGCGGTTCGACGACAGCCACCGTTACGGGCACTGCGGGAGCCTGTGCCGGAGCGGAAGCGGCCGTCGCCGGCGCGCTCATGGGTAGTTCGAAGAAGAACGCAGCGCCGGCAACGGACGCGACGATTCCTATGCCGGCGCCCACCAGGGCCCAGCGCTTCTTTCTGGACGTCATTGGTACTCTCCTTGCGGCCCTTTAGGCCAAAAATTCCCTTGGTCTCAAACTCATTGGGGTTGGACACACATTTCCTGAACGAAGCTCTTGAAATGGCTGCACACATTCTCGGGCCATTTCGGGCTGTCGTCAGATCGCCCGCCATAAATCGACGACCAGCCAGTCCCGGCGGGGAAAACATGCTGGCGAACGGGAACACGCGCCGCCTTCAGGCGGGACGCATAGCCGACGGTTTCATCACGCAACGGATCGTCCTCGGCGGTAAGAACGAGCGCCGGAGCGACCCCGGTCAGACGCGAACAGTATCCGGGCGCCGCATAGGGGTGGCAGACGCCCCCCATGAAGCCCAGATAGTGATTCCAGCCTTCGGCCCAATGCTGGCGCATACCGGTCGCATCCGCCTTACGGAACGAGCAGGTTCCCATGAATGGGTCGAGCAACGGCGACAGCAGGACCTGCCCATCAAGTTCGCCGGGCATCTGGTCGCGTGCCTTGAGCGCCACCCCTGCTGCGATATTGCCACCCGCCTCTTCGCCTGCCACGAAAAGCAGGGATTTCTTGTCGCTGAGCCCGGCACGCTTGTTGCTCAGATAGACGAGAATCGAGAAAGCAACTTCGAGCGCCCGCGGAAAGGCATTGTTCGACAGGCTGCTGTAATCGGCGGCGACAACGACGGCCCCCGCATCGGCAAGGCTGGCCGCCACCGGCCGCTCCGCATCAGCAGTCGTATCCTGAAATGCACCGCCATGCAGATAGAGCACTAACGGCGGGGCTTTCCGATAATCCGCGCCCTGGTAGACACGCGCGAAGACCGGGCCTACAGCCACCTTGTCCAGCGTGATGTCCTTCCACTGCGCGTCCATCTTTAAAACCCCTGCCTCCAAGCCCACATAGGGAAGGCTTGCAATTTCAGAGAAAAGATATTGTTATTCAATCCGCGGAATAAGTGCGCTCAAACTGATTACACTGTTCCGATATTTGAATAATGCTGCGCCGCACAAGGCAAGAATACACATGGATCAGCTTTCCGCAATGCGCGTCTTCATCCGGGTGGTGGAGACAGGCAATTTCACCCGCGCCGCCGATACACTCTCCATGCCGAAGGCGACGGTTACCAATTTGATTCAAGGGCTTGAGGCGCATTTGCGCACCAAGCTTCTCAACCGCACCACGCGTCGCGTCATGGTAACGACCGATGGAGCGCTCTACTACGAGCGCGCCATGCAGATCCTTACCGAAATAGACGAACTGGACGGCAGCCTCAGCAATTCGCAGAGTCTCCCGAGTGGAAGGCTTCGTGTCGAGATGGCTGGTGCCTTTGCCGATTGCATCGTCATTCCTGCGCTTTGCGACTTTTACCAGCGCTATCCGGACATTCGCATCGATCTTGGCGTCGGCGACCGGCTCGTGGATTATCTCGCTGAAAATGTCGATTGTGCCCTACGTGCCGGGACGCCCACAGATCAGTCGCTGATTGCTCGCAGGATATCGGAAGTGGAGATGGTAACCTGCGTCTCTCCAATATACGCTGAAAAATTCGGCATGCCGCAGCGACCCGAGGACCTGGAAAGCGACCATTTCGCCGTCGCCTATTTCCGCGCCCAGGGCGGACGCATCGTGCCGTTCGAATTCCGGCGCGGCAACGAGGCGCTCGAGATCAATCCGCGCTACATCGTTTCGGTCAATGACAGCCGCACCTATCTCACGGCGGCAATGACCGGTCTCGGTATCGTCCAGGCACCCGTCTTCATGATCCGCGACGCACTCGCAGACGGCAGGCTTCAGAGAATACTCACCGAGTGGAAACGGGAACCCCTGCCCCTCTATATCGTGTACCCACCGAACCGGCATCTGAGCAACAAGGTGCGCGTCTTCGTGGACTGGCTTGCCAAACTGCTGACGGACGCGCATCTCAGTCAGATGTGAACCCGAAACGATCCCGCGCAACCGCCAGCTCTCGCCACGCGTGCGGGTCTTCATCGACCGGGTTGCGAAGGTCTCTGCAAGCTGAAGCAATTCCAGGAAAAGCGTGAAGCGGCTTTCCATGCAAAAACAAAAGGTCAGAGCGGTTCTGCGATACAAGGAAAAGCTGAACCGCTCCAAGACGAAGCTTCACTTTGACAAGCCTGCCGCAACATGGGAAACCTGAAACCCAATCCTTCCGAGTTCCTTTGCTGTCAAGCAATGAAGGGGAGTGAAAATGGTCATCACGAATATCAAGGTCGCACCGATCGGCGACAATCAAGGTTACTCCGTCGAATTCGTCAGCATGGATGGCAATGTCATATCCGTCACCATGCATCAGGCAGCAACCGGCGAGCTGACCCGGGAAAATGCTGTGCTCCGTGCCAAAGAGCTTATTTCGGAGGTCGTGGAGCGCGACCTGCTTCCGGACCTGGAATTCCATCCGGAAAGTACGCACGGCAAGGATCCGGCGCTTCTTGAAGAGGAACTGCAGGAAGGTCTTGAGGATACCTTTCCGGCAAGCGATCCCGTTTCCATTACGATCTCCACCATCGCTCGGCGTGATCCCAATCCCGCCCGATGAGCTCGCTGCCCTAAGGCATGTTTCCTTAAATCAAAGTGCTACAGCGTCCTTTCTGCGTCTGAAAAGACGCACGGCGCTGTAGGTCGAGCCTGCGGCGGGTGGATAGATCGGTTTTGAGGGTATCGCCGGCCGCGCGGGCACAGACGGCGACCTCGGCATGGTACATTCTGACGGCCTGGATCATCAGCCGGCCATCGTCATCTGCGTCCACCCTGCCCTCTGCTCCAGGGAATCATTCAGGCCAATATCCCGCTGCCAGCCTTTGTTCGGGCCCGAACGGAACTTCCCCCTGAGATTATGGTTTCAAAGGAAGTTGACGGTACGGCTTGGCCGGGATCGCTTTGAATGAAATATTCTCCGGAAAATTGTCGGCACCTCTGCGTGGATATGCAGCGCATGTTTGCCGATGACACGGATTGGTATGTTCCTTGGATGGACCGGATCCGCGTTCCGGTTGCCGAACTGGCGGCCGCTCGTCCGCAAGAAACGGTTTTCACCCGTTTCATTCCGCCTCATGATCCGTCCGACGCCCATGGCGCATGGAGAAGATACTACGAGAAATGGCAGAGCATGACACGGCGGTCCTTGGGGGACGAGCCAATTCAACTCCTGCCCGAGCTTCAGCGTCTGGTCCCACCGGCGACCGTCCTCGACAAGCGGATCTATTCCCCCTGGCTGGACGGCAGGCTCGACCATTTTCTGCGGCGGCAAAGCGTCGCCACGGTCATCGTTTCAGGAGGCGAAACCGATGTCTGCGTTCTGGCAACGGTGCTCGGCGCAGTCGATCTCGGCTACAATGTGGTCTTGATACGAGACGCGATATGCAGTTCTCTCGACCCGACGCATGACGCTTCGCTCGAATTGCTGACCAAGCGATTTTCAGCACAGGTGGATGTTGCGACCATAGATGAGGTTTTCGATTGGTGGCGATGAACATAGATGAATGATGTAATGCAGTTCGAAAGCGACCGCACCGGGGCGATCGGCGTGCCTTCATTCAAAGGCAAGCTTCTTCGGCAATTTTTCGAACGCGATGCGGTGGACGTCGCCCGGAACCTGCTCGGTTGTCACCTTCTGGTGGCCGATGTCGGCGGGCGCATCGTGGAGACGGAAGCCTACCTTCCCGACGATGAGGCATCCCATAGTTTTCGCGGCCCGTCCGCCCGAAATGCGGCCATGTTCGGACTTCCCGGCAACGTCTATGTCTATCGTTCCTACGGCGTGCACTGGTGCCTGAATTTCGTCTGCCGGCCCGGTTCGGCCGTCTTGATCCGGGCGTTGGAACCAGCGACCGGGCTCGAAGCCATGGTCCACCGACGCGGCACGGACGTGGTAACGCAACTCTGCAGCGGACCCGGAAAACTTTGTCAGGCACTCGGCATCGATCTTACCTTAAACGATCGCCTCCTCGACCGGCCGCCTTTCTCGCTCACCCCATCGGATCCGGTCCAGATCGTGTCCGGCAAACGCATCGGCATTACGAAAAATGCCGAAGCACCTTGGCGCTTCGGCATTGCAGGTTCGCGATTTCTGAGCAAGCCTCTGCGCTGACGTCGGCTATTCCATGACGGCGCTATGGTCCATCGCCGGGGCAGCCTTGGGCTTGCGCAGGAGGAACACGAGGGGCATGACCGCCAGCGACATCAGCATCAGCAGCTTGAAGTCGTCGATGTAGGCGATGATTGTCGACTGCAGCGTCACGAGCTCGTTGAGCGAGGCTCGCCCAGCCGCCGTCAGAGGGCTGAGACCCTGCGCCGCTGCCATATCGAACATCCTGTTGAAGGGCGTGACATAAGCCCCGATCGACTCGTGATTGCTCTGGGTGTTTTCGACGATCAGGGCCGAGACGACAGAAATGCCGACGCTCGAGCCGATATTGCGCGAGAGATTGTAGAGACCCGTACCATCGCCGCGCATTTGAGCCGGCAGCGTCGCAAAGGCGATAGTTGTCAGCGGCACGAACAGGAAGCCGAGACCGGCGCCCTGAATGAAGCCGACCGAGATGATCGTCCATTGCGAGACGTCAGGTGTCCAGCCCGTCATGTCGTACATCGCCCAGGCCGTCAGCCCAAGACCGAAAGCCAGCAGCCAGCGCGTGTCGACCTTGCCGATCAGCCGCCCGACGATGAACATGCAGAGCATGGTACCGAGGCCACGCGGGCCCATGACGATACCAGCGGTCATGACGGGATAGCCCATCAACGTCTGCAGATAGGGCGTCATCAACGCCAGCGAGGCGAGATAGGTCACGCCGACGACGAAGATGAACAGCATGCTGACCGAAAAGTTCTGGTCGAGAAAAAGCCGCGGGTTGATAAAGGACTTCTGCGCCGTGAATGTATGGACGAGCAGCAGATAGAAAGCACTGGCACAGACCAAGGCCTCGATGATGATCTCCCCGGACGAGAACCAGTCGAGCTGTTCACCACGGTCCAGGAAGAGCTGTAGCGAGGCTATCGCCAGGCTCAGCATTCCAAAGCCGAACCAATCCAGTTTCGCCAGCGCATCGATCTTGGTCTCGGTGACGAAGACCACGATGCCCATGAATGCGAGCGCACCGATGGGGACGTTGATGTAGAACACCCAGCGCCAGCTGATATTCTCGGTAAGCCAGCCGCCGATCACCGGTCCGAGCACCGGACCGACCATGACCGAGACCCCGAAGAGCGCCATGGCGGATCCACGCTCCTCGACCGTATAGATGTCGAGCAGGATGCCTTGCGACAGAGGAACCAGCGCTGCGCCAAACAGGCCCTGCAACAGGCGGAAGGCGACGATCTGGTTGAGGGATTGCGCCAGCCCGCAGAGGACCGAGGCAACGACAAAGCCGGCAATCGCCGTCAGGAGCACGCGCTTGCGGCCGAACTTCGCCGAGAGGAAACCGGACGGCGGCGTCATGATCGCCGCAGCGACGATATAGGACGTCAGAACCCAGTTGATCTGGTCGGCGCTCGCCGAAACGCTGCCTTGGATATAGGGCAGCGCGACGTTCGCGATCGTCGTATCCAGCGCCTGCATGATGACGGCCAGGATGACGCAGGCCGTGATCGCGCCACGGTTGGCGATCGGTGCTGCGGGAGAGGCAACAGCGTTACTCATGATCCTTGCCGCCGGACCGGCCGAGAAGCTTTTCTACGAAATCAGGAAGGCCACGGGCGTGGCCCGTATGGACGTCGACAACGGTGCTCATGCCGACGCGCAGCGGCGGCTTGCCTTCAGGATTGTCGATGCTGACGCGCATGGGAATGCGCTGGACGACCTTCACCCAATTGCCGGTCGTGTTCTGAGCCGGCAGCAGCGAGAAGCTGGAACCGGAGGCCGGGCTTATGCTTTGGACCGTGCCCTTCCATTGCAGGCCGGGATAGGTGTCGACGTAGATATCCACCGGCTGGCCGGGCTTCACATAGGTCAGCTCGGTTTCCTTCGGACTTGCTGCAATCCAGAGATTTTTGTTGGACACGATGGAGAAGGCCTGCTGCGAAGCCTCCAGGTAGGAGCCAACCTGCAGCGAATTGACATTGGTCACGATACCGTCGAACGGTGCCTTGACGACGCTGTGGTCAAGTTCACGCTGCGCGTTGTCGACATTGGACTTGGCCTGCAGGTAAGCCGGATTTTCCTCGACCGGCTGGTCGGCCTTGCCGCCAAGCTGGGCCAATATCGCAGCGGCCTGCGCCTTGGCGACCGCCACTTTCTGCTGCGCAGCCTCCAGATTGTGCTTGGCTTGATCATAGGCGGAGCGAGAGGCAACCGAGCTGTTGATCAGGTTCTGCTGGCGTTCGAATTCACTCTGAAAATAGGGAATATCGGCTTCGGCCTGGGTGATCTCGGCAAGAGCCTGCTGGTAGTTCGCCTTGGTATTCTCGATCTGGTTGCGAACGGTACCAAGCTGGGCCTGGGCGCCCGCAAGCGCGATCTGGAACGCGTCCGGCTTGAGCCGGAACAGCACCTGCCCAGCCTTCACCGGTTCGTTTTCATGCACATCGATCGAGTCGATGATGCCGGAAACATCCGTCGTCAGTCCGACCATGTCGGCCTGGATATAGGCGTTGTCGGTCGACATGATCTGACCGCCGGTGACGTAATAATAGCCGCCGACGACGAGCGCCACTGGCAGGAGGGCAAAGAGGACAGGACGGGTGAGGCTGCGCCGGCGGCGGACCTGAGTGCCGCCGGACACAGCCGCTTCGGCAGCCGCTGCAGGTGTGGATGGTGCTTCGGCTACCGTTTCCAGGGACTTGTTTTGATCTGGTTCGTCGATAGGTTTCTTGGCCGTCGTGTTCGCATTTGCGGGTACACGACGGGGAGAAGATGCATTAGCCATGATTGATCTCTTTTTCGGCGACCGGCGTGCGGCAAGCCTGAACTAGATTGGTTTTTACAAGGGTGAGAACATCGGAAAGCCGCTCGCGGTCGTCGCTCGAAACCCCTTCGAGCGCTTCGGCACGGGTCGTCTCTCCAAAATTTCGCATGGCGGCGAGCAAGGGACGCGCCTCGTCGCGCATGTAGAGCAACCAGATTCGCCGGTCGGTCGGATGCTGCCGTCGCTCGACGAGTCCCCGCTCCGACAATCTGTCAAGAATACGCACCAACGTGATCGGCTCGATCTCGAGCAACTCGGCAAGACCGCCCTGATGAATGCCCTCGTTGCTCGAAAGGCAGGCAAGTGTCTGCCACTGCGAGCGGGTAAGCCCGAGGCACTTGGCACGCTGCTCGAAGCGCTTGCGCAACAAGCGCGCAACGTCGTGCAGGAGAAAGCCGATGGACGATGTCGATGTCATGAAGGAAAGCCTGCTATTCATAAGCATACTTATTATATCCCTACATATAGTGAGCGTGAGTCTCATGCAAGAGGGCGGTACAATAGATCGTCCTGCGATGCGAAAATGCCGCAGTCTGCAGTTAACGAAATGTTGCAGATCTGTGCCTCGGTGAAGGCAAAGGCAGGACGTAGACGCTGCTTTTGCACCATTGCCATGAAATGACGGTCTGCTATTCTCCCCGGCGAATGGGATAGGAAAATATGTCCTCTCGGATCGGCATCTGCGATTTCGATGATGACAGAGAATGCAGGAGCCGGTCGGGAGCGGCGCCTTCTCCCCGGCTGAAGAAGTGCATGAGTTCAGTATTCAACACAGAAACTGATGGCGGCGACAAATAGGCCGCCTGCACAGGGGGCTTCGTATGCGTAGCAAGCTTCGATACTCGTTGATATTCGGCTGTGCGCTGGTGTTTATGCCGCCTTCACCCCTGTTCGCACAGAATGCACCGCCCCCGCCTCCTCCGGTTTCCGTGGCGAAGCCCGTCGTTCGCGACGTCGTCGACAGTGACGAATTCATCGGCCGCTTCCAGGCCGTGGACGAAGTCTCCGTCCGTTCGCGGATCGGCGGCTATCTCCAGGAAGTGCATTTCCAGGACGGTGCCCTGGTCAAGCAGGGGGATCTGCTCTTCGTCATCGACCAACGCCCGTTCCTCACCGCGCTGAACTCGGCAACGGCGGCCCTCGAGGTGGCGAAGTCGACGCTGACGCTGGCCGACGCACAGTTCAAGCGCACGGAATCGCTTGCGACGAGCGGCAGCCAGTCGGCCTCGAACCTTGACGACCGCAGGCGGGACCTGGTGTCCGCACAAGCCAATGTCCGAGGCGCCCAGGCGGCGGTGGATCGCGCGACACTCGACATGGAATATACGAAAATCACCGCCCCCCTCAGCGGCCGGATAGATCGCCGGCTGATCTCCGTTGGCAATCTCGTGCAGGCCGATCAGACAGTGCTGACGACGATTGTCGCGCTCGATCCGATCGACTTCTATTTCGATGTCGATGAACGCCGCGTGTTGAACTATGCACGCACCGCACGCGAACGCGGAAGCGAGCTCCAGTTGGGCGGTGGCGGTCTCGATGTGACGGTCTCCATCGCCGACGCCTATGCGAAGCCTTTCAAGGGCAAGCTCGACTTCTCGGAAAACCGCGTCGACAACGAGACTGGAACGATGCGCCTCAGGGCCCGTCTCGCAAATCCGGATTTCGTGCTGCAGCCCGGCCTCTTCGGACGTGTTCAGATCTCAGGTTCCAACACGTATAAAGCCGTTCTCATCCCTGACGAAGCGATTGGCTCGGACCAGGATCAGCGCATCGTCTATGTCGTGGGCGAAGATGGAACGGTGACGAGCAAGCCGGTCCGGCTCGGGCCGCGACTTTATGGATACCGCGTTATCCGCGACGGAATGACCGGCGACGAAACCATCGTTGTGAACGGCCTGATGCGCGTCAGGCCGGGCGCCAAGGTTACGCCGCAACCGATCCAGTTGCCGCCTCAGCGCGACGAGCAGCCGCCGGAAGCAGCTGCAGCCGCGGCGGCAGTGGAGGCTGGCCAATGAGATTTGCCCACTTCTTTGTGGACCGGCCGATCTTCGCGTCGGTTCTGTCGATCGTGCTGCTGATCGCCGGCGGAATTGCCTATTTTCAGCTGCCTGTGGCGCAATATCCTGAAATCGCACCGCCGACCATCGTCGTGCGAACCTCCTATCCGGGCGCTGACGCCCAGACTATCGCCGATACCGTTGCAACCCCGCTGGAGCAGGAGATCAACGGCGTCGAGGACATGCTCTACATGTCTTCCTATTCGACGGCCGACGGCTCGATGCAGCTGACGATCACCTTCAAGCTGGGCACCGATCTCGACAAGGCACAGGTGCTTGTGCAGAACCGGGTCTCTATCGCGGAGCCGCGCCTGCCGGAAGATGTTCGCCGCCTTGGCGTGACCACGACGAAAAGCTCGCCCGACCTGATGATGGTTGTGCATCTGCTTTCGCCCAACGATCGCTATGACCAGCTCTATGTCTCCAACTACGCCCGTAGCCGTATCCGGGACGTCCTTGTCCGTCTCGACGGCGTCGGCGACGTGCTCCTGTTCGGCGAGCGCGAATATGCCCTGCGTATCTGGCTCGACCCGGAAAAACTGTCCGCTTATGGCATGACGGCCACCGACGTCGTCCAGGCCCTGCGTGATCAAAACGTCCAGGTTTCGGGCGGCTCGATCGGCAGCCCTCCTGCCGCCGGCACCAATGCATTTCAGTATACAGTCACAACGGAGGGCCGCTTCTCGGATGCCCGCCAGTTCCGCTACGTGATCGTCAAGGCGACGGAAAACGGACGCCTCGTGCAATTGCAAGACATTGCGCGCATTGAGCTTGGCGCCAAGGACTACGTCACCAACAGCTATCTCGACGGCAAGCCTGCCGTCGCCCTCGGCATTTTCGCCCGCCCCGGCACCAATGCGCTGGCTGCGGCCGATTCCATCAAGAAAACGATGGAAGAGCTTTCGCAGGATTTCCCGCCGGGTCTTTCCTACGACATCATCTATAATCCGACGGAATTCATCTCGGAATCGATTTACGAGGTCTACAAGACCATCTTCGAGGCAGCGATCCTTGTCGCCATCGTCGTCCTCGTCTTCCTGCAATCCTGGCGCACCGCCATCATCCCGATCGTCGCTATCCCGGTCTCGCTGATCGGCACTTTCGGTCTGCTGCTCGCCTTCGGCTTCTCGCTCAACATGCTGACGCTCTTCGGTCTGGTGCTGGCAATCGGCATCGTGGTCGACGACGCGATCGTGGTCGTCGAGAACGTCGAGCGCAACCTCGCCACAGGCATGACACCCAAGGAGGCCGCCCACGTCACCATGGACGAGGTCGGCACCGCTGTCGTCGCGATCTCACTGGTGCTGATCGCGGTCTTCGTGCCGTCCGCCTTCATCCCCGGCATTACCGGGCAGTTCTACCGCCAGTTCGCGGTGACGATCTCGGTCGCCACCGCCATTTCGGCACTGAATTCACTCACGCTCTCACCGGCGCTTGCCGCGATCGTGCTCCGCCCCCACGAAAATCACGAGGAACGACGAAATCCCTTCGCGCGCTTCGGCCGCAGTCTAGCCAACGGTTTCAACCGTGGCTTCGACCGGATGAGCGCCGGCTATTCCTGGATTGTCCGGCGCCTCGTCAGGAGCGGGGTTGCGATCGGCTGCGCCCTCCTCGTCTTTGTCGGCCTGCTGGCCGCGACCGGCTATATGAGCCGGACGGTGCCTCGCGGCTTCATCCCGACCATGGATCAGGGCTACGCCATCGTCGTCGTACAACTGCCGGACGGCGCATCGCTTGCCCGCACGGACGCCGTGATCCAGCGTGCCTCCGAGATCATCCGCAATACGCCCGGTGTCAGGAACGCCGTCGCTTTCTCAGGTTTCAGCGGCGCCACCTTCACCAATGCGTCCAATTCCGGCGTCGTTTTCGCACCTTTCCAAAGCTTTGAGGAGCGCCTCCAGCATGGCCAGAGCGCCAACCAGATCATCGGTCAGCTCTATGCGGGACTGCAGGGCATCCAGGAAGCCTTCATCATCGCCATTCCGCCGCCGTCCATCCGCGGCGTCGGTAACTCCGGCGGCTTCAAGATCCAGCTCATGGACCGCGAGAACTCGGATATGGGCCGCGTGCTGGAAGCCGCCCACCAGATCATGGGGACTGCCAACCAGACGCCAGGCCTGACTGGCGTCTTCACCACCTTCTCGGCTTCCAGCCCGCAATATTTCCTTGCCATCGACCGCGACAAGGCCCGCGCGCTGAACGTCCCGATCCCTAATATCTTCGACACCCTGTCGATCAATCTCGGAACATCTTACGTCAACGACTTCAATGCCTTTGGCCGCGTCTATCAGGTGCGTGCCCAGGCGGATCAGCAATATCGGATGGAGCGGGACGCCATCCTGGCGCTGAAGGTGCGTTCCGCAACGGGCGCGTTGGTGCCGCTTGGAACTCTTGTCGATATCCAGGACACAAGTGGCCCCTCCCTCGTTCAGCGCTACAACATGTATGTCTCGGTCCCGCTCCAGGGCAATGCCGCACCCGGCTATTCGACCGGCAGCGCGCTCGACAAGATGGAGGAAGTTGCCAAGAGCATCCTGCCGGCGGGCACCACCTTCGAATGGACGGAGCTTGCCTTCCAGGAACGCAATACCGGCAACACGGCCATTTATATCTTCGTGCTTTCGGTGGTTTTCGTGTTCCTGGCGCTCGCCGCTCAATATGAAAGCTGGATCCTGCCGCTCGCCATCATCCTGATCGTGCCGCTGGCGGTCCTGGCCGCGCTGATCGGCGTCTTCCTGAGAGGCATGGACAACAACATTCTCACTCAGATCGGCCTGATCGTGTTGATCGGTCTTGCGGCGAAGAACGCGATCCTTATCGTCGAATTCGCCCGGCAGGCGGAAATCCAAGGCAAGAACCCGGTGGAGGCGGCAGTCCAGGCAAGCCATCTGCGCCTGAGGCCGATCCTCATGACGGCCTTCGCCTTCATTTTCGGCGTCGTGCCGCTGATGATCGCGACCGGTCCCGGCGCCGAGATGCGCCAATCGCTCGGCACTGCGGTCTTCTCCGGCATGCTCGGCGTGACATTCTTCGGTCTGTTCCTGACGCCCGTCTTCTACGTTGCCCTGCGCTCCCCATGGCTGCGGCGGAAAAAGGCTGAAGGGGCCAAGGACGACTCAATCGACCAGCGAGCGGCCTCCTGAGGGCCGACCGCACCATTCCGGCATAAAGGCTGCTAATGCGATCTATCCTTCCCTTTAACGAAGCCTGGAATTTTCACGAGAGATTTGGGCCGGACCTGGCAGAGCAATTCCACACAGGAAAAAACGTCAACCTGCCCCATACGGCCGTGGAGCTGCCCTTCAACTATTTTGACGAGGCTTGGTACCAGTGCCCCTTCACCTATCAGAAGATCCTGCGCTGGCGGCCGGAATTTGCCGGTCGCGAGGTCTCGTTGCTCTTCGACGCGGCAATGGCGGACTCCGTCGTCTATCTGAATGGCGAAGAGGTCGCCGCCCACAAGGATGGCTACACGCCTTTCGAAGCGCGTCTGACCGGGCGCCTGATCGAAGGCGACAACCTGATCTCCGTGAAGATCGACGGCAGCGAGAATCCGGAAATCCCGCCCTTCGGCGGCCGTATCGACTATCTGACCTATGCTGGCATCTACCGTGATGTCTGGCTGAAGGTCACTGGCCCGGTCTCTATCGGCAATATCAAGATCGAAACCTCAAATGTGCTGAGTGACGCCAAATCGGTTTCCGTCCGTTGCGACATCGCCAATCCCCAGGACCTTGCCTTCCACGGTTCCGTGATCGCGCAGCTGAAGACCAGCGGTGGGACCGTCGTGGCCTCCGCCACAGCGGAAACGAACGGCGAAAACGTCACGCTGCATTTCGACGGGCTTACGGGACTGTCGCTCTGGGATATCGACGCGCCGGTCCTCTACGACGTCGTCGTCGAACTCAGGACCACTCAGGGCCAGGATCGCCTGGTGGCTCATTTCGGCTTCCGCACGGCGGAATTCACGGCCGAAGGGTTCCGTCTGAACGGCAGGCCGCTCAAGCTGCGCGGCCTCAACCGTCACCAGTCCTTTCCCTATGCCGGCTATGCCATGGGCCGCTCCGCGCAGGAGCGCGACGCCGATATCCTGAAGAAGGTCCTGAAGTGCAATATCGTGCGGACATCCCATTATCCGCAATCGAAATGGTTTCTCGATCACTGCGACCGGATCGGTCTGCTGGTCTTCGAGGAGATTCCGGGCTGGCAGCACATTGGCGGTTCCGCTTGGAAAGAAGAGGCCGTCAGCAATGTCCGCCGAATGATCGAGCGCGACTGGAACCACCCCTGCATCATCCTCTGGGGCGTACGCATCAACGAGTCTCTCGATTCCCACAATCTCTACGCCGAGACCAACCGACTGGCCCGCGAACTCGACCCGACGCGTCAGACAGGTGGAGTACGCTACATCACGGAGAGCGAATTTCTCGAAGACGTCTATACGATGAACGACTTCATCCTCGGCAACGAGGAACTGCCGGGCGCCAACCGGCCGCGAACAGCGTTGCGCAGCACGCAGGAATGCACCGGGCTTTCCCATGAGGTACCCTATCTGGTCACGGAGTTCGGCGGACACATGTATCCGACCAAGATCTACGACCAGGAGCAACGTCAGGCCGAGCATGTCCGACGCCATCTCGAAGTCCTGAATGCCGCCTATGGCGATCCCAATATTTCCGGCTGCATCGGCTGGTGCATGTTCGACTACAACACCCACAAGGATTTCGGCTCCGGCGACCGCATCTGCTATCACGGTGTGCTCGACATGTTTCGCGAGCCGAAGTTCGCCGCCTATGTCTATGCCAGCCAGGGCGACCCTTCCGACGAAGTCGTCATGAAACCGGTGACCTTCTGGGCACGTGGCGAACGCAATATCGGGGGTGTGCTGCCGCTGATCATCCTGACCAACTGCGACGAGGTCGAACTGCGCTATGGCAATCTCGTCAAACGCGTCGGTCCGGACCGGGATAACTTTCCGAACCTGCCGCATCCACCTGTTGTCATCGACCAACGTCACTTTGACAAGGACGAGCTGGGGGTCTGGGGCATGACGTGGCAGAGCGCGCAATTTACCGGTTTCATCGGCGGCGAAGCGGTGGCGAACGTGCACATGACCGCCGATCCTATTCCGACGACGCTGCAGGTCGAGGCGGATAGTCCGGGCATCCGCTCCCGGGATCGCGATTGCACCCGTGTCATCGTGCGCGCACTCGACCAGGCCGGCAATCGCCTGCCCTTCCTCAACGAGATGGTGACCCTGCACCTGCGCGGTCCTGCCCGGATCATCGGCCCCCATACAATCGCGTTCCAGGGCGGCACCACGGGCTTCTGGGTGGAATCGACCGGCATGCCCGGCACGATCTCGATCGAGGTGTCCTCGCCCCGCTTTGCGACGCAGACGCTGGAGCTAAAGGCACTCTGAGGCAGCAGCGCCTATCAACTCTGTGGCAGACGACGCAGACGTCTGCGGGTTTCCGACGCGCTCTCACCAAAGTTGGCCCGATAGCTGCGGGAAAAGGCCGAGGCCGAATTGAAGCCGGTTGCCGCGGCGATGTCGGCGAACGTGGCCTTGGTCTCGATCACCTTGCGCCGCGCCGCGTTCAGGCGCAGCGCAAGATAATGCACATGAGGCGGCGCCCCCATGCTTTCCTGGAAGAGGGCCTGCAGATGGCGGGCACTGACGCCGACGCGGCGCGCCAGACGCGCCAGCAGCAGCGGCTGCTCGATATTTTCCTCCATCAGCCGCACCGCCTGTGCGACACGCAGATCGCTCATCCTCAAGCCTGCCGTCGACGGCATCACCTGCGCCTCGCCGCGATAGGCGGCCTGCTCGTAGATGAAGAGCCGCGTTACCTCCAGCGCCAGCGAATAGCCCTGCCGGCGCCGGATGATCTCCAGCATCAGGTCGACGGTCGGAAGCGAGCCGCCTGTGGTTATGCGCTTGCCGTCGATGACGAAGCGGTCCTGCACCATCTTCACCTGCGGATAGGCGGCCGCAAATTCCTCGAAATCCTCCCAATGAATCGTTGCCGAGACCTCGTCGAGCAGGCTCGCTTCCGCTAACAGCCAGGTGCCGGATTCGATGCCGGCGATCATGCTGCGATGGGGCGCGGTTCTCGAAAGCTGCATCTTCAGCGCCGATGTCGCGCTGCGTCGCCAGTTGTAGCTCGCCAGCACAAAGAGCGGCGCCGTCTCCCTCTCGGGGCGGAAGGCCGCATGCGCCGGCACCGAGATATGGCTTGTGGTTTCGATCGGTGATCCGTCGGGGGTGAAAATACGCCAGCGGTAGATCTCGCTGCCGGCGATGCGGTTTGCTCCGCGTAGCGGTTCGATCACGGAAGCGATCAGAATCAGGTTCGTTTCCGGCAGCACCAGGAGATCGATATCGAGAATTTCGTTGGACGGAACGAGCATTTGGAACAGTCCGATTTCCGAAATTGCATTAATATACATCCATATATGCAAAGCAATGAGGCATGATTTACCGCGTAATACCCCCAATAAAGGGGAGAACAGCAAAATGCCTCTGTCCATGAACCGCGACGTCTTCATCACCTGCGCCGTCACCGGTGCGGGCGACACCACCTCGAAATCCAAGCATGTGCCGATTACGCCAAAGGAGATCGCCGAATCCGCGATCAACGCGGCCAAAGCCGGAGCGGCGATCGTCCATTGCCACGTGCGCGATCCCGAAACCGGCGCGGCCAGCCGTCGCAATGACCTCTACAGGGAAGTGACCGACCGCATCCGTTCCGCGGATATCGACGTCGTCCTTAATCTCACCGCCGGCATGGGCGGCGATCTGATTTTCGGCGACGTCGAAAGCCCCCTGCCCCTCAACCCCAAGGGGACCGATATGGCGGGAGCGACCGAGCGGGTCAGCCATGTGGCCGAATGCCTGCCGGAAATCTGTACGCTCGATTGCGGTACGATGAACTTCAATCTCGGCGACTATGTCATGACCAACACGCCATCCATGCTGCGCGCGATGGCGAAGAAGATGACCGAACTCGGCGTTCGTCCCGAAATCGAGGCCTTCGATACTGGCCATCTCTGGTTTGCCAAGCAGCTCGTCGAGGAGGGCCTGATCGAGGATCCGGTGCTGATCCAGCTCTGCATGGGCATCCCCTGGGGCGCCCCGGACGACCTCAATACCTTCATGGCCATGGTCAACAACGTGCCCGCCGGATGGACCTTCTCCGCCTTTTCGATCGGCCGCAATGCACTTGCCTATCCGGCTGCGGCTGTTCTTGCCGGCGGCAATGTCCGCGTCGGCCTCGAGGACAATCTCTACGCCGGCAAGGGCATGCTCGCAACGAATGCGCAGCTCGTCGAAAAGGCGGTCACCGTCGTCGAAGGAATGGGCGCACGCATCATCGGGCCCGACGAGGTCCGCAAGAAACTCAATCTTAGGAAGCGCTGAGGGCTGCCATGAGCAAGATCAACAGGGCAGCCTGCATCGGCGGGGGTGTCATCGGCGGCGGCTGGATCGCGCGTTTCCTGCTCGCCGGCATCGACGTCAAGGTCTTCGACCCGTATCCGGAAGCCGGGCGCATCGTTGGCGAGGTACTCGCCAACGCGGAGAAAGCCTATGCGATGCTCACGGGCGCGCCGTTGCCGCCGCGTGGCAAGCTCATCTTCTGCAAGAGCATTGAAGACGCCGTCCAAGATTCTGACTGGATTCAGGAAAGCGTTCCCGAGCGCCTTGAGCTGAAGCGTAGCGTACTGACCGAGATCGATGCTGCGGCCCGACCCGACGCACTGATCGGCTCCTCCACGTCCGGCCTGCTGCCGACAGACCTGCAGCGCGACATGAAGCATCCCGAACGCCTCTTCGTCGCCCATCCCTACAATCCCGTCTACCTCCTGCCGCTGGTGGAGATCGTCGGCGGCGACAAGACGTCAGCCGCGACCATCCAGGCGGCGATGGAAAAGCTCGCGCCGATCGGCATGAAGGGCGTCCATATCGCCAAGGAAATCGAAGCTTTCGTCGGCGATCGCCTGCTGGAAGCCCTCTGGCGCGAAGCGCTGTGGCTGATCCACGACGATATCTGCACGGTCGAGACGCTGGACGACGTCATCCGCTATTCCTTCGGCCTGCGCTGGGCTCAGATGGGCCTCTTCCAAACCTATCGCATCGCTGGCGGCGAAGCCGGCATGCGCCACTTCCTCGCGCAGTTCGGACCATGCCTCGCCTGGCCCTGGACGAAGCTGACTGACGTTGTCGACCTCGACGATGCCCTGGTCGAAAAGATCGGCCAGCAGTCGGACGAGCAGGCCGCCGGCCTTTCCATCCGCGAACTGGAACGCATCCGCGACGAAAATCTCGTCGGCATCCTGCAGGCGCTGAAGGGCGGACATGGCGGTAGGGGCTGGGGCGCCGGCAAATTGCTTAAGGATTTCGAGGCCCATCTCTGGGCCGAAGGCGGCGATCGCAGGCAGTTGCACGATACCGCAAGACCGCTGCGTCTCGTCGAAACCAAGGTAAGTCCCGCCTGGGTCGACTATAACGGTCACATGACCGAGCACCGCTACCTCCAGATTTTCGGGGATACCTCCGATGCGCTGCTGCGGCTCGTCGGCGTCGACCTCGGCTATGTCGAGGCCGGCCACAGCTACTATACCGTGGAAACCCATATCCGCCATCTGAGCGAAGCAAAGCTCGGTCAGGCGATCCACGCCACGGCGCAGGTGCTGTCGGCGGACGAGAAGCGGCTGCACGTCTTCCATACGATCCATGACAGCGCCACCGGCGAGACGATCGCCACCGGCGAACATATGCTGCTGCATGTCGACACCAGCGCCGGAAAGACTGTGCCCGCGCCCGAAAAAGTGTTGACGAAGGTGAAGGCAATCGCGGAGGCTCATGCAAAACTGTCGATACCCGAGGGAGCCGGCCGGCATGTGGGACATAAACGCAACGCATCGGCCCGAAAATCGGAATCGATTTTCGGAAAGCACGATGCGTAGTTTCAATGAGGTAGCGCGTCCTTTGTACGTCCTTTCGGACGCACGGCGCGCTGGGAGGAGAGCGGCATGAATTTCGGTTTGACCGAAGAACAGGAAATGATCGTCAAGACGGTCCGCGAATTCGTCGAGACCGAGATCTATCCCCATGAAAACGAGGTGGAGCGTACCGGCATCGTCCCACGCGAGGTCGGCCAGGAGATCAAACGGAAATGCACTGAGCTGGGCTTTTTCGCCTGCAACATGCCGGAGGAAGTCGGAGGCGCCGGCCTCGACCACGTCACCTTCACTCTCGTCGAGCGCGAGCTCGGTCGCGGCGCGCTCGGCCTGACGGTCTACTTCGGCCGCCCTTCCGGCATCCTTCTGGCCTGCGAGGGCGAGCAGCGCGAGAAATATCTGCTGCCGGCCGTGCGTGGCGAAAAATTTGACGCGCTGGCGATCACCGAGCCGGATGCCGGCTCCGACATGCGCGGCATGAAGTGCGCGGCCCGCAAGGACGGCTCCGACTGGTTACTGAACGGCACCAAGCATTTCATCTCGCATGCCGACATCGCCGATTTCATCATTGTCTTCGCGGCGACCGGCGAGGAAGAAACGCCGAAGGGGATCAAGAAAAAGATCACCGCCTTCCTCGTCGACCGCGACACGCCCGGCTTCGATATCCGCCACGGCTATAATTCCGTTTCCCATCGCGGCTATCACAACTGCATCCTGACCTTCACCGATTGCCGCCTGCCCTCCAGCCAGGTTCTGGGCGAAGTGCACAAGGGCTTCGATATCGCCAACCAATGGCTTTACGGGACGCGCCTGACGGTGGCCGCCACCTGCGTCGGCCGGGCGCGGCGCGCCTTCGACCTGGCCCTGCCCTATGCCGCAGAACGGAAGCAATTCGGCAAGCCAATCGGCGTCAACCAGGGTGTCTCCTTCAAGCTTGCCGACATGGTGACCGAGATCGATGCGGCAGACTGGCTGACCCTTGCAGCCGCCTGGCGCGTTGATGCCGGCCTGCCCGCATCCCGCGAAATCGCTTCCGCCAAGCTATACGCCTCCGAAATGCTCTCACGCATCACCGACGAAGCGATCCAGATCTTCGGCGGCATGGGGTTGATGGATGATCTGCCGCTCGCCCGGCTCTGGCGCGACGCACGTGTCGAGCGCATCTGGGATGGCACCTCGGAAATCCAGCGCCACATCATCAGCCGTGACCTGCTCAGACCCTATGGAGCGTGACGCATGGCCATCCGTCCGCTGGACCGTCTGATCAGGCCGAAATCCATTGCCGTCTTTGGCGGCAAGGAAGCCCGGCGCGTCATCGAGCAATGCGACAAGATGGGTTACCAGGGCGAGATCTGGCCGGTCCATCCGAAGCTCGACGAGGTGCTCGGCCGTCGTTGCTACCGTTCGGTGGCGGAGCTGCCCGCCGCTCCGGACGCGGCTTTCGTCGGCGTCAACCGGACGCTCACGATCGAGATCATTCGCGATCTCTCCGGGCGTGGCGCCGGCGGAGCAATCTGCTATGCCTCCGGCTTTCGCGAAGCAATAACGGAACTCGCCGATGGCGGCGACCTGCAGGATGCGCTTATCGCAGCCGCCGGCGACATGCCGATCATCGGACCCAACTGCTACGGCCTCGTCAACATCCTGGATGGCGCCCTGCTCTGGCCGGACCAGCACGGCGCGGTCTGCAGCGAGCGCGGCATCGCCATCCTCACGCAATCCTCCAACATCGCCCTCAATCTTTCCATGCAGACGCGTGGCCTGCCTCTCGCTTATCTGATGACGGCGGGCAACCAGGCTCAGACCGGGCTCTCGGCGCTCGCCTGCGCAGTGCTTGAGGACCCCCGCGTGACCGCCGTCGGCTTGCATATTGAGGGTTTCGGCGACCTGAAGGCGCTCGAGCGTCTTGCCTCCCGCGCCCGGCAATTGCGAAAGCCTGTCGTCGCACTGAAGGTCGGCAGGTCGGAAGCGGCACAGAAGGCAACGGTGTCGCATACCGCCTCGCTTGCCGGCAGCGATGCCGTCTCCGCTGCCCTCCTCGACCGGCTTGGCATCGGCCGCGTCGAAACCTTGCCTGAACTGATCGAGACGCTGAAGCTTCTGCATGTGCTCGGTCCGCTGGAAAGCTTCGATATCTCCTCGATGAGTTGTTCCGGGGGAGAAGCCTCGCTGATGGCCGACGCCGCCGTCGGCCGCCGGGTGAATTTCCGCGCCTTGAAGCCGGAGCAGTTTGCGCCGTTGCGCGAAAGTCTCGGCGAGATGGTGATGCTGTCGAACCCGCTGGACTACCACACCTTCGTGTGGGGCGATCTCGAAGGCCAGACCGCCGCCTTCACGGCAATGATGCGGGGCGGCTATGCGCTCAATTTGCTGATTCTCGACTTTCCCCGTCGCGACCGCTGTGACGGCGCCGACTGGCTGACGACGGTGGAAGCGATCAAGCGCGCTGCCGGAGCAGCAGGAGCGGCCGCGGGCATTGTCGCCACGCTCGGCGAGAACATGCCCGAGGAGATGGCTCAGCAATTGATGCGCGATCGCATCGTCCCTTTCTGCGGTCTCGATGAATCCCTTGCTGCGGCCGAGACTGCGGCCGCAATCGGCGCCGCCTGGAAGCGGCCCGCACCGCAGCCCCTTCCCGACGTCATCCTGAAGGAGGGCGAGAGCCTGTTGCTGAGCGAGGCAGAGGCGAAGGCGGAACTGTCCGCATTCGGGCTTCGGGTACCTGAAGGCTGCACCGCCGCCACACCGGAGGAAGCCGCCAAGCGCGCCGCCGAGATCGGATTTCCCGTCGCGTTGAAGGGTCTCGGCGTCGCTCATAAGACGGAAGCCGGCGCCGTCAAACTGAACCTCGATACAACCGATGCGGTACTTGCAGCCGCACGCGGCATGGCCGAAATCGTCTCCGGTTACCTCGTCGAGAAGATGGTTGCAAAGCCCGTGGCGGAACTCATCATTGGTGCTGCTCGCGATCCCGTGGCCGGGCCGGTGTTGACCATCGGCGCGGGTGGAATTTTTGTGGAATTGCTTGAAGATTCTGCCATTTTAATACTTCCGGCGACGATTGAGGATATTTTCGCAGCAATTTCGGAGCTGAAGATCAAAAAGCTTGTCGATGGCTATCGCGGCGGGCCGAAGGGCGACCTCAAGGCGCTCGTCCAGGCCGTCGCATCGGCGGCAGATTATGTCGCTTCAAACGCTTCACGGCTGGAGGAACTGGACATTAATCCTTTGATGGTCCTTCCCGATGGCCAGGGTGTCGTCGCAGCGGATGCGCTTATCAGGCGAAGGAGGTAGCAGAAGTTGAATGACCCCATTCGCACGAGACGTGTCGGCGGCATCTACGAGGTCGTGATCGACCGGCCGAAGGCCAATGCCATCGACCTTGCGACGAGCCGCCTGATGGGACAGATCTTTCGCGAGTTTCGCGACAATCCCGACTTGCGCGTGGCCATTGTCACCGGTGCCGGCGAGAAGTTCTTCTGTGCCGGCTGGGACCTCAAGGCAGCAGCCGCGGGCGATGCCGTCGACGGGGATTATGGTGTCGGCGGCTTTGGCGGCATGCAGGAACTGCGCGATCTCAACAAGCCGATCATCTGCGCCGTCAACGGCATCTGTTGCGGCGGCGGACTGGAAATCGCGCTGTCCACCGATCTGATCCTGGCCGCCGAACATGCGACCTTCGCTTTGCCCGAGATCCGCTCGGGAACAGTTGCGGATGCCGCCTCTGTCAAGCTGCCGAAACGCATTCCTTATCACATCGCCATGGACATGCTGCTGACCGGACGCTGGCTCGATGCCACCGAGGCGCATCGCTGGGGCTTCGTCAACGAGATACATTCTGCTGATAGACTGCTGGAGCGGGCGTGGGAGCTCGCAAAGCTTTTGGAAGACGGTCCGCCGCTCGTTTACGCCGCGATAAAGGAAATCGTGCGCGAAGCGGAAGCCATGAATTTCCAGACTGCCATGAACAAGATCACAAAACGGCAGTTCAGAACCGTGGATGCGCTCTATTCGAGCGAGGACCAATTGGAAGGCGCGCGGGCCTTCGCTGAAAAGCGGGACCCCGTGTGGAAGGGAAGATGAGGAGGAGCAAGCGCTAGCCGAATTATTTTCCCGCAAGTGATTCCGGCGGAACCCGACCGATGCGAGAGGAAACGCAGCGGCACGGGACGAAACGGAGTATCATTCGATTATCCATGAGAGAAAAGGAACAGGGGAATGAGCGACTACACCAGATATCTTGCAAGCAGCGTCACTGCCGGAGGCATGAGCCGCCGCGAATTCATGGGCCGCGCCATGGCGGCCGGCCTGACGCTGACCGCGGCCAGCCATCTTTTCGCCGAAAGCGCCCGCGCCCAGGAGCCGAAGCGCGGCGGCCATATCAAGCTTGGCCTCGAAGGCGGTGCCGCGACGGACTCTATCGATCCCGCAAAGGCGACGTCTCAGGTCATGTTCTGCGCCGTACGCACCTGGGGTGACACCCTGGTCGAGTCCCACCCCGATACGCGTGCCCCCATTCCCTCGCTCGCCGAATCCTGGTCGCCCTCGCCTGATGCGACCGTCTGGACCTTCAAGATCCGTAAGGGTGTCCAGTTTCACGACGGCAAGGAAATGACGACTGACGACGTGGTGCAGACTCTGAAGCGTCACACTGATGCCAAATCCGAATCCGGCGCGCTCGGCGTGATGAAATCGCTCAAGAGCATCGAGAACAAAAACGGCGATCTGGTCCTGACACTGGATTCAGGCAATGCCGACTTGCCGCAGATCCTGACGGACTATCATCTCGTCATCCAGCCGAATGGCGGCGTCGACAATCCGACGGCCGGTATCGGAACCGGTCCGTACAAGGTCACAAGCTTCGAGCCCGGCGTTCGCATGACCTTTGAGAAGCACAAGAACGACTGGCGCACTGACCGCGGCTTTGCCGATACCGTCGAGTTCATCACGATGAACGATGCCACGGCCCGCATTGCAGCGCTTTCATCGGGCCAGGTTCATTACATCAACCGCGTCGATCCGAAGACGGTGGACCTTTTGAAACGCGCCCCGAATGTCCAGATCCTGACGACGGCGGGTGGCGGCCACTACGTCTTCATCATGCACTGCGATACGGCGCCGTTTGACAACAACGATCTGCGTCTTGCCCTCAAATATGCGATCGATCGCGAAAATATGGTCAAGCGCATCCTTGGCGGCTACGGAAAGATCGGCAACGACTTCCCGATCAACGATACCTACGCCCTCTTCCCCGAAGGGATCGAGCAGCGTGTTTACGATCCGGAGAAGGCCGCTTTCCACTACAAGAAGTCGGGCCACAGCGGCTCGGTCCTGTTACGCACGTCGGAAGTCGCCTTCCCCGGTGCAGTCGACGCAGCCGTCCTCTTCCAGGAAAGCGCGAAAAAGGCGGGCATCACCATTGACGTCAAGCGCGAGCCTGGTGACGGCTACTGGACGAACGTCTGGAACAAGCAGCCGTTCTGCGCCTCCTATTGGGGCAGCCGCGCAACGCAGGATCAATTCTATTCCGCCGCCTATCTGTCGACGGCCGACTGGAACGACACTCGTTTCAAGCGTCAGGATTTCGACACGCTGCTGATCAAGGCTCGGGGAGAACTCGACGAGGCCAAGCGCAAGGACATGTACCGCCAGATGGCGATGATGGTCCGCGACGAGGGCGGCGTCATCCTGCCGATGTTCAACGACTACGTGAACGCGGCCACGAAGCAGGTCAAGGGATACGTCAACGACATCGGCAACGATATGTCGAACGGCTATGTCGCGACCCGTATCTGGCTGGAAGCCTGAAACCGGGCTGATCGTAGCCCGTCGCCGATCGGATCGCGGAGATCTCTTCGCGATCCCGTAACTGTTTCAGAGCAAGGCGCACGTCCATGTCCAACTCCGCAGAAGCCGCCAATACCGCCGCAACTGCAAATCCCGCAGGAGCCGCCAGTTCCACCGAGACCGCAGCCGCGGTTGAAACCGGGAGGCTGCCCGGCCAAAGGCTGCGGGAGCGCTTTCCCCTGCTTGGGCTCATCATCGAGCGCCTTCTCCTGAGCATTCTCCTCCTTGTTGCGGTCTCGATCCTGATTTTTGGAGGGCTTGAAGCCCTGCCCGGCGATTTCGCCAGCACTTATCTCGGCCAGTCGGCCACGCCGCAGGCGATCGCGAACATCCGCACGGAGCTCGGCCTCGACCGACCCGTCACGACCCGTTATTTCGAATGGCTGGGCAATGCCGTCCAGGGCGATTTCGGCACATCCTGGGCAAGCAAGAATTCCGTGAGCGAGCAGATCGGCAAGCGTCTCGGCAATTCGCTCTTCCTGGCCGGTTTTGCGGCCGCCATCGCCGTGCCGCTCGCCGTCGGGCTCGGCATGATAGCCGTGCATTTCCGCAACCGCATGCCCGATAAGATCATCAACGTCATCTCGCTCGCGGCGATTTCTCTGCCGGAATTCTTCATCGGCTACCTGCTCATCCTCTTCTTCGCCGTCAAGTTTGGTGTCGCGACCTTTCCCGCCACCGTCTACGACAGCATGACCTTTCTCGAGCGCCTCAAGGCCATCGCGCTTCCGACGGCGACCCTGGTGCTTGTCGTCCTCGCCCATATGATGCGCATGACACGGGCGGCGATCCTGTCGGTCATGTCATCAGCCTATATGGAAACAGCGGAACTGAAGGGCCTCAGCGCCTATCGCGCCATCGTCAAGCATGCCGCGCCCAATGCCCTAGCTCCGATCATCAACGTGATCGCCCTGAACCTTGCCTATCTCGTTGTCGGCGTCGTCGTCGTCGAGGTGGTCTTCGTCTATCCGGGCATGGGCCAGTACATGGTCGACGCCGTGACCGTGCGCGACATGCCTGTCGTGCAGGCCTGCGGCCTGATCTTCGCCGCCGTCTACATTCTGCTCAACATGGTGGCCGATATCCTCGCGATCATCGCCAATCCGCGCCTGAGGCATCCAAGATGAGATTGAGAGAAATCCCCATTACAGCCTGGATCGGAATTTGCGGCATCGTTCTCGCCTTCGTCTGCGCCATCTTCGCGCCATGGATCGCTCCCTATGGCGAAACGGAAGTGGTTGGCGGCGTCTGGCAGCCGGCGGACGCGCAATTTTTCTTCGGCCTCGACAATCTTGGTCGCGACATCCTCTCGCGGCTGATCTACGGCGCCCGCACAACGCTCTTCGTCGCGCTTGGCGCGACGATCATTTCCTTCTCCCTCGGCATCATCCTGAGCTTCACGGCGGCCGTTTCCCGCGGTCTGATCGATATGTTTCTTTCCCGCTTCAACGATCTCATGATGTCGATCCCGACGCTGATCTTCGCGCTTGTCGTGCTCGCCGTGCTGCCGCAGCACCTGGCCGTGCTGATCCTCGTCATGGCTATCCTCGATTCCACGCGCGTCTATCGTCTCGGCAGGGCCGTGGCGCTCGACGTCGCCGTCATGGAATTCGTCGAGGCCGCCCGGCTGCGAGGCGAAGGCAAGCTCTGGATCATCTTTCGCGAGATCCTGCCGAACACGCTCTCGCCGCTGCTTGCCGAATTCGGATTGCGCTTTGCTTTCGCCATCCTCTTCCTGTCCACCCTTTCCTTCCTGGGCCTTGGCGTCCAGCCGCCAACGGCGGATTGGGGTGGCATGGTGAAGGACAACAAGGACGGCATCATCTTCGGGATTTCCGCCGCTCTCGTTCCGGGTTCGGCGATCGCGGCACTCGCCGTCTGTGTCAATCTGGTGGTCGACTGGCTGCTCAGGCGCACCTCCAGCCTCAAGGGAGGACGTGGCGATGCCTGAGCTTCTTTCCGTTCGCGATTTGAAGATCGAAGCCACCAGCTATCCGCCTGGCGGGCCGCCGAAGCGCGTGACCATCGTCGAGGGTGTCTCCTTCGATCTGCAAAAGGGCAAGGTGCTGGGTCTGATCGGAGAATCCGGCGCCGGCAAATCCACCATCGGGCTTTCGGCGCTCGCCTACGGCCGCGGCGGCGCGGAAATCACCGGTGGCGAAGTATTGCTCGACGGCAAAAACATCCTGAGCCTCGGCAAATCCGGTATCCGCAAGGTGCGCGGCGCCCGCGTCTGCTACGTCGCGCAATCGGCCGCCGCCGCCTTCAATCCGGCCCACAAGCTCGGCGATCAGGTGATAGAGGCGTGCGTGAAGCATGGTCTCATGTCTAAGGACGAAGCCCGCAGACGCGCGCTCTATCTTTTCCGCGTCCTTGGGCTGCCCAATCCGGAAAGCTTCGGCGATCGCTATCCGCACCAGGTCTCAGGCGGCCAGCTCCAGCGGGCCATGACCGCCATGGCGCTCTGCCCCAATCCAGAACTCATTGTCTTCGATGAACCGACGACCGCGCTCGACGTCACCACGCAGATCGACGTGCTTGCGGCCATCAAGCATGCCATCGAGGAAACGCACACTGCTGCCCTCTACATCACCCATGACCTCGCCGTCGTGGCGCAGATCTCCGACGACATCATGGTGCTGCGCCAAGGGGAGAAAGTGGAATACGGCACGGCACGGCAGATCATCGAAGTACCGCGCGAGGATTATACCCGAGCGCTGGTGAACGTTCGCCAGACCATGCGCGAAGAGGCCGTGGATCAGAGCAATGCCTTGCTAAGGGTGGAGAACGTCACCGCCGGCTATTCGAATGGCTTCAAGGTCCTCTTCGACGTCTCGCTGCATGTGCCGAAAGGCCAGACGCTGGCCGTCGTCGGGGAATCCGGCTCCGGCAAGTCGACGCTTGCCCGCGTCATCACCGGGCTGCTGCCGCCGCTGCAAGGCACGATATCTTTCAATGGAAAGCCGCTGTCGAAGGCCCTGAGAGATCGCTCCAACGATGATCTGCGGCGCATCCAGCTCATCTATCAGATGGCCGACACGGCGATGAACCCGCGCCAGACTGTCCGCGACATCATCGGCCGGCCGCTCACCTTCTATTACGGCCTGCGCGGTTCGGCGAAGACGGCGCGGGTCAAGGAACTGCTGGAACATATCGAGATGGGCAACGGCTTTATCGACCGCTATCCGGCTGAGCTTTCTGGCGGCCAGAAGCAGCGCGTCGCCATCGCCCGTGCGCTTGCCGCCAATCCGGAGCTTATCCTTTGCGACGAGCCAACCTCCGCGCTCGACCCGCTCGTGGCCGAAGGCATCCTGAAGCTCCTGATGCGGCTGCAGGAGGAATCGCAGCTCTCCTACATGTTCATCACCCACGACATCGCTATCGTGCGGGCGATCGCTGACAGCGTCGCGGTCATGCATCGCGGCCGGCTAGTGCGTTTCGGCCCGAAATCCAAGGTCCTCTCGCCGCCTTTCGACGACTACACCGACCTGCTGCTCAAATCCGTCCCCGAGATGGAGATAGGCTGGCTCGAGAAAGTCTTGACGACCCGGAAGATGGAAAGCGCGGGCAATTGATGTCCACAAGCCAGGACGAATTGAAATCATGAACAATCGCAGCTTCACCACGATCGAGAACCAATGGATCACGCTGAGGGATGGAACGCGGCTTGCGGCCCGCATCTGGATGCCGGATGGCGCCGATACCGAACCGGTACCCGCGGTCTTCGAGTTCCTGCCCTATCGCAAGCGCGACGGAACCAGCGCGCGTGACGAATCCACCTATCCGGTTTTCGCAGCCGCCGGTATTGCCGGCGTGCGCGTGGATATCCGCGGCTCTGGCGAATCCGACGGCATTATCGACGGCGAATATACCGAGCTCGAACTTGCCAATGCCTGCGAGCTGATCGCCTGGATCGCTGCACAGCCGTGGTCGAACGGGTCCGTCGGCATGATGGGCATTTCCTGGGGCGGTTTCAACTGCCTGCAGGTGGCCGCTCTTCGTCCGCCGGCGCTGAAGGCTGTCATCTCGATCGCCTCGACCGTGGATCGCTACAATGACGACATCCATTACAAGAACGGCTGTCATCTTTCCGCGCAGCTCTCCTGGGCCGCGACCATGCTCGCCTACCAGTCGCGCTCTCCCGATCCGGACATCGTCGGTGAACGCTGGAAGGAAATGTGGCTGGAGCGGCTCGAGAAAGAACCCTTCTTCATGGAGGAGTGGCTGCAACATCAGCGCCGCGACCGGTTCTGGGAGCACGGCTCGATCTCAGAGGATTTTTCCGCCATCGAAATCCCTGCCCTCGTCATCGCCGGCTGGGCCGATGGCTATCGCAATACGCCCTTGATGGCGGTCGAGGGGCTTGGCGTAAAGGCAAAGGCGCTGATCGGTCCATGGGTGCACAAATATCCCCACTTCGCCTGGCCGAAGCCGCGCGCGGACTTCCACGGCGAAGCGATCGCCTGGTGGAACCGCTGGCTGCGCGGCGAGAAGAACGGCATCGAGGATTTGCCGCAGGTTCGCGCCTACATGCTCGATAGCGTCAGACCCGCACCGCGTCGGGATACCGATCCCGGCTTCTGGGTCGCCATGGACGAATGGCGCAAACCAGAGATGCAATGCTTCTATGTCGAGCAGTTCGGCACGCTAATGGAAGGCATGCCGATCCCGCATGCGCCGGCCCATGACGTCTTCCTGAAATCACCGCTCGATACGGGAACGGCGTCCGGCGAATGGTTCACGCTGAAGCCGGATGCGGAGCTTGCGCTCGATCAGCGTGGTGACGATGCCGGTTCTCTGACCTTCCAGTCGCCGCCGCTTGCCGAGGCCCATGACTATCTCGGCAGGCCGGTGCTGACGGTCACCGTCTCCTGCGAGGCCGGGCTTGCCAACCTCTGTGCCCGCCTCGTCGACGTTCATCCGGATGGCTCCGCGACGCGCATTTCCTTCGGCGTCATCAATCTTGCCCACCGTGACGGCAACGCCGAGCCGAGGCCGATGATATCAGGCGAAAGGACGCGGATCCGTCTGGAGCTCGACGCCTGCGGCTACCGTTTCGAGAAGGGTCACCGCATCCGCCTTTCGCTTTCGACCGCCTATTGGCCGATGGTCCTGCCGCCGCCCTCCGATCCTGGCCTGACGGTCGATATCGCCTCGCTCGGCCTTGCCCTGCCGAAGCTGGGCGCGCATCAGCGGATTGATATGAAGCAGCCGGACAATCCCGATCCGCTGCCGAAATATATCGAGCACAAGCCTGCAACGACGAGGCGCAGCGTCACGCGCGACCTCACGGCCAACCGCACGGACTACCTCATCCATGAGGATACCGGCCTATTCGAACATCCGGGCACGGGCCTTTCGACGCGGCAGCTGCGCGAAGAGCTCTGGTCGATTTCGCCGGAGGATCCGCTCTCGATGACTGGCACGGCGATCTGGACCTGCGACATGGAGCGATCTCGCTGGTCGCTGCGCACGGTCAGCATCGCCAAGATCGCCTGCACGGCGACCGATTGGCTGATCAGTGGCTCGGTGATCGCCTATGAGGGGGAGCTGCAGGTCTTTGAAAAGACCTTCGAGAAGAAGATACCGCGCGACTGCATGTGAAACGTGCGGCACCCCTGGCAGTCCCCTCTCCCCGCATGCGCGGAGAGGGTTAGGGTGAGGGGCAAAACTCTCGCTGAATCTGATAGTTGCGGATGAAAATTCGAGTGCCGCGACAGCCCCTCATCCGCCCTCCGGGCACCTTCTCCCCGCAAGCGGGGCGAAGGGGGAGTCGCATCCTCCGCCGTCCCTCACCGGCGGCAACCGTTTGCAGCCGCAGCTTGCTCGATCGTCCCCTCGCACTGCTTGGGGGCCATCAGCCGGACGCGATACATAGCGCAGCACTTCCCGCCACTCGGCAATGAGGTCCGTTAGAGACATCCTTAAGAATGAAAAAAGTCTGCGAAAGCGGGCTTTATGTTCATGTCGTAATTGCAGAATCCGTGTTTATATCTATGGTTGCACCATCACCAAAAATTGTTGAACGGGGTTGAACCGTGGGCTGATCGTCTTCGTTTTAATTACACACATAAGAAAAGGGGAACGAGCCATGAAACGGGCCTATTTTGTGATGCGCGATGGCGATAAGTGGAAAATCAAAATCAAAGCGGACTATCCAGAGCTGTTCGACGATCAGAAGAGCGCCGTCGACGCCGCAGTGGACGCCGCGCATAAGTCCGGCCGGAACGGATTTGAAGCCGAGGTGTATATCAAGGCCGAGGATGATCAGCTCCAATTGACTTGGACATATGGCAAGGATCGCTATCCTAAACCGGCTGACGCCTGAGAGCATCCTTTAAGGACGCACCACGCCCATCGATGTTAACCCGAGGTTAGTCTTGCCGCGTGATTGGCGTGGACGCATCCATTAGTTATCACTTAATTAATGACGCCGCCACTATCCCGGCGGTAAGAGGCCCGGTGTCGTGTTCCACAGTCACGAAGCAGCCGGGCCTCTTTGCTCTTCGAATGGATGAATCGACTATTCTGGACGCTCTGCTCAAATGCTCTCTCGCACAGCCCCTCCTGCCATATCATCTCGTTCTACGGAAACGAACCACATCATCTTTTCTCAGTTTAATAGGAATAACTCGTAGAAGGAGGATCCCGCCATGAGACGACACTATTTTGTGGTTCGCGACCAAGAAGAGTGGAAGGTCTATCTGGATGGAGACTATTCCGATGCAAATTGCGATCAGAAAGCAGTGATCGCCGCTGCTGTCGATGCCGCATATAAATCCGGCAGGGAAGGCTACCAAGCCATTGTGTTCGTTCCAGACGAGAATCACCAGTTTCGGGTCACGTGGACGTACGGAAAAGACACATATCCGCCTATAAATTAAAAATCGTCGCGCCAAATGGGCGTATGGGCTTCGATCCTTTCCATCACGCAACATGCGCTCGCCCTTGAAAGGGGCGCCATTGTTCCCATTTCTCGTCTTCTTAGATCGAAAGCAGCACCGAAAATTCGCGGATCCCGCTCATGGCGGTTTTCCCGCGGCCATTCGATCGATTGCGACGCAGAGCGCATGGAATCCTGCGCCCGCGCCCTCGCTCATATGCCGCGCCCGCAGCCAGGCATGCACCATCTGCCGCTCCTCCCGGAACCAGACTTCGATGCCCGCCTGCGCCAACCGCGCCGCATAATTCCGGCCGTCGTCGCGCAACGGGTCGAAATGCGCAACCGTGATATAGGCGGGCGGCAGGCCGACAAGGGATCTGGCAAGCAGCGGATGTGCGACCGGCTCATCGGCGGGCGCCCTGAGAATGGCGCGGTAATAGCCGACATCGGCAGTTGTCAGCCCTGGGGCCTCCGCCATTTCCTCATAGGAACCGGAAACGAGATCTCCACCAAGGACCGGATAGATCAGCGCCTGACCGACAATGCCGGAAATTTCCTCGTCTCGCGCCCGTATGGTAAGCCCGGCCGCCAGATTGCCGCCGGCACTGTCGCCAATCAGGACCAGCTTTTCGCCCGCGCCGATCAGCAGCTTCAACACCGTGAAGGCATCGTCCGACTGGGCCGGCCATACATGTTCCGGCGCCAGGCGATAATCGACGGAAATAAGCTCGGCGCCCGCGAAATCGGCAATCTCGGCACAGATCGCGTGATGGCTTTGCAGTGACCCGACGACATAGCCGCCGCCGTGCATATAAAGAAGCTTTGTCGCCGTGCGGACATGTGCCGGGCGATAGCTGCGCGTCGGGATTGTTCCAATCAAGGCGTCCTCGGTCTTCATGCCTGTCGGCAGAGGACGGTCGAACCTCACACAGAGCGCGTCATACCAGATACGCTGCTGGCTGACTGGTGCGTCGACGGCATCGGGTGGATAAAAGCCATCGCAAAGCCGGATGAATTCGAGGATTCCAGCTTCCCGCGGCATCGGCTTCGCGATGGCATCGATAGCTCTTGTCATGGCGTCCCCCACGCCCCCTGTGGATCGCACCAGCGGCATCACGACTCATATGTATCAGCGCATTTTATGCGCGCATGCCCGGAAATCTATAGCAATTCCAGGAAAGTGCGAAGCGGCTTTCCGTCCGACGCGCTCGCTGACATTGGTCACTCTTCGCCATTTGCCTTCGTATTACGCTCAGCTGAGTTCTTGGGCGAGTCCGATGAGAAGCCCTTCAGGCCCACGGATGTAGCAGAGCCGATACGCGTCTTTATACTGGACTACTTCGCCTACGAGCTGCGCGCCGCGCGTGCGGAGCCTTTCAAGCGTCTCGTCGATGTCGTCCACGGCGAACATGACGCGGAGGTAGCCTAGGGCGTTGACCGGAGAGTTCCGGTGATCTGCGACGACAGGGGGCGTGAGGAAGCGAGAGAGCTCTAGCCGGCTGTGTCCATCAGGTGTGCGCATCATGGCAATCTCGACACACTGATCGCCCAGTCCAGTGACACGTCCGGCCCATTCTCCTTCGACCGTAGCCCGCCCTTCGAGCTCGAGGCCAAGTTCGCGAAAGAAATCAATCGTCGCTCCGAGGTCTTCGACGACGATTCCTACATTGTCCATTCGCTTGAGCGCCATGTTTCAAATCTCCAAAGTGTCGTTTCAATCGACAAGGTATCGCCTCGTCTAACAAAGGACGTTTGAGGCACCCCAACACCGACAGCCATCCGGGCCCGATTCGCTGCTGTCCACATCAGAAGCTTGAATCATGGACCGCCTTAAACCGCCACGCCGTTTTGAAACGGTCTCTTAGGGGATGCCGAAAAGTCTGTTAAAACGCGCGATGCTCTAGGAGTTCGGCACATATTTGCGCCAGTTGTGCTCCTCCTTGAAGCCGAGGACTTCGCGAGTCTTCCGATTGGAAAGCGGCGCTTCAAATTCCCCAAGTTCCCTGCGGATCGGTGTATTCGGCGCCCAGCGCTTGAGGAATTCGCGCGTCGGCTCCGAGGCTGTGATCGTATCGTTCACGGCATTGAACACCTGGAAGCCGAGACCGCTCTTCTCGATGCAGAGATGAACGATCTGGCCGAGGTCGCGGGCGTCGATATAGCTCCAGGCGTTGCGCTTGCGCGACGGTGGATCGGCGACGAAGCCCGGGAACCGGTCATATTCGTGCGGCTCGATGACATTGCCGATCCGGAGTGCATAAATGTCGGCGCCGCTGCGCATGGCGAAGGCGCGCGCGGTTTTCTCGTTGACGACCTTCGAGAGGCCATAGCTGTCCATCGGATCGATGTCGTAATCCTCTTCGAGCGGAAAGGAATGAAAGTCCTTGTCGCCCTCGGCGAAACAAACGCCATAGGTCGTCTCGCTGGAGGCGATGATGATCTTGCGGATCCCGAGCTTAACGGCCGCCTCGATGACATTGTAGGTAGACGCGACATTGGCCATGAAGGTCGTGTTGTCGGGCTTGATCAGAATGCGTGGGATCGCGGCGAAATGGACGACCGCATCGACGGGCGCTGGCCCCTGCCCTGTCTTCAGCCCATCGAAATTGAAGTGCATCGACAGCGCGTTGAAGGTCTCGCCACTGTCGGTGAGATCGGTGATCAGGGTGTTGACCCCTGGATGTTGCAGAGGCACCAGGTCCAGGTTCTGCACCTGATATCCCTTGTTGACCAGATAAGGTACGACGTGACGGCCCGCCTTTCCGCTGCCACCGGTGAAGATAATCCGCTTGCTCATGAGATCAGGTCTCCCGATTGGTAGGCTATCTGCTGTCCGCTGCTAGAGCGCCTGGGTTCTGATGAACGCACTAAGGACGCTCTGCCTCTTTGGACTTGTTCAAGGCATCAACTGGCCACCGTTGACTTCCAGCGTCTGACCGATGATGTAGCCGGAGAGTTCGGCGGAGGCGAGGAAGAGATAGGCACCCACGCAATCCTCTGCAGTGCCCAGACGTCCCTCCGGAATGGTCGCAAGCTGCGCGTCGAGCTGAGCCTGGGTCGAATAGCGCTCATGGAAGGGCGTGGCGATCACGCCGGGCGCCACCGCGTTGACGCGAATGCCGAACTGGATCAGTTCCTTGGCCATGCCGCGCGTCACATTGGCGATGAACGCCTTCGATGAGCCATAGATTCCTGCTCCGTTGCTGGCGCCGTTGCGAGCGGCGATTGACGTCGTGTTGATGATGAAACCGCCATTGGTTTTGAGATGGGGAATGGCCGCCTTCGAGGCCGCCAGCACCGAACGTCCATTGAGGTCCATTACGGCGTCGTAGTGTTCGTCTGTCATCTGCTCGTAGGTCACTCGCGCGACCATGCCGCCGGCATTGTTGATGAGGCCGTCAAGCCTGCCGAATGCCGCTGCGGCCTCCTCGACCACGCGGGCGATCTCGCCGGGGCGTGAAGCATCGGCGCGCAACAGCACGACCTTGCCGCCCGCATCCCGGATCTCGCCGGCGAGTTTCTCCGCCGCCTCGACACTGGAATTATAGTGCAATCCGACCGAGGCGCCCTGGGCGGCGAAGGCACGCGCAAGCGCGGCCCCGATGCCGGTCGAGGCGCCGGTGATCAGAACGGCCTTGCCGGCAAGATCGGAAATTACCAGTTGGGACTTGGGCATGCGTTTTCTCCCGGATCATTGTTCGTAGCGCGATCATACGTCTCAAAGCGGCTCGAAGTCATCGTCACCGATGCGAATATATCCGGTCGGGCGTCTTGAGAGGCGCGACGATGCGGCCTGTGAGGTGGGTTACTGAAGGGTGTTGTGGCCGAAGCAGAGCCGACCTTCAGCCATTATTGCGGGACCAACGTTAATCTTGCAAATTGGAAATATCGATCAGATTAAGCAATTCTGCAGATCAATGATTTGTGAGCTCGTCTGCGCAGACGCCTTACACCTTTGCGCTGGAAGGTCCACTCTCGCGAAGTGAGGCAAAGGAGTGTAGTATTTTCGAAAGAGCTACTTTGCGGGGAGAGCACAATGGCACCGTCGACCACATTTCGGGCAGCAGTCGGTTAGGCGGCTGCCGGTCGAATGACAGATAGTCTTGCACTGCAACCCACCGGTCTGGTTCGCCTGCTTCGGGAAGAGTGGTTCTTCGGCATCAGCGTGGCAACGACCCTCGTGTTCTTCGCCTTTGGTGAACCACTTTTTGAGCGGCTTTCCAATCCCCTCTGGTTCACCCTGATCTTCCTCTGGCTTTTTTCCGTTGTGCTTGGCTCCGCGCTGTCGGTCGTGCGACATGCCGATCATTTGGCAGAGCGGCTCGGGGAGCCTTATGGCACATTGATTCTTACGCTCGCCATCACCTCGATCGAGGTCATAGCGATTTCCGCCGTGATGGTTCATGGCGAGAACAACCCCACCCTTGCCCGCGACACGCTTTTCGCCGTGTTGATGATCATCCTGAACGGCATGGTCGGTCTGTCTCTGCTGCTCGGCGCGTGGCGACGGCCCGAGCAATTCCATAACATGCAGGGGGCCAATGCCTATCTTGGCGTTATTGTACCGCTGGCGACGCTCAGCCTGGTCATGCCTACCTTCGTCAGCACGGGAGAGCCTCACCCTTCCCCTGCCCGGCAACTGGTGCTCGGCATCATATCGCTCGGACTCTATGGTCTCTTTCTCTACCTGCAGGCGGGCCGCCATCAGGGTTACTTCGCCGAAGATCCCGAACACCGCCCGCACAATTATGGGCAATCGACACCCGGGGGATCGATATGGCCCCACGTGATCCTGCTATTTGCCTATATGGTGCCCGTCGTTTACCTGGTTGAGCACCTCGCAAAGCCGATCGACTACGTGATCGAAACCCTGCGTGCTCCCGCCGCGATCGGCGGCGTCGTCATGGCCGTACTGGTGGCGACGCCCGAAGCCATCAGCGCCGTGCGCGCCTCGATCGCCAATCATCTGCAGCGATCGATCAATATTTTTCTCGGTTCGGTGCTCTCGACGATCGGTCTTACCGTTCCAGCCATGCTGGCCATCAGCAATCTTTACGGGCATCCCCTCGTCCTGGGGCTTGAACATAGCGATCTGGTGATGCTCCTGCTCACGCTTGCTGTCAGCATCATTACCTTCGCCAGCGGCCGCACGCATCTCATGCAGGGCGCCATTCATTCGGTGCTTTTCGTGACTTACGTGCTGCTCATTTTCCAGTATTGATGCGCCGGAGCAACCGTCGTGTCCATTGAGCTTCTGATTGCAAAATACGGCCTGCTGGCAATCTTCCTGGGCGCAGGGATCGAGGGGGAGACGGTGGTCATCTTCGGCGGTGTGTTCGCCCATCGCCATCTCGTAAGTTACTGGTCGGCGGCATTGGCTGCCAGCGCCGGGTCTTTCACAGCCGATCAGCTGCTGTTTTTCGCCGGTCGTCATGCGCGACACTATCGCCTCATTCAGAAGCTGATCAATAATCCCGCCTTCGTCCGTGTCACGCAGCTTCTGGAGCGCCATCCGACGAGCTTTATCTTTGCGTTCCGGTTCCTCTACGGGTTAAGGGTGATGAGCCCGGTCGCTATTGGAATGTCCAGCATACCGGCTGCAATGTTCGTCGTCCTCAATGCCGCGGCAGCCTTGATCTGGGGGCCACTATTTACCGGGATCGGCTACCTGTTCGGACAGGGTATCGAGCAGGCGTTCGGCCACCTTCCGCTTCACCGGCACATGTTCATTGCGCTCGGAGCCATAGTCCTCCTGCTTGTCGCCGCATTGGCCTTCCGAAGGAGCAGACCTGCGCAATGACTTCGGATGAACCGGGACAGGGCAACAGGAGACTTACGCGTGCACAGTTTGCTCCGTTATGATCGCCGGCGAACCATCGCTTCACGATGCGACGGAGGCTGGATTTGAGCTCCCTTCTGCTTGGCGGGCTTGTATTTCTCTTCCTGTCTGCCGCCACGGCGGTCGGAATGCTGATCCGCGACCGCTTGCCCGGCCATCATCTGAATATGGATTCGAAGGAAGTAATACGGTTGGCAACAGCCGTCGTTGGAACGCTGTCGGCGCTGGCGATCGGTCTCCTGATCGCCTCCGCGAAGACGACCTACGACAATGCTGAAGTGGAAATGAGATCCTCCGTGGCGCGGATTGTGCTGCTCGACCGGGTCATGGCCCATTATGGACCGGAGACGGCCAATGCTCGCAGCCTCCTTCGCCAGCTTGTCGAAAGGCGACTGAGCCAGGGTTGGAGCGCCAGAACGACCGATCAGCCGACCAGTGGTTCGGTGGCGGAATATCAGGATATCGAGGCCGTACAGAACGAACTGCGTTCCCTGTCACCTCGAGATAACGCGCAGCGTACCCTTCAGTCGCGCGCCATTGAAGTCAGCGGCATGATAGCCGAGGCGCACTGGTTGCTCGTCGAATCCGGCGACGAAGGTCTGCCATGGGCATTCGTCACCATCCTCGTGTTCTGGCTTTCCCTGCTTTTTGCGACATTTGGCCTTCAGTCGCCTCCCAACGCGACGGTCGCCTGCATCCTGCTCGTCTGCGGCCTATCGGTCGCGGGCGCTGTCTTTCTGATCACCGATATGGCCAATCCCTATCGCGGAGTGATCCGAATTTCGGGCGCGCCCCTTCAGTCGGCGCTTCAACGCCTCGGACAACCCTAGAGCAATTCCAGGAAAGTGCGAAGCGGTTTTCCGTCCGAAATTGCGTAAAAACAAAGAGTTAGAGCGGTTCTGCGTTTCCATGAAAAGCTGAGACGTTCCAAGGCCCGCGCGCCGACGCCGCCGTCCGAAATCGCACGGAGGACTTCTACTGATAAGACTCATACCGGGCAGCAATCCAACTGCGAGCCGGCTATTGCAATTTTCCCCATTGGTGCTTCATATTGTCGCATAAGTTTGAATCTTCGAAGCCGAGGGTTTCGACGCGCGCATGAAGACTGGAACTCCTGGGTTGGGGCAGCAATATGCGTGAAATATTGGGTAAGGGTCTGCAGAGCTCTGTAGCGCTTCTGTGCCTGGCATGCGTCTCGGCATGTGACGGCAGCAGCAACACCTATGTCCCGCCGCCGCCGCCAAAGGTGAACGTGGCGCAGCCGCTTCAGCAGCCGGTGACCAACTACTTCGAGCTCACCGGCAATACCTCAGCCTTCAACTCCGTCGATATCGAGGCGCGTGTCCAGGGCTTCCTCGAATCCATCGATTACCGCGATGGCACTATGGTGACCAAGGGTACCCAGCTCTTCGGCATCCAGGCCAATACCTACCAGGCGCAAGTCGACCAGGCCAAGGCAACGCTGACCTCCGCGCAAGCTTCGCAAGTCGGCGCGCAGCAGGAGTTCGATCGTCAGAACAATCTGATGAAGACCCGAACAACCACCCAAGCTGCCTTCGATAGCGCCAGGGCCTCCCTCGACGAGGCGAACGCAAACATTCTCAATGCGCAGGCCAGTCTGGATATCGCCAATATCAATCTCGGATACACGCAGGTCGTTGCCCCCTTTGACGGCATAGTCACGGATCATCTTGTCGATGTCGGCGCCCTTGTCGGCGTAAATGGCCCGACCCAGCTGGCGACCATCGTTCAGACCGATCCGCTCTATGTCTACTTCAACGTCAGCGAGATGCAGGTCCTCACGATCAAGCAGATGCTGGCCAGTGAAGGAAGCACCCTGCGGCAGGTAGACCTGCCGAAGATCCCTGTGGAGATTGGGCTACAGACCGAAGAAGGCTATCCGCACAAGGGTCATCTTGACTACGCGTCGCCGCAACTCGACTCCTCGTCCGGAACGCTGCAGGTGCGGGGAGTGATCGACAACAAGGATCATGCCATGCTTCCCGGTCTTTTTGTCCGGGTGCGCGTGCCCGTCAGCAAAAACGAGAAGGCACTGCTGGTGCGCAACGATGCAATCGGCACGAACCAGCAGGGCACTTACCTGCTAGTGCTTGGGCCAGACGACGTTGTTGAGCAGAAGCAGATCAAGCCAGGGCAGAGGGAGGGCTCGCTGCGCGTGATCGACTCCGGTGTCGACGCCGGCGACTGGGTCGTAATAGAGGGCATCCAGCAAGCGATCCCCGGCAGCAAGGTTGCACCAGTAAAGATCGAGATGAGTCCGCCCACGGCAAATGCAGCGGGCGACGCCTCTGCCAAGTCTACCACGCAATGAAATCGATACCGCGCTTCAACTGAACGTCGAGGGGCAACAGCATGATTTCGCGCTTCTTCATCGAGCGACCGGTGCTTGCCAACGTTCTCGCCTTGGTCTTCGTGCTCATCGGCGCGGTCGCACTCTATCAATTGCCGGTGGCGCAATATCCGAATGTTGTTCCGCCGACAGTGCAGGTGACGACGCGTTTTCCGGGCGCCAGCGCCAGGACCATCGTCGATACGATCGCCCTGCCGATCGAACAGCAGGTGAATGGCGTGCAGGATATGCTCTATATGCAGTCCACGAGCGCCAGCGACGGCACCTATTCCCTGACGGTGACCTTCGCCATCGGCACGGATCCTGACCAGGCGCAGGTTCTGGTGCAGAACCGCGTTGCCATCGCCATGTCGTCCCTCCCCAATGCGGTGCAGGTTCAGGGCGTCACGACGCAAAAGAGGTCGACGGCGATCCTGGAATTCGTCAGCCTCACCTCGCCCGACAGCCGCTATGACAGCCTCTTTCTGTCGAACTATGCCGTCATCAACCTGCAGAATGAACTCGCGCGCCTTCCAGGCGTAGGCAATGTGACCGTCTTCGGTGCGGGTCAGTACGCCATGCGCATCTGGATGGATCCGAACCTGCTTCAGGCGCGCGGGTTGACACCGCAGGATGTCATCAACGTCGTACAGGATCAGAGCCAGGAGGTCGCAGCCGGCCAGGTGGGGATTCCGCCGGTACCGAGTGGACAGGATTTCCAATATACGATCAACGTCAACGGCCGGCTGAACGATGCGCCGGATTATGAGAACATCATCGTCAAGGTCGACGCGCAGCAGGGTGGCCGCATCACGCGGATACGCGACATAGGCCGCGTCGAGCTCGGCGCCCAGACCTACAGCCAATCGTTCATGCAGAATGGCCGGCCTGCGGCCGGCATCGGCATCTCCCAACTACCCGAGGCAAACGCCATCTCCGTTGCGCAGGAGGTAAGCTTGAAGATGGCGGAACTCGCCAAGGGCTTTCCGCAGGGGCTCGAATATACGGTGCCCTTCGACACGACGAAATTCGTGAAGGCTTCGATCAACGAAGTCTACGTGACGCTGATTGAGGCCGGTGTTCTGGTGCTCATCGTCATCCTCGTTTTCCTGCAGGACTGGCGGGCAATGCTCGTACCGGCGACGACCGTTCCGGTGACAATCATCGGCGCCTTCGCTGCCATGGCGGCGCTCGGCTTCACCGTCAATCTCTCAACTCTCTTCGCCATCGTTCTCGCGATCGGTATTGTCGTTGACGATGCGATCGTCATCGTCGAGGGCGTCGCACGCCATATCGAAGCAGGAATGTCCGGCCGACAGGCAGCCGAAAAGGCGATGGAGGAACTTCTCGGCCCGGTCATCGGAATAACGCTCGTGCTGATGGCGGTGTTCATTCCGGCAGCCTTCCTGCCAGGCCTGACCGGTCAGCTCTACCGGCAATTCGCCCTCGTGATCGCCGCCACTGCATTGATCAGCGCCATCAATGCGGTGACCCTTAAGCCAACGCAGGCCGCCCTTTGGCTGCGACCGCCCGTGCCGCCTGAACAGCGTAATTTCTTTTATCGCGGCTTCAACAGAATCTACAATTCGGCAGAACGCGGCTATACGAGACTGATCGGCGGCCTAGTCCATCATAGCGGCATCGCAGTCTTAGCTGCACTCGCCTTGATCGGCGTTGCCGTCTGGGGCCTCACGCGCCTCCCAACGGCCTTCCTGCCGATCGAGGATCAGGGCTACGTGCTGATCAGCGTGCAACTGCCGGACGGCGCTTCGAAGGAACGCACCGACGCGGTCATGGGAGAGATCGCAAAGATCGCTCAGGCGACCCCCGGCGTCGATCAGGTGCTTACCATCAGCGGCATCTCGGCTCTCGACAACAATGCCAGCCTGCAAAACGCTGGCATTGCCTATGTCGTTCTCAAGGATTGGGGTGAACGCGGCAAGGAACAGGGCCAGGATCTGCTTTCCATATACCAGCATCTGAACGGATCACTGCAAAACGTAATGACTGCCAAGACCCTGGTGATCGTCCCGCCCCCGATCCAGGGCATCGGCAACGCCAGTGGCTTTACCATGCAAGTGGAGATCAGGGACGGCAATTTCGACTATCCGCTGCTGCAATCCATGGCGGATTCGATCGTTCAGAAGGGCAACGCCCAATCCTCGCTACAAAGGCTGAGTACATCCTTCCGTTCGAGTGTGCCGCAGCTTTCCATCGTGGTGGAGCGGATCAAGGCGGAGACATTGGGCATTACCGTTGGCCAGGTTTTTTCCGCCATGACAGGTTATATTGGCTCAAGTTATGTCACCCAATTCAATAAGTTCGGTCGAGTTTTTCAAGTTTACGTTCAGGCGGAATCTGATTACCGCATGCGCCCGGACGATATTCGCAACATCAAGGTCAAGGCCGGCGATGGCACGATGGTGCCGCTCGACACCGTCGTCGATGTTACGAGTGTTCAAGGCCCTTCCCTGATCAGCCTCTACAATCTCTATCCGACTGCGACCATCGTCGGCGGGCCCGCTCAGGGCTTCAGCTCCGGCCAGGCGCTCAACCTCATGGAACAGATCGCGGATCAGACATTGCCGCCGGGCACCGGCTACGATTGGACAGCCATGTCCTATCAGGAGAAGATAGTCGGCGGGCAGATCTACTTCATTTTCGCCCTTGCCATGCTTCTCGTCTATTTCGTGCTCGCAGGGCAGTACGAAAGCTGGATCCTGCCACTGGCGGTGATCCTGGCCGTACCGCTCGCCCTTCTCGGAACGGTGGGCGCGTTGATGGCAGTCGGCGTCGCCAACAATCTCTACACCCAGATCGGCCTTATCCTCCTGATTGCGCTCGCGTCGAAGAACGCGATTCTGATCGTCGAATATGCGCGGGAAAAGCGCGCCGAAGGTATGGAGATTCTCGAGGCGGCCGTCGAGGCGTCGCGCCTGCGCTTCCGCCCGATCCTGATGACGTCGTTCGCCTTCATCCTCGGCGTGCTGCCTCTGGTGTTGGCGACCGGCGCCGGCGCCAATGCGCGCCGGTCGATCGGCATATCCGTTTTCAGCGGCATGATCGCATCGACCTGCCTTGCGGTCCTGTTCGTCCCGTCGTTCTACGTCGTCCTGCAGCGTTTCGAGGAGTACAGAAGGCGGCGGCAAGAGAAACGCGCAGCCGAGGCTGCTGCCGCGCGTGCCGTTTCCGGCTCTACTTCCAACGCAGGCAATTGATAGTGGTACGGAAATCGGGAGGAGAAGCGCAATGTACAGACGCCAGATTCTGAAGAGTGCTGGTGTGCTGGCGCTTGCCAGCGGCGCCCCATGGCTTGCGGCGGTTGCCAGGGCGGCACAGCCCACCTTGCCGTCCGGAACCCTTGCCGAGCAGGTGCTGGAGGCACTACCTGGCAAGGTGCCGTTGATCAAGAAGACGTATCGGCCGCCGAACTATGAAACGCCGATCAGCTTCTTCAACGAACCTTATACTCCGAACAATGCTTTCTTCGTTCGCTATCACCTTGCCGACATTCCAGAGGTTGATGTGGCCACCTGGAAGATCAAGATCGGCGGAGCAGGCGCCGAGCGGCAGCTCGAGCTGACGCTCGACGATCTGAAGAACGGCTTCGAGAAGGTCGAACTTGCGGCGGTGTGCCAATGCTCCGGAGAGCGGCGCGGCTTTTCAAATCCTCATGTGCCCGGCGTGGAATGGGGCAACGGTGCTATCGGCAACGCCAAATGGGGCGGGGTTCGGCTGAGGGACGTGCTGGATAGGGTTGGTGTGAAGCAGGAGGCCATCGAGGTCTCATTCAACGGCGCCGACGGACCTGCAGTCGACAAGACGCCGGATTTCATCAAGAGCGTTCCGGTATGGAAGGCGATCGATGAGAACACGCTAATCGCTTTCGAGATGAACGGCGAGTTGCTGCCGCACTGGAACGGCTTCCCGGCGCGCATTATCGTTCCCGGCTGGACGGCCACCTATTGGATGAAGCACATCGTCGAGATCGAGGTGCTGACCGAGCCGCTGAAGAATTTCTGGGTGAATACCGCCTATCGCATTCCGAAGGCGCTTTTCCCGGTCGTTCAGCGCTTCGTTTCGCAGGAGCCCGTCGATTCGCCGACCACCCCGATCACCGAGATTGTTGTGAACTCGCTGATCACCAATCTCGAAGACGGTGCTGAGATCAAGGCCGGTCAAGCTGTCGAGATCGAAGGCATCGCCTGGGACGGCGGCTACGGCATCGTGGAGGTTGCGCTTTCCGTCGATGGAGGCGCGAGTTGGAGACCGGCGAAGCTCGGTACCGACGTCGGCCGGTTCGCTTGGCGGCAATGGACCTACGCGTTCACGCCAGCAAAGGCGGGGGCCGCGGCGGTAATGGTGCGAGCGCGCAACAATTCCGGCGCCACTCAGGTCGACAAGCTTCTCTTCAACGCAGCCGGTTACCACAACAACATCGTCCAGAAGCTGGCGCTCCAAGTGATCTGAGGGAGGAGAGTGATGATCAAGTCACTTACCGGTGCCGCATTACTGATTATGACCCTGCCTCTGTCGGCAACCGCCGATGAGGATGCCATCAAACTCAAGCCTGGCGATGGGCTCGAAACCGTCGAGCAGAACTGCGCTGCCTGCCACAGCCTCGACTACATTGAGATGAACTCGGTCTTCCTTGACCAGAAGGGCTGGCAGGCAGAGGTGACGAAAATGGTGAAAACCTTCGGTGCTCCGGTGGACGAAAAGGATCAGGCCAGGATTATCGCTTATCTCGTCGCGAACTACGGCAAGCGGTGATCGGCGACGTCGAGCGCGCCGATCTCTCATCGGTTGAACGGCGGACTGTCAATCAGGCGGAATCGGATGACCGCCGATACGCGACCGGTTGCCTCTGAGCGGTAAGTCACAGGGAGGGCTACCGTCTCCCGCCGGAGGCCCATCGCTCAACTGCACATGAACCTAAATTCCCGGTGCCTGGAGATGGCGAAGGCGAACCGCCTGATGCGTGCTGTACCGTTCGGGATTGCCCCCTTCCCCAAACAGAACCGGCTGCCCCTACAATCCGCTGGTCAGCACTTTGTGGCAGGCCGGCGACACCCGCGACAGGTTGTCCCTCAAACAGGCGATAGCTCGACCACCGCCAAGTGGTACGGCCCCGCAGAGACTGCGGAAATCCGATCCGCAAGCTTCGCGTGCGATGAACAGTTCTTCGCGCGGCGAAAAAGCCGGCATGGACCTCGGCGTTGGCGTCGGCATCGCAGTCGTAGCACCGCCGGCAGCAGGCGGCGTTGCCGAGCCCGCGGCACCTCCAAGCGCCGCAACCGCCTGCTGGCAGGAGGGAGACAGACTTGCACTATGCTGCTGCAAGCAGGAAAGAGCCGCCGCTCCTCCAGGCGTCACGCCCGCACATTGCGCCATGAAATCGCTGCGGCAGGCTGACTTGACAGCATTCTGCTGGGCTTGCGTGGGCTGTGCTGCGCCAGACGAAGGCGGTGTCGCGGCCGTGGTCGACTGCGTCTGAGCGGGAGCGGCGGAAGAGGACTTGGGCTTGGCGGTCAATGCCGACACGGCTTTGCGGCAAGCAGCCGAGAGTGACGCGCTATGCTGCTGCAGGCACGTCAGCGCTTCCATGCCACCCGGCGTTACGCCCGAGCATTGCGCCATAAAATCGGAACGGCAAGCGGCCCTTACCTCATTGCGTTGCTCTTCAGTCGGCTGCTGGGCGGCAGCAGCGCCCGCAAGAAAGCCGATGGCGCAGACTGCATGCAGCGCAACCCTTACCGGCGAAACACGCCGCATCGCGCGCGGGATCATCGTCAAGGGTGACACAAATTTCCACATTATCCCCTCCCCAAAGAGAATTCGTTGAACGTATCGAACGAGAGTAGTTGCCCTTGTATGCGGTAGATGCCGCCCGCTGCCGACTACAGCAGCGATCCTTTATATTAGAATATCAAAATAAAAATGGATTAGGAAGGCAAGTAGCCTCATCCAGCCCGAACTGCGGTTCGGGCTGGAACGATCGTCCGGCGGCGATCGAAAGCTATGTCTGCAAAGCTGGTTTTTTCCGAGATCTACTTGGCGACAGGCGCATTCATGCCCCAGATGACGCCAAAGGGATCGCGAAGCTGACCGTAGCGATCGCCCCAGAACATGACCTCGAGCGGCATGACGACTTCCGCACCGGCATCGACCGCGCGCTTCCACCAGCTATCAATATCGCTCACAGGCAACAGCAACGAGAAGGCCTGCGGCTTCTCCGCCGGATGACCGTATTCCGGATAGGGATCGCCCAACATCAGCGAACTGCCGTTGATATAGAGGTGAATATGCATCGTGCGCCCCTTCTCGTCGACCGGATGCCGGGCGACCTCCTCGGCGCCAAAAGCGCGCTGGTAAAATTCCGCAGCCTTCACGGCGCCATCCACCATCAGATAGGGCACCAGGCCACCGAGAACGGGTGCATTCTGTTGCGGCTGTTCGGCTTGAGCAGTTGTGTCAGTCATAATGTCCTCCATGAACGTCTTCCAGGTAGCATCCATCCATTTGGTGCTCCCCGAGGACGAAGGAAAATGCCGGCAACCGACACTCGTCAGCGAATTTTTTTGAGAGTTCCGCAGAACCCAGGTCGCTGCGGGCTCTCTATTTTGCGCCGTAGCGCGTCCGACAGGACGCGCTACGCTCTAAATCACGGATCTTATGGAAGACGCCTCGCGTCGGCCCTTTCAGCGTCGAAAGCAGGACGCACGCCTGTCCATCTCCCGTCAATACGGGCTTCGGTGACGGCGTCGAAAACATGAACCTGAGATGGATTGATCGCAACGGCGATAGGATCGCCGACACGAATGTTCCCGCGCCCGGTCTCCACGATCGTCAGTTCCGGTTCGGTCGCAGTCGCAATGAACGTCGAGGAGCCGGTGGATTCGATGACAGCCACGCGGACATCGAAACTCCCCTCACCCGGCGGGACAATGGTGATATGCTCAGGACGGATGCCCGCAAGAACCTTTCGGCCGGGCTGCAGAGCAGATGCGGGAGCGAGAGGAAGTACCTGCCTTTCCGAGCCGAAATCGAGAATGAGGCTATTGCCGCCTTCGGCAACGACAGCCGGAATGAAATTCATCGCCGGCGAACCGATGAAGCCCGCAACGAACCGGTTGGCCGGCCTGTCATAGAGATCGAGCGGGGCGCCCTGCTGCTCGATGACGCCGTCACGCATCACCACGACGTGGTCGGCCATCGTCATGGCCTCGATCTGGTCGTGTGTGACATAGACGAAGGTGGCGTGCAGGCGTTCGTGCAGGGCTCGGATTTCCTTGCGCATATGGACACGCAGGGCGGCGTCTAGGTTGGAGAGCGGCTCGTCGAAGAGAAAAGCCTTGGGGTGACGGATGATCGCTCGGCTCATGGCGACGCGCTGGCGTTGGCCACCGGAAAGCTCTCGAGGATAGCGCTTCAGGAGATGCGACAGTCCGGTCGTTGCCGCCACATCCATGGCCGCCTTGCGGGCTTCGGCCTTCTTCACACCCCGGATGCGCAGGCTATAGGTGAGGTTCTCCTCAACCGTCATATGCGGATAGAGCGCATAGGACTGGAAGACCATGGCAACATCGCGCTTGCGGGGCGGCACATTGTTCATGAGCTGTCCGGCGATCTTCATCTCCCCGTCCGAAATGCGCTCGAGACCGGCAAGCGAACGCAGCAGCGTTGACTTACCGCAGCCGGACGGTCCGACGAGCGCGACAAAGGTCCCTTCCTCGATGGCAAGGTTGATGTTCTTCAGGGCATGGAAGGCGCCATAATACTTGTTGACGCCGGAAAGCTCGATCTGAAGGGTCATTTGAGGGCTCCCGAAGTGAGGCCGGAAACAATGCGGCGCTGCAAGAGAACGAAGATGGCGAGAATGGGCGTCACATACATGGTCGCGTAGGCCATGATGTTGTTCCATTCATTGGTGTTCGGCCCCATGAAGGAGTTGAGGCCGACGCTTGCCGGCTGCAGTTCCGCCGCCTGGATCATCGATTTCGAATAGACGAACTCGCCGAAGGCCTGCATGAAGATAAGGATGGCGCTGACCAGGATGCCGTTGCGTGCCAAAGGCAGCACGATGTTGAAGAAGGCGCCGATACGCGAGTTGCCGTCGACGAGCCCCGCCTCTTCGAGTTCCATGGGCACAGCCATGAAGGTGGCCCGCACGAGCACGACGAAGAAGGGCATGCTTTTCGCCGCAATCGCGAGAATGACGGCCAGGCGCGGATAGCCGAGCAGGCCAAGCTGAGAAAAGCCGACGAAAATCGGCGTGACCATCAGCGAGGCCGGCAGGACCTGCAGCATAAGGATCAGGAATAGGCCGACATCCACCCAGACGTTGCGATAGCGGGCCAATACATAGGCGCAACCGACACCGAAGACCGTGATCAGCGCGACGGAACCGAAGGCGATCACCAGCGAATTCCAGAGATAGCGTCCCATGTTCCGGCTTTCCCAGACATAGGCATAGGTGGCCCATTGCGGCGACGATGGCCAGAAGCTGGGAGGCGTGGCAAACATTTCCGAACCGCTCTTCAACGTCGTGATGTACATCCAGTAGAGCGGAAAGAGGTAGATCGCCGCCATGATGACGGCAACCGCAAGCATCAGTCGGTTTCGGCTGGCGTCGCTCATCCGCGTACCTCATGACGTGTTGAGCGGACATAGACCACTGAGGCGATCATGACGAAGACGATCATGATGACCGAAATGGTCGCGCCCTTGGCAAAGTCGTATTGGCGGAAAGACAAGTCCCAGGCCCAGTATTGCGTGACGTTGGACGAATTGTTCGGCCCACCGGAGGTGATCGCCGCGAAAAGATCGAACTGCTGCAGGGTGAAGATCAGACCGAGCGCGATGATGGCTCCAATCGTCGAGCGCATCATCGGCAGCGTGATCGTCCAGAAGCGCTGCCAGACATTGGCGCCGTCGAGTTCGGCGGCCTCGTAGAGATCGCCCGGGATGCCGGAAAGCCCGACCGAGAGCAGGATCATGTTGAAGGACGTGCCCAGCCAGATATTGGCGATGATGACGGCCCAAAGCGAGAAATGCGGGTCGGAACGCCAGAAAATATTGCCGCCGATGACGCCTGTCTCACGCAGCAGGAAATTCAGCACACCGAAGTCACCCGAGAGAATCCAGTTCCAGATCGCACCAACGACGAGGCCGGGCATCACCCAGGAAACGAGGAAGAGGCCGCGCAGCCAGGAGGAACCCGGGAAATTAACCCAGAAGAAAAGCGCTAAGCCAAAGCCGATGAGGAATTGTCCGGCGATCGAGGCGACCACGAAGATCGCCGTATTGGCAAGGATCGGCAGCGTTTCCGGCTGTGCGAAGAGATCGGTATAGTTCTTGAAGCCGACGAAAGGCCTGGCGAGCGTGCCGAGGCTGAACATATCGACCTCCTGAAAGCTCATCACTACATTGTAGATGAGCGGCAAGCCGGACATGAGGAACAGGAAGCCGAGCGGAAAGGCGACAAGGCCGATATCGAAGCCCTTTCCGTCCACCAGGCTCGAAAGAATTCTTTTCATGGCGCCTCCGATACTCCGATCGGGGCTGCCCTCGCTAAGTGGAGAGACAGCCCCTGCCGGGAGGAAATGCAGGGATCAACCTTAGCCGAGCACGGCCTTGATCTTGTCGGCAGCCTGGTCAAGCGCGTCCTTTGCGCTCATCTGCCCGGTCAAGGCCGCCTGGATGGCATCCTGTATCGCCTTCGAGATCTTCGGCCATGCCGGATGAGGCCCGCGGGGCTTGGCGTATTTCAGCTGTTCGACGAAGACTTTGATGGCTTCGTCCTTGAGCGGCTGGCCGGTCGGCGGGATGGCGACGTCGGACCGGGCCGGAAGCTGGCCGAAATCCTTGAACATGCGGTTATCCTGCGAGACGAAATATTCGAGGACCTTGAAGGCTTCCTCGGGATGCTGCGTGTTGGCGAAGATCGCCCAATTGAAGTCACCCATTGCTGAAGAGCGTTCCGCACCTTCCTGCGGCACCGGCAGCAGGGCGACGCCCCAATCGAACTTCGCCTCCTTCAGCATGCGATCGAGCTCCCACGGACCGGAAATCGCCATGGCCGCGTTGCCCGAGTTGAAGGTACCGGTGGAATCCCATTGGCTGCGCGTCAGCGTATCGGGTGAAGCGAGCTTCTCGTCTATGATCTGTTTCCAGACTTCGAGTGCCTTCACCGCGCCGTCGGCATTGATGTGGTCGTAGCTGCCTCCACCCATCTGCGCCCAGGGAAGGAACTGGAAAGTGCCCTCTTCGTTCGCCTTGGCCGAGAAGGTGATGCCATAAACGTTCTTCGAGGGGTCGGTAAGCTTGCGTGCGTCCTCGACCAGTTCCGCCCAGGTTTGCGGCGGCTTGTTCGGATCAAGGCCCTTCGCCTTGAACATGTCCTTGTTGTAGTAGAGCGCGATCGTGTTCGTCGCCTTGGGAATGCCGTAGTATTTGCCGTCCCACATCACCGACTTCAGCGGTCCGGGGAAATAGTTCTCCGGTTTGACGACCGTCGATTTTGATATCATGTCGGTGAGATCGAGGAAGGCGCCGCGCGACGAGAAGAGCGCATGCTCCGGATTATCGACCGTAATGATATCGGGCGCCTGACCGGTGGAATAGGCGCGCATGGCCTCGCTGACGACGTCATCAAACTGAATCTGACGGTATTCCACCTTGATGCCGGTGTTCAGCTTGTTGAAATCCTTGATCAGGTTCGGCGCCGGCTGGATGTCACGGTCGAGCGACCAGACGGTGACGGTGACATCATCCGCCCTGGCCGCCAGGCCGAACGACGAAACGCCTGCAAGCGCGAGAGCGCCAATGATTGCATACCTGCGGATAGCCATGGTTCTCCTCCTTCGTGGTTATCCGGTCGCCGGCATTCCTCTGGCCGGCCACCCTGCATGTCCGATCGTTTCGTGCGCGCGGTCAGGCCGCATCCGCCACGAACTCGCCGCCGCGGCACTTTTTGAGATAGTTCAGGCCGTGGATCTGACCGGTCATTTCCAATGCATCGCGATAGACCGGATCGTGCCAGCCTTCGATATCGATCGAGCCGGACCAGCCGGCAAGGCGCAATTCGGAAATGATATCCGTCCAGTTGCTGTCGCCGAATCCCGGGGTACGCATGAAGACGAACTTCTCCTTGCCGAAGATGCCGTGCTCCTTGATCACATCCCAGCGGATGGTGGCGTCCTTGCCATGGACATGAAAAATCTTCGATGCCCATTTGCGAATCTGCGGCAGCGGTTCGATCAGATAGACCATCTGGTGGCAGGGTTCCCATTCGAGGCCGATATTGTCATCCGGCGTCTCGTTGAAGATCAGCTCCCAGGCATCGGGATTGTGGGCGATGTTCCAATCGCCGGTCGCCCAATTGCCATCCATCGCGCAATTCTCGAAGGCGATCCTGACCCCCTTGTCGGCGGCGCGCTTGGCGAGCTCGCTCCAGACCTGCTTGTACCGCGGCAGGCTTTCGGTCAGCGGCTTGTTGCGGATTCGGCCCGTAAAGCCTGCAACGCAGGTGGCGCCGAAATGATGGGCATTGTCGATGCAGTCCTTCCAGCCTTGGAGCGTCTGCAGGTCGATCGCGGTCTCCTCGAGCGGATTGCCGAACATGCCGAGCGTCGAAATGGTGATGTCGCGGTTGCCGATGGCATCGACGCAGCGCTTGCCGAGTTCAGCGAGGTTCTGGCCGCTCGTTGTCTGCCAAAAGAAAGGTTCGAAGCTTTCGAAGCCGAGATCCGCGATCTTGGAAATGCGGGCTGCGGCGTCCTCGTTCGTCGCCTTGACCATGGTTCCGATGCGGATGGCTTTTGCCGGATTTGTCATGACCTCTGTCCTTATTCCTTAGGCTGAAATTTCGATCCGTCGGCCGGTTCTCGCGCTTTCAATTGCACCGAAAACCATGGCGAGGCTTCTGATATTGTCGCTGCTCTCCGTCTCCGGCCGCTTGCCGGTCCTTACCGCCTCGATGAAGGCGGCGATCACGCTGGCATGCCCGTGCGTCTCTTCGTCCTTTTCGGGTCCGGGAACGTTTACGGGCGCAAAGCCGCGCAGGAGGCCGGTTTCGTTGCCCGCTGTGGCGGCCTCAAATCCCTCCTCGCCGTCCCAGGTGAGCATGCCCAGCGTACCGGTAAGCCGCCATTGGCTTTCCCAGCTCGTTCGCCTGCCCTCCGCACACCACGAGCCGCGGTAAGTAAAGACGACATCGTCGGAGAATTCGAAGATAGCGTGCGCCGATGCCCCATGCCGGTACCAGGAGCCACGCGGATTGTTTTCCCGGCAGTAGACCGCAAGCGGCTTCTTGTCTGCGACGAAACGTGCAGCGTCGAAGGTATGGATCGCCATGTCGAGCAGCAGCACATTGTCCATCTCCTCACGGAAGCCGCCGAAATGCGGTCCGATGAAAAAATCACAGTGGATGCCCGTGAGCTCCCCGATCGCGCCGCTTTCGACGAAGCGGCGCATGCGCCGGACGCCTGATATGAATCGCCGGTTCTGGACGACGGCGTGGATCCTGCCCATTTCGGCGGCAAGATTGACGAGGGCAGCCCCTTCCGCGACCGAAGTCGCCATGGGTTTCTCGCTGAGCACATGGCACCCGGCTTTGAGTGCGGTGGAGACGACCCTGAAGCGGGCACTCGGAATAACCACATCAAAGACGAGATCGGCTCTGGTTTCGGCGATGACCTCCGCAAGATCCGTTCCAATGACGGCCCCCTCGATACCGAACTCGCGCGCGAGCGCTTCGGCGCTCGCGCGGTTGAGGTCGACCAGACCGACGATGGCAACGGCATCGGCCAAAGCCGGGTTGGCAGCAATCGCTCGCAGCCAACCTTTGGACATAGCTCCGCACCCGCACAGAATGGCACTAAATTTCACGATTTCCTCCTGAGGACGGCGTCAACTCCTAATGACATGCGTCCCGTAAACGTTTACGATCCTATGTGAAAAGAAATTCCTGTGTCAATAGAGGGAAAATGGATAAATCGCGGAATGGAGGAAAATCGGAGCCGATGAAGGGAATTCGCCAGCTTGCGGAACATCTCGATATCTCGATCGGCACCGTATCCCGGGCGCTGAACGGCAAGCCGGATGTCAACGACGAGACGCGCAAGCGCGTGCTGGCCGCCGCCGAGGAGTTGGGCTACGTCGCCAACCAGTCGGGGCGCAGTCTGCGCCAGGGAACGACCAACGTCATCGGCCTGATGATCGAATCCAGCAAGGAGACGATTGAAAATGGCGACAACTTCTTTCTCGGCCTGACCAGCGGATTGCAGAGCGTCTTTGCCCGCCACAAACTCGATCTCGTCATGCTCCCCTGCCCCAGCGACGAGGATCCGCACGAATATCTGAAACGTATGGTGGCAAGGCGCATCGTCGATGCGATGCTCATCTCGGCGACACAGCGCATCGACAAGCGTATTGATCTGCTCTCAAAAGCCAAGATCCCTTTCGTCGCGCTTGGCCGCAGTCTCTCAGGCAGCAACTATCCATGGATCGATCTCGATTTTGAGGGCGTCGCCGCTTGCGCCGTCGACCGGTTGGTCGCGCATGGCCACCGCCGCATCGCAATCACGGCGCCGTCGAGCGGCGTCAATCTCGGCTACGTGTTTCTGGACGGCTATCGCCGCGCGCTGGAGCGACACGGCATTCCCTTCGACCCATCACTCGTCATCCGCGTCAAATCGAGCGAACAGGGTGGTTATCAGGCAGGCCATGAATTGCTGTTGCTCGAGGACCGCCCGACGGCAGTCATCCTCATCTATGAACTGATGGCGATCGGCCTCTATCGCCGCCTCATGGAATCCGAAGTAATCCCGGGCCGCGACCTCGCAGTCATCGGCTTTCGCGAGGAGCCGCGCGCCAAATTCCTGCAACCGGCGTTGACCTGTTTTCGCATGTCGCTGCATGACCTTGGCGTCGAACTTGCAGAAATGCTTCTCGCCAATATGCCGGCCTATGGCCAGTTCTATCCGAAACAAAGCCGCAGCACGATTTGGCCGCTCGAACTGGTGCCGGGAGAAAGCGACGCATTTTATCTTGAGACAACGGGCTAAGCTGTTAAAAAAATGCGATTACGCATGATTGACGCTGAAGGGAACGACCACCGCCCTCGTTGCGTCCTCTGCTGTTGCAAGACTATTGATCGAAGGGCGTAAAGCGCTATGTCATACATCCGATAGTATGACGAAATCTTTGTTGAAAAAGCGATCGTTTCATACTTTCAGTTGAATTTACGCAGAAGCTAAGACAAGATGTATGCACGTTGTTGTTGCGAACCATCGTGTCGGCAAGCCCCCTTTTGACAGCAAGGAGTCGTCTATGAATGTAAAGAAACCCGATCCGATTGACGTTTATGTCGGTTCGCGTGTGAGAATGAGGCGCACGATGCTCGGCATGAGCCAGGAGCGCCTGGGCGAAGAGATCGGGGTTACGTTTCAACAGGTTCAGAAATACGAAAAAGGAGCGAACCGTATCGGTGCAAGCCGTCTGCAAAGGATAGCGGCTGTGTTGAGCGTTCCGGCAAGCTTCTTCTTTCAGCAGGACAATGCCGAAGCCTTGAAAATAGAAGGGATCGGAACGGGAGAGATCGACGCGGTCACCGAATTTCTGAACACCAAGGAAGGCTTGGCACTGAATCAGGCTTTCCTGAAAATCGCGGATGAGGGCGTCCGCCAGAAGTTTGTCGCGATGGTGAAGGCGATCGCTGCTGTAGAAGACATGGAATCGGCAATACCGCCGAAGACGGCGGACATCACTGCACCATTGAGCCATTGAAAGCAGCGCTTCACCTGTTCCAGTACAATCCGGAATATGAGCGGATTGGTCAGATCCTCAGGGATACCTGTGATGCCGAAGGCAACAACTTGCGCATCCCGCGCTAAGTCGGCCGCGGCATCAGGTTATCTCGACGGTTGAGCTTGGGGCCGTCCGGCATGAAAAGCGTTGACGGCGCGGAAGATTTGCCGGGACAGGGTTTAGATCGCCAGCTCTGTTGCGATACTGGCACAGAACCTTATTCGGACCGCCTCTATCCTAGCGGCGCATACAGCCGTTTCTGAAGGATCACGGCGTCACTCGGCCAGCGCGTTTAACGGGCCGCTTCCGCGGGGATTCAAGACTACTTCGCGGCCCTCCCGAAGCCATACCGCCCTCACAAGCAGGTTCTACCCTCGGGCACCCAGTCGCTGCTGCCGCATACACTGATGCGGTTGATGCATGCGGGTATCTCTCCAGCAATAGCCGTATCTTTGACAGTCGGCAGCAAGCCCTTCTCCGTCGTCAAGATGGTCGTGCCGCAGCTTGAAAACCCACGAAAGCGCCGCGTCGGGCCTCGGGCAACCTCCAGATCCCTGCTCACGTGAAGATCTTCCCCCGGCCCGCTCCGACCGGGCCAAAGTGTCAATTCCACGAGCATGTGCAAGCCAATATTGCAGCAATTTCAAATTGATTGTTTGTCCGATGTATGCCGACGGCTGTGTCACGCCCATGTCACGCGCACTTGGCCTACCCCTCGAATATGCTATGCGCATCACCGTGGGGGTGCCGTGGAGTATGAAATGAGTGAAGCTGCTGAAGTCGAGACGACAGCCGATAACGACTTGAAGGAACTTGCATCGTTGGCGAGGCTCGTAAGCTATGCGCGCCAGAGCGCAAAAGGCATGAAAGCCGAGTTTCCCGCCTATTGCCTGGATCTTGCACTTGGGGCCCTTCTTCAGGAACTCGGAAATCGTGGTGTATTGGGCCTTGAACCGGATGACCGTTTCACCGGTGCCAGAAGTGCAATGCACTGATCCGGAATGAAGTGCGACTGCCCGTGGACGGTTCCTGGAATCTCAAGATTACCGTTCCACTGCCTGAGAGATTGGAAAACGCTATGATTGGTCCGCCATCGCTTCCTGAACATCATCCTCAACGTTTCGACGATTGCCAAAAAGCGCTGAAAGCGGAGTTCGAGGCTTTCGTGGAAAAAGCGGTAATGGCCGGATGGCGTCGGGCTGAGGTTGTCCTGACGATCGGCGATCTCGCCGACAACGAAACACTCCTGATGGCGAAGGTGCTCGAGCTGCACTGAACCGGGTTCATCCTCCCTGCCGCCAAAGGGAATTGCTGAATCTCAAAGCCGCGGGGTGCTGTTATCAGGCAGCCCGCGGCTGTTGCCGTCTCAATGGGCTCCCGCGCCGCCTCCTGAGCGCGGCTTCTGAGTAAAGAGCAGCGCGACCGCAGCCACAGCAAGCACGACACCGATGACGGCGAAAGTGTCGCTGAAGCCCATGATCAGAGCCTGCCGTCTGACGATATTGCCGAGTGCAATCACGGCCTGGTGGGCCGCGGCGGCATGATCCGAGACGCCATGCGACAGGAAATAGCCGGTCATCTGGTCGAGGCGCTGGCGAACTTCATCCCTGGTCAGGGTGACGGACTGACCGATAATGTTCGAATGGAACTGCTCACGCTTTGTCAAAATCGTACCAAGCGTCGCCGTGCCGACTGCGCCTCCGAGATTGCGCAGCATGTTCGTCAGGCCTGAAGCGGCCGCGGCATCGGCCGGAGCAATGCCGGCGGTGGTGATAGCCGTGATCGGCGTCAGAACGAGTGCCTGGCCAACGGCACGGACAATGTTGGGGATCCAGAATTGATCGCCGGCATTATTGGCCGAGAGCGTGATATTCATGAAGCAGCTGATCGCGAATATCGAGATGCCAAGGAAGCCGATATAGCGAGCGTCGAAACGCTTCATCAGCATCGGCACCAGTGGAATTATCAAAAGCTGCGGCAGGCCGGTCCAGGCGAGCACATTGCCGATCTGCTCGGCATTGTAGCGCTGAACCTGACCGAGATATTGCGGCAGGATGTAAACCGTGCCGAAGAGCGCGACGCCGACCAGCACATTAACCGCGACACCAATGCCGAAATTGCGCTGGGTCAGCAGGCGCAGCTTGACCAGCGGCTTCTTCACCGTCAGCTCGATCCAGATGAACGCGACAAGGAAAACAAAGGCGACGATGCTGAGCTTGACGATGAAGGGCGAGGAGAACCAGTCGTCCTTGTTGCCTTCCTCAAGAACCGTCTGCAGCGCAGAGAGACCAATCGTCATCGTGACGATGCCGGCCCAGTCCCCTTCCCTCAGGAGATGAAGCTGCATCGGCTGCTTTTCGAGCGTCAGGGCAAGCGCAACGGCCATGACCGCGCTCGGGAGGGCATTGATGAAGAAGATCGTCTGCCAGCCGTAATTTTCCGTCAGGTAGCCGCCAATGGTCGGGCCGATCGCCGGAGCAAAGGTGACGGAGAGAGCGAAGATCGCCAGACCGAGCGGCTGTTGCGGTTTCGGCAGCTTGGTCAGAACCATGGTAAAGGCCATGGGAATCAGCACGCCGCCGGCGAAGCCCTGCAGGCCGCGCAGTACGATCATCGTGCCGAGGTCATGGGCAAAAGCACAGGCGATCGAGAAGAGCGGGAACAGGACGGAGTTCACAAGGATATAGCGGCGAAACGAAAATACGCTGCTGAAATAGGCGGTCAGCGGGATAACGACGATCTCGCCGATCAGGTATGAAGTCGAGATCCAGGCGCCGTTATCGACGCCCGTGCCGATGCCGCCTTCGATATCGAGGAGCGAGGCATTGGTGATCTGGATGTTGAGGATCGCCATGAATGCGCCGATCATACCGGCGAGAACGGCAATCCAATCCCTGGTGTTGGCGTTCGGCTGCGGAACAACCGCAGCCGTCGATGCGATACTGGACATGGCTCAATCTCCTGCTCCCGCGTTCAATGCCGGTCTGCATCGCTTCTTGTATCGATGCTCGGCTGAACGGACATGCCGGGACGCAAATCGCCCGTAGCGGCAGCATCGCCGTCGAGAGTGATCTTGACCGGAATGCGCTGAACGACCTTGGTGAAGTTGCCCGTGGCGTTATCCGGCGGCAGCAGCGCGAATTCCTGGCCGCTTGCCGGTGCAAGGCTGTCGACATGGCCGTGATAAACACGACCCGGGAACGTATCGACCTCAATATCGACCGGCTGACCGGCATGGACGTCGGTGAGCTGCGTTTCCTTATAATTGGCGACGATATAGGCGGCTGTTGTCGGTACGATCGACATCAGCTGTGTACCCGCCTGCACATATTGACCGACGCGCAGCGTACGGTTGCCGACAATGCCGTCTACGGGCGCCATGATGGTCGTATAGGAAAGATTGAGCTCGGCCTGGCGCTGGACGGCCTGATCATGGGCGAGCGTCGCCTTCGCCTGGGAAAGTTCCGCCTTCAGAAGATCGACCTGCTTGACCGCGGCATCGAGCGCGGCGCCGTCGCGGATCACCGTGGCCTGAGCGGCGGCAATCTGCGATGCGGCGAGCTGCGCCGTCTGGACGGGTGCGTAGCCGTTAGTGGCAAGGTTGGAATAGCGTTTGTTGTTCTGCTCGGCGAAAGTCTCGTTGGCACGATCGACATCGACAGTGGCGCGAGCCGCGGCGATCGTCGATTGCTGGATGTCGAGGGATGCCTGCTTGGCTGCAACTGTCGCTTCGGCAGCCGAGACATCGGCCCTGGCCTGATCGAGCGCAGCCCTGAAATCGCGGTCGTCGATGCGCGCAAGCGGCTGCCCCGCCTTCACGCTTTCATTGTCGCCGACGAGGACTTCCGCGATGTAGCCGGAAATCTTCGGCGCGATCGTGCTGTTGTCGGCCTGCACATAGGCGTCATCCGTGGAAACAAAGAACCGGCCGACGGTCCAGTACTGATGGCCGTAATAGGCACCAGCGGCGATCAGTGCGATGGTGGCCGCCCCCATGAGCAGGGAACGGCCACGCCTGCGGGCCGGCTTTCCTTCGATTGAGGCAGGTTGGGCCGGCTCCGCGACACGGGCCGGCGCCCCGGCGTCCATCGTCGGACCAGGCTGGGTTTCGGCGACTGTTTCGGAAACGGGAGCATTGCTGTTCGAGGCATGCAGCGTCTTGGTCATTGGCTTTTTCCTGGTCGGTCGCTGTCGCAAAGGGCTGCGGCCTCTGGCTCGGGTGAATTCCTATTTAGGAAACTTGTTATTTTCCAAAATATGCTCTATAAAGGAGATGTCAACAGGAATTTGGAAACTCAACATGTTCCAAAATCAAAAAATCGAGAAGAGACCGCGAGGTCGGCCTCAGGTCCGCTGCGACGACGATACGAAGGGCGTAATCATTGAGGCCGCGAGCAAGCAGTTCCATGAGAATGGATATGCGGCGGCGAGTATCAGCGCGATTGCCCAGGAAGCCGGGGTTTCGACCAAAACCCTTTACCGGCTTTTCCCGACAAAGGCGGACCTCTTCACGAGCATGGTCTCCAAAAGCATTGACGGCTTTGTTCTGGCGCTCGATCCGGGAACGCTGGCCGTGGCGGATCTGAGGGAAGGTCTGGAAAGGATGCTGACGACCTACGGCATCCTGACGCTGTCGGAAGACACCATGACGGTCTTGCGTCTCGTGGTCAGCGAATCCGACAGGTTTCCGGAGATCGCGACCTCCTTCTACCAAAAGGCGATCATCAGGACGAATGAGCTTATGGAGGACTGGCTTCGCAAGCAGATGGATCGGGGACTGATCGCGCTTGAGGACCCGCATGCCGCATGTGGCATGTTGCGTGGCATGATGATCATGGAGCCGCAGCGCGCCGCGATGCTGCGCCAGCAGCCAAGGCTGCACATCGAAGAGATCGCGGCGCGCGCTCGAATGTGCGCCGATCTGTTTCTCAAGGGTTGTGCGCTCTGAAGCATCGCTCGGGCTTCAGAGCGCCGAAATCCATTTCCTTCCGAGCGAGCCACAACCCCCGGCTGTGAAAACCGGGTTTCAGACGCAATCCGTCTTTCCCGAAATGAAATAAGGTTGTAACCGCGCCGCCCGATTGTGCAGCCTCCAGCGCTTTGGGGGCGTAGTCCCCGTAGCCGCGGAGCTGTAAAATTTCATCGAAGGAAGGAAGTCATGAAGTCCTCACCCTGGCTACTCCGGAATATCACCCGCAGCTTTGGCCGCATCAAGCGCGCCCGTCGCGCACGAAGCGGCGCCAGTGCATTGATCGCCTTTGACGATCGCATGTTGAGCGATCTCGGGATAGGTCGCGGAGATGCCGAGTATATTGCCCGGCATGGCAGGATCCTGCCCCACAGATAGTCCGACGATCGAATTGGCCATTTGCCTGGCGGCGGGTTTCCGCCCTTTGAACAGCAGCGTCGATCCACAATGGATGGCAGTTGCGACGCTTTCGAAGTCTCCGTCTTGACCTCAAGCGAGGCCAGACGTCCGGCGGAGCCCCTCGTCCGCCGTTCTTTCCGGGAAACACGCTCCCGTTTACGCTCCATCCCTTTGCAGAGGAATAGCGTCCCTGATCAAAGTTCGCATGGTTGGCCACCAGATTACGAAATCGGGTGGCTCTCGCATCCAGCTTGCGCGACGATGGCGACTGTAGCTGAATACGAGCGACCTCATTGAGAAGGAGGCACCAGATGAACGCCCTGACAAAGTCTATTCCAACAGGGACCATTCCAGCCGAGCCAATCGTCCGATCGGCCGAAACGCGCGTCGGCAAGTACGACTGGACGATACTCGGATCCGAGCTCGACAACTACGGCTGTGCTGTCATCGAGAAGCTTCTCACAGCTGAAGAGTGTCGGAAAATTGCCGCGCTCTACGCCCATGAGGAACACTTCCGCAGCCATATCCACATGGCGCGACATGGGTTCGGCAAGGGCGAGTACCGGTATTTCAAATACCCCCTGCCCGATCTCATAGGCGGCCTGCGCACGGCCCTCTATCCGCACCTTGCCATTGTTGCAAATCGCTGGAACGAAAGGATGGGTGTCGATCAAAGCTATCCCGAAACCCATGCCCAGTTCCTGAAGCTGTGTCACGATGCCGGCCAAGTGCGTCCGACACCACTGCTGCTGCAATACGTGCCAGGCGATTTCAACTGCCTGCACCAGGATCTCTACGGCGACCTCGCCTTTCCGATACAGGTGGCAATCCTGCTCTCCGAACCGGGCGAGGATTTCACCGGAGGCGAATTCGTCTTGACGGAACAGCGCCCGCGCATGCAAAGCCGTGTCGAGGTGGTCCCGCTTCGGCGTGGCGATGCCGTTGCTTTCGCCGTTCACAATCGCCCTGTCCAGGGCGCCAAGGGCAATTATCGCGTCAATCTGCGCCATGGCGTCAGCCGGCTGCGCACCGGTCAACGCCACACCGTCGGAATCATATTCCATGACGCAAAGTAAAAGCCTGCCTCTCGTCCTTTCGGTCGAGGCCGTCGAGACTCCTCTCGGCCGCCTTCTCCTGGCCGTAGACGGTGACGGCGCCCTATGCGCGGCCGACTTCGCGGATCACGAGGACAGACTGATCCGCCTGCTGGAACGCAGGTTCGCCAGCTTCGTCCCGATACTTTCGCAAGGCCGTGTTCCGACCGAGATCACACAGGCTTTGGCGGCCTATTTCACAGGCGACATCGGCGCTATCCGGTCAATCGGGCTTCGAACCGGTGGCACCTTGTTCCAGCAGACGATGTGGAGCGCCTTGCGCGCCATAGAACCTGGCAAACCCATGACCTATTCCGCGCTCGCCGCCAGCCTCGGCAGGCCGAACGCAGCACGCGCCGTCGGCCACGCCAATGGCACCAATCCCTTTAACATCATCGTCCCATGCCACCGTCTCGTCGGCGCAAATGGGGATCTCACCGGCTATAGCGGCGGAATCGAGCGCAAGCGCTGGCTGCTCGATCACGAGGCAAAGCATGCCGCATGATCGAGAGCTATCGTTTCACGCGGCGTCGAGCGCCACCGTCAGATCAGCAATGAGATCGTCCGGATGCTCGATGCCGATCGACAGGCGGATTGTCGACTCGAGAACGCCAATTCTTTGCCGCACGTCCATGGGCACTCCGGAATGAGTCATGGTCGCCGGATGGCTTGCGAGTGACTCGGTCCCGCCGAGACTGACCGCCAGCTTGATGATTTGAAGCGCGTTCAGAAACTTGAAGGACGCCGGCTGACCGCCTGAAATATCGAAAGAAAACGTCGATCCAGCGCCTGAACACTGCGCCGCGTACACCCGGCCTGTCGGCGATTCCAGGTCGTTGAAGGGCAGATAATGAATCTTGTCGACCTTTGGATGGGTCCGCAGGAATTCGGCGACCGCGCGCGCATTGCTGTCGGCCTTCTCCATCCGGATGGAGAGCGTTTCCAGCGACCGGCCGAGCATCCAGCAGGAATGTGGATCGAGCTGCGTTCCGATGCCGCCGCGCAAGGCCTTCACCTGCTTTATGATCTCCTTGCGCCCCACCACAGCACCAGCGATCAGATCGGAATGACCGCCGACATATTTCGTCAGCGAATAGAGAGAGATGTCCGCACCATGCTCCAGGGGTCGCTGGAACATCGGTCCGAGAAGCGTGTTGTCGCAAACGACGATCGGCATATGCTCCTGCTTTTCGCCGATCGCATCGGCGATGCGGCGGATCATCGCCAGATCGACCAGGCTGTTGGTGGGATTGGCAGGCGTTTCAACGAGGATCACGGAAACGCGCCCCTTGGCCATAGCCTCCTCAGCGGCCTTGCCCACCGATGCCTCGCTGACGCCATCGGCGAAGCCGACAGCCGCGACGCCAAGATTGAGAAAGGTCTTCGCAAGCAGCGTTTCCGTACCGCCATAGAGCGGCTGCGAATGGAGAATCGCATCGCCCGGCCGCACGAAAGCGAGCAACGTCGTAGTAATGGCCGACATGCCGGAGGAAAATACGGCGCCGCTCTCAGTGCGCTCGTAAGCAGCAAGGCGATCTTCGACGATCTCGCTGTTCGGATGATTGAAGCGCGAATAGACGAGCCCGGCGCCCCTTCCGACGGGCGGTTCGCGCCGGCCCGCGACATAATCGAAGAAGTCACGGCCATCTTCGGCAGTATTGAAGACGAAGGTCGAGGTGAGGAAGACCGGAGGCTTCACCGCCCCCTCCGACAATTCCGGATCATAGCCATAATTGAGCATCAGGGTTTCGGGATGCAGTTGATGGTTCCCGATATGCGTCTTGGATGGATGGGGCGCAGTCATGCCATGTCTCCTCGTTCGACGGTGTGGTCTGTCGAATAAAGTTATACCAATCTCAAAATGCTTGCTTGCGAAATGAGTTCAGCACGATGCGGCAACATGGCACCGAGCCAGAGAACCTGTCTAAACCTGCCCCCTCTTCCTAAACAAAGCAGAAGCAGTCAACGAAAGCCTTGACCAATGCGCATAGCCTCATCTGCCGTGTTCGTCGGACGGCTGGAGCGTTTGCATTGCAGCAACGATTGCTACTTGAGTTGTTTATTATTTTTGTTATTACTAAACACAATGCTAAACATGACGGAGTGAGGGTCATGCGGAGCATTAGGAGTGGGAGACTTTGCAAAGTCGGCCGGGGGCCGGCTCCTGTTCTGGGAGGAACACATGCAAACGAAATCAAAGATCCTATTGGGGATGGTCTCGGCGCTTGCGCTGTCGACGGCGGCACCTAGTTTCGCAAAAGCGGATGAACTGACCCTTTGCTGGGCCGCCTGGGATCCGGCGAATGCGCTTGTCGAATTGTCAAAGGATTTTACGGCAAAGACCGGTACGCAAATGAAATTCGAGTTCGTTCCCTGGCCGAATTTCGCCGACCGCATGCTGAACGAACTGAACTCCGGCGGCAAGCTCTGTGACCTGCTGATCGGCGACAGCCAGTGGATCGGCGGCTCCGCCGAGAACGGCTACTACATCAAGCTCAACGATTTCTTCGACAAGGAAGGGATCAAGATGAGCGATTTCGCCGACGCGGCTGTCTATGCCTATTCGACCTGGCCAAAGGGAACGCCCAACTACTGGGCTCTTCCGGCGATGGGCGACGCCAATGCCTGGTTCTATCGCAAGGACTGGTTCGCCAAGCCCGAGCTGCAGGCGGAATTCAAGGAAAAATACGGGCGCGACCTTGCCCCGCCGACGACATGGCCGGAACTGATCGAAACCGCGAAATTCTTCCAGGGCAAGGAGATCGACGGCAAGAAGGTCTATGGCGCGGCAATCTTTACCGAGCGTGCGTCAGAAGGCATCACCATGGGCGCAACCCAGGCGCTCTACGCCAACGGCTTCAAATATGAAAAGACGCCCGGCAAATACGATATGGATGGTGCCGTGAATTCGCCCGGTGCAGTCCACGCGCTTGAGGAATACAAGGAACTCTACAAGTGCTGCACGCCTCCGGGCTACACCGATGCCTATATGGGGGAAACGCTGGACGCCTTCAAATCCGGCCAGGCGGCCATGGCCATGAACTGGTTCGCTTTCTTCCCGGGCCTTGCGAAGGACGAGAATGTCGGTGGTGACAGGATCGGGTTCTTCGTCAATCCGAAAGAGACCACGGCTGCCTCGACGCTCGGCGGCCAGGGCATCTCGGTCGTCGCCAACACCGACAACATGGAAGGCTCACTGGCCTACATCAAGTGGTTCGCCCAGCCGGAAGTGCAGAAGAAGTGGTGGGCGCTCGGCGGCTATGCGGTTCATAATGCCGTCCTGAACGATCCCAGCTTCAAGGACAGCCAGCCGTTCGCGGCCGACTTCCTGGTGGCGATGAACCAGGTGCAGGACTTCTGGCAGGAGCCCTCCTACGCCATACTGCTTCAGGCAATGCAGAAGCGGCTTCACGATTATGTCGTCGCCGACCAGGGCACAGCTCAGGAGGCGCTCGACGCCCTCGTGAAGGACTGGACTCAGATCTTCGAGGATGACGGTAAACTTTAAGAACCGCCTACGGGAACGGCAGCCCGGCGTGAGCCTGCGCGCGGGCTGCCCCAACAGTAACTCCGTTGCTCCTCGATTCAGGTGAAGCCTGTGACAGATACGAACTCCTCTTTAGTCGGAAAGGCGGTTGAGGCGGCAGCACGCGCCACGCCGCCGACCATTGCCACCAGGGTCCGCGGCATGTCGGATCGCACGATCGCCTGGTTGTTCATTGCGCCGGCGATCACGCTGCTGCTCGCCATCAATATCTTCCCTCTCCTCTGGGCGATCTATCTTTCCTTCACCGATTTTCGCGCAAACCGGCCGAATGCGGCAATCGAGCATATCGGCCTGCGCAACTATGAACGCGTGCTGACCGATGCCGATATCTGGCAGGCAATGCAGACGACGGCGCATTTCGTCTTCTGGACCATTCTGCTCCAGACGTTGATCGGCTTTTCCCTCGCCTATCTGATTGACCGGAAATTCAGGGGTTATGCCTTCTGGACGACGATCATCCTGATCCCGATGATGCTGTCGCCCGCCGTGGTCGGCAATTTCTGGCGCTTCCTCTATCAACCGCAGATCGGCCTCTTCAACTATATCGTCTCATTCTTCACCGGCATCCCGCCGTCCTCCTTCGAGATGCTGGGAACGGTGCCGCTTGCCCCCTGGGCGATCATCATCGTCGATACCTGGATGTGGACGCCCTATGTGATGCTGATCTGCCTGGCCGGCCTCCGGTCGATCCCGGACTACATCTACGAGGCGGCGGAAGTGGACCGGGCTTCGGCCTGGCGGCAATTCTGGTCGATCACCATTCCGATGGCCCTGCCCTTCATCATGCTGGCGGTACTGTTTCGCGGCATCGAGAACTTCAAGATGTTCGACATGGTGATGCTTCTGACCGGCGGCGGCCCCGGATCCACCACGGAGGTCGCCTCGATCACGCTCAAGCGCCAGGCTTTCGAGAGCTGGCTCACCGGACGCTCCTCCGCCTTTGCCATCATCCTCTTCGTCGCGGTGTTCGGCCTCGCCAACATCTACGTCAAAGCGCTGAACAAGGTGAAACAGAGATGAGCTCCGCAACCTCTGCCCATTCCGTCGTCGAGCCGAGCGCCACGTCCAAGCGCGTCGCCGGCGCGATCGTCATCCTCTATGCGCTGGTGACGATGATCCCACTCGGCTGGATCTTTCTCACGAGTTTCAAATCGCCGCCGGACTCGATCAGCTATCCGCCGAAGATCGTGTTTTCCCCGACGCTCGAGGGCTATTGCAACCTCTTCACGACGCGCACGCGGCAGACGCCTGACTACATCGCGGCACTCGGGCCGCCGGCGAGCACCTGCGACGAGATCACCCGAAAGCGCAACATGGTGATTGCAGGGCCTTCGAACTACTGGCCGCGCTTCCAGAATTCGCTGGTCATCGCCTTCGGCTCGACCTTCCTGGCCGTGCTGCTCGGAACCTTTGCGGCCTATGGCTTTTCCCGCTTCCGGGTGCCGCTTGCGGACGATCTGCTCTTCTTCATCCTTTCGACCCGCATGATGCCACCGATCGCCGTCGCCATTCCAATCTATCTCATGTACCGCCGACTCGGCCTGTCGGATACGGCGCTGGGCATGATCCTGCTTTATACCGCCGTCAATGTTTCGCTCGCCGTGTGGCTGCTCAAGGGCTTCATCGACGAGATCCCGCGGGAATACGAAGAGGCCGCGATGATCGACGGCTACACCCGCATGCAGGCTTTCTGGCGGGTCGTGCTGCCGCAGGCAACGACCGGGATCGCGGCAACCGCCATCTTCTGCCTGATCTTCGCCTGGAACGAATATGCTTTCGCAGTGCTGCTGACATCCGGCGCGGCACAGACCGCGCCGCCCTTCATCCCGACAATCATCGGCGAAGGCGGCCAGGACTGGCCGGCGGTCGCGGCGGGAACCACGATCTTCCTGATCCCGATCCTCGTCTTCACCATTCTTCTGCGCAAGCAGTTGCTGCGCGGCATCACCTTCGGAGCTGTGCGCAAATGACGAACCTTCTCGACACACCCCGCCCTGCCCGCCCGAAACGACCGTTCTTCCTCCGGCGCGGCCCGATGGAGAATATCGCGACCCTTGTCATCGCACTGGGCTTCCTGATGCTCTTCCAGCCCTTTCTGCTGGTGCTCTACACCTATTCGCTGGCGACACTGCTTGCCGGAACGGTGATGTTCATCATCGTCTCGAAGTTTCCGGAGTAAGGCCCATGGCGGAAATCAGGATCGAAAATCTGCGTAAACAGTTCGGAGACTTCGTCGCGGTGGAGGATTCGAGCTTCGTCACCCATAGCGGTGAATTCCTCGCTCTGCTTGGTCCATCCGGCTGCGGCAAGACAACGACGCTTCGCATGATCGCCGGATTGGAACTGCCGACAAGCGGCAAGATCTATCTCGATGGCGAGGATGTGACCTTCAACCGCGCCAGCGCCCGCGACATCGCTTTCGTGTTCCAGCTCTTCGCGCTCTACCCGCATATGAACGCGCGCAGGAACATCGGATTCCCACTGCTGTCCCAGGGCGTTCCCAAGGCCGAAATCCGCAGACGGGTGGAGGAAACGGCCCGGCTGCTGCGGATCAGCCATATTCTCGACCGGTCCGTTTCGGGCCTTGCGGGCGGCGATCGCCAGCGCGTGGCACTCGGCCGCGCCATCGTGCGCCGTCCGAAATGCTTCCTGATGGACGAACCGCTTGGAACGCTCGACGCGGAATTTCGCGAGATCATGGTGCATGAGCTGCGCGAACTGCATAACCGCATCCATGCAACCACCGTCTACGTCACGCATGATCAGCACGAGGCGATGGCCATGGCGGACAAGATCGCGGTGATGAACCATGGCGTTATCGAGCAGTTCGGCACGCCGCAGGAAATCTATAGTCGCCCCGCAAGCATGTATGTCGCCGATTTCATCGGGTCTCCGCCGATGAATTTCATGCGCTTCACCGCCGGACTTCAAAAAGGCACACGCAGTGTTTCGCTCAATGGCGTCGACATCGGCATCCCGGAAGTGCATCAGGACATGGCGGAAGCAGAATTGGCGCTGGGCGTGCGGCCCGAACATATACGCTTTGCCGACGCCTCGCCGCTGCGTGGTGCAGTTTATGGTAGCGAGTATCTTGGCACGAATCAGGTCGTCGCGGTGGAAACGGCATCCGGTCTGATCAAGGCGCGTGTCCCGGCAAACCGAAACTTCCGGATCGGCGAAACCGTCGGCCTGGAATTCAATCCCAGCAAACTTGCCCTCTTCGACTGCAAGTCAGGCCGGGCGATTGCATCATCGCTCTATACGGAGGCGCAGCATGGCTGACGTCATTCTCAAGAGCCTCAACAAGCGGTTTGGCGACACAGATGCCGTCAGCGATCTCAATCTTGCCGTCCACGACGGCGAATTCGTCGTGCTGCTCGGTCCGACGGGGGCCGGCAAGACGACGACCCTGCGCCTTATCGCCGGGCTTGAGAGACCTGACAGCGGAGAGATAACCATCGGCGGACGCAACGTTTCCGGCGAGGCGCCGGCCGGGCGCGATGTCGCCTTCGTCTTTCAGCAATATTCGCTTTATCCGCATATGACCGTCTATGAGAACCTTGCCTTCCCGTTGAAGGCGCCGTCGCGCCGGCTGAGCGATGAGGAAATCAACCGGCGCGTTCGCGACGTCGCCAGGATGGTCCGGATCGATCACAAGCTGAAGAACCGTTCGACGAGTCTCTCGGGCGGCGAGATGCAGCGCGTCGCTATCGGCCGGGCTCTGGTACGCCGTCCGGCGATCTATCTGATGGACGAACCCTTGTCCTCGCTCGATGCCAAGCTCAGAGCAGAACTCCGCCTCGAACTGAAGCGCATCCAGAAGGAACTGGGATCCACGTTGCTCTATGTGACCCATGACCAGGTCGAGGCCATGACGATGGCGGATCGCATCGGCATCCTGGCGGAAGGAAAGCTGATGCAGATTGGCAGCCCGCGGGAGATTTACGGCAATCCCGCCAATCTCCACGTGGCGGCACGCCTTGGCCAGCCGCATATCAACCTCCTTCCAGCGGGGCTGCTCCCCGGGGGGACGCCTCCCGACGGCACGCAGACGATCGGCGCTCGGACCGAACATCTCGATATCGCTTTCGGCGCGGCAGCGAATGCCGAGATCGATTGGATCGAACATCTGGGAGACCAGAACCACCTGCATATCCGGGTCCGGGATCATAAGCTTGTCACACTTGCCGATCCCTATCTTACGATCAAACCGGGTGACAAAATCAGCCTGACGTTGAAGGATCCGCTCTATTTCGATGGAGAGGGGCGGCGATTGGGCTGATCCTCATGGGTGGAATCGGCTACTTTTAGGCAGAACACGGCAACAAACTGGGATCGAACGATGAAACATTTCTTCAACCGTCGGGAAACCATCGTCACCGAGGCGCTTGACGGCCTGTTGCAGACGAGCCGCGCGGGCGAGCTCGCACGACTGGACACATTCCCTGACATCAAGGTGATCCTGCGCGCCGACTGGGACAAATCGAAGGTCGCCGTGATTTCGGGCGGCGGCGCAGGCCACGAGCCGTCCCATGCGGGCTTCGTTGGCAGGGGCATGCTGACAGCCGCCGTTTCAGGCGAGATATTTGCATCACCGAGCGTCGACGCGGTCCTGACGGCGATCCGCGCGGTAACGGGCCCGATGGGCTGCCTGCTGATCGTCAAGAACTATACGGGCGACCGGCTGAATTTCGGTCTTGCCGCTGAAAAGGCGCGTGCCGAAGGCTTTGACGTGGAAATGGTCATCGTCGCTGACGACATCGCCATTCCGGACATTACCCAGCCGCGCGGCGTCGCCGGCACATTGTTCGTTCACAAGATCGCCGGCCATTTCGCCGAGGCGGGCGAAGATCTGAAAACGGTTGCCGCTCACGCCGCTTCAGCCGCGGCCGATATCGTGTCACTCGGCATGTCGCTCTCCTCCATCTCCATTCCGGGTCAGGTCCATCCGGAGCGTCTCGGTCCCGATGAGGGCGAGCTGGGCCTCGGCATTCACGGCGAGCCGGGTGTCGAACGTATCGCGCTTCGACAGGCCACCGAATTCGTCGCCATCATGACCGAACGCCTCGCCGCTGCAGTTTCGAGTTCCGGCGATCATGCGATTCTCATCAACAATCTCGGTGCCGTGCCGCCGCTGGAGATGAGCCTGATCGCCCATGCGGTCCTCGCCTCTCCGCTGGCGCCGCGCGTCAAGCTGATCATCGGTCCGGCGCCGATGATGACGGCACTCAACATGAATGGTTTTTCCCTTTCCCTGATCCGGCTGAACGCGGAGCGCGAGGCAGCATTGACGGCGGTGGTTGGCCCGCGCGCCTGGGTCCCGGCGATCGAACGCCACGAGATCGGCATAGTGGCCGGACCGAAGGTCCCAGTTGTTCCTGGCAATCTCTTCGCCGCCAGCGACGACCGCCGTGCCGGTTCACTTTTGCGCGCCATCTGCGAACGCATCATGTCGCTCGAAGGCGAACTCAATGCACTGGATGGGCGCGTGGGCGACGGCGACACCGGTTCGACGGCTGCGACCGGCGCCCGCAGCGTGCTTGCCCGGATAGACACGCTGCCGCTGAAAGAGCCGGCAGCCACGATGGCCGCGATCGGTGATATTCTCAGCACCAGCATGGGCGGTTCGAGTGGCGTGCTGCTCTCGATCTTCTTCACCGCGGCCGCAAAGGCCATGGCTGAAAAGGCGGATATAGCGACAGCTCTGCTTGCTGGCCTCGAGCGAATGACTTTCTACGGAGGAGCAAAAATCGGCGACCGCACGATGGTTGATGCGCTTGAGCCGGCCTTGCGCGCTTTCGCCGAGGACGGGCTGTCTGCGGCAGCTCTGGCGGCAAGAGCCGGTGCCGAGTCCACGAAGACCATGAAAAAGGCAAGGGCCGGTCGCGCCTCCTATCTCGGCGAGCGGGATCTGGACGGCGTCGCAGATCCGGGGGCCGTGGCGGTGGCCGCTGTATTCGAAGCCGTCGCAACAGGTCCTGCTTGAAGACAGTCCGCGCTGGCGGGAGGGGACGGATGGTGCATGCGGATCGGGCACTGATTGCCGGCTTGATCGAAGCATGCCGCGAAGTGATCGCGGCCAATGCCGATCATCTTTGCGAACTGGACAGCGCGATCGGCGATGGCGATCACGGAACCAACATGCGGCGTGGTTGCGAGGCCGTCAGCGCCGATGGCGCAAACCTGTCCAGCCTGCCGTTCCCCGACGCGATGGAAAAGATCGGCATGACCCTGGTCATGAACATCGGTGGCGCAGCGGGGCCGCTCTATGGCACGTTGCTGATGGAGATCGGCAGGGAACTTCGCGAGCGGGGTCAGGCAACGGATTTCGTCGCGGCATTGGAACGGGCGATCGCCGCCGTGGCCAGGCGCGGACGCGCCAAAGCCGGAGACAAGACCCTCCTCGACGTGCTCTACCCGGTGCATGCCGAACTCGTTAAACACGCAGCACTCAGCGACATTGCCAAGAAGGCAGAGCTATCTGCAAACCTGACGGCCGCCATGAAGGCCATGCGCGGGCGTGCCTCCTATCTTGGCGATCGCTCCATCGGCCACGTCGATCCGGGGGCGTCAAGTTGCGCACTACTGACCACGGCAATCTGCCGCTATATCGGGGAGTATCAGCCGGCATGAATGGAAAAGCTGCGAATGTGGGAATCGTGATCGTATCGCATTCGCCACTCGTGGCGAGAGGGATCGCCGATATGGTGCGCCAGATGGTGGGCGACTGTGTGCCGCTCGCCTGGTCCGGCGGCAACGCCGAAGGTGGCCTGGGAACAAATGCGGCCGGTATTTTGACGGCGATCGAGGCCGCCTGGTCCGATGCCGGCGTTGCGGTATTCGTCGATCTCGGCGGAGCGGAGACCAACAGCGAGATGGCGATCGAGATGCTGGGTAAGCCGCGCTCAGCTCTCGTATCCATCTGCAATGCTCCCCTGGTCGAAGGTGCGGTCGTTGCGGCCGCGGAAGCATCCGGAGGAGCCTCGCTTGCGAAGGTCGTCGCCACCGCCGAGGAACTGTCACCCTGATGGAAAGACAAGCAGGAACGCAGGAGCACGATCCCGTGTACGCCAAATGCCAGACGGAAATCGAAGTCACCCATGGGGTCGGGCTGCACGCCCGGCCTTCCGTGACATTCACGCGTCTGGCTAAGTCATTCCCCTGCTCGATCGAAATCGAAGTGAATGGCAATAATGTCTGGCTAAACGGCAAGAGCATCATCAAGATCATGGGGGCGAGAATTCGAAGAGGATCGATCCTCAGGATCCGGGCCGAGGGTGTCCGGGCGCAAGAGGCGATCATCGCCTTGGAGGAACTCGTCAGGCGTAATTTCGATGAGGAAAGGAAGCATGGCCGAAACGCATAGGGTGCAGGGAACGGGCGCTTCCCCCGGTGTCGCGCTTGGGCCTGCCCATCTGGCGGGTCAGATCGAGGAGCCATTCCTGCCACGGACGGATACGACGATCGAACATGAGAACCTCGCCGGAGCGATACAAACGTCCATCGATGAACTGGAAAGGCTCGCCGGGCGATCCGGTCCCGAAAGCGCCGCCATTCTCGATTTCCAGATCGAGCTCCTTCGCGATCCGGCGATCCTTGAGATGGCGGCGCGACGGATCAATGGCGGAGACAGTGCAGCCTTTGCCTGGGTGAGCACGCTCGATAGTAACATTCGCGATCTGGAAGAGGCCGATGACGAGCAGCTGCGCGCTCGCATCGTCGACATTGTCGACGCCAAGAATCGTGTGCTCAGCGCGCTGGTCGGAAAACCGCTCAGGGATTTTCCGGCGGGATCCATATTCGTGGGCAAGGAGATCGAACCGAGCAGGTTCCTCGCGCATGACTGGTCCCTCGGCGGAGGGATCGCGCTTTTCAACGGCAGTATAGCGAGCCATGTGGCCATGCTCGCCCGTGCAAAGTCGGTTCCGATGGTGGTTGCGGCCGGTCAATTCGCTGCCGCGAATGAGGACAGTATCCTTGTCGACGGCGATGCAGGCATGATCATGGTCGGGCCAGGCGACGAAGACGTCAGGCAAGCGCAGCTCTTGCAGAGCCAGCGGGCCAATGTCGCCGAAATACATCCGCAGCGTGGTGAGCTCCACACGGCCGATGGTGCAGCGATCCGGCTGTCGGTCAATCTCAACGATCCGGCCGAGACGGACGATATTGATCCAACCATGATCGATGGAGTGGGATTGATGCGTTCGGAGTTCGCCCTCTCGTCGCTGGTGGATGCGGCCAACGAGGAAAAGCAGTTCAGCATGTATCGCCGTGTTCTCGAATGGGCCGATGGAAAGCCGGTGACGATTAGAATGCTGGATCTCGGCGCCGACAAGCAGCTCCCCGGCATCGGCGGGTCGAGCCGTGATTCTTTCATGGGGCTGCGTGGCACCCGGTTGCTGCTTTCGCGGCCGGAAATGGCACGGGTTCAGGCGCGTGCGCTTCTGCGATCGGCTATGTATGGCAATCTCAATGTCATGCTGCCGATGGTGTCGGTCCCGTCCGAGGTCGAGGACATGGCGGAGATTTTCCAGGAGGAAGCCCGGCATCTTGTGCGGCGCGATGTTCCCTGCCGGATTTCACCGATCGGGATCATGGTGGAGGTACCCTCAGCCGCCCTGATGCTCGACACCTTCGAAGCGGCGGATTTCTTTTCCTTCGGAACAAATGATCTCGCACAGTATCTTGCAGCTGCCGCTCGCGACGATCCCGCCGTTGCTTCTCACTATGCGCAGGCTGGCCCCGCGGTGCTCCGCCTTCTCGAACGCGCCACCGATCTTGCCGCTGCCATGGGCAAACCGGTCAGCATCTGCGGAGATATGGCAGGTGATCCGCAATACCTTCCGGGACTGCTCGCTGCCGGTCTGCGGCATTTTTCTGTGGCTCCGGCGCAAATCGCTGCCGTAAGGTTGGCGGTATCCGCTTTGAAGGCCGACGGTACAACGGCGGCGGGAGACTAGAATGGCGCGCGAAATCACTGAAGACGCCATTATCGCCTACAAATCCATTTTGACACAGATCATCGACAATCGGCCCTCAGGCACACGGCAGCGGCTGGCGACGGCGCTCGGCAAACATCGCAGTTTCGTGACCCAGGTCACCAGTCCGGCATACTCGACCCCGCTGCCGGCTCGTCATCTCGCAACGATTTTCAGGGTGTGCCATTTCAGCCCGGTCGAGCAGGATCGATTTCTCGAAGCCTACCAGAGCGCTCACCCGGGAAAACTGCCCGATCTCGGTCATTCCGAAAAGCTGCGGCAACTCTCATTGATGGTTCCCGATCTCGGCGACGAGAGGAAGAACCGTCTTCTGGAGGAGGCCATCGCCGATTTGGTACAGAAGATAGTCGCAATTTCAGGGGATGCCGATTGAATGCTTGCGGTGCGGCCCGTTCTTCCGGCTTGAAGGACGGGAGCAACAAATTTGGCATGGCGCTTTACATTAAGCTTTGCTTGAATAACGTCTGCGCCTTGGGAGGGGCAGGATGAAGAAATTCATGAACACGGCCGAAACCATGGTCGCTGAAAGCCTTGAAGGCTTTGTGCGCGCCCATGAGCAGTTCGTCGTGTTTGGAGCGGACCGAAAGTGCATCCGACGTCGCGACATCAAGCCTGGCAAGGTCGCGATCATCTCCGGCGGCGGCGCGGGCCATGAGCCGATGCATGTCGGCTTTGTTGGCCATGGCATGTTGGACGCCGCGTGCGCGGGACATATCTTCACCTCCCCCACACCCGACCAGATCGTCAGCGCCATCGGGGAAACGGATACGGGCGCCGGCTGTCTGCTGGTCGTCAAGAACTACGACGGTGATGTCATGAACTTCGAGATGGCGGCGGAATTCGTGTCGGGCCGGCACAGGGTAGAGACAGTTATCGTCCGCGACGACATCGAGACGGAAGGCAGCGGACGAAGTCACGGCCGCCGTGGCGTATCCGGAACCCTGGTCGTCGAGAAGATCATCGGTGCGGCCGCTGAAGCCGGAATGGATCTCGGCGGCTTGAAACAGCTCGGCGATTGCCTGAGCCCACGAATCCGGACAATGGGCATAGCGCTGCGGGGCGTGACCGTTCCACAGACGCAACGTGCAACATTTTCGCTCGGCCCGGAAGAAATGGAAATGGGCGTCGGCATCCATGGTGAGCCAGGCCATTCGCGGGAAGCTTTTTCCAGCGCCGACGACATCATTGGTCGGTTATGCGATACCATCATCAGCGATCTCCCGCAGGAAGGACGGGAAAAGGCACTTCTGTTCGTCAACGGCCTCGGCGGCACACCGCCCGCCGAACTCTATCTGGCTTACAATGTCGCCAGCCGCATCTTCGAAAAATCCGGCGTCCGCGTGGTGCGCTCGCTGGTCGGCACCTATGTCACCTCACTCGACATGGCGGGACTGTCGGTAACGCTCGCGCTGCTTGATGACGACGAACTGCGACTTTGGGACCTTCCGGTTATGACCGCGGCTTTGCGCTGGGGATGCTGACCATGAGCTGGCGCCCAGTCGTCAGCGTGCAGATTCGCGTGTCACGAAATAAAGATTGCCGCCCATCTCGGAAACGACGAGCCGCCGTTCGTCCCAGACGAGGACGGAGACGGGTCGGGTCAGTCCGTCAAGGATGACCTCCCGATCGGGTGTCGCCCTATTGAGCTTTAGCAATCGCCCGCTCCCCTCCCGAAAGCCTTCCTTCGGGTCATAGGTGCCGTGTTCGAGGACAAGCATCCCGCCATCGCTGTCGAAGCCGATGCTTACCGGCGCATTGAGCCCTTCGACGTCGGCCCGCGGCTCTGTAGCATCGCCGGCCTCCGGAACCGAAACGATCTTTCCGGCACCATCCAGGAAGGGAAAGCCTCCAAACAACGCGATATGGAGACGCCCGTCGCGAAGGGCGATGCCGGTCGGTACCGCATCGACGTCATAGCTGTTGCCTTCCTTGAACTCCGTCGGCGAGAGGCTGCGCAGCGCCGTGGCCTCCTGCTCCATCCGGCGGAAGGTTATGAGGGTCACTTTCCGGCCGTTCGTTTCCAGCCGCTCGACGCTGTTTCGAGCGGAGTCGACGACGTAGTAGGTTCCGCCTGCCACGATAAGGTCGAACGGATTCCAGAAATCGCTGCTGATAACGCGAGTTCGACCGGCGGCGTCGATCGCAACGAGGGAGTGGTCAAACGGCCCCTCGGGGGAATTGACCGGCGTCCAACCCTGCGCGACGACAAGGACATCGCCGGCGCGGACCACACGATAGGGACCGGTCGGATCACCGATCACGTCGGGCCCATGGGGAAAGACCGGACCGAAGGCGACGAGCTTGCCGTCCTCGCCACGCCGGTAGAGCCGGCCGCTGGAAAGATCGCTGACAAGCAAGGTTTCACCATCGCGCGACAAGCCGGCGAAAGCGGCGCCCGGCATCTTGAAGGTCGTGAGCGTATAGCCGGGAGCAACCACGGGCTCGGCGCCGGCGCCAGTTGTCAGCAACAGAAGACCGGTGACGACAATCACGACCCAGTTCGAACGCATCGGAAACCACCATTGGCCGAGAAGCGGAAATCAGGATCGTAGGCAAGGCGATAGGTGGTCGTCAGATGTTCCCGATCGCTGTTCCAGGAGCCGCCCCGAAGCACGCGGTATAGCCCGACGCTCCTGGCAGCGGTTCCACCTGCATAAGGCGCGTAGAGATCGCGGGTCCATTCCCAGACGTTGCCGACAAGATTGAGGACGCCCTCCTTGCTTGCGCCATCGGGATAGGAATCCGCCGGCGACGTCACCGGATAGCCGTCGCTCGCGTCGGCGGAGCAGCAGGAAGTGGATCCCGAATTTGCCCGCGTCTTGTCCGGCGGCGCGTCGCCCCATGGAAATGCGCTGCCCTCCGTTCCGCGCGCAGCCCTCTCATACTGCTGCTCCGATGGCAGAACCAGGCCATAGAAACGACAGAAGGCATCGGCGTCTCCCCAGCTCACCCCAACCACCGGTCTGTCGTCCAGTCCCAGAACGGGATGGTTTGCATAAAACGCCTGACGGTGACCGCTGGCATCGATGAAGCGCTTATATTGCCGGTTCGTGATTTCGGTGCGATTGATCGCGAACGCCTGCCCCTCCAGCACCCGGCGCGGGCGTTCGTTTTCGGGGCCGTCATTGCTGCCAAAGGTGAATGAGCCGGCTGGAATTTGGATCAGCGGATTGCCGTCAATAGGACCGACGTCGGCTGCGGTGGCAGGCAATGCCGTCGCGATCACCATCACGGTCGCGCAGAAGTTAAAAGTCGACACGTCCCTGACTTTCTCCATCGAACAAGAATACACGATCCGTCGCAATCTTGATGCCGATCTGCTGATCGATCTGAGCGGCGAAATTCTTGTCGGCGCGCAAGGTCATGAGCTGGCCACCCAGTCGCAGACTGACAAGCGTATTCTCGCCGGTGAGTTCCACCGAATAGATCGGCGCAATCAGATTGACGTCGTCATTCCCAGCGCTGGCGACATGAACGTCCTCCGGACGGACGCCGAGAACGGCGCGGGAAATCTCTGCTCGCCCGAGCCCCCTTACCCTGAGACCGGCACTCGCGAATACGCCCTCCTTCACCTCCCCCGGGATCAGGTTCATCGGCGGCGAGCCAATAAATCCGGCAACAAAGAGCGTGCGCGGATTGTTGTAGATCTCCTTCGGCGTGCCAAGCTGCTCGATCACGCCGTTGTTCATCACTGCAACGCGGTGCGCCAGCGTCATGGCCTCGATCTGGTCATGGGTGACGTAGATCGTCGTGACCTGAAGCTCATGCTGTAGATGCTTCAGTTCAGCACGCATCTGGGTGCGAAGCTTGGCGTCGAGATTGGACAACGGCTCATCCATGAGAAAGACGCGAGGAGTGCGAACGATCGCGCGGGCGAGAGCGACACGCTGGCGCTGACCACCGGAAAGCTCCTTCGGCAGACGCGACAACAGAGAGTCCAGTTCCACGCGCCGTGCGACCTCGATTATTCGCCGCTTGTATTCGGCGGGTGGCACTTTGCGGATCTTTAGCGGGTATCCGATATTGTCCGCGACATTGAGGTGCGGATACAAGGCATAGGACTGGAACACCATCGCAACGTCGCGATACTTAGGCAGCACGCCGTTGATGCAGTCCGCATCGATGTAGATGTCGCCGGACGTTGCCTCCTCAAGCCCCGCGACCATGCGCATGGTGGTCGTCTTGCCGCAACCGGAGGGTCCGAGCAGGACGAGGAATTCCTTGTCGCGAACCTCCAGATTGAGGTTCATGACGGCCGTGAACCCACCGAATTTCTTGACGACATCCTTGAAAGTCACGGAGGCCATGCGCTACCCCTTTACGGCGCCGAAGGAAAGGCCGCGCACGAGATGGCGCTGCACAATAAGCGCGAAGATGATGATCGGGACGCTGGCGAGGAAGCCGGCTGCGCTAATCTCGCCCCAGTGGGTGGTGTACTGGGTAACCCGGCCGGAAATGCCAACCGGCAAGGTCATCGACCGGTCAGTCTGGGTAAGGATCAGCGCCAGCAGGAACTCGTTCCAGGCGAGAATCAAGCTGAAGATCGCCGTTGCGGCGAGACCGGGCCGAGCCAAAGGCAATGCCACATGCAGAAATGCGCCCCACCGCGTGTCGCCGTCGACCATTGCGGCTTCCTCAAGTTCGGGTGGGAGATCTTGGAAGTAGCTCTTCATCATCCACGTCACAAAGGGGAGATTGAAGGCGGTGTAGGAAACGACGACGGCAAGCCTGGTGTTCAGCAGGCCAAAGAAATTGAAGAAGATGAACAGCGGAATGATCGTCACGATCGGCGGCATCATGCGCGTCGACAGGATCCAAAATGAGATCTGGTACCGCAACTGGCCCGGATAGCGGAAGCGGGCCAACGCATAGCCGGCCATGGTACCGAAAATGAGCGAGACGATCGTCGTCGCTACCGCGATGATGAAACTGTTCAAGGCATAGATCAGGAAAGGCTGTTCTATGAAGGCCGCCTCGTAATGCTTGAGGGTCGGCGAAAAGTCGAACCACACCGGCGGCACCGCGAAGATGTCGATGTCCAACTTGAATGAATTCACCGCGAGCCAATAGACCGGGAAAACCGCGATGAACAGTGCCACTATCATCACCAGATAGGCCAGGATGCGGAATATTACTTCCGTGGATCGATGCCGGACGCGGGTTACCATCCCATACCTCCTCAATCCACCAGTCGCATTCGTTTAATGAACCAGGTGCTGAATCCGACCGTTACGAACAACATCACCAGCGAGACTGCCGCGGCATAGCCGATATCGACAAATGTGAACGCGACTTTGAAGACATAGAGGCTGAGCGTCTCCGTTGCTCCCGCCGGGCCGCCCACGGTCAAGATAAAGACCAAGTCGAACAACCGGAGCGCATCCATGATGCGAAGGAGCAATGCGATCGCGATGACTGGCTTGAGGAAGGGGATCGTCAGGTCCCAGAACTGGCGCCAGGCGGAGGCGCCGTCGACCTGTGCTGCCTCGTACGGCTCGCTCGGAAGGCTCGCCAGCCCCGCCAACATCAGCAGAAAGATGAATGGCGTCCACTCCCAAACGTCTGCCGCGATAATCGTTCCCATGGCGAGGTTGACATCGCCGGCCCACGCTTGCGAGGGCAATCCCAGACGGAACATCAACTCGTTGAGGACGCCAAATTGCGGTTGATAAATGAGCTTCCACGTCAGCGCGACGGCGATCGGCGGAATCATCATCGGCACTAAAAGGATTGTCTTGAGGAAATTCAGCCGACGGATGTACTTGTCGAAAAGGAGGGCAAGACCGAGACCGAGCAGGAATTCGAGTGTCACTGCCACGACGGTGAATACCGCCGTGTTCTTCATGGCCACATGGAGTTCCGGATCGGTGAGCATCCGAGCGAAATTGCCGAGGCCAACGAACTCGCGAGGTATATCCGGGTCAGGGCTGACCTTCTGTAGTGCCGCGGCAAACATGTAGACGGTCGGAAAGAGCGTCAGCCCTGCGAGGATCAGCAGCGTGGGCATAAGCATAAGGATGCGCAGGTGCCGCTCACGCCAGCGCTCGAAGGCTGCACCCACGCTTCCAACCGTGCCGGTCGTCGTTGGATCAATCATCCGCTCTCGCATCGCGGGACACCCGTTGCGTCGAGGGATAGCGCGACGCTTCGCCAATCAAAGTAGGAAGCGGGGTATAACCTCCGCTTCCCTGGTCAGGGCAGCCCGGCACGCGCTATTTGCCGATACCGGTGATCTTCTCGATCGCCGTCTGTGCGTTGGCTAAAGCTTGGTCGGGGCTCTCAGTGCCGGCAACAGCCTTGGAAAGCTCTATGCCGAGCGCGTTCTCGATCTCGGGCCACTTGGGATGGCGCGGTCGCGGCGTCGAGAAGTTGATCGCCTGCATCAGCGTCGGGTAATGCCGGAATTGTGGCTGCGAGGTGAGTTCGGAATCCGTGAACACTGAGAAGCGGACCGGCGGATTGCCGCGAGTGGCGGAAATCTTGATCTGCTCCGGCGAGGTCGACCATACCATGAAGTCGAAGGCCTCCTGCTTGTTCTTGGAAGCCGACATTATGCCCATGGTCCAATGACCGATCTCCGACGAGCCAGCATGCGTGCCTGCAGGCATCGGTGCATAGGAAATCTTGCCGACCACCTGGCTCTGGCTCGGGTCCTCGAACGTAGCGACCCAGTTCGGCCAGTTGATCGAAGAAGCGGCGATGCCTGATGTCATTGCACGACCGACGTCCTCGGGACCGAAACTCTCCACACCCTTCGGTGAAATGCTCTTAAGCTCCATGAACATCGTCATGGCGTCTTTGGCTTCCTTGGTGTCGAGAGTTACCTTGGTACGGTCCGCATTAAAAAGATTGGCGCCGTACGACCACAGGAGCGGCATGAAATCCGCCACCACGTTGTTGCCTTGGCCACCGCGGAACACGTAACCATAGAAGCGGCCCCCGCCCTTGTCGCTAATCGCCTTGGCCGCCTTGTAGACATCATCCCACGTAGCAGGTGCGCCGGAGACACCAGCCTCCGCGAACTTGGCGCCATCATAGAAGAACATCTGCGCATTGCCGACATAGGGGATGCAGACGAACGGACCGGTATTGTATGGGTTGCGACAGACTGCGAGCGACTTTGCTAGGAAGTCGTTGTCTGGGCCAGGGACCCCTAGCTTCGCGAAATAGGCGCTTAGATCCTCGAGGTGGCCATTCTCAGCGAAAAATGGGATCCAGGGGTCGTCCATCAGCACGATGTCGAATGCGCCCGATTTTGTCTGTCCCGCATTGGCCGCCTTCTCGAAAACATTGGCATAAGGCGCCTGGACAGTCTCGACCTTTGTGCCCTTCAACTTCGAATAGTCGGCGGCGGCGGCCCTAAGCCCGTCGCCCTCGCTGCCTGACGGCACGAGGATCGTGATGTCGGCCCATGCGTTTCCGTTGATCGCGAGCGCGGACGTCGCAATAGCCAAGGTAAGCAGCAATTTGCGAAGCATTGTAGACCTCCCATTCCGAGCTGTTCCAGAGGCCTTTGTCGTGGTGGCCCCGCCCTTTCCGGCATCGCGGAAATGCTGGCTCGACTTTTAGTCGAGCCATGCTGCGGCGAGTCGAAACGTCGTCTTGCTTTCCTCCCCCGAACCGGCCTTTGCTCCCGTTATTAATTTTATCACATCGGGAGCTTTATTTAGAGATATTATATTAGAACTTCCTTGAATTAAGTCCAAACCGCAGACGGCGAGACCGAGCGCCTCTCAGCCGACTGATCGTGATTGAATGCAATCGTCTAAGGATGGTCCGTCATTCCGGCCCATGCGGCTACGCTGCGGATCATCGTCGGAGCATGCTCGGGATCATCAGTGAGTTCGGCCAACTCCGACAGGCGATGAAAGCCGGTGAGTATCTCAATGCGCCGGCGATCGATCTTGAGCCCGGTCAGTTGCTCATATGCGGTGACGATCCGTTCGGTCAGATCGGGCGAAATGAAATTCGAATAAATGAAGTCCTGATGCAATGGCCCGAAGCCTGAATCGGCGAAGTCATAGATGCCAATAAGCAGGCCTTTCGAATGATCGAAAGCCATGTTCCAGCCATGCCCGTCGAAGAAGCCGTAGATCGTGCCGTATGGATCCGGCGGCAATCGCTCGAACTCCAGGACGATTTCTTTCGCACGATCGCGAATTTCGCGTGGGAGCACCGGCAACGCTTTGGCCCGGACCACATCAGGCGCCTGCCAGGGTCCTATGGCCCTCGCGCCTGCAGCTCTTATCCGATCCGCGTCCAGCTGATGGATCTCTGCGTAAAAACGCGCCAAATCCTCACCAAGACGCTGCCGGGCATCTTGCGACAGTTTGGCGTAGTCCGCGGTCAGGAGATGCTCGCCCTTCACCTTCGCGTGGACAGAAAATAGCGGCGGCCCCTCATGAATGCGCATGTCAGGAACGGCCGTTGAGATGGACGGACGGATCACAGCGAGCAAGGCGGCTTCCCTCAGAAGCGCCCTCTTTGCGACTCCATGACGGGGGAATTTGAAGATCAATCGGTCATCGACATCGACAGCCGTCGAATCCCACCCCTTCGTCGCGAGCCTGAATGTCGAGGCGGCAAGTTCCGGAAACAGGCCAATGATAAGAGATCGAAATTCGTCCATGTGCGGTGTTTTCATGCCTCTATCGTATGATGGATCGCAAAACGCTCAAAGTGGAAGGCTCCATTCTTATCGGCGCCAGACCAGGGGCCATTGTCAGGCGAAACGTCGCGACCGCTTTTGGCCCCCAAAGCGGACATTTGATCCTCGTCGAAGGATGCGGCTGTTTTGCGCCCTCTTTCTGGTCGTTCGGCAAGAGGCAGACCGATCCCGAAAGCAGTCATCTGGCGCAATTAGGCGCGGCGGCTCATTACGCCAGAGGCAGACGCGAGATGATCGCCTGTCGTATTGCTCGGAACGGCGGTCCGAGGACTTTGGTCGGCAAATGTTCAGACTTGCATCTCTTGTTCCCACCAGCCGCGAGTGTTCACGTTAGCGGCGTCGGCGAGAGCTTCCAGCTCTGCGATTTCGTCTGTGGTGAGCGTGATGCTGCTGGCTCGGACCAGACCATTGACATGAAGTGGCTTGGTAACGCCGATGATCGGCGTCGTTCCCTTGGCGATAGCCCAAGCCGCCGCGACATCGGGAGCTGCTGCACCCCGCTTCTGACCGATCGAGGCGAGCTTGTCTGTCAGCGCCTTCAGCTGAGGCAGGATGCCATTGTAAGTCTCCGCCCGGTTGCTGCCTTCCGGCAGGGGGTTCTCCGGACTGTACTTGCCGCTCAGGGCACCCTGTTCAAGCACCATATAAGCGAAGAATGGGATGCCGTGGTTACGGCAGTAGTCCAGGATGCCAGCGCGCTCAGAGCTGCGGTAGAGGAGGCTATAGTGGTTCTGGATGGCTTCGACCCGAAACCCGGCTTCTCCGAGAATCTGGTTGGCGAGCTCGATTTCGCCCCGGTTGTGATTCGAGACGCCGACATGTTTGACCTTCCCGCTCTTCAGCAACGGGATCAGATGCGGAGTCCACCGCGCCACATCCGCTGGATTGTGAATCCAGTAGAGGTCGATGTAGTCGGTGCCGAGGCGGGCCAGGCTCTGCTCTAGCATGTCCGCCACCGGATCGTCGCCAATTCCCGCGGCCTGCGGGGTGAACTTCGTGGAGAGCTGGTAGTCGCTGCGCGCAAAGCGCTTCAGTACTTCCCCGAGTACGGTCTCTGAACGGCCCATGCCGTACACAATGGCGGTGTCCCAGAGGCTGAACCCGGCCGCATGCGCCCTGTCGGCGACCTCTTCCAGGTCAGCCTGAGTGAGGTGGCTGCCGAAGTAGCCGTTGCCAATTTCGCCGCTGTCGCCCCAGGCCCACGGGCCCAGTGCGACCGTGGGGATCTTCAGATTGTCGGTTGTCATGTTTGCTCCATATTTTGTTCCGCGGCCAGGTTTGCTGTGATCCAGGCGCCGCTGACACTATGATGCGCGGCGCCGCCGAACCGTTAGCCTGATGCGCCGAGATTACTGCCCAATCCTCCAGAAGCCGCGGTTCGCATTGCCGCGCTTCCGCGCTCGTGCGATAGTCCGTCCCATGGAAACACTGGCGGAAATTGCAGCGATAATTGCCCGGAACGTCTTGAAGGATGGTTTCCACGCCACCCCCATCGAACGCGTGACGCTTGTTCGATCCTCCACGGTGACGATGCCGATGCCGAATGTTTATCGGCCGCAACTGTGCCTCGTCGCGCAGGGGCATAAAGAGGTCACGCTGGGCGACCGCGTCTTCAGATACGCACCGGGGCGCTATGGGGTCGTGACCTACGACCTGCCGGCGATAGGCCATGTGGTCGAGGCGACGCCTGACAAGCCCTACCTCTGCCTATACCTCGATTTCGATCCGGTCATGCTGGGGGACTTGGCGTTGCGCGTGCCGCCGCCGCCGGGAGCGCCATCCCCGCCCATCGGCAAGACGGTGTCCGACGCCGGCGCCGGTCTGCTCGACGCGGCGCTACGCCTGCTGCGCCTGCTCGACGATCCGGCAGCGCTGCCCGTGCTCGGGCCGCTTGCCGAGCAGGAAATTCTCTATCACCTGCTCGCCGGCCCTGACGGCGCCAGAATGCGCCACATTACCTCCAGCCAGGGTCGGGTGGCCCAGGTCGGCCGCGCCATCGCCTGGATCGGGAAGAACTTCCGGGAACGGTTCAGCATCGAGCGACTTGCCGCGGAAGTAGGCATGAGTCCGTCGAGTCTGCACGAGCATTTTCGCGCCGTGACGGCGATGACGCCGCTGCAATTCCAGAAGCAGCTCAGGCTGCAGGACGCCCGCAGCCTGATGCTGGTACAGGACATCGACGTTACGACTGCCGCCTTCCGTGTGGGTTACGAGAGCCCGTCGCAGTTCAGTCGCGAATATCGCCGCCACTTTGGAGAACCGCCGGCGCGCGACATAGCCCGCTTGCGCGCTTCGCCGGGCTTGGCAGTGGTAGCTTGAGTTCAGCTTTCAGAAGTCGGCGCATCAACGTTTAGTCCAAATCGCCATGGCTGGCTTTATTTCGCACAATCCCTATTATTAATTTGGTCAAATTTCTCAAGCGCGCGAGCAACCATTTGGGCTTCCGCAAGGGGAGGAGTGACGCCATGCGGCCGGATGCTTGATGGATCAGGCCGACTAGGAGAGCGA
>NZ_JAULLL010000011.1:0-290806 GCF_041357635.1 Sinorhizobium sp. CB7
TGAATGATCTCCTCCTCGATCGCGGAGTTCATCGCATCGATGAGATTTTTGCTTAGCATTCTGCGACCGTCTTCAATCGCGTCGGACATCTGTTCTAAGTCGTCCGCTGCGACGCCAAATCGCAGCATATCGATCAGTTCGCGCTCAAGTATCTCGGCAAGAACCGTCTCTTGCGGAAAGTTCTCATAATATCCGCCATCGCGGAGGCGGACAACGACTTCGATGAGTTCTGAACCATCGCGCCATGCTTGCCATCCGTCCGGCGGGGCCTTGGCAAGGCGCATGATTGCCGCAACGAATTCTGGCGCCCCGCTCTCAGCCCACCATTCGAGAAGAAGTTGCAGCCGGCCGGCGTTGGTGCCATCGCTTCTCAGTCTCGGCACCTCGCGCCAGATCGGCCAATTTGAGAGCATCGGTGCGATTGGCTTGAATGCATCGGCGAATTGCTTGTCCGCTGTTCCCAGTGGCCGATTTCGGGTACCGAAGCGCCATACCGCCTCTGCCCATTTGAAGCGGCATGCTGCCGCCGCAAAATCCCTCAGCATCGCGCCGTCGCTCAGATATTCTGTGAGATAGTCGCGAAAGGATGGGTTTATATATGTGATGGTCGTCCCGCTGATGTTGATAAAGCCGCCTTCGAGGATTTTCACCGATTCCTCAAAGTCCTTCGGATCGCGCGGCAGGCCGTATTTAGAGCAAAGGACCGCATGTAGGGCCTCAAACGATTCTCTGGCATCATCGATATTCACACCGTATTCGGAACAGAAGAACAGAGCATAGAGCAGGTGCCGCGACCGAGCGTCGATGTGATTGCGGAAGGCGATGTCCCAAAGCCGGCTCGGGTTGTTCAGTGTTGCCAGGAATTCTGTCGGATATTCCGAAGCGTCCATCGCCTCAACGTGGAAGCGGTCTGTCATCCATTCGATAATTCTTGGGTTGTAATTCCTATGGTCAACAATCTTCTCGATCGTTCCGGTTTCAATCAGCGCTCGGACATGGCGTTTTCCGGTGCCGGCAACAGCGAGATGATTGTAGAGGATACGTGCCCTGATCCTTCTCGTATAGACGCCCACGTCGAGGACAAATTTCGACACATCAAGGCGCTTGTCTGCAAGATGCTCGGAAACGCGCCTCGCTTCCTCGAAGATGTAGGCCCGCGTCGTAAGGACAAAGCGAGCATTGGCAGAACCCTTGATACGCCTGATGAAGCGAGCAAGATCTGAATCCTTCATCGACAACGCCTGCTTGTCGAGTGCGACCCTTCCCAGAAAGTCATCGAACAGGAAGATCTGTTTTTTTGCATCCGTGATGGCCGCAAAACCGTCGGTCAGGCTGCGGATTGGAACGAGATCCCAACCTTCGGCAAGATAGGCGTAGGAAAGCATTTCCGCGAGTGTTGTCTTGCCGACGCCAGGTGGACCGGAAATTATCAGGACGTGCTGCTCTTCGAGTTTACCGGCAGATTGCGCAAAACTGGGGTTTTGAGCGTAAACTCGGACTTTCGCCTCTATCTCGTCGCGCGTAATGGCTGTGAAGGCATGCAACGCAGCATGAAGCACGCGATCAAGGACCGCGCTGCTGGATAGCCACAGTTTTACATGCGCCTTTTCGACCTCAGGAAATCTCCCCAGAAGGAAGTTGAGCTCGGTCTGGCCGAAAATGTCACTCTCGCCAAGCAAGCTGGGCCCGATGACCGTTCCCAGCTGTTTCTTGTTCGTTGGCGTCAGGCCGCAGGAGGTGGCCAAGAGATATCGATCCGGCTTGAGCACATCGATCGATTTGCGCTCCTTTTTCATCATCGATTTCAGCGCTGTGAAAGGTGAGCCAGCGTAATGTTTGGCCTGCAAGACGGTCGTCTTCCCCGCCCGCGAATGGCGTCCGTCAATGCCGCCGTCAGGTCCAGAGCAAAAACCTTCGAAGCTGACATCAAGATGCTTCCCAAGCAGATCGCGCACGAGGTCTTCGAAATCGGGGTGGGAAAGGGATTTAAAGTCGTAACTCATTGTCTCCAGGCAGCGATGTGCGCGATCGAATGATCGACAGGCTTTTTCTATTTTTACATCGCCTAGTTGGTCGTCAAAGCGGCAACGAGCGTTGGATGCAGAGCGAGAGCCACGTCATCACCTCCCCGTAATAACGTGGCGAGATACTGTCGTTTATATCCGACGTCAAAGATGTAGCGGGCCTCCTCTCCTTCAACGACGCCCAGACTCCCATTCCAGAGCATTACGTCAATGAGCTTGTTGACGCTGTCGGCGTCTCTCAGCTCCTTCGAAGCGATGTAACGAAGCTTGGACGCGGTAAGATGTTCGCGTTGCTGAACGATCTCGAACAAGAGTTCAGAGCCCTTCGGTACCAGGTCAGCTATTTCCCGATCCAGGTCTTCGAGTACCTGCCATCCTAATTCCTTCAGCGCGACGAGATAATCCTCTTCTGCGATTTTGCCTCGGCTAAAGGTGATCGCCCGCCGGCGTGCGGTCTCAAATAGGCGGATTATATATCTGGGCCTCATAAGACTGCCGTCTATAAGAAAATCAAGTACAGGCCGTCCTGCTACCGTCGCGACAGAGGCGCGACTCCATATCGTCGCCCAGTCTTCCTTTATGTCTATGGCACTCGATCGTAGGCGCTGCTCGAACAGCTGCTTCATCAACGATCGATCCGACCATTCGAGGCTCTGAACCGCTAATTTGCCATAGTCTGCCATACCCCGAATGAGAAATTCGTAGACGTCGCTGCGAACAAATATGCCCCAGCGAAAATCGAGATTCTTTCGCCTGAACTTTCTTGATATCTCCTGCATAGACTCCGTTAGGCCGACAACGATCATTGCGTCGTCATCGGTGAACCCGCCCGGCGTCCAGAACCGATCCAGGTTGTCGAACAGGAAGAGGACGAAGCCTTTTAGTCGCAGATAGTCGAGGACCGTTTCCCGTAGTGTCCTGACATCCTGACCATAAATAGCTTCCAATACCTTAGACGAATCCGGCTGGTGCAACTCGTCGTCGATAAGATTACTTCCTCGAAAACGATCGACCACATTCTGAGACAAACGTTTAAGCCGTTCGGAAAAATCACCCGTCCCGGTATCGACGCGCTGCTCGAACAAGGTTTTAAGCTTTTGGTAGCCCCCAAAGAGCCTCTGATCGCGTAGGGCGCGAAGTTCGTCTTTTTCCAGGAGCTTATAGGCTATTTCCAGCCAAAGAACATATTCCCAAAACGCCGCGATTACCTCCTTACGTGTCCCGAAACTAAGTCGGTCCAGAATGAATTCCTTCATCTTGATGAGCTGGTAGCCGTCCGGAATGAGGTCAATGACAATATTCTCCTTATTCGCGCGACTGATGTCTCTGACCTGCAAGAAGACAGCGGTCTTCCCACTTCCCTTCCGTCCCACAAGAACATTGGCCTCACCAGATAGTGATCGCTGAAATGCATCGGTTTCGAGAAAATGATCCGCGAGCGTGGTCGCCTCGTTTTCAGCAACGGGATCCCCGCATGTTAACGTCTCCAGAAGCCGTCCGTCATGATGTTTGATCGAGACAAATTCATTCTGGTAGTCCGCTAGATCGCCGCGGAAATCGGCGATGATAGTGTCCAAGTCCTCAGGTTTCCACCACCGCTGAGCTTGATCGTGCAAGTCAAGAGGGAGACTTTGTGACTCGTGAGCGATTAAGCGACACGGGATGCCCTTACCTCTCGCAACACCGTAGATAAAGGCGGCTCGCTGATTATTCCTGACTGCCTCTTCGGCCGTACCGTCCACCCAGAAAGCAAGGACGCCATATGAAGACAAAACCAAGCTGTATGCTTCGCTAGCATTCAGACGGCTGATCTCGGCCGGATTAAAATTGCGGAACTTAACGCGAGCAATCTTCTTGACGGCACTTGTCAGACGAAGTGATGCATCAGTCGGGTTCGGCGGTTGCAGAATAAAGAGGGGCTGCTCTTTGTTTTTGGTTACATCGCCCCATCTGTTGGTCTCATCAGGCTTGGAAAGTATTTTCCTAAGCTTGTCAGGGTAATCATAGCCGTCATATCCCAGCGTATCGAGCAGTCCGACCGCCTTAATGGGCGCGAAGTCCAGGTGAGTCGATCGGATAAGACGTGTCGGCTTTTCTAGTCCGATTGCATAGCCCAGCTCGTAGGTCACATTTGCATTAATCAGCGAAACGTCAGCCACAAAGGCGTCGGCGCCTTCGATCCAGCTTTCAACGGATTGAGCGATTGGAGAGCCCGAAGTGTCTCTGGTCGACCAGGCGGATATCTTTCGTCCGTTGGTGGAAGCCGACCTGCAGGCCTCCTCAATCATCTCGGAGTGATATTGGTTGCCAGAGGGATAGGCTACAAAGACGGAGGCCATTTGATCGAATCACCGATTACACGCGCTGCTAGAACGTGCGACATAATTTGCTTCTTTGACAAGTATCTGCTCATGTAAACTGTGAGCGATCCAACCAAATAATATAGTTATCCGATCATTTCACAGGCACCTCGCTTTCGGCGCTCTACAACCTTGCATTTTCATGCTGTGAATTCGGTTCGTGATTGGGCAAGTCGTCCGCTCGGGTGCGTGTATTTGAATCCCCCTCGAGAGGAGCAAGTGATCTGTGAAAGCGCCCGCATGCGGATGCCCTGTCCGTCAGCACTGGCGGACTTGTACTAGAACAGGTGGCTGCGTACGAGTCGATATTCCAATAATTCCAATCATCTAAGGGATCCAGGTGATGGGTGGCTGGTTCGATTCCTTTCAACTGCCCGGAGGCAAATTGCGGGATCTGAGGTTCTGCTCCCATCAAGAGCCGCAACATCAGGTCCGCTATCAGCCTAAGCAGCCATTCAGGGTGGTCGATGGAAGAGCCGCCTGAACGCAATAGTCCGGCTTTGCGCACGATCGGCGGCAGAGGCCGCGTCCGGCCGGGCGAACCGGCTTATTCAAAAACCATCTGCCTGTCGCTGGTCGACGGCGTCGATGCTGCACTTCGCTCCGCCACCGACATCGACCGCGGGCCGCGCGGCGGCTGGCGATGGCCCCGCCATCGCGCAGCAGACGGAATAGGTCGAAAGATCGTCATCCACCGACGCGGACGATCAGCTTGCCGAAATTTCGTCCTTCCAGAAGGCCGATGAAAGCCTCGGGCGCGTTTTCAATCCCGTCGACAATATCCTCTTTGTATTTGAGGCGGTCTTCGGCGACCCAGGCTCCGGCTTCGCGATAGAAGTCGGGGCGTTGGTCCGCGAATTCGCGTTGGATGAAGCCGCGTATGGTGAGGCTCTTGCGCAGGACGGCCCGCATCAGGATGGGCAACCGGTCCTGTCCGTTCGCTGCAGAAAGGCCTTCGTTGTAATGCGCGATCAGGCCGCAGACCGGGACACGTGCGAAATCGTTGAGCAGGGGAAAGACCGCGCTCCAGACGTGGCCGCCGACATTCTCGAAATAGACGTCGATTCCGTTTGGACAGGCGGCGGCGAGTTCCGATGGAAAATCGCTTGAACGGTGGTCTATCGCCGCATCGAAGCCAAGCTCCTCACGCAGGTAATCGCATTTCTCACGCCCGCCCGCAATTCCGACCACCCGCGCCCCGAAGATCTTCGCAATCTGGCCGACCACCGAGCCGACCGCGCCGCTGGCGGCGGCAACCACAAGCGTTTCACCGGCCTTGGGCTTGCCGATGTTGCGCAGACCGGCATAGGCGGTGAAGCCGGTCATGCCGAGGACGCCGAGCGCCGTCGTGACCGGCGCGGCGCCTGGATCGAGCTTTCTTAAATCGCTGCCATTCGAGATCGCGTGGGTTTGCCAGCCGGAATGCGACAGGACGATATCGCCGGGATTGAACGACGCATTGCGCGTACGCACGACACGAGCGACCGTTCCCCCTTCCATCACGCCGCCGATGTCGACGGGCTTGGCATAGGATTTGGCGTCATCCATGCGTCCCCGCATGTAGGGATCAAGGGAGAGATAGAGAATTTCAAGAAGAAGCTCGCCCTCTGAAAGGTCGCGGATCGTCTCCCGCTCGAGCCGAAAATTAGCAGCCGTCGGTTTTCCCGACGGGCGCGAGGCAAGCACGATGCGGATGGTTGATTGGTTGGCCATGCGTGTCTCCTTCTCCTGGTTATGCTCCAAGTCACAGAAACCTGGGCTCAGGTGGTGCTTTGCCGTGCTCTCTTCCAGCGCGGCTTTTTTCCCTCAACGTCTCTTAAAGAGAATGTCATTTCTTATAAATCACTATGTCTACTGATTTTATAGATTACATCTTGCAACCCAGCGAACGGATCGGAGTGTCATGACCTACCTCCTCAGTCTTCTCGACAAGAGCCCGATCGAACAGGGACTTTGCGCCACAGATGCGCTGCGCGCGACGGTAAAGCTCGCAGCCCGGGCAGAGGAACTCGGCTACCACCGTTTCTGGGTTGCCGAGCATCATCATATGTCCAATCTCGCAAGCTCCGCTCCGGAAGCGCTGATCGCTTACCTCCTCGCTAGGACCTCCAGGATACGCGTCGGTTCCGGCGGGGTCATGCTGCAGCACTATAGTGCGTACAAGGTGGCCGAAACCTTCAATCTTCTGGCGTCTCTCGCTCCCGGTCGCGTCGATCTCGGGGTCGGTAAGGCGCCGGGTGGTTTTCCGCTTTCGACGCGCGCACTGCAGGCGGCCGTCGATCCGGCGAGGAAACCGAATTTCGCTGACCAGCTTTCCGACCTCAATACCTATCTCGCCGCCGACCCGAATTACGATGGCGCGCAGGCGACCCCGTTCCCGCCGACCGCGCCTGAACGCTTCCTGCTGGGTGCCAGCGTCGAAAGCGCCGAGCTTGCCGCTGAGAAAGGCTGGGAGCTCGTCTTCGCCGGCCATCTGAACGGCGATCCGGAAAACCTGCGCAAAACATTCGATGCCTATGAGCGAGCGACGGGCGGCAAGCGCCCGATCCTGGCGCTCGCCGCCTTCGCAGCTGAAAGCGAAGAGCAGGCACGAGAGCGCGTCGGCAACCTTCGAATCGTAAAGGTGTTCCTGCCGAACGGCCAGAGCGTGAACGTCGGCAGCGAGGAGCAGGCGGCAGAATTTGCCCGTCAATCCGGCGTCACCGACTACCGCATCGAGGAGAAGGTACCGGGTGTACTGCATGGCACGGCCTCGCAGATCCACAAGGAACTCGATGAACTGCATCGCCGCTACGGCGTCAAGGAATTCATCCTAGACACGCCGGCGCTGACCGCTGTTGAGCGCCTGAATTCGATTGAGCTGCTTGCCAAGGAGCGGCTCTCGCTCGTCGCTTGATACTTCCAAAGAGGATTGGGTCCATGGCTCAGAAACACGTCAATTTCGGCATCATGTTGCAGGGGCCTGGCGGTCACATGAACGCCTGGAAGCATCCAAGCGGACCAGCAGATGCCAGCGTCAATTTCGATTTCTTCGTCAGGACGGCGCGTAAGGCCGAGGCGGCGGGCATTGCCTTTGCCTTCGTTGCCGACGGGCTCTACATCAACGAGCAGTCGATCCCGCATTTCCTCAACCGCTTCGAGCCGATCGCCATCCTCTCGGCGCTGGCGGCCTCGACCTCTAAGATCGGCCTCGTCGGCACCGTCTCCACCTCCTATAGCGATCCCTTCACCATCGCCCGGCAGTTCGCCTCGATCGATCTGATCAGCGGCGGCCGGGCCGGATGGAACGCGGTGACCTCGCCGCTCGAGGGCTCGGGGCGTAATTACAGCCGCGAACATCCCGAGCACGAGCTGCGCTACGAGATCGCCGAGGAATACATCGATGCGATCAAAGGTCTCTGGGATTCCTGGGACGACGACGCCTTCGTCCGCAATCGGGAAACGGGCGTCTATGTCGACAAGACGAAGATGCATCGCCTCAATCACAAGGGCCGCTTCTTCCGCATTGAGGGGCCGCTCAACATCGGCCGCTCGAAACAGGGCCAGCCAGTCGTCTTCCAGGCAGGCTCGTCGGACTCCGGCATCAGGCTCGCCGGCAAGCATGCCGATGCGGTCTTCACCAATGGCGGGCAGATCGAGGAGGCCAAGGCCTTCTACCGGCAGCTGAAGGACAGCGTCATCGCGCATGGACGCCCGGCCGCCGAAGTCGGCATCTATCCCGGCATCGGTCCGATCGTCGGTGCGACGCCCGACGAGGCGGAAGCCAAGTATCAGGCGATCCGCAATCTCGTCACGACAGAGGAGGCATTGCTCTATCTCGGCCGCTTCTTCGACCACCACGATTTCAGCGTCTACCCGCTGGACGCGCCTTTCCCTGACATCGGCGACATCGGCAGGAACAGCTTCCGCGCGACCACCGACCGGATCAAGAGGACCGCGCGCGAGAAGGGTCTGACACTGCGAGAGATCGCGCTCGACGTCGCCACGCCGCGCACGGCCTTTATCGGCACCGCGGCGCATATCGCCGACGAGATCGTCCGCTGGGTGGAGGAGGGTGCTGCCGACGGCTTCATTCTCGGTTTCCCGGTGATTGCGGAAGGGTTCGACGATTTCGCCGAGCACGTCCTGCCGATCCTCACAAAGCGCGGCTATTTCGACCCCGTCTTGAAGGGCAAGACGCTGCGCGATCATCTGGGGCTGCCCTTCCGTGAGAGCCGCTATGCGGGCGGCGCAGCTCCGGCCGAGCACGAAAAGGCCGTTGGCGCCTGAGGTGCGGGAGCAGAAATCATGAACCCAATCGTGCAGCACCAACACGGAAACGATCCGGTCGAACGCGGCATCGCCGCCTATCTGGACGAGATCATCGCGCTTCGCCACGACCTGCACCAATATCCTGAACTCGCATTTCAGGAACTCAGGACCAGCAAGCTCGTGGCATCGCACCTTTCCTCCTGGGGCTACGAGGTGGCGATGGGCATTGCCGGCACCGGCATCGTCGCCACCCTTAGGCGCGGAGAGGGCAAAAGGCGGATCGGCATCCGTGCCGACATGGATGCCCTGCCGATCGAGGAGGCGACGGAGCTTTCCTATGCCAGCAGCAATCCTGGCGTCATGCATGCCTGCGGCCATGACGGCCACACGTCGATCCTGCTTGCTGCTGCCCGCTATCTTGCCGAGAGCGGCAATTTCAGCGGCACTTTGCGGCTGATTTTCCAGCCCGCCGAGGAGATCGGGGCAGGCGCCCGCAAGATGATCTCGGAGGGCCTGTTCGAGCGGTTTCCCGTCGATGCCGTCTTCGGGCTGCACAATTGGCCAGGCGTCCCGGAAGGGCAATTTGGCTTCGTCACCGGCCCTGCCATGGCCTCCGTCGACCAGGCGATCATTAAAATCATCGGCAAGGGCGGCCATGGCGCCGAGCCGCATCGAGCCGTCGATCCCGTGCTCGCCTCGGCCTCCTTCATCACTGCGCTGCAAAGCGTCGTTTCGCGCAACATCGATCCGCAGGAGATGGCGGTTGCGACCGTCGGCTCGATCCATGCCGGGTCCGCCTCGAATGTCATACCTGAAAGCGTGGAGTTGAAGCTGACCATGCGCGCCTTCAGCGAGGCAGTCCGCCAGAAACTGCAGGAACGCATTCCGGCGCTTGCCCGGGCTCAAGCGGAAAGCTTCGGCGCCGAGGCCGATGTGAACTACCGCCTCGGCTTTCCGGCGCTGGTCAACCATGCCGAGGAAACCGCTTTTGCCCGCGACGTCGCCTACGACGCCCTCGGGCCGGCGGCGGTCGAGAAGGATTTTCGTCCAAGAACGGCAAGCGAGGATTTCGCCTTCATGCTGCAGGCAAATCCCGGCAGCTATCTCTTCGTCGGCAATGGCGACAGCGCTCCGCTGCATAGCGCCCATTACAATTTCAACGACGCGATCATCGCGCCGGCCGCGCGGTACTGGGTGCGGCTCGCCGAGACATTCCTCACTGATGACAACGGGTGACGAACGATATGAGCGATGTGTTTCTCTACACGAGCCCCACCGACCCGCGTGCCAAGCCGCTGATCGACGAGCTCATCTATGAATACGACAGCCGTTACGGCACCTACTTCAATGCCGAGGGCGCGGCGGCTGAACTCAACCGCTATCCTCCCGAAGCCTTTGCACCGCCACACGGCAATTTTCTGCTGTTGATCCGCGACGGCGAGACGATCGGCGGCGGCGCCTTCATGCACCACGACGAGCGGACTGCCGAATTCAAACGAATCTGGACGCGTCATGATCTCAGGCGCCAGGGACTTGCCCGTAAGGTGCTCGTCGCGCTCGAAGAACAGGCTGCCCGTCAGGGTTATTCGCGCATTTATCTGACGACGGGGTTCCGCCAGCCGGAAGCGGTCGGCCTTTACTTGAACTATGGCTACACCGCGCTCTTCGACACGTCTGTCGATCCGGAAGCCTACAAGAGCCTGCCCTTCGAGAAGGACATCAGCCACCTCGCTCAAGCGCGCCTCGAACACGAAGCGGCCGAGCCGCTCCTGTGCGCGGCCGGCGGCAATCTCTGAAAACGGCAGGATCGGTCATCCTTAAAGGGGAGCATCATGGCACTGACGACGGATTTCGCGGACATCGACGCCGGCAGCAGGGCGGCCGAACCGAAGCAGGACTACTCCCGCTATCGCATCGTGCCGGCGCGCCATCCCGGCCGTGCGGCGGGCACGATATTCGCTGCTGTGGTCATCGTCGCCGTCCTCTATTCCACCTTTACCAATCCACGCTGGGGTTGGGGCGTCTTTGCCGAATGGTTTTTTGCCGAGCCGGTGCTCGTCGGCCTCGGCAGGACGCTGCTCTTGACCGCGCTCGCCGCCATTTCCGGCTCCATTTTCGGCACGGCACTGGCGTTGGCGCGCGTATCGAAGTCGCCGCTGCTTGCCGGGCTTTCATGGGGATACATATGGCTCCTGCGCTCCATTCCCGTGATCGTGCTGCTGCTGATCTTGAACAATCTCGGCTACCTCTACGAGACGATCAGGATCGGCGTCCCGTTCACCGATACGGTCTTCGTCAATTATCCGACGGTGCAGCTGCTGACGCCCTTTGCCGCGGCTTTCCTCGGGCTTACGCTCAACCAGTCGGCATTCTTTGCTGAAATCGTGCGTGGTGGCATTCTTTCGGTGGATCACGGGCAGTTGGAAGCAGCCGCCGCACTCGGCCTGCCGCGCCGCCGCCAGGCCTTCCGCATCGTCTTGCCGCAGGCCATGCGCTCGATCCTGCCGACCGGCTTCAACGAACTGATCGGATTGGCGAAGAGCACCTCCATGGTCTACGTGCTGGCGCTGCCGGAGCTCTTCTACACGGTCCAGGTGATCTACCGCCGCAATCTCGAAGTCATTCCGCTGCTGTTGGTCGCGACCGTCTGGTACCTGATCATCATGACCGTGCTGTCGGCCGCCCAGCATTATATCGAACGCTATTTCTCCAAGGGCGCCGTGCGCAATCCGACGCCGCTGCCCTTCCAGGCCTTCTTCGACCGTTTCCGCCGTCCGCTGCCTGTCCTCAATCTCGCGGCTGATCGAGTCAGCAAATCCGGCTTTCATGATGCGGCGGCCCTGCGGGCAGCGGGCGGAAGCGTGCGTATCCATGGCATTTCGAAAAGCTTTGGCTCGTTGAAGGTGCTCGACGACATCGAGCTGAATCTTCCGGCCGGCAGCGTCACCGCCATCCTTGGCCCTTCCGGGTCCGGCAAGTCGACGCTCCTGCGCGCCATCAACCATCTGGAGCGTGTCGACAGTGGATTTATCTCCGTCGACGGCGAGCTGGTCGGCTACGCTCAAAAGGGCGATACGCTCTATGAACTCAAGGAAAAGGACATCCTCAAGCGCCGCGCCGATATCGGCATGGTCTTCCAGAGCTTCAATCTCTTTCCGCATCTGACCGTGCTCGAAAACCTGATCGAGGCGCCCATCCAGGTGCGCAAGGCAAGCCACGAGGAAGCTGTGCAACTGGCGCAGGAACTCCTTGCCCGCATCGGCCTCACCGACAAGATCAACGCCTATCCGCGCCAGCTTTCCGGCGGCCAGCAGCAGCGCGTCGCAATTGCCCGTGCACTGGCTCTGAAACCCAAGGTCCTGCTTTTCGACGAGCCGACCTCTGCACTCGACCCGGAACTCGTCGGCGAAGTCCTCGATGTCATCAAGGAACTTGCCCGCACCGGCACGACGCTCGTCATCGTCACCCACGAGGTCGGTTTTGCCCGCGAAGTCGCCGATACGGTCGTCTTCATCGAAAGCGGCAGGATTCTGGAGGCCGGCCCGCCGGCGCGCATCTTCAACGAAGCAGAGCATCCCCGCACGCGTGAATTCCTCGCCAAGGTTCTCTAGCGCCGAAGGGCGCTGGTGAAATGCCGCCCGCGACGGGCGACCGGATGAATAATGACAGTGAACACAACCACTAGATGAAAATGGAGACGGGAAACATGGCATCTTTGAGAACAGCAAAACTCCTGATGGCGGGCGCCGTCACAATCGCCGCACTCGGCATCGGCGCAGCACAGGCCGGAGGCAAGTTCGACCTCAGTCCGGAACAGCCGAATCGGCTGCGGGCGGAGAAGAACGAAAAACGCATCGCCGAGGCCAAGGACTTCAAGTTCGTTCAGGACGGCGTCTTTACCGTCGGCATCAGCACGAGCGGGAATCTGCCGCTCCATGATTATGCCTCCGATTCCAAAACCGTCATCGGCTATGACGTCGATCTCGCACAGGTCATCGCCGATAGCCTCGGCCGGAAGCTTGAACTGGTTTCCGTTGCATGGGCCGATTGGCCGCTTGGGCTGACGTCCGGAAAGTTCGACGCGGTGATCTCGAATGTGACCGTGACGGAGGAACGCAAGGAGAAGTTCGATTTTTCGACCTATCGCAAGGACGAATTGGGCATCTACGTCAAGTCTGACAGCCCGATCACATCGGTCAAAGAACCGAAGGATATTGCCGGTCTGAAGGTCATTACCGATGCCGGTACCAACCAGGAGAAGATCCTGCTGGAATGGGACCGTCAGAACGTCGCTGCCGGCCTGAAACCGATCGAGGTGCAATATTATGACGACGACGCGGTCAAGGACCTGGCTGTCCAGTCGGGCAGGGCCGATGCCGTCTTCAGCGTGAACGCGACGCAGGCCTATGCGTCGGGACTGAACGGCAAGACCAAGCTTGTCGGTACCGTCAGCGGCGGCTGGCCGATTACGGCTGAGATTGCGGTCACGACGCGCAAGGGCAGCGGTCTCGCGGCCCCGCTGACCGGCGTCATCAACGATCTGATCGCCAGCGGCGCTTACGGCAAGATTCTCGACACCTGGAATCTCGGCCCAGAGGCAATTGATGAGGCCAAGACCAATCCGCCCGGCTTGCCGAAGAGCGGCTCGTAATGCCCGCGGGACGGATCGCAGTTTGAGCTCGTCCGTCCCTGCTTTTCAATGCAAACGGAGACATATCGAACGTGACGGCCTTTCCCAATATTCGCACCTTCTTCTCTGCAGCGCTGACGGCGGCCTTGACTGGCCTCGGTGCAGCCCATGCTGCAGATGATTTCGACCTCAGTCCGCAGCAGTCAGGCAGACTTCATGTCGCGAGGAACGACGCGGCCGTCGCCGCGATCCCGAAGGATTTCAAGTTCGTCACACCGGGCAAGTTCACCATCGCCGTCAGCCCTGGCGGTCCTCCGCTTTCGACCTATGCCACCGATGCCAAGACCGTGATCGGAGCCGATCCCGACTATGCCTATGCCATCGCCGACAGCCTTGGCCTCACGCTGGAGATCGTGCCGGTCGCCTGGATCGACTGGCCGCTCGGCCTCACCTCGGGCAAATATGATGCCGTCATCTCCAATGTCGGCGTCACCGAGCAGCGCAAAGAGAAGTTCGATTTCTCCACCTACCGCCAGGGCCTGCACGGTTTCTTCGTGAAATCCGATAGTCCCATCACTTCGCTCAAGGAGCCGAAGGACGCGGCGGGTCTCAGGATCATCGTCGGCGCCGGCACGAACCAGGAACGCATCCTGGTGAAGTGGAGCGAAGAGGATGTGGCCGCCGGGCTGAAGCCGATCGAATTGCAATATTATGATGACGAGGCGGCAAGCCTGCTCGCGCTCCGCTCGGGGAGAGCTGACGTCATCGTCCAGCCGCATGCCCAGCTCGTCTTCATCGCCGCCCGCGACAAAAACATAAAGCGCGTCGGAACGCTCAGCGCCGGCTGGCCTGATCGTTCGGACGTTGCGATCGCCACCCGCAAGGGAAGCGGGCTCGCCGATGCACTGACGATCGCCACCAACGGCCTCATCAAGGACGGCACCTACGCCAAAATCTTCGAGCACTGGCATCTCTCCGAGGAAGCCTTGCCGGCATCCGAGACCAATCCGCCCGGCCTGCCGAAATATTGATCCGGAAGGCATGACATGAGCAGCCGCACTATATCCATCAGCCATATCGGCTTCCTCACCCCCGGCAATTATCCCGACGATGATCCCTTGTCGGGATTGGAGCAGACGCTTCAGCAACTGCAATATGGCGAGGAGCTGGGCTTCGAGAGCGCCTGGGTCCGCCAGCGGCATCTGGAACCCGGGATATCTTCGGCGAGCGCCTTCCTGGCGGCGGCCACACAGCGCACCAGCCGGATCGAGCTCGGAACAGCGGTCATTCCGATCGGCTATGAAAGCCCTTATCGGTTGGCCGAAGACCTTGCCACGGTCGATGTCCTCTCGCGCGGGAGGCTGAACATCGGCGTCAGTGCCGGCCGGCCGCTGCATGCCGAGCTGATTGGTCCGCTGGCCTTCGACGGTGACTGGACGAGCTACGATTTCTCGCATGAGCGCGTACTGCGCTTTGCCGATAATCTGCGCGGCAACTATCTCGGTGACGAGCAGACCTTCATCAAGACCCCCTTCGGCCCGCAGCGGCCGCGCCTGCAGCCTTTTGCCAAGGGGCTGATCGACCGCCTGTGGTATGGCGGCGGGTCGCAGCGCTCGGCCGAATGGGCCGGCCGCAACGGCTTCAACCTGCTGACGGGGAATGTAATAACCGGGGAGGGAACGGATGATTTCTTCGTCGCTCAATCCAGGTTGATCGAAACCTTCCGTACCGCCGTTACTCACCGACGCGTCGCGCTCGGCCGCGTCATCGTGCCTTTCGACAGCGCTGACGCTGCAACGCGCCGCCGTTACCGGGATTATGCCGATGGCCGCCACGAGCGGACGCTTTCGCCGCAGGGCGAGCGGCGCACCCTATTCGCCCGCGATATCGTCGGCACGTCGGACGAGATTTTGGAACGGCTTTTTTCCGATCCGGTTCTGCCTGAGGTCAGCGAACTGAGGCTGGAGCTCCCCTACGAATTCGAGCACGAGGAGTATCGCCAGATTCTCCATGACTTCGTGACAAAAATCGCGCCCGAGCTCGGATGGAAAGCGCAATCCGGAATTCGGGCCGCGTCCTGAACGGCCGTCGAGTTCGCGGCCGGCGCGGACACGACGCTAGAACAATATCTTACGAGGAACATTCAGAGTGACCAAAACGGTAGAATACTTCTTTTCGATCGGATCGCCCTGGTCCTACATCGGCTTCCATGCCTTTACCGAGCTGGCAGAGAAGAACGACGCGGTTATCACCCCCTATCTGACGACGGTGGTTGAAGAAAACGGCGGTATCTTCTCACGCAACCGCCCGGAGATCCGACGCGCCTACTGGACGCGGGACCTCAAACGCTGGGCCCGTGTGCGCGGTAAGGAATTGTTCCTCGAGCATCGCCCCGAGCTCAGCGACCCAACACCGGCGTCCCTCTTCGTGATCGCCGCTTATCTCGACGGGCAGGACTGGATCGGCGTGGCCCGTGCTCTTCAGCATGCCTTCTGGAGCGAGGCGAAGGATATAGGCAAGGCGGATGTGCGCGAGTCGATCGTTAACGCCGCCGGTTTCAATGGCGCCGTGCTGCTCAGGCGCCAGGCTGACGAAGATGTTCAGAACAAATGGTCGGCCGACCGCGTGCATGCGCGCGACAGCGGCGTCTTCGGCTTCCCCACCTATGTCTATGACGGTGAGCTCTATTGGGGACAGGACAATCTACCCTTCCTCGAACGGCATCTGCGCGGCGACAGGCCTTAGGCTCGGTCAACCAAGCGAAGACGAATGTTTTTTCACCAGAGCGAGGAAGGAGAGACAAGCATTTCTTTAATCCACTAATTTTATAGACAATAGTTGAAGCAACCATAGAGAGGAAAAACCATGTCAGGTTTCAAACTCGTCGGCGTCGCTGGCAGCTTCAACCGTCCATCCAAGACACTGGCTCTGGTCCGGCATGTTGCCGACCTTGCGAGCGATCGATACGGCTTTACGAGCAAGACTTATGATCTGCATGATGTCGGTCCGTCGCTCGGCGGCGCCTTATGGCGCAAGGACCTTGACGAGCAGGCCAAGCATGTCATCGACGAGATTGTGCAGGCGGATGCCTTGATCGTCGGTTCGCCGACCTACAAGGGTTCCTATCCCGGCCATTTCAAACACCTCATCGATCTGATCGACCCGCATGAACTGCGGGCGAAGCCGATCATCATCACGGCGACCGGCGGCGGCGACCGGCATGCGCTGATGGTCGAGCATCAGCTTCGGCCGCTCTTCGGCTTTTTCATGGCCCATACATTGCCGACGGCCGTCTACGCCTCCGACCGCGACTTTACCGACTATGCGGTCTCCTCGGACGCGCTTTCGAACCGGATCGGCGAGGTGGTCGGGGAACTGGCTGCTTTCTTCCCTGAGGTGAAGCCGGCGCTGGCGGCGGCCGAATAGGATCATCGTCATGGTCAGGTTTCAGAAGGTATCGGCCGACGATGCTGAAAAGCCCGAGGCGGGCGAGCAGATGTGGAGCGTCTTTGAATTCGCACGGCGATATCGCCTCGCCAAGCGGGAAGAGAACCGACTGCTGATGCTCTACGGGCCGACCGCATCGCTTGGCGCTCTTCTTGCCAATGCGCGACGTCATTCGCTGATTTCCTGATGCAGGTTACCCAAAGGTGGGTCGCGGTCTTGAACGACCCGCATCGAACAAAGACCTGAGGCGCGCCGCACGACTCAATTTGGTGTGACGCGCTTTAGCCGAAGAAAATCGGTTCCGGACAGGAGATTCGCATGAAGCTTGATTTCCAATCCTGGCTGAAGCTCGCGGTCGACCGCTTTCTTGATCTAAAGCCGGCAGCTGGGCGCAAGCCCGCAAATGAATTGCTCACTCGCGACGAAGAGCGGGACTGGTCTGCCCGCGAATACGAACTTCATTATTGGGGCGCGACGCCCGGCCTTTGGTATTGAGGAGGTCAGGTGATGGCTATCATCATTGAACCCGGCCTCGGTCGGCATCGTGCGAAAAGAACAACGGGCAGCATCATGTCGCTATTCCGGAATGCCGCCGGAATCTGCACGACCACGAGCTCGTTCATATTCCTGTTCGCTCTAGTGATCGGGTTGATCCGATGAACGAAGTCCTTATCCTTCCCGGTCTGTTCGGCTCGGCAGAAGGACACTGGCAGCGGCACTGGCTGCAGGATCACCCGGACAGTCGTTGCGTCATCCAGGACGACTGGGATCATCCGCACGTCGACAAGTGGTTGTTTCGGCTGGAAAGCGCGCTCGAAGAGGCAGGTGAGGCCTATCTGGTCGCCCATAGTCTCGGATGCCTGCTAGCCGCCAGGCTCGCCGGCCGGAGCGTTGCGCGCCGCGTGAAGGGAGCTTTGCTCGTCGCACCATGCGACCTGCCCGTTACCGAAGTCCTGCACCCTGGACAAATCTCCTTCGGCGATATGCCGACGGCGCCTCTGCCTTTTCCGAGCATCGTCGTCGGCAGCATGAACGACACCTATATGACCGTCGACCGCCTGGCCCTGTTCGGTCGGCTGTGGAACGCCGAGACCCGGAATATCGGCCTGGCCGGCCACATCAATATCGCCAGCGGTTTCGGACGCTGGCGCAACGGCTACCGGCTGCTGGAAGCCTTGAAGACGCGCTCGGGTGCTCGAAAGCGCGCCGTTTCCATGCTGCCGGCTTTTTCGATGTGAGTGGAAGCGCAATGTCCGACATCGTCGCCGATCTCCTGCGGCTCACCGAAGACCCGAATGCCGACCCGCGAAGCAGGCGCCGCCAGACCATCAATCATTTGGTTCAGGCGCTGCTTGCGATGGCCGACAGCCAACTCGGACCGGAAGATGCGCAGAACCGCCATTCGATCATCCATTTGACGACGATCATCCGCGATATGACGGGACGGATCGCCGATGCAGACGACGCGACGTTTTCGGCGATCGTCAGGGAGGCCGCGATGCTGATCCGCAGCATGGAGCGGCGCCGGGCGGATGCGGCCAAGTTTACGGTGCATTGAACGTGACTGCGATCCGGGAGCGCAAGCAGGCGGTGATCCAGCCAAGCGAGGCCCGCATGTTCGGCGGGAGAGGAATGGCGCTCACAGATGCGCTCGTATCGCTGAGCCTACGCCCGGAGGCCGACCCAGGTCCGGAGCCGCATCGGACCCCGCTCACCGAAGCGGAGCTGGAGACGCTCGCCATGAGGCTGCTTCTCGAATCCGGCGCGGGACCGCTTTGGATTTTCGCCTATGGATCGCTGATATGGAAGCCCGATTTCGATGTCATCCAATGGCAGCAGGGTGCGGCCAGGGGGTTGGCATCGGTCCTTCTGCCTGAAGATGACCCGCTGGCGGGGGACGCAGTCCCAGCCGGGCCTGATGATGGCTCTCGACCGCGGTGGACTTTGCAACGGCATCCTTTTCCGGCTCGCCGATAAGGATCGCCTTGGCCAGCTTCGGCGGCTGATCCGCCGTGAGGTCGGCTCGATCGAGGACGCTGCGACGATTCGCTGGATTCCGGTCGCGACTGCAGATGGGCTTGTGCGTGCGCTGGTCTTCTGGGCGGGCCCGAAAGGCGAGCGTGTTTCGCCAAAATTGCGGCTGGAGACCGTGGCGCGTGTGCTTGCCAGGGCCTGCGGGCATATGGGCTCCTGCGCCGAATATCTCTATCTGACGGTGAAGCACCTGGAGGAGCGCGGCATTCGGGACCGCAATCTATGGCGGCTTCAGAAGCTGGTCGCGGACGAACTTGTCGCCATACATGGACTGACCCAGGCAGCAGGCAGTCATTGATATCGGTGCCTGCTGCCTGCCATTCGGTCAGAGCTTGCCTTTCCACGGAACTAGGAAGGCCTCGAGGAAGCGGATGGCGGCCGAAAAGGTGAAGGCGCAGATCGCGATAATGGCGATGCCGACGAAGACGACGTCGGTCGCCAGGAACTGCGAGGCCGACATGATCATGAAGCCGATCCCGCGCGTGGATGCGATCAGTTCGGCCGCAACCAGCGTGCTCCAGCCGACGCCGAGCGCAATGCGGATGCCGGTGAGGATCTCGGGCAGAGCCGATGGCAGGACGATGTCGAGGAAGAGCTGCAGGCGGCTAGCACCCAGCGAACGGGCGGCATTGACGCGCTCGATCGGCAGCGAACGAACGCCGGCCTGGGCCGAGAGGCAGATCGGCGCGAACATTGCAAGCACCAGCAGCGTGATTTTCGACGTCTCGCCGATGCCGAGCCAGATGATCATCAGCGGCAGATAGGAGAGGGGCGGAAGCGGCCAGTAGAACTCGATGGGCGCATCGAGCACGCCTTTTGCCCAGCGGTTCAAGCCCATCAGCAATCCGAGCGGAATGCCGGCGGAGATGGCGATGAGGGCGGCGACCACGATTCGGAACAAACTCGCAGAGACATGCTCGGAAAGCGATGCCCCGGCATAGCCGTCGCGATAAATGAGGCCGATCTGCGTCAGCACCTCGTCCGGGCGCGGCAGAAACAGGTGCGGAACGATACCGAGCGCGGCGACGAACCACCACAGCAGCAACATGGCCAAGGCGGTGGCGACGCTGATGACCACCGTCGATTTTTCGCCGGCGCCGAAGCCGGTCATTTTCACCAGGTTGACCTGGCGGTCCTCGGTGTGAGCCGCAATCGGCGGAGCCTGTGTTATATCGCTCATGCGACGCTCCTCAAATCTTCGGTGCTGTGGAGAATGGCGCGGATCTCTTCGCGCAGCTCGGCAAATTGCGGCGAGGCCTTGATCGATCGGGCATCACCGGTTTCGGCAAAACGGCTGATGAAATCGAGATCGAAGCGCGCGACAACGCGCCCCGGCCGAGGCGACATCACGAGCACCTGCGTGCCGAGGAACAAGGCCTCTTCGATCGAATGCGTGATGAAGAAAACCTTCTTTGCCGTCTTGTTCCAGACGGAGACCAGCAGTTCCTGCATCTGCTCGCGGGTCAAGCTGTCGAGCGCGCCGAACGGCTCGTCCATCAGCAGGATATCGGGATTGGTCGCCAGAGCACGTGCGATACCGACGCGCTGGCGCATGCCGCCCGACAGCTCGTAGGGAAAGGCGCCGGCGAATTCGTCAAGGCCGACGAGCCGGAGCAGTTCCAGAGCCCGGGCTTGCCGCTCCTTCCGGCTTGCGCCGGCGAATTTCAGGCCGAGCGCGACGTTATCGATGACGGACTTCCAAGGCAGCAGCGAGTCCTTCTGGAACACGACGCCGCGGTCAGCACCCGGACGTTCGACGCTGCGGCCATCGAGCGTGATCCGGCCATCCGAAAGCGGAAGAAAACCGGCAATCGCGTTAAGAAGGGTCGACTTACCGCAGCCCGAGGCTCCGAGTGCGACGACAAAACCGCGTTCGGGAATATCGAAAGACACGCGATCGAGCGCGTGAACGGTCCGCCCGTCCCGGGCGGAGAAGAAAACGCTGGCGTGATCGACTTTCAGCATAGAGGAACTCGCACGTTAGACGCCGGCGCGGGCGCGCCGGCGTCGGGGAGGATCAGTTTGTGGCGCCGGCGAGCGCGTCGGCGGTGACGAAGCTGCCGTAATTGTCCAGCACGCCGGACACCTTGCCCTGCTCTTTCAGGAAGGATGCCGTGTCCTTGAGGATCTTGCCGGCGCCCGCCTTTTCGCCGCCGCCGAGCCAGGCGTCGGAAGCTTGGACTTCGGGGGTGAGCAGCGTCAGGTTCTGCAGGGCCGAAGCCTGCTGCTCAGGCGTGCCGCCAAGAAGCTTGGCGAGCGACTTGGCGTTATCGCTGTCGGGACCCCAGGCGGCTTTGTCCGCCGCGAAGGATGCGTAATATTTGGTGACGACCGAAGCGAAGCTCTTGAGGAAATCCGGATTGTCGGCGGCGAACTTGGAGGTCGCAACCCAGGCGGAAAAGGTCGGTGCACCCTTGTCCGCCACATCCTTGGAGGTCACGATGACCTTGCCGTTCTTCTTCAGCTCGGTTAGCGCCGGATCCCAGACGAAGCCGCCGTCGATATCGCCGCGATTATAGCTTGCGACGATTTCCGGCTGGGGGATGGCGAAGACCTGGACGTCTTTTTCGGTCAGGCCCAGCGATTTGATCAGTGCCAGCAGCTGATAGTGATCCGTCGACACGGGCGCGGCGGCAAGCTTCTTGCCCTTCAGATCGTTCAGGCTGTCGATGCCGGAGCCGTTACGGACGACAAGAGCCTCGTCGATCCCCGAGATGGATGCCAGGTAGAAGGCTTTGACCTCGAGCCCGCGCGATACCGCGGCCGCGAACGGGCTGGAGCCGACATAGCCGACCTGGACATCGCCCGAGGCGATGGCCGCAAAGATCTCGGCCCCCGAATTGAACTTGCGGAAGTCGATCTCATAACCGGTCGCCTTGGCAAATTCGCCATTGGCGATCGCGACCGAAGACGGCAGCGCGTCGGTTTGATAGCCGACGACGACCTTTTTATCCGCCGCCTCGGCGACAAAAGCCGTTGCAAGTGTTCCGACGCCGACGGCGATCGCGGCAATCAATTTTCTGAAATTCATCTTGAGCCCCTTTGTTCAGGGCCACATCCAGCCCTTGATCTCACCCTCAAAAGCCTAACGGGTGAGAATGGGCTAGCGGGAGAAATAACAAACTATATTTATAGACAATGGAGATATTTGTTTTCGCGATTCTACCGCTGGCGCGGTCTCAGGGCCGAGTGAGCGGCAGAATCCAAGGTGTGGACCGTCAGGGAGAATGCGTTGATATATGATGTTATCGTGGTCGGATCCGGTTTTTCGGCGATAGCCGTGACCTGCAATCTCATCGAGCAGCTTCCCGCTTCGGCGACGGTCGCCGTCGTTGGCGATGATCCCGGCTTCGGCCGCGGCACGGCATACCGGACGGAACTTTACCTCCACCGCCTCAACGTACCCGCGGGCCGTATGAGCCTGCTGCCGCATCAGCCCGACGACTTTGTCGACTGGCTGAAAAATCACGGGCGGCGGTTGCAGGCCGGCGATTTCGCCTCGCGCAGCGATTATGGTCTCTATGTCAGGGATACGCTCGCGCAGCTGCTTCGAAAGCGGGATGGCCGCTGCCAGGTTGATTTCATCAAGGCCAAGGCGGCGGGATGCGTGGAACGTTACAACAGCACTCTGGCCTTTCACCTCGGCAATGGCGACGAGATTGCCGGAAAGAACGTCGTGCTCTGCCTTGGCGTCGGCAACGCCAACCTGCCGGTTGATTCAGCGGGCGTGCCGCTGCCGCTGCGATCGCGGATCATCGAGAACCCCTGGCGCCTCTCCTGGCTGGGACGCGTCGCGTCGTCCGATACAGTCTGCATCCTCGGTTCCGGCCTGACGATGATCGATCAGGTTCTCGCGCTGCGTGCTCACGGCCATAGAGGCAGGATCGACGTGCTTTCGCGCCGCGGGCTTGCGCCGCTCGGGCATGCGAGGAAACCGCCTTCGCCTCTGCCGATCGACGTTGCGTCGCTTCCCGATACGATCAGCGGCATATCGAGGAGCTTGCGGGAAAAGAGCAGGTCGGTCGACGACTGGCGAAGCGTGATGGATGGCCTGAGGCCTCAAACGCTGGCTCTCTGGCAACGGCTTTCCGACATGGAGCGGGCCCGCTTCCTCAGACATGCGCTGCCGTGGTGGAACATCCATCGTCACCGCGTCGCGCCCGACGTGTTCGACAGGTTCGTCAAACTCGTCTCGGAAGGAACCGTTCGCTTCCATGCGGGCTTCCTGAAATCGCTCGGGGCCGAGAAGGGCAGGCTTCTTGCCGGATACCGGGTCAGAGCGAAGCAGGAGAATGCCGGCATCAAGGCGGATTGGCTGGTCAACTGCACGGGGATGGAGCGCGCTGGCATCAGCCATTCACCGCTTTTGAAGGAAATGAGCCGGTCTCAACTGATCGCTGCCGATCCTCTCGGCCTCGGGATACAGGTGGATGTCGCTTCCGAAGTGGTGGCGCCGTCCCGCGTATCTCCTGCGCGGCTGTTTGCAGTAGGCGCCTTGACGTCGGGGCAATTCTGGGAGATCACGGCCGTTCCTGACATTCGAGTTCAAGCGAGGGCTGTGGCCGAAGAGATCGCCGCGAAACGATTGTAGGATCACCCTGAGAACAAGTAGGCCGACTGTTAAGTTCCAGCCTCTTCAAAATCGTCGCCCTTTTCGGCATTCGATAGGAAGACATAGGCTCAATGTTACTCAGGGAATAGGTATACCCGACCTGACTTCTCAGCAGCCGTCATCAAGCAGTTTTAGGCGCCATAAACATGACTCTCAATTCCCAGCCTGAAACTGCTCTGCTCACAGCTCTCGGTCGACGCTGCATTGTGCTCGTCGGCATGATGGGCTCGGGCAAGACGTCCGTCGGTCGGCCGCTCGCAGCGCGGCTCCGGCTCGATTTTGCCGACGCCGATGCCGAAATCGAAGTGGCGCACCGTATGACGATCCCGCAAATCTTTGCCCGGCATGGCGAGCCCTATTTTCGCGACGGCGAACGGCGGGTACTCGCCAGGCTCCTGGCCGGAGGGCCGAAAGTGGTGGCGACTGGAGGCGGCGCTTTCATGAATGCCGAAACCCGCGCGCAGATTGCGGAGCAGGGGGTGTCGATATGGCTGAAGGCCGATTTCGACGTATTGATCCGCCGTGTGCGCCGACGCGGCAACCGGCCATTGTTGCGAACGCCAGATCCCGAAGGCGCGCTGCGCAAATTGATGGAGGACCGTTACCCAACTTATGCCCTCGCCGACGTAACGGTCATGTCCGACGACGGCCCGCACGAAAGGGTCGCGGCGAAAGCGATGCGGGCTTTGATGTCCCATTTGAACGTTGACCTCGCGCCGCCCGCCGGGCCGGACGCGACGGAAGAGAATTCGCAAATGAGGTGAGGCTCACTCTCGGGAAGCTCGGCCACGATAACTTCGTAGGGGACGCAATCATCGGGTCTGCTGGCGCGGAGATCGCCAAGCACCGCGCGGTGGCAAGGTGGGCCAGCGGCGGCGATCGTAGGATTGGATGGTGGAGAGCTCCATCCGCCGCTGACATTGACGGTCTCTCAACTGGCGGCCTCCCGCATTGACATAATGCTACCGGTGCCTCGCCCAAAAGGTTTGTAACCCAGGGCTTGCAGCGATCCGAACAGCCCGTCGAAAAAAGATGCCGGCGCCGAAACTACAATTTCATGAGTCCCATTAGACTGCTCTCCCCAACCCAAGCGGTGTAAGGCGGGGAAGAGTGTCGGCGCCAGTGTTCTCATGGAGCAGTTCGAGGCAATGGCGCTTCAGCCGTGAAAACTCAGGCGACGCGACGATGTCGGTCGAACGCGGTCGCGGGAAGGGGACGGCGATCTCTTCGTGGATGCGGCCGGGCTGCGCCTTCATTACGATGATCCGGTCCGCCAGGAGGAGCGCCTCGTCGATATCGTGTGTCACGAACAGGATGGTCTTGCGGAACTGTTCCCAAATGGCGAGCAGCAGTTCCTGCATCTTCAGCCGTGTCAGGGCGTCGAGCGCGCCGAAGGGCTCATCCATCAGCAGGAGTCGCGGCTGGTTGACGAGGACGCGGGCGATTTCCACCCGCTGCTGCATGCCGCCGGAAAGCTGGGCGGGAAAGCGATCGGCAAAGCCGTTCAGGCCGACGAGGTCAAGCATTCTCTGCGCCTCGCGCCGGCGCTGTTCCTTTCCGACGCCGCGCATCTTCGGCCCGAAGGCAACGTTGTCGCGTGCGCTCTTCCAGGGAAACAGGGTGTGGTGCTGAAAGACGATGCCGCGTTCGGGGTGTGGTCCCCGCACTTGAGTGCCATCGACGTCCAGCTGGCCACCGGCAATGTCGATATGGCCGGCGAGCGCGCCGAGAAGCGTCGATTTCCCGCAGCCGGACGGGCCGAGCAGGCAGACGAACTCGCCGGGCGCGACGGAGAAACTGACATCCGAGACCGCTTCGAAAGCGGCCTTGCCCTTGCCGAGGCGGATGGAGACCCGGTCTGCGAGGATGCGTCCGGTTTCCGATCGCACCAGGCGCTGGTGGCTGTTCATCGTGCCGTTTCCTTTTTCTGCCAGGGAATGAGGGCGTTGCCCAGGGCACGCAGCAGGGTGCTGCTGCCCATGCCGAGCACGCCGATCACTGCCATGCCTACGATGATCTCGGGGTAATTCTGCAAGGTATAGGCTTCCCAGGTGTAGTAGCCGATGCCGAATTGCCCGGAGATCATCTCGGCCGTCACCAGGCAGAACCACGACGTGCCCATGCCGATGGCAAGGCCGGTGACGATGCTCGGCGCCGCCCCTGGAAGAATGACCTCGAACAGCATCGCGCGGCGGGTGCTGCCGAGACTGCGGGCGGCTGCGATCAGGCGCGGATCGACGCCTTCGACCCCGTGAACCGTATTGAGCAGAATGGGAAACAAGGCGCCGGTGAAGGTGATGAAGATCATCGACAATTCGGACGACGGAAACATCAGCACGGCGAGAGGGATCCAGGCGACGGCCGGGATCGGCCGCAAGAGCTCGAGGGGCGCGAGCAGGAAATCTCCGACTTTTCGCGACCGGCCGATGACCAGGCCGAAGGCGATGCCGGCGACGGCGGCGATCGCGTATCCGGCAAACACCCTTTCAAGACTGCTGGAAACATGCGCGAACAGTTTCGGCGACTGGAGAAACCCCAGGGCTGCGGCAAGTACCTCCACTGGCGAAGGCACGTTTCGGAAGGTGACTAGGCCGAGATCGAGCCGCAGGGTGGACGCCATCTGCCACAGGAGCAGGCAGACGGCGATCGATCCGGCGCGGCGCAGCCAAGATCCGTAGTCAGGGTGCGTCCACGTCGTCATTATCGGCCTCAGTTGCTTGCCACGACCGAGGATCTGGCGCCGGCGAAATCGAGCACGGCGCCGCCACGCGCCTTGGCCCAGCTCTCGGCATTGTCCTTGAGCAGGAAGGCGCTGACCTCGCCGTTGTCGCCGCGCACGAACCAGGCCTGGTTACCGAGCAGCTTGATGCCGCTTTCCCGATCCTGGGCATAGAAGACGCGGATGGCCTTGCCTTCGCCTTCTAGCCCCTTCAAGGCCTTGAAGGCATTTTCGGCCGTGGCGTAGTGGCGGACGAGCGGTTCGTCCTTGACCCAGATTTCGGCGACGCGCTTCGGATCCTTGATCGGTTCGCCGGTTGCCGCGTCCTTGGCGTCGAGCGGAAGCTGATCGTAATTTTTCAGGCTTGCTTCATAGTCGAGACCCGAGGCCTTGAAGGCGGCCTTGATGAAGCGGTCGTCGATGAATGTGCCGACGTCGAGCCCGCTATCGGCTTTCTTCAGATATTGCAGGGTTTCGATCGCGGTGCCGACGGCCTGCCGGTATTCCGGCTTCCAGGTCAGGTCACGGGTCTGGAGACCGAGCGGGCCGTGAAAGAGATAGTCCACCTCCGCTTCGACGCCGGTCACCTTGGCAATGAGCTCGCTGTATTTTTCCGGTTCCCGGGCGATCAGCTGATCGGCTTCGAGTGCTGCGCGCAGATAGGCGGTGACGACCTCTGGATATTTTTCGGCATAGTCCGCATCAACCAGCGCGCCATGGAAGGTGGGGCCGTTCGCCTGCGAGCCATCATAGATCTTTCGCGCGAAGCCGCGCCAGGGATAAAGCTCCGCAAAGGGCACGAAGTCGGCATGCGCCTCGATCTGGTTGGATTTGAGGGCGGCGCCGGCCACTTCAGGCGCCTGGGCGATGATGTTGACATCCTTTTCAGGATCCCAGCCCTCAGCCTTGATGGCGCGCAGCAGCAGGCCATGCAAGGTCGAGGCAAAGGGAACTGAAATCGTCTTGCCTTTCAATTCGGAGATGGACTGGATCGGGGAATCCGTCGGCACGACGATGCCGTTGCCGCTTCCTTTGACGCTGCCGGAAAGGACCGAGATGAACAGGCTCCTGCGTCCCGCCTTCAGATGCGCCAGGCCGTTGAAGGAGCCGGGGAAGTCCGCCATCACTCCGAAATCGAGCTTGCCGGCGATCTGCTCGTTGGTGATCGGCGCGCCGCTGGTAAAATTCTTCCACTGGATGTCGTAGGTGGCATCCTTGTACTTGCCGTCATGCGGCAGGTATTTTTCGAGAAGGTTGAGTTCCCGGATCAGGAGGCCGCCGGTCGCGGTATTGATCGTGGTGTCTTGCGTTCCGATGGCGACGCGAATGGTTTCCGCATGCGCCGTGCCGAGGAAACTGGTCGCAGCCAAGGCTGCGGCTGCCAATGTTAAGCGAAAATGCATTGTGCCACCCCATCTATTGCCCGTCGCCTCGCGGCGGGGAATCTCCGAATTCTTGCCGACCGGCAGCAGCTGTTTCACCGCCGAGGTCGCGCAAATTTATGTGGCGAGGCTGACGACGGCGGAAGCAATTAATTTGCATTGGCATGGCGCCACGTCGGCGCCGGGCGTCCGGAAGGGAACGATGGGGATAGAGGTCGGAGTATTTAGATGAACGATTACAGTGATTTATTCGTCCCTCGCCTGGATAGATTGCTGAGATTTTCGGCGATAAACGACCACTTTCGGTGGCGAATACGCAAATATATTTCTTTATAGTCCATAGATTTTATATTTATTAAATCGCTCATTCGACACCAGAGAGGGCTATCGATGAGCTTGGATTTCGAAATCGCAAGGCCGGAACCGAAACGCGGATTGCGCGAAACAAGCCCCGAGCTGCCGCCACAGGCCATCCTGCCCGGCGCCCAGTCGTTGTTTCTAAGCGAGACCGTCGATGGGCTGGACGAGGGCGCGCATTTCCTCGACCCGCTCAAGCCGGATGAATGGACTGTTTTGCGCAGTCATGGGCGCCAGCTCAGCTTCTCCGCCGGGGAAACGATCTTCACGCAGGGTGACCGGCATGGCGGCGTCTTCATCATCGAACGCGGCTCGGTGCGCGTTTTCTATTCGGCTCCTTCCGGCCGCGAGATCACGCTGGCCTATTGGACGCCGGGCAATTTCATCGGCGGGCCGGAGATGACCGGCGGCGGCACGCATATCTGGTCGGGCGAGGCCATGGATGATTGCGAGATTCTGTTTCTGCCCGGTCCTGTCTTGCGTAAGCTGATCGTCGAACTGCCCAATTTCGCGCTCTGTCTTATCCAGGGCCTGGCGTCGAAGGGCAAAAGCTATTCGGCCATGGCCCAGATGCTCGGCACCCGCTCGGTCATCGAGCGGCTGGCACAGTTTCTGACGAATCTCGGCAAGCTGCACGGCGTCAGGGACGGGCATGCCGTTATCATCAATGCGAAGGTGACCCATGACCAGATCGCGGCCATGGTCGGCTCCACCCGGCAGTGGGTGACGATGATGATGAAGCGTTTTCAGAAGGAAGGATTGCTGACGGTCACGCCGCGGCACATTCGCATCGAGCGGCCGCATCTACTGATGGCGATGGTGTCGAAGGGCGGCGCCTAAGCGCCGCCTATCGCCACTTGCTAAGCGAGGCGGGTCAGCGCCCAGCGCACGGTCTTGCGCACATCGGGATCGGGATCGTCGATATGCGCGGCCAGCGCTTCGCTGGCCCGGGGACTGCCGATCTCGCCAAGGGCGGCTGCCGCTTCCTTGCGCAGGGTGGGCATGCCGTTTTCGAGCAGAAGGGTGATCCGGAGCAGGGCGGTCTCCGCCTTCAGCTTGCCGAGGGCATTGAGCGATTTTTGCTGCACCTGCCAATAGTCGTCGGAAAGCGCCTTGCTGAGCGCTTCGACCGCCGAGGCATGGCCGATGCGGCCGAGCGATTCCGCCGCCGCCGCCCGGACCTGCCAGTTCGCATCGCCGAGAGCTGCGGCCACCGCTTCGGCCGCAGCCGGCTGCGCCGTGAACGTCAAAGCATTGACGGCCGCGGCACGCACTTCGACGTCCTCGTCGCGCGTTGCCGCAATCAGGGAGGGGAGCGTCGAGTCGAGCTTGAGATAGGCGATCGTGCCGAGCGCCTGCACCCGCACCGATGCGTCCGCGTCGCGCAGCGCAATGAGGGCGGGGCCGAGCGCATCCCGCAGCCGTAGCCCCTTCAATCCACGAAACGCCGCGGCGCGCACGAAGGCGCTGGCGTGATCCAGCAGCGGCAGCAAGCCGCCGCCGGCCTCCTGCTTTTTCAGCTCCGCCAAGCCGTCGGCCGCAGCCTGCGCGACCGACGGATCGTCGTCGACGACCAGCCGCGCCAGGCCGCCGGCGGCACCGGCGCCGTCAAATTCGGCGAGAGCGATCGCCGCCTGGAGGCGGACATTTTCGCTGGCATCGCCGGCCGCCTCGATCAGATGCGGCAGCGCCTCGGGACTTGCGGTTTCCGCAAGCTCGATCACGGCGAGGCGGCGGATGGCGGCATCCGCATCCAAGAGGCGTTGGGCAATGGCCTCGATATCGCCAAAGGCTTCGAAAGGTTCAAAAGCGCTCATATCAACGCAATAGGTAGGGAATGTTGACGGTGACGGCCCCGGTCGGGCAGTCGGTTTCGCAGGGCATGCAGTACCAGCATTCGTCGAATTTCATATAGGCCTTGCCGGTCAAATCGCTGATGCGCAGGACATCGAGTGGGCAGACGTCGACGCAGACCGTGCAGCCCTTGTCGGCGATGCATTTGGCGTCATCGACAATCACGGGGACTGGGCTCGGGGAGAGGGCGAGAGGCATGGATCTTCCTGTCAGGCTTGCTTTTGAACACGCAGACGGTCGTAGGCCGTCCGTTCTTCGGTCTCGATCGGGACGACATAGGGCTCCACCTTGCGCTTCTCCGAGACCATGCGGCCGTCGATTTTCCTGAGAAGCGTGTGGCAGAACCAGTTGTCGTCATCCTTCTCAGGGTAATCGACGCGATTGTGGTAGAGGCCCCAGCGGCTTTCGGTGCGGAAAAGCGAGGCGTGGGCGGCCATTTCGGCGCAGTCGAGGATGGAGGAGACCTCGAGCGCCCGCATCAGTTCATGCGCGTCGCGGGCGACAAGCGCGGTTTCCAGATCGTCGCGGACTTCGCTGAGCCGCTGCTGGCCGATCTGCATCTTCGCCGTCACCTTCGGCGGCTGCAGGTAGTCGTTGACCAGGCGGCGCGCCTTGTATTCCAGCTGGTTGGGCGGAATGCCGTCATCGCGCCGCGTCGGCGCCAGCACGCGTTCGCGCTCTCGTGCGACAAATTCAGGATCATAATCGGGAAGCTCGGTTTGCGCGGCGACGTCGGCCGCATGCTCTCCGGCAACGGCGCCGTTGGTAAAGGCGCCGAGCATGTAATTGTGCGGCACGTTCGCCATGTCGCCCGCCGCATAGAGGCCTTCAACCGTGGTGCGCGCGAACTCATCGACGAAAACGCCTGAGGCGCTGTGGCCGGAACAGAAGCCGATTTCGGAGATGTGCATCTCGATCATCTTCTCACGGTAATCGGTGCCGCGCGCCTCATGGAAGCGTCCGCGCGAGGGCCGCTCGACCTTGTGCAGGATCTGCTCGATCTCGCCGACCGTGTCGTGGTGCAGATGGTTGAGCTTCAGAAAGACCGGCCCCTTGCCGGACTGCAGTTCGTTGTAGAATTCCTGCATCATCTGGCCCGACCAGTAGTCGCTTTCGATGAAACGGTTGCCTTCGCTGTTGGCGGTATAGGCGCCGAACGGGCCTGCGACATAGGCGCAGGCGGGTCCGTTATAGTCCTTGATCAGCGGGTTGATCTGGTAGCATTCGAGGTTCGCAAGCGCGGCACCGGCATGATAGGCCATGGCATAGCCGTCGCCGGAATTGGTCGGGTTCTCATAGGTGCCGAAGAGATATCCGGAATGGGGCAGGCCGAGCCGCCCCGCCGCGCCCATGCAGAGGATCACGGTCTTGGCGCGCAGAACGAGAAATTCCGCCGAGCGCGTGTTGACGGCGATCGCCCCGGCGATCCGCCCGTCCTTCGCCGTCAAGAGCCGCGTCGCCATGTAGCGGTTTGAGATAAGGATGCGCTCACGGCGCAATTGCCGATAGAGCGCCTTCTTGACGGTATCGCCATTCGGCATCGGCAGCACGTAGGTGCCGAGGTGATGCACCTTTTTGAGATCGAAATCGCCGTTGGCGTTTTTCTGGAAGCGGATGCCGAAGCGATCCAGCTCCTCGATGATCTCGTAGCATCGCGAGGCATATTTGTAGACCGGCGCCTGATCGACGATGCCGTCATTGGCGATGGTGATTTCCTTGGTGTACTGCTCGGGGGTCGCGTAGCCCGGCACGACGGCATTGTTCAGCCCGTCCATGCCCATGGAGATCGCGCCCGAGCGCTTGACGTTTGCCTTCTCCAGCAGAATGACGTTCAGGTTGGGATTGTGCTGCTTTGCCTTGAGCGCCGCCATCGGCCCGGCCGTGCCGCCGCCGATCACCAGCACGTCGCACTCGACCTCGGACAGGCCTTCTACAAAATTATCCATGCATGATTCCTCAAGCCAATGAATCGGCGATTTCGCGCAAATATTGCCAGGGATAGATCCCGCGATCGTGCCCATCCGAGAAAACCAGTCTGACGGCATAGGAGCCGATCGGCTCTATGCCCGTCACCGTGATGTCGTCGAAGCTCGCCTCGCGCCCGTCGAGGGAGGCGCGTACCGCCTGGGCGGCGCGGCTGCGCCGACGGAGTTCAGAGGCGGGAAGGAGAGAAATGTCGCCGCCCTCCCAGGTAATGGCTAGCGTGCGGCGTTCCGGCTTCAGCTTCAGTTGCAACGGTGTCATGGCTTTCCCTGTCAATCGAGCCCCACTCTAAGAAAGCGCCGGACAGAGGCACGCAATAAATTGCCATCGAAGAGTGCCGTACGCTTTTTCGACCGGGACGCTCAGAACTGGAATTTTCCGACACCGCTACACAAAGAACTAGAATTCCTTTTGTCCACTAAATTAATAGACAATTATCGTCGTGGGTGAAATGCCGATGCCGGCAATCACGCTCGTTTTAAGACACAGGATGGGATCATGAGTGGTAAAATCGTCAAACTTTCCAGGCGCGGTCGTCTTCGCGCGGCTGTGGTGGCTTCTCTTCTCGCCATGGCCACAAGCAGTGCCTGGGCCGGTGCCGATGCTGCCAAGCCCGTCGATGGCGGGACCCTCAATGTCGGGCTCGGGACCGATACGGCGATCATCGACCCGTCGATCACCGGCAGTTCGATCACCGCGGTGATCACCCGCAATCTTGTCGATTCCCTGGTCGGGCAGGCACCGGACAACAGCTTTACCCCTTGGCTGGCCGAACGCTGGGAAATCAATGACGACAACACGGTCTACACATTTCACCTGCGCCAGGGCGTAACCTTCAGCGACGGCACAGGCCTCGATGCCGCAGCAGTCAAATACAATTTCGATCGCATTCTCGATCCCAAGACGACATCCAGCTATGCGAAGTCGCTGCTCGGTCCGGTCGAGAGCATCGAGGCGCCGGATGCCAATACCCTCGTCATCCGATATGCCAAGTCCTTCGCGCCGCTGCTGCAAGGTCTCAGCCTTCCTTATCTCGGAATTCAATCACCTTCCTATCTGCAGAAGGCGACGAGCACCACCAACACCGTCGTCGGCTCTGGACCCTATGTGCTCGACAGTTTCGTCAAAGGCAGCGGCAGCAAGCTCAGCCGGCGCGCCGACTATAATTGGGGCCCGGGCTATGCCACTCACACCGGCCCGGCGCACTTCCACGCGATCAATTTCAAATATCTGCCGGAAGCGTCCGTTCGTCTCGGCGCACTCGCAAGCGGGCAGATCGATGCCATCGACGCCGTTCCTCCCGCAAATTATCGATCGGTCCAGGCCAATGACAAGCTGCAGGTAGTGACGCGGGAAAACCCCGGCGTCAACAATTCCTATTTCCTCAACACATCCAAGGCGCCCTTCAATGACGTGAAGGTTCGCCAGGCTTTCCAGAGCGCAGCCGATACCGCCTCGGCGGTGAAGGCGGCTTATCTCGGCACGCTGAAACCGGCAGACAACATCGTTGGGCCTTCGACGCTCTATTACGATGCGGGCGTCAAGGCGAAGTGGGGCTTCGATCTGGCGAAGGCCAACCGCCTGCTTGACGAGGCCGGATGGGCCGCCAAGGATGCCGATGGCATCCGCAAGAAGGACGGCCAACGCCTTACCTTGCACTATGTCTACGACAGCGCTACCGTCGGCGCCTCGGACGTCACCCTTGCCCAGGCCGCTCAGTATCAGGTGCGCCAGGCTGGCTTCGATCTTCAGCTCGATCCCGTCGATGCTGGCGGTTACACCGCCCGCACCAACGTCAACGACTACGATCTCGTCTCCTTCTATTATGTGCGGGCTGAGCCGGATATTCTGCGCACAGTCTTTCACTCTGCCTATATCCCGCCGAAAGGTTCGGATTTCTCCCGCGTCAGCAGTCTTGACGAGAAGCTGAGCAAGGCGATCGGCGCGAGCGATGAAGAGCGAAAACGGCTCTATGCCGAGGTCCAGGCGGAGATCGTCGAGCAGGCCTATGCGGTGCCGCTTTATGTCGCAGCCTATCAGCTTGGCGCCTCCAGGAAGCTTCTGGGCATCAGCTGGGCAACCAATGCGAAGCCGAATTTCTACGATGCCTGGCTCAGCCCGTAATCTGATCCTTGCCGGCACAAGGCGGCTGGGTGTGATCTTTGCCGTGCTCTGGGGCGCGGCGACGATTGCATTCATCGCCGTCAAGCTCATACCGGGTGATCCGGTGTCGATCCTTGCCGGCGGCGAGAATGTCGTCGACGAGGCGGAGCGGGCGGCCCTGGTGCATCAGTATGGCTTGGATCAGCCGCTGGCGCTCCAATACGTGCGCTATATCGGCAACTCCTTGCTCGGGAATTTCGGCCAGAGCTATCAATACCGGCAGCCGGTCATCGGCGTGATAGCGGAGGCCGCCGGTCCGACGCTGCAACTGGCGGGCGGCGCCGTCGTCCTTGCGCTCCTTTTGGCGATTACGATCGCATTGTTGACCGCCGGACGCAGGAGAGGGTTAGCGGCCGCGCTTTCCGGCATCGAGCTCATCGTGCTGAGCACGCCTGTCTACTGGATCGGCATCGTGCTGCTGTCGGTGTTCAGCTTCCGGCTGCAATGGTTTCCGGTGACGGGCAATGACGGGTTTTCCGCCCTCGTGTTGCCGGCCATCGCACTCAGCCTGCCTCTGGCTGCGCTATTGAGCCAGGTCCTGCGCGACGGCCTGGAAGAAGCGCTTTTGCAGCCGTTCGCGCTCACGGTGCGCGCGCGTGGCGTCGGGGAAACGCTGCTGAGGTTTCGCCATGGCCTGCGTCATGCCGCACTCGCCGCCTCCACCCTGACCGGCACGCTTCTCGCCGGCACGCTCGGCGGCTCCATCCTCACGGAGACCGTGTTCGGCCGATCCGGCATCGGGCAGATCACTCTGCAGGCGATCAAGACCCGCGACATGCCGCTGGTGCTGGGCCTTGTAATGCTCTCTGCCGGTCTCTTCGTCGTCATCAACCTTCTGGTCGACGCCCTCTATCTCCTTATCGATCCCCGCCTCAGGAGAACGTCACGATGAGCAGCGCCGAACTGTTTGACGCCGCGTTGCGCCGGCGCCAGGATGGTTGTCTTGATGCCAATCCCTGGCTCGCTCCCGGCCTGCTCGTACCGCTTACCATCGTGGTGGTTCTCGCCTTCGCGGTGCTGGCGCCGCAATGGTTCACCGTGTTCGATCCCGAAGCGGTGGATACGGACGCGATATTGATGGCCCCGGATCTCAGGCATTGGTTCGGCACGGATGAGCTCGGACGCGACCTGTTTTCCCGCGTCGTCCACGGCACTTCGCTGTCGCTCGCGATCGGTCTTGGCGCGACGTTGATAGCTACGCTCGGCGGCATCCTGCTCGGCACGGCTGCCGCGCTCGCGCCGAAAGCGATCAGCCGCCTTCTCGTCCGAGCGATCGATATTCTGCTCGCCTTTCCCGAAATGCTGCTGGCGCTCCTGGTGATCGCCGTGCTCGGGCGGGGGCCGATGAACATGCTGCTCGCCGTGGGGCTTTCCAGCATTGCCTCCTATGCCAGGCTGGTGCGCTCGCAGGTGCTGCAGGTCAGGCTGTCCGGCTATGTCGAGCACGCCGTCACCCTCGGCGAACATCCCTGGTCGATCATCACCAGACATATCGTGCCGAACACGATCCGCCCGCTGTTGATCCTGGCGACCATCGGCGTCGGAGGGGCGATCCTCTCCGCATCGGCGCTCAGTTTTCTCGGCCTCGGTGTCGTGCCGCCGGCGCCGGAATGGGGGGCTTTGCTCGCAAACGGCCGGAACTTCCTCGACATTGCGCCGTGGGCGAGCCTGTTGCCGGCGACGGTCGTGGCCATCTCGGTGATCTCGATCACGCTTCTCGGCCGCCGGCTGCAAACCCTGTTATCCAAGGGAGAGATAGGTTGAGCCCAAACAGCATTCTGCCTGGCCGCTCTACATCAGCTCCTTCAAGCGACGCCCCGTTGCTTGAAGTGAAGGGGCTCAGCATCGCTTTCCCGACGCCGCACGGCCGCGCTCAGGCAGTAAAGGACATTTCCTTCCACATCGCGGCCGGTGAAATCCTGGCGCTGGTCGGCGAATCCGGTTCGGGAAAATCGGTGACGGCCCGCGCTATCGTCGGCCTTGCCGGATCGCGGGCGGAGATCCAGGCAGAGACGATGGCGCTTGCCGACGGCGACGGACGCGCACATGATCTGCTCAACCTGTCGGAGCGATCCTGGCGCCGGCTTCGCGGGCGCGAGATCGGCTTCGTGCTCCAGGACGCGCTGGTCTCGCTGGACCCGTTGCGCACGGTCGGCCGGGAGGTTGCCGAGCCGATCCTGGCGCATCGTCTGCTGCCCCGTTCGCAGGTGGCGCGACGTGTCGAGGAATTGCTCCGCCAGACCGGCATTCCCGATCCCGATCATCGCGCCGCGCAATATCCGCACGAATTGTCCGGCGGGTTGCGGCAAAGAGCGCTGATTGCGTCAGCACTTGCCGCCCACCCCCGTCTGCTGATCGCAGACGAGCCGACGACGGCGCTTGACGTCACAGTCCAACGGCAGGTTCTCGCCGTTTTCAAGGAACTGGCGAGCGCTGGCCATGGTGTCCTCATCATCACCCATGATCTCGCCGTCGCGATGCAACTTGCCGACCGCTTAATCGTCATGCAGAGCGGCCGATTGGTGGAGGCTGGTTCCGCGCGCAAGGTGCTGTCTGCGCCGCAGCACGACTATACGCGGCGGCTTCTCGCAGCCGTGCCGACGGGAGCGACCCGAGGCCGGTGGCTGAGCATCGCCGACGGTGCGCCGGTACGCCGCCCGGAGGTGAGGTCAGACGAGCCGCTGCTGGAGGTCCGCAATGTCTCGGTGGGTTTCAAACGCCCCGACGGCAGCCGATTCGATGCGGTCAGGCAGGTCTCGCTCGATGTTGGCCGCGGTGAAACGCTTGGTATCGTCGGGGAATCCGGTTCCGGCAAGACGACGCTCGGCAAGGTCGCCTTGGCGCTGCGGCGTCCCGATAGCGGCGAGGTGCTTTTCGAGGGCAGGCCATGGAGCGGGCTCGCAGAGGCGGAGCGGCGGCCGCTCCGCCGCCACATTCAGACCATCAGCCAGGACCCTCTCGGCTCCTTCGATCCCCGCTTCACCGTGGAACGCCTGCTCGATCAGCCGCTGCGGCTGCGCGGCGATCTCGACCGGCCGGCGCGTCGGCGGAAAATCGGCGAACTGATCGAATGGGTCGGCCTGCCGGCTGAGCTTTTGGCACGACGGCCGAACACGCTTTCCGGCGGCCAGCGGCAGCGCGTGTCCATTGCCCAGGCACTTGCGGCAGAGCCCAAACTGCTGATCTGCGACGAGCCGGTCTCGGCGCTCGATGTGACGACGCAGGCCCAGGTCCTGGACCTGCTGGTCGATCTTCAGGGGCGATTGGGATTGTCGATGCTCTTCATCTCGCACGACCTCGGCGTGGTCCAGCATATGAGCCATCGGATCGTGGTCATGAAGGACGGCGAGATCGTCGAAACTGGGCCAGTCGAGAGCCTCTTCGATGATCCCCGGCATCCCTATACGCGTGACCTGATTGCCGCCGTCCCGGCGCTTTCCGCAGAACTTCGCGCGCCTGCCGGTATGCCTCCGGCAGACCCCGTTATCGGCTTGCTGGTCGATAGCGGTGCAAAAGGTTGAGCCGAAAGACATTCCTTCCTTTCGCGCGTAGATTGGATTTCCTGCCTCGTCGACCAGATATTCGGACGAGCTCCGGAGATCATCGAATCTTCCATCTGCCCGGCAATGTCTCTGCCGGGCACCGGGATGAAATGTGGATTTGGGCCGGTCGAAAGCGTTGCCATGAGCCTCGTCGTCAACGCAGCAGTGGAAGCAATGTCTTCCCCTGCCTGACGATCTCCGAAAGATACGGCGTGTCTGACAATATGAATTTGGAAATGCCAAGGTCGCGATATTTGCGCAAGGCACGTGCGACCTCTTCCGCAGAGCCGACGAGCCAGGTCGTGCCGGCGCCGCCTGCACCGAATTTGCCCGGAGCCGTGTAGAGGTTTTCGTCAAGCACGTCGCCTCGGCTTTGCAGATCAAAGAGGCGTCGTTGTCCAACGGCGATCGATTGGCGGTGATCACTCCATTTGCCGCTTTTGCCAGCGGCCAGCTTGGCCACCTTTGCTTCTGCGTCCTTCCAGGCCTCTTCAGCAGTGTCGCGCACAAGGGTGGTGACGCGAAGGCCAAATTGCAGCGGAGGGAGATCTCGATCGAGACGAATACTAAGCTTCCTGAGGCGCTCGATCCGTGCCGCGATATCGTCGAGCGGCTCGCCCCAAAACAGCTGGACGTCCGCTTCCGTTGCCGCGACATGTTCGGCGGCTTCCGAAGCGCCGCCGAAATAAAGCTCCGGATGACGCCGGTCGCCACGTACCGCCGTGCGGGGTTGGACGGTCGATGCTGCCACGCGAAAATGCTCGCCTTCGAAGGTGACCTTCTCTTCCGTCCAAAGCCTGCGGGTGAGCCGCATGAACTCCTTCGTGCGCCCATAGCGCTGTGCCTGATCGCCTTCCTCGTCGCCATAGGCGGCCAGGTCGTCCAGCCCGGAAACGACGTTGACGCGCACCCGCCCACGGCTGAGGTGGTCCAGCGTTGCCGCAGCCGAAGCGAAGTTGGCTGGACGCCAGTAGCCCGGCCGCACGGCGATCAGGGGCTCAAAGCTGGTGGTGCGGGCACAAAGGGCGGTCGCCACGGTGAATGTGTCCGGCCTTCCCCAGCCGGTGCCGATCAGGGCGCCGCGCCAGCCATTGTCTTCCAGCGCCTTGGCGTGGCTCACCAGCGTTTCAAGGCTGTTGTGATCGGCGACGGCGGCATCACCGCGATGGCCGGCCTGGGTATCGTTTGGAATGTACCAAAGAAATTCGGAGGTCCTGGTCATGCGTCACACCTAAGGCAGCTGCCGCAGCCCGAGATGGCCGCGCAACGTGCCTTCCTGGTAATCCCTGCGGTAGACGCCTCTCTCCTGGAGATGGGGAATGACCTTTTCGACGAACTCGTCGAAGCCGGTGGGCGTCAGATGCGGTGCGAAGACGAAACCGTCGGCGGCATCTTCCTGGACATAGCGATTGATCTCGCTTGCGACCGTCTCCGGCGTGCCGACGAAATGCTGGCGGGCGGTTAGCTTGATCACCAGTTGGCGGATGGTGAGCTTGTCGCGTTCGGCGATCTCCCGCCAGGTGCGGGCGGTCTGAAGCCGGTCGTCGATCCGGTTGGCGCGTCCTTGCGAAAGGGCAACGGAGACGATGTCCGGGTCGATCTCCGGCAGTGGGCCGTCCGGGTCATAGGCCGAGAGATCCCGGTTCCAAACCTGCTCCAGGAACACGATCGCGTTCTTTGGACTGACCTGCTGCAGCCTGATCGCCGCAAGCCGTTCGCGGGCGTCCTCTTCGCTATCGCCGAGCACGAAGGCGGCACCGGGCAGGATCTTCAGGTCGCTCCCATCCCTGCCGTATTTCGAAAGCCTCGATTTGACGTCGCGATAGAAGACCCGCCCTTCCTCCAATGTCCCGTGGCGCGAATAGATCAGGTCGGCATGGCTTGCGGCAAGCTCGCGGCCGGTATCGGAATCGCCCGCCTGGGCGATGACCGGCCTGCCCTGTGGCGATCGCGGCAAGTCGGTTCGCCCTGCTATGTCGAAATGCTTCGAGCGAAGCGCGAAATCGCCGCTTTCCCAGATCGTCCTTGCCACGTCGATGAATTCGCGGGCGCGTTCGTAGCGCTCCGCGAAGGGTAGGTGGTCGCCGCGCCGGAAGTTTGCGCCGGTGAAGGCGCCGGGCGAGGTGACGACGTTCCAGCCGGCGCGGCCATCCGATAGCGCATCGAGCGTGGCGAGCTGCCGCGCCAGCGCATAGGGTTCGTTGAAGGTGGTCGTCAACGTACCGATCAGCCCAACCTTGCTGGTGATGCCCGACAGTGCCGTCAGGATGGCGAGCGTATTCGGGCGACCCACGACGTCCAACTCGTGGAAACGTCCCTTTTGTTCACGCACCCGAAGCCCTTCCGCCAGGAAGATAAAGTCGAGTTTGCCCCGCTCGACCGTTTCGGCGAAATGCCGGAATGAGGAGAAGGCGATTTGGCTGCCGGCCTGCGGATCGCTCCAGACAGTGAAATTGTTGACGCACGGAAACTGGGCTCCGATGATGACCTGTTTCTTAGACATCCTGTGAAATCCTAATTGTAGAGATCAGGCCGCAGCAGCAACGTAGCGGTTGCGCGCGGCGGGCAGGCCAAGGCGCTGCCGCAATGTCGTACCGCTGGTCGCCGCAGCGATGCCCGTATCCTGGAGCGCCGGGATGACCCGCTCGAGCAGGAGCTGCAGGTCGCGTTTGGGGTCGGTCACGACAAAGCGGATTCCGGCGAGCTCCAAGTCGTCGAATCGCCTGGCCTGCCGGAGCAGACCATCCGACTCGACCGCAGTGGTGACTTCGATGTCGGCGAAGCGTAGCGCGGAGGGAAACCGCGCGACAATTCCCCGTGACAGGGCCGAAATGTGATCTGCCGAGCCATTCAGGAATACAACGTCAGAGCCTACGGCGGATGCGGGATCATCCTCTGGTCCAATGGAGCAGGCGACGAGCGGCTGTCCCTGCGGCGGTCGCGGCGTGATCGATGGCCCAAGAACGCTGAAATTTTCGCCCTTGAAGTCGATGTAGCGCAGCTTCGCGCCGTCGATGAACCTTTGGCTTTCCTTGTCGCGGATCACGGCATCGTCTTCCTAACTGTCCCAGAGCCGCCGGATGACGTCGATTGCTTCCGCGAGATCCCGGGCGAGTGCCTGCTCGCCGAGGCCGGGGAAGCCGTTGAGCGATCCCGTTGCCAGGCGTGCCTCAGCGGCACGGTCTGTCTTGAGCGACTGGACGAGAAGACCGGCGCGGCCCTCGGTCACATAGTCCAGCGTGGCGATAGCCGTGGAGACATGGAAGGGTTCCAGGAAATTCAACGGTGCACCGGCGATCAGGCCGGCGAAGCGGGTGCGCGAACCGAGCCAGTTGGCCAGCAGGATGGCGTCGGGTCCGTCTCCCTCTGCCCGAGCGTAGCCATCCTCGAGCGTGATCAGGTCCGCATTATGGTCCAGCCGATCGAGCAGCGCGGGATGGTCCTCGGCCACCTTGAAGAGGCCGTAGTCGCCGGCCGCCAGGCCGATGCCGATAAAAAGACCTGTCTTGGAAGTCATGTCGTACCCTGTGAATAGGATTGTCGTGAGATGGCTGTCGTCAGCTCGGCCTGTTCCGCGATCGAGGATCAGGCCGCAGAGGCCGCGTATCTGCGGAAGCGCTCGAGGATGCGCACTTCCTGTTCTGCCTTCAGTGCCTTGACCCTGGCCGTCGCATCGTCGAACGAAGCGGCCGGCGGATAGATCGGCCGGCTTCCGGTCAGGCCGGCCTTGGCCCCGATATGCTTTTCGAAGGGCAGGGACCGATAGAGCGACGGATCGGCGGCGGGGTCGAAGAGTGGCCGGTATCCAAGCTTCAGATAGAGCGCCACGGCTTCCGGCTGGCGAAATCCGGTCGAAAGATAGACGCGGGTGTAACCTAGCTCTGCGGCGCTTACTTCGAGCGCGAGAACGATGCGCTCGGCAAGCCCCTGCCTGCGCAATGAGGGGTCCGTCCATATCCTCTTCAGTTCTGCCGTCTCGTCATCGTGGCTCATGAAGGCGCCGCCGGCGATCGTGCGCCCGTCGCGCCGCAGTAGCAGGAAATCGCCGAGCGGTGGCGCATAAAGCCCTTCCGGATACCGATAGATCTCGCCGCGCGCCCCGCCAGGTCGGCTCGCGGCGCCGTAACGACCGTCGTATTCCAGGATCAGCCCCTCGATAAGGGGCTCCGCGTCGGGATGCAGAAGTGACGATCGAATGATGGCGTCCGCCATGCCCAGTCTCCGTTTAGCGCGAGAGGGGTCCAGGCGTTGGTCAGCCGATGCGACGTGCCCTCACTGCGCCCGCAAGCATGGCGCAGTGCGCAACCGGTTGGCTCGGCATGATCTTTTATTGTGCAACTGAATAAAGAAACATCCTTGCTCGATTATTTGTCTATACAACCAATAGATTTCATCGACAGCAGTTGCAGGAGATCTCATGGGTTACGCGCTGAGTTTTTTGGACAAGAGTCCGATCGATGGAGACGAACCAGCTTCGCGGGCGCTTCAGCGGACCCTTGCGCTCGCCCAAAGGGCGGAGGCGCTTGGGTTCAGGCGCTTCTGGGTGGCAGAACACCATAATTCGTCGGGCCTTGCCAGTTCATCGCCTGAAATCCTCATTAGTTTTTTGCTTGCCCAAACTGCGAGCATCCGTATCGGCTCCGGCGGGGTGATGCTGCAGCATTACAGCCCCTACAAGGTGGCGGAAAATTTCAATCTCTTGTCAGCCCTTGCGCCCGGTCGAGTCGATCTCGGGGTCGGTAAGGCTCCCGGCGGCCTGCCGCTTTCGACGCGTGCCCTTCAGGGTAGCTATGATCCTGCCCATAAGCCGAGCTTCGATGCCCAACTGGTGGAGCTCGACCGTTTTCTGAAGTCTGGCGGGACTGTGGAGGTCGACGCCGACAGCCTACTCGCCTATCCGGTGCCCGATGTTGCCCCTGACCGCTTCCTGCTCGGCGCCAGCACCGAAAGCGCCCGGCTCGCGGCGAACCTCGGCTGGGGCTTCGTTTATGCCGGCCACATCCATGGCGACGAGACGGCCATTTCCACAGCATTTTCTGCCTATCGCGACGCCGGCGGCGCTCACGCGCTTCTGGCGGTTGCCGTCGTGGTTGCCGATACCGACCAGGCTGCCGACAGCCTGAAGGCCAACGACCGGCGGTTCCGCGTCGAAGTCGAAAACGGGCAGGGCGTCAATGTCGGCAGCCAGGAACAGGCAGCGGAGTTCGCCCGCCAGGCCGGGGCGGCCAACTACCGGGTCGAGGAACGTTTGCCGCTCGTCATCCGCGGCGGCCCGGCGCGTGTGCGTGCCGAGCTGCAACGGCTGCACCAGCGCTTCGGCATCGACGAGTTCGTCATCGACTGCCCCGTCGTCGATGGAGCCCACCGTCTGAAGACAATCGAATATCTCGCGCCGCAGGGAAAGGCGATCGCCGCTTAGGCGCGATTCAATTTGGGAAAAGCGACATGATCAAGAGACGCACCTTTCTGACGGGAACCGGCATGACAGCCATCCTCGCAGTTGTGGGTACTAAAACCAGTGACGCATTTGCAGCGGATCGGCCGAAGAGCGGCGGGTCGCTGACCTGGGGCGTGGAGACCGAACCGAATACTTTGAACCCGCATCTGAACGGACAGGCCAAGGCAAAACTGATCATCCGCAATGCCTACGAGTCGCTTCTGGCGCGTAGCCCTGACGGCGGTTACGTTCCGTGGCTCGCCAAGAGCTATTCGTTATCGCCTGATGGTACCGAATATACGTTTATCCTGCGCGACGACGTGACGTTCACGGACGGCGAGAAGTTCAACGCGGCGGCGGTGGCGCTCAACTTCACCAAACTGAAGGAGCCGACTTATTCGGGAAGCATCAGCGCCGGGTATGTGTCGCATGTGAAGGAGGCGATCGCAGCCGACGAGTACACGCTGATTCTCAAGCTGAACAAAGTCTATTCGCCGTTCCTGGATGGAGCCGCCGGCATCGAGATCCTGTCGCCAAAGGCATTCGCGTCGGCCCAGCTCAAGGCCGGAGGGCCGGAACTCGCTGGAACCGGTCCCTTCATCCTCGACCGCTATGTCAAGGGCCAGGAAATCCGTTTCGTCAGGAACCCGAAATACAACTGGGCGCCGGCCAACGCGAGACATCAGGGGCCAGCCTATCTGGACGAGGTCGTCTATCGCTTCCTGCCTGAATCCGCTGTCCGCACCGGCGCGCTGACCTCCGGCCAGGTGCATGTGATCGAAGGCATATCGGGCAACGATGCTGGCTTGTTCAAGGATAATCCGGATTTCACCTACCAGACGGCGATCAATACCGGCACGCCCTATACGCTGTTCCTCAATATCACCAACGGCCCGACGACCGATGTCAGGGTGCGCAAGGCGGTGCTGGCTGCGATCGATGTTGAAGGAGTCCTGAAGGCGGTCTACCGGGGAGAACGCAAGCGTGCCTGGGGCATCCTGACGCCCGCCGATACCGATTTCTACGACAAAAGCATCGAGGCCAGCTACGGTTTCGATCCCAAGGTCGCCAACCAGTTGCTGGACGAGGCGGGTTGGACGGCGAGGGACGCCGACGGTTTCCGCACCAAGAACGGCAAGCGCCTGACGATCGAGGTCGTGCAGTCGCAGGCGACGGTCCGAGACCAGCGCGACATCGTGCTGCAGGCGGCCCAGGCCCAGGCCCGCCAGAACGCCGGCATCGATCTTTCCCTGCAATATGTCGATGCCGGAACCTATGCCGTCCGCCAGAAGGATGGCCAGTACGGCATCATTCCAAACTCTACAACGACCCAGGAAAACGGCGTCACGATTTATTTCCACTATCTTCCGCGCGACAAAGGCGGATCGATCAACTACAGCCGCACCGAGGCACCGGAAGTATCCGCATGGCTGGACGAAGCGGCCTCGACGCTCGATGCCGGCAAGCGCTTCGAAGTTTACGCCAGGCTGCAGCGTTATGCGCTGATCGAACAGGCGCTGGGCCTGCCGCTCTATGTGCCCGACGACCAGATCGCCGCATCCATCCAGGTGAAGGGCGCCGGCTTCCGTCCGTTCAAGCGCTTGCCGGAAAACGCCTACGACATCTGGCTTCAGCAGGAAGCCTGATCCCTGTCGTCCGAACCCTATCAACAATGGAGAATGTGAATGCTGAACCGCAGACAGGTGATTGCTCTGGGCATGGGGATCCTCGCCGCATCGGCCCTTCCGGGTCTTTCGCTGGCAGACGATGGCAAGCCAGTAAGCGGCGGGAAGCTGACCTGGGGCGTCGAGACGGAGCCGGCGACGCTCAATCCGCAGCTCAACGGCCAGGACAAGACCAAGCTTCTGCTGCGCAACGCCTATGAATCGCTTCTGGCTCGCACGTCGGACGGCGGTTACACGCCGTGGCTTGCGGCTGGTTACACGATCTCCGAGGACGGAAAGACCTATACGTTCAAGCTGCGCGACGGCATTACCTTCTCCGACGGCCAGAAATTCGACGCCAACGCGGTCGTTGCGAATTTCACCCGCCTGAAGGACGCGGCCTATTCGGGCAGTGTCAGTGCCGGCCCCGTTTCGCGGATCGCGGAGCTGAAGGCGGTTGATGCGTCGACCGTCTCCTTCACCCTGAAGGATGTCTATGCGCCGTTCCTCGATTATGTCGCGAGCCTTGAAATCCTGTCGCCAGCGGCCTTCGCCTCGGCGCAACTGAAGTCTGGTGGCCCGGAGATCGCCGGAACCGGCCCCTTCATCCTGAAGCGCTATGTGAAAGGCCAGGAGATCCAGTTCGTCAGGAACGACGCCTATGACTGGGCGCCGAAGACCGCCGCGCATCAGGGCAAAGCCTATCTGGAAGAGGTCGTCTATCGTTTCCTGCCGGAATCCTCGGTTCGCGTCGGGGCGCTGACATCGGGACAGGTCGACGTCATCGAGGGGATATCCGGGAATGATGCCGCGCTGTTCAAGGAAAATGCCGATTTCACCTACCAGACGGCGCTCAACACAGGCACGCCCTATTCGCTCTTCCTGAACGTCACATGGGGCCCGACGCAGGACGTGAAGGTGCGCAAGGCATTGGTCGCGGCGATCGACGTCGATGCGGTCCTGAAGGCCGTCTATCGCGGGGAGAGGACACGCGCCTGGGGCATTACCTCGCCCATCGATCCGCAATTCTACGACAAGAGCATCGAAGGAGCCTATGGTGCCGACCCGAAGGTCGCGAACGCGCTTCTGGACGAAGCCGGTTGGACGGCGCGGGACGCGGAGGGTTTCCGCACCAAGGACGGCAAGCGGCTGACGATCGAGGTGATCCAGGCACAGGCCACGGTGCGAGACCAGCGAGACGTGCTGCTGCAGGCGCTGCAGGCGCAGGCTCGGCAGGTGGCCGGTATTGATCTCGCGATCAAGTTCGTCGATGCCGGCACCTACACGGACCGCCGCAAGACCGGCCAGTTTGGCTCGATTGCCAATTCCAACACGCCGACCGATGCGATCGACATCGAATATCACTATCTGCCCATCGATAAGGGTGGCACGATCAACTACAGCCGGGCTGCCGCGCCGGAATTGTCGCAATGGCTGAACGAGGCCGCCGCGACGCTCGACGCCAAGAAGCGTTTCGAGCTCTACGCCAAGCTGCAGCGTTTTGCGATCGTCGACCAGGCCTATGCTCTGCCGCTCTACGAGCCGGAGGACCAGGTTGCGGCCGCGACCTATGTGAAGGGCATCTCGTTTCGTCCCTTCAAGCAACTGCCGGAAGGCGCCTACGATATCTGGCGCACCGAATAATCCGTCCGAATGGAGATAACGCGCGGGGTTTGCCGCGGGAAGGAGTGGATGACATGGCCGCCGACAACACGAGTGTTTTCGAACAGGCACCTGCCGTTCGCCTCAGCCGCCACCGGCTCTGGCGGCGTGGCGGGCTCACGTCCCAGATCCTGGTGCGGATCGGCTCCGGCCTGCTGGTGCTTTGGGCCGCGGTGACGTTGAGCTTCATCGCCGTCCAACTCGCACCGGGCGACATCGTCAGCTTGTTGATCGGCGAGCAGCTCCGGACGCCGGAGGTGGAAGCGGCAATCCGTGCCGAATGGGGTCTCGACCAACCGCTGATCACTCAATACCTCAGCTATCTGGAGCGGGTGCTGCACGGCGACTTCGGCCGCTCCTACATCCTGCAGACGGATATATCCGGCCTCGTCGCCACGCAGATGCTGCCGACGCTGAAACTCACAGCCGCGGCCCTTGTCGTCGCCATCCTGTTTGCGGTGGCAAGCGCGATCCTCACTGCGGGCAGGTGGTTGCCGCGCGCCATCGCCAGCGGGTTGGAGCTGACGCTGATTTCCACCCCTTCCTTCTGGCTCGGCATCCTGTTGCTCTTCGTCTTTTCCTTCACGCTGAAGCTGTTTCCGGTGTCCGGCGATCGGAACATCTCCGCGCTCGTCCTGCCTGCCTTTGCCCTTGGCCTCCCGCTCGGCGCGGTCCTGGGCCAGGTTCTGCGCGAAGGGTTGGAGCGGGCACTTGAAGAGCCGTTCGCCCTGACCGTGCGCAGCTGGGGTGCGAGCAGCTTCGTACTGAAGCTGCGTCACGGCCTCAGGCATGCGGCTCTGCCGGCCGTAACGCTTGCGGGATGGCTGGTCGGAAACCTCCTTTCCGGTGCGGTCATCACCGAGGCTGTCTTTGGGCGGCCGGGGCTCGGGCGCATCACTGTCGATGCCGTGCTTTCCCACGACCTTCCGATTGTGCTGGCGGTCGCCATCCTATCGGCGCTCATCTACGTGGCGATGAGCACGCTGGTCGACGTTCTCTACCTCATCCTCGATCCGCGACTGCGCAACGACAGCCAGGGGAGGGCGGCATGACCCTTCTTGGCGCGATCGACCAAAGCGAGAGGAAGGGGTCCCACCAGGGCATCCGACCCTTCAAGCTCAGTCCCGGCACCTTTTTGTCTGCACTTTTCCTTGCGTTGGTGGCGGTTGCGACGATCTGGCCGCAGGCGCTGACTTCGGCCGATCCCATCGTCGCCGATCCTCTGCAGGCGCAATTGCCGCCTTCGCTGACCCATCTGCTCGGCACCGATCATCTCGGGCGGGACGTGTTGTCGCGGGTGATTTATGGTGCGCGGTATTCGATCCTGATCGGGATCAGCGCAGTCGCCATCTCCGCGTTCGTCGGCTCGCTTTTCGGCCTGTCCTGCGGGCTGGCACGCGGCATCATCGACGAGGTGATCTCGCGTTTCCTCGACGTGATCTCGTCCTTTCCGGATCTGCTCCTTGCCCTGGTGCTGATTTCGTTCACCGGCCCCGGCACCGTCAATCTCGTCTTTGCCCTCGGCGTCGCGTCCATCCCCCGCTTCGCCCGGGTGGTCCGGGCGCAGACATTCGTCATCGCCAAAAGCGGCTATGTGGAACAGGCAAGAACCTTCGGCCTAAGCCGGATCGTGCTGGTCGTCCGGCACATACTCCCGCATGCGATCGCGCAGGTGCCGATCCTCGCGACGATCGGGCTCGGATCGACGATCATTCAGGCCGCGGGCTTGAGCTTTCTCGGCATGGGACCACAGCCGCCGGCGCCGGAATGGGGCGCGATGCTTGCGGAGGCGCGCAATTATCTGCGCGTTGCCTGGTGGATCGGCGTCTGGCCCGGCCTTGCCATCACTCTCACCGTCATCGCCATCACATACCTCGGCAAGCGCTGGCAGCTCGCCTTTGAAGGCAGGAGGTCGGTATGAGCCCGCTGATCGAAATCCGCAGTCTGTCGATCGCCTTCCCGCGCGACGAGGACGAGAATGTCGTCGTGCGCGGCATCGATCTTGCAATCCGCGAAGGTGAGACCGTCGCTCTAGTCGGGGAATCCGGCTCCGGGAAATCGGTGACCGCGCGATCATTGATTGGGCTCGCCGGTGCGGGGGCAAAAGTCCGGGCCGACCAGTTCGATATCGCGGGTGAAAGCGTGCTGGGCCATCGCGAGAAAGACTGGCGGCGGCTGCGCGGCGAAAGGATTGGCTTTGTTCTTCAGGACGCGCTTGTCTCGCTCGATCCGCTGCGGCGGATCGAGCAGCAGCTTTCAGATGCTTTCGGAAGACGGAGATTGTTTGCCGGTAAGAGCGCAGGCAGCGAAAGTCAGCACCTGTTGAAATCGGTCGGCATTCCAGATCCGGAGCGTCGACTGCGGCAATATCCGCATCAGCTGTCCGGTGGCCTGCGCCAGCGTGCGCTGATCGCCACCGCGATAGCTCGTGGCCCGTCGCTGCTGATTGCCGACGAACCCACCACGGCGCTCGACGCTACCGTCCAGAAGCAGATCCTCGACCTGCTTGCCGAGCGTCGCAAGGCCGGGCACACGTTACTGCTCATTAGCCATGACCTCGCCGTGGTGTCCCGGTTGGCCGACCGGGTGCTGGTGATGAATGACGGCCGGATCGTCGAAGAGGGGCCGACCGATAAACTTTTGCGGCAGCCCGAACATCCCTATACGCGGCAGCTTCTGGACGCAGTGCCATCGGTCGCCTCCAAAGGCTTCCGCCTCTCCGCACCTGCCGAGCCCGTTCGCCCCGAAACATCGACTATCATCGAAGCTGATATCTCTGTGCGTCATCGAATTCCGCTGCCGCAAAAGCGGATCGACCACGATACCCATGTTCTGACGGCCCACGGTCTGGTCAAGCGTTATGGCGGCAACGGCGGTTCGACCGTCGTCAACGACGTCTCCTTCTCGCTCGCTGCCGGTGAGGCGCTCGGCATCGTCGGCGAGTCCGGATCGGGCAAGACCACGGTCGCCAAGATCGTGCTTGGCCTGCTGGAGCCGGACGAGGGAACAGTGCTGATCGGCGGGCGGCAATGGAGCAACGTGCCGGAAACCGCACGGCGTCCGCAGCGTGCCAGCATGCAGCTGATCGCGCAGGATGCTTTCAGCTCCTTCGATCCTCGCTACACGATCGAAAAGATCGTCGGCGAAAGCCTCGATTCCGTCGGCGTCTACGGGGCCGAGCGCAGGCAGCGCGTGCTCGATGTTCTCGATGCAGTACGGCTCGGACCTGCTTTTCTCAAACGCTTCCCGCGCGAACTATCCGGCGGCCAGAGGCAGCGAGTGGCAATTGCCAGGGCGTTTGCTCCGCGGCCGAAGCTCTTGGTGGCGGATGAACCGGTCAGTGCTCTCGACGTCTCGGTTCAGGCGCAGGTCCTCGATCTTCTCGCGGAGTTGCAGGCGGCCTCCGGCACGTCGCTCCTGTTCATCTCCCACGATCTCGGCATCGTGCATCACCTGACCGACCGTGTCCTGGTGATGAAGGACGGTCGCGTCGTCGAAACCGGCGAGGTAGGGCAGGTATTTTCCTCACCTCGTCACACCTACACCCAGGCGCTGCTCGAAGCGGTCCCGGCTCTGGCCTGACGCTGACGATCGGCAAATCGGAAAACAATATATCAGTTCATTCCATCGGAGGATTTCATCATGGGTTCCAACCGTCCCCGGCGTCTGAAGACCCTTACCGGCGCAGGCAGTGTGATCTCGGCCTCGAACGATCCGACACCGACGACCGGTATCGCCCGGGCTGTCCAGCTCGCACGCAAGGCAGAGGCCGAAAAGATCACCGGCCTTTTCACGGCCGATGTGCTGCATATCGATCCTGCCGGTCTCGTCGGAACGGCCGGCATTCAGGAACCTATCGTCGTCCTGTCGGCGCTCAGCCAGGTGACGTTGCAGATCGGCCTGATCGCCACCGTTTCCACGACCTTCCACCACCCATACAATCTGGCGAGACAAATCGGCACGCTCGACCACGCAAGCAGTGGACGCGCCGGTTGGAACGCGGTGACGTCGTCCATCGGCGAGGAGAATTTCGGCGAGCAACTGCCAAGCCCCGAAGAGCGGTACGAGCGCGCGGCCGAATTCATCGAGGTCATCAACGCGCTCTACGATTCCAACGAGCGGGATGCTGTGCAGCGCCGGCCATCAGGCGCCATTGCCATCGATCACCATAAATTTCATCGTGTCGACTACCGGGGCAAACATTTCGACGTTCAGGGCCCTCTGAACGTGGCTCCATTGCCGCAGGGACGCCCGGTGCAGTTCCAGGCTGGCCAGTCCGAGGCGGGCGTCACGGTCGGCGCGCGTTACGCGGAGGTCGTCTATACCTCACAGCCGAAGCTTGGGGATGCGGTCGCTTTCGCGACCGAGCTTCGCCGGCGGGCGACGGCTTTCGGTCGCGCGGAAGGCCTGCCTTTCATCATGAATTCGTTCCATTCGGTGATCGGCGAGAGTGATGCGGACGTTGCCCGACGGCTGAAAGAAAAGCACGAACGCATCGATTATGAACAAGGCCGTCTGAAGCTCTCGGACATGCTCGGCGGCGAGCTCGACCTGTCGGAACTGCCGCTCGACGAGCCGCTGCCTGAAACGCTTCTACCCGAAGTCACCAGCATCAATCGCCGGCGCGGTCGCGTCGAAGTCTTCCGCCGCTATGCGCAGCAGGGCCTGACGCTTCGCGAATTGATCATTCAGGCGCAAGAAACCGGCCACTGGTCGGTGGCCGGCACGCCGGAACAATTGGCCGACGCTATCGAGGAGCGCTACCGCCACGGCATTCTCGACGTGCTTTCGCTGCACGGTTTCGGCAATCCCGAACAAGAGGACCTCCTGGTCAACGGACTGCTGCCGGAACTCCGGCGCCGTTCGATCATCGACACGGATTATATTGGTGGCGACTTCCGGTCGAATCTTGAACTGCCTCCTTATGTCTTGCCGAAGGATAGTTTTTGGGCCCGGAAATCGGCTTAAGGCCGACGCAATCGCCAGCCGATGATGGGCACGTCTGAGCTGATCTCGTTTGCAAGCGTGGGTTGACCGGCGATGGCGGCCTGTACTCAGAGCCAGCCGGTTCCGAGTTCCTCAAGAGAATAGGCTCCGGACGCGGGGGGCCTTGTGCCGCCGTCGCCGCGAAGTCAGGCGGTGTTGCGGCGGGTAGGGCGATGCCAGAGCGACAGAAGCTCATCTGAAACTTCGCCAAGCTTTGTTCTCAGCTCCGTTTCACTCCCATCGTCGATCTGATCATCCACCAGCAACGCCCGATATTCGTGGATAAGAAGCATGGTTTCGAGGTCTTTGCGGCGTTCCGACAGCCGAAAGAAGCGGTGCAGCCTGCCCATCAATCTCTCCCGGCTAAGCAACCCGCCTGGAAAGGGGCGGGTGCTCGGACATCATGCGGTGGATGGCGTGCAACACTTCGGAGGGCGAAGCAAAAAGCTGTCCGTCTAAATCGTGGACATGAAACTTGACCGCGATGAATTTGAGATGATCCTTGTCGGGGACGACGATGCCCACCGGCATGCCGGCATATTCGATAACCTGTTTCATCACCACACCTCGTTTCTGCGCTATCGTCGCGATATTGGGCGGGCTTCGGTCAGGCCACTTCACTGAGCCTGCTGCCCTCAAAATCGATGAGCAGGATGGCGATCTCGTACCCGCGCCGTTGCAGCCAATGGGCCACGGTGCGGGCGCGGACGCCGAGCAGGTCGTCGACGAGGACGACGCGTGCGCCGCGCACGGCGATCGTGCGATAAGCTACGCCGAGCAACTGCCCGCCTTCGGACGACAAGGTGCCGTCGAGGTGTCCGCGTTCGAACTCCTCGGGCGTCCTTACATCCAGCAGATAGGTTGTGCGGTCGGGATCAGCCGCCCATGTTCTGGCCGTCGCAACGTCGATTTCGGGGAAATGATCGCCGCTGCTCAGCGCCTGAATATGGCGGTGGGCGAAAGCGAGCGCGCTCTTGCTGGCTTCGTCATAGATCCGCGTCTTGCCGGTTTCGAGATCGAGACCAGCCGCCGTCCAGCCCTTGGTGCCTTCGTGAAGATAGGAAACCGGATTGGGAACCTTCGCGTCAATCAGCGTCTGCGCGCCGAGAATGGCGCGCGGCAGGCCGGCGCAGGAGACGACCACCCGGGTCTTTTCGGATGAAACGACGTCCTTGAAACGCAGCACCAGTTCCGCTCCCGGCACGCTTACGGCTCCGGGCACATGCTCGCGCGCGAATTCGGGAACGGTGCGGGTATCGATGACGACGACGTCTTCGCCGGCATCGCGCAGCTGCTTCAGTTCATCGGCCGAAATGGCCGGCGTATTCCTTTCCTTCTGGACGGCGAGCGTAAAGTCGACGCCCGGTATGTCGAATGTCGGCAGCGGCGCGCCATTGCCTTCCGCCGTCCAGGCCGGAATTCCGCCTTCGAGGGCAAAGACGCTCGGCCAGCCAGCTGCGCCAAGCTCGCCGGCTACACGGGAGGCAGCGCCGTCGCCGGCATCGGCAAGCACGGTGCGAACGGCCTTGCGTGGCACGAAAAGACCGATTTCCCCTACCACCCGTTCCGCGGAGAGATTGGTCGCAAAAAGCGGAGAGGCGTAGCCGACGACACTGGGATCGCGGATGTCGAGCACCGCCAGTTCTTCTCCATCCGCGAGCCAATTGCGAAACGTATCGTGGGAAATGGTTCTCTGGCTCATGGTTCGGCTCCTTGCTGTCGATTTTGAAATCTACCGGAGCCTGCGTCGAGTGGCGAAGGCGCAGCATGCGGAAATGAGCCGGAAACGAAAAATCGATTTTATAATCTACTAAATTTGTAGATTATTGCTACTTACCTTCAGCCGATCTCTCTCATAGGTTCTCGATGCGGGCCAATATCAAATGCCGGTCGATTTTCCCGGACAATCTCCAAAGGATATCTTCATGACAAGGATTGATGAAGGCTGGGGCCGCGGGCCGTCGGCGCGATATGAGGAAATTGCGGGGCGGTTTCGCCCGCTTTTCAAGCAGATCGGCGAGAATGCAATCGAGCGCGATCAGGAGAGGCGCCTGCCCTTCGAGGAGGTTCGATGGCTTCGGGAGGCGGGCTTCGGCGCCTTGCGTGTTCCGGCTCATCACGGAGGAAGCGAAGTCACCCTGCCGGAATTGTTCGCGCTGCTGATCGAGCTGTCGGCGGCCGATCCCAATATTACCAATATATTCCGGAGCCATCAGGGATTTACCGAGGACCTTCTCAATGCCCCGAAGGACAAATGGCGGGACGATTGGCTTGTTCGTCTCGGCAGGGGCGAAATGATCGGCAGTGGATTTTCAGAGCTGACCGGCAATGTCGGCGACTACTCCACGACCATCGTGCGCGAGGCGAACGAATATCGCCTCAACGGCGCCAAATTCTATACGACGGGCTCGCTCTATGCCGATTGGATCAATCTCGGCGCAGTCGACGCATCGGGCGCGCCCATCGCGGCTCTGGTGCCAACGTCTGCACCGGGTGTCGAAATTTTCGACGATTGGGATGGTTTCGGCCAAGCGATGAGCGGCAGCGGCACGGCAAGGTTCGACAACGTCAAGTTGGAGCCCTTTCACATCAAGCCAAATGCCGCGCGGTTTCCTTACACGCAGGCGTTCTTTCAGCTCGTCCATCTCGCAAGCCTTGCCGGCATCGGACGAGCCGCGGCGACGGAGCTTGCCCGTCACGTCGGTGCGCGGGCGCGGATATATCCGCGCGGAAACGGCAAGACGAGTGCGGAAGATCCGCAGGTGCTGGAGGTGGTCGGCCGCGTCAAGGGACCGGCCTATGCCGCGGGCGCGATCGTGCTGAACGTCGCCGAAGCGCTCCAGCGATCGTACGAAGCCAATATATCAGGGGTCACGCCTGATGAAACGGACGCTCATCTGATTGCTGATATCGAAACCAGCCAGTCCGTGACGGTGATCTCCAAGCTGATCCTCGAGGCGACGACGGTGCTGTTTGATGCTCTCGGGGCCTCCGCCGCCAAACGCGCAACCGCCCTCGACCGTCACTGGCGCAATGCCCGCACCATCACCTCCCACAATCCCCGCATCTACCATGACCGCGTTGTCGGCGAATTTGCGGTATCCGGCCGGAAGCCGGCCCCCGTGGGCAATCGCAAGATCATCACGCCTTTCGACCGGAGCAGCGAGGTCGCCTGAACCCAGCGCTCCGACCCTCATGCCGGCGATGTCGAGACCTTCAGGCGGGGTAGGGCAAGCCGTAACGGTCGCGAACCGTCTTTCCCTCATATGCGGTGCGATAGACGCCGCGATCCTGGAGGATCGGCACCACCTTCTCAATGAATTCCTCGATGTCGTCAGGCGCGCGCGGCGGCTGCAGCGTGTAGCCGTCGACCGTGCCATCCGCCCAGAGGTCGATAATGCCGTCGGCCACCTCCTCCGGTGTTCCGAGCAGCAGCCGGTGATGCCCTTCCGAGCGGCGGACCGCCTGGCGGGCCGTGAGTTTCTCGTGGGTGAGCAGGTCCGCGAGACCGAGCCCCATGCCGACCGCCAGCAGGCGGTTCTGATCGGGAATGAAGTGTTCCGCCTCCAGCACTGCGTCCGGATCGAAGCCATCCGGATCGATCCCATTGTCCCTGACGAAGCGGGCGATCAGCCCGTCTTCGGAGCCGGCGCCGCTGAAGAGTTCGTGTTTGCGTAGCGCTTCCTCGCGGCTTTCGCCAAGGATGACCACCAGCCCCGGCACGATGCGGATGCCGGAAGGATCGCGTCCGAGCGCGGCGGCGCGGTCCTTGACCTTCCTGCCGAAGGCCTGCCCGGCCGGCTGCGACAAGATGTTGCAATAGATGATCTCGCCGTGACGCGCGGCAAGATCGATGCCGCCGTCGGATGCGCCCGCCTGCGCCAGCACCGGATGTCCCTGCGGGCCGCGCGGAACGTTGAGCGGTCCCTTGACGTTGAAATAGTCGCCGGCGTGATCGATCGCATGCGCGCTTGCCGCATCCCAGAACAGGTTTTCGGGAATCTCGTTTTCGCGCGAGGGATCCCAGCTCGACCAGAGTTTCTTGGCGACGTCGAGGAATTCGGAGGCCTTGGCATAACGCTCGTTACGGGGCGGCAGGGGTGCTGATCCAAAATTGGCGGCGACGTTCGGGTTGAAGGACGAAACGATGTTGATGATCATCCGCCCCCCGGAAATAATATCGGCCGATTGGGTGCGCCGCGCCAGGTTGAAAGGCGAATTGTAGGTCGAGGACATCGTTGCCACGAAGCCGATATCGGGCACTTGCGCTGCGAGCGCCGAGCAGAGGATCAGCGGGTCGATCGTGTGGAAGGGCCGACTGTTCGGATCGGTCATCAATGCCGGATGGTCGGAAAAGAACACCGCGTCGAACAGGCCTTTATGCGCAAGCTCGGTCAGCCGGCGATAATAGTCGGGGTCGTTGATGTCGTGGCGGGTGCCGGTCCTGTATTTCCACGCATTGGGAAGATAGCCGGTCGTGTTGATGCCGACATTGAGGTTGAGTGTTCGGGCTGGACTGGTCATGCGTCTGTATGTCCTTGTTCGACGAGGGCGTTCTCACCGCCGCCTCCGGCGGAAGTTGCGGCCTTCAATAAGCCGCGGTGAAACGGCGACGGATAAACTGCGCCCTTTCGAGTTCATCGAGGATGGCGATGGCGAAATCGGCCTCGGTGATGCGGCTTTCACCGGCCTCGTCGCGCAGCAGCCTGTCTTCGCCGAGCCGGAATTTTCCGGTGCGCTCGCCGGCCTTGATGGCGAGCGGCGGCGAGGCGTAAGTCCAGTCGAGATCGTGCTCGCCGCGTTTCAGGCTGCGCAGGATCTCGCGATTGCGCAGCGTATGGGCCTTGTGTTCGGCAGGATAGAAATCGCTGTCGACGACATCCACACCTGGGCTCGCTTCCAGGCTGCCCACGCCGCCGACGATGATGATGCGCCGAACCCCCGACCTTTTGACGCCGGCAAACAGGGCGTCGTGCGCCTTGCGGATCAGCTCGGCCGCCTCTTCCGCCGAGTGACGGCGCAGACCGGGGCTATAGGCGCTGATCACCGCATCATGCCCGGAGACGATCCTGGTCACATCGTCCTCGTTGGCGATATCGGCCTTGAGCGCCGTTACGCCCGCCGCGGGCGCCAGATCGGAGGAGTGGGTGACGGCGGTGACGCGATGGTCGCGCAACAGCGCTTCCTGTAAAATATTGCTGCCGATATTTCCGGAGGCTCCGAAGAGGACAATGGACATGATCGTGTCTTTCAAGGGTTATTGCGAAGCAATGAGGGCTTTCAGCGGCCGGCCGGCGCCGACATTGCGCTGCATGGCCGAAAGCGAGGAGCGCACGGCTTCATAGCCGTGTTCGCGCATGGCGTTCTCATAATCGTGGACGGCGGCGAGCAGCGGCTTGCCGTGGCGACGCGCAGCAACGATCTGGGGAACGAGAAGCCCGGTATCGTAGAGCGCCGTATTGCCGCCGAGCGCGCGAAAATAGGTCATGGCATGAATGGCGTCGCCGAGCAGCGTCACCGGGCCGCTCTGCCAGACTGCTCCCGGCGTCGAGGTCCGGACCTTCAGCAAGGCGACCGTCGAGGGATCGGTATGACGGACAAGTTTCAGGATGCGCTCGTCCCAATCACCGATCCGGGCGAGCAGCGCCCGAAGCAACGCGGCTCCGTCGAGCGTTTCCAGGACGTCGTCCGGCCCCAGCTCATCCGTGTCGTAGGCAGTGTTCCACCAGGTGTAGCTCGTCGTGTTGTTGAAATGAAAACCGGGGATGTCGCGGTGCGTCAGGTCCTCCGCGCCGATCAGGCCATGCCGGGCGTAGGCTGCCGGATCGACCCGGTGGCTGGTGATCATCAGGCTGCGGCCGGTGGTGGAACGGATATTGATGTTGAAGTCGGTCAGTAGCGGAGAGATGCCGTGCCGTGCCGCATCGCCGAGCGTTATCTTGCCCGCCAGCCGGCGCACACCGGTGTCGACGCTTTTCAGTTCCGGCAGAAGCTGGCGGCGGACCGCTGATCCGGCGCCGTCGGCGCCGACCAGCAGGTTGGCGCGGATAGCCGAACCATCGGCGAAATGGGCAAGAACCGTATCGTCCGGGAGGATTTCGTAGCGCTGAAAATGCTTGCCGGTCTGAAAGATCCCCTCCAGCCCGGAGAGCAGGATCTGCCTCAGCGTAATGCGGCTCACGGATTTCTCGATATGCGTGTCTTCCGGCTCGCCGCTTCCCCAGCCGGCATTCTCCAGCCGGTTGAATCGCTCGTCGAGGATGAGGTTTTCCGTCGGAGCGATGCCGAGCGTATCGAGGAAGGCCTGGAAGAGATGCGGCGGCAGATTGGCTTCGAGCGCGGCGATGCCGCGCTGGCGGATGCGCATGCGGAAGCCTTGGACGTAATCGGCGCGCACCGGGTCGCGTTCGAAGACGACGGCATCGATGCCGTTCTTCTTCAGCCCCTGGGCGAGCGCCAGGCCGCCCGGGCCTGCGCCGATGATGGCGATGTCGACGAAGGGAATGCTCATGGACTTACCCGGCGAGTGCCGCCTCGGCGACAAGAAATTCGGAGATGAAGGCTTCGACGCTGCGCGCGGGCCGCCCGAGAATGGTCGCGACGACATCGGTTGTCGTTGCGGCGCGGCCGGCGGCAATCAACGCCGCAAATTGCGCGACGGCGCGATGTTCGATGTCGGCGTCCAAGGGGGCGGCGACCAAAGGCCTCTCTCTCAACGCGACCGGCCGCTTCAATGCAACAGCAAGCAGGGCTGCAATCGTGCGGGCTGTCACCGCCGACGGGCCTGTGAGCTTCAGCGTTTCTCCGGCGACCTTATCGGCAAGCAACTGATCGGTCGCGACATCGGCAATGTCGCGCGCATCGATATAACCAATGCCGGCGTCCGGATTGGCCGCAAAGAGCGGATTTCCGGCGAGGACCTGTCCTATTGCATTGGCGAGCGATACCTGCATCCACGCATTGGGGCGCAGCGACACATGCTCGACGGCAAGCGTTTGAAGGTGGCGCTCGACGCCCGCATGGGCGTCGCCCGAGATGGAATTGCCTGACGGTTCGATCGTCCAGTCCGAGCCCGAGATCTTGACGATACGGCCGATACCCGCTGCCGCTGCCGCATCGGCAACCGCGATCTGGTCGGAAGCGAGCGTCCGGCTGATCGGCGACAGCAGCAGAAGACTGACGGCACCGCGCACCGCCGCTGCGACGGAGACGCGATCGGCATAATCCCCGGCGGCGATCTCGATCTCCGGGCCGAAGAGCTTGCGCGCCGCGTCCGGCCGGCGCGTGAAGACGCGGACTGGTTGGCGAAGCGCGACCAGCCGCTCGACGACAAGTCGCCCCAGCCTGCCGGTGGCGCCGGTGACGAGGGTCGGAGATCGACTCATGCGGCGGCCTTCCGGGCGGCGGCGTCAAGCGGTCCTCGCTCGATCCAGGAGAAAACGTCGAACTCGCTCGGGATGAACCCCCATTCCAAGAGGAAGTCCTTGAAATGATCGAAGGCCTCGACCTGGTCTTCTTCGAGGGTGAGTTCGAGGTGCTTATGCACATCCGGGCCGTTCGCCGCCCAGATCGCGTCCTCGCCGACGCCGATCTCGTTGGCGATCAGCCGCACCGCGTCGTCGGGATGGGCTCGGGCCCAGTCCGCGACGCGTCCGACCGTTGCGACGAGCTCGGTGACGAGCTCGAAATAGTCGTCGAGGAAGCGTGCGTCCACCGTCAGCGGCCGCGGCGTGCCGTTGTTGATGCGAATCTTCGGGTCCGGATGAAAGCCGAATTCCGAGACGACGACCGCACCGATCTGGTTGGCGAGCACGATGCCTTCGCCGCCCTTGACGAAAAAGGCATCGATCTGCCCGCGTGCCAGCGCCAGAAGCTCGTCGCCATAGGGATAGCGCCGCTTCAGGCCGAGAAAGGCGGCGTTGCCCCGCTCGATCAGGCTGGCCTCGGTGCTGTCGAGATAGACGAGCTCGACGTCGTCATGGCTCAATCCTTCGAGAGAAAGGGCCGAGACGATGCCCTTCAGCGCGGTGGCGCGCTGGAAGTCGACGATTTTCTCATGCGGCTTACGCGGCACGCCGATCCGGCGGCCCTTCAGATCAGAACCCTTGCCGATGCCGGAAGAGGGAAGGGCAATGATCGCCTGGAATTCGTCCGTGGTTGTGATGCCCACCACGCGGGTTTCCCGGCCGCCGGAGCGCGCCCAGATCGGCGGAATATTGCCGCCCTGGCGGAAGGAATAATCGAGAGCATGGGTGAAATGGCTCTGGCGCACAGCCGGATCCTTGCTGTCGCGAATGGAGCGGACCGCAACCCCGTAGGCTTGGAACTGTCGGTCGATCCAACCGAGCTGGTGGGCGATCGACAGCGGCGTCGGCGCCGGGCAGCGCGTGTACCAGACGGAATCGAGGGAGGACATCGCGGGTCTCCTAGCTGCGGCCGACAACGGCGAGGTGGGGTTGATGATGCGTGCGCACAGGAACCGGTTCGAGCGGCGCGGCGGGTGTCGCCGCGTGTCGGCCGAATGCCGCCTTGGCGAGCATGGTGCGGACAAGATTGTTCTGCGGCGCGTGCGCCTTGCCGGAAAGCGCGTCGCGGTGATGGCGCTCGAGAGGATTGTCGCGGCTGATGCCGGGATTGCCGCCGAGCTCCAACGCGAGCGTCGTGACGGCAATGGCGTTTTCCATGACGATATGCTTGACCGCCGCCGCATCGGGGCCGAATGGGCGTCCGGCGTCGAAATCTTCGGCGATCGATCTGAGCAGCCGGCGATTGGCGGTGAGCCAGACTTCGATCTGGCCCAGGCCGTCCTGGATGCGCGGTACGGTGGAAAGCGGTGCGCCGAGGCTTGCCGGCGCCCGTGTCGTGGTGAATTCGACGAGCCAATCGCGCGCCCCGCGCGCGGCGCCGTCATAGATCGCCGGAACGAGGCTGAAATACCAGGCGCCCAAGCGTTCGTCGCGCTTCAGCCCTTCGTGCGCCGGTGCTATATCCAGGACGTCCTCGAGCGGAATGGCGACGTCGTCGAGGATCAGGTCGTCGCTATTAGTGGCGCGCATGCCGGTGGCGTTCCAGGTTTTTTCGACCCGGATTCCGGCAGCGGCGGTCGGAACCAGGAAAGAGCCGAGACGCGGCTCCGGCTCGTCGGTTACAGCGAGCACCGAAACCCAGCGCAGCAGCGGTATGCCGGTCGCATAGGTCTTGTGGCCGGTGATCCGCCATGTCTCCCCGACCTTGCGGGCGACGGTCTCCGGCAAGGTGCCGTGCGATGGCGAGCCGACGCGTGGTTCGACCTGCGCGGCGTTGAGCAGCGCCACGCCTTCCCGGTTGGCCCGAGTGATGCGCTCGATGAGATGGTCCGGACATCTGCCGGAGGCGCGCAGGGAATAATGCTGGTTATAATGCATCGAGAGCACCAGCGCCGTCGAAGGTTCGCCACGGGCGATTGCGGAGATGACCGCCAACGCTTCGCTCAGGCCGCCGCCGAGGCCGCCATGTTCGACCGACGTCACGAGACCGAGCAGACCGGCCTCGTAGAGGGCGTCGAAATTGGCGAAGGGGAATTCGCCGCTCTCGTCATAGTGCCGCGCCGTCAGTGCGAAACGCTTTCCCAGTTCCACGGCCTTGGAAATGACGGGTGCAAAATCGGTGGCGTGAGTCATCGGTCCTCCGATCAGGCGACGGCACGAGTTTCGAGGGCCGACCAGGGACGGCGATCGACCCAGGCCTCGATATCGAAGTTTGCCGCCAGAAAACCCCAGTCGTGCAGGAAATCCTTGTAGTGGCCGATCGCGTCGACCAGTTCCGGTTCGAGCCCGATACCCAGATGTTTATGGAGTTCCGGACCGTTGGCGGCGGCGACCACCTCTTCCGATGCTCCCACCTCGCGGGCGACGAAGCGGCGGACCTCATCCGGGTGGTTCTCCGCCCAGGCACTCGCCTGCTGCAGGGTGCCGATCAGCTTGGCGACGAGATCCGGCCGGTCTTCCGCCAGTTTTTCGTCGACGGTCAGGATGCGCGGCGAACCGGAGTTGATGCGGATCCTGGGGTCGGGGTGGAAACCGAATTCGGTGACGGTATGGACTGCGAAGAGATTGGCGATGGCGATGCCCGCCGTGCCCTTGACATAGATGGCATCGACTTCGCCGCGCAGCAGCGCCGCCATTTCCGGCCCATAGGCCTGGCGGTTGCGCAAGCCGTAGAGATGCGGGCCCTCGCGGTTATCGAGGACCGAATCGGCAAGCGGAATGTCGACGATCTCGACATCCTCATGCGACAGCCCTTCGAGCGAGAGAGCCGAGACGAGGCCCTTCAGCGCCGTCGCGGCCATGAAATCGACAATGCCGGGCGGGCGGCGGGCGACGCCGAATCGGCGGCCGACGAGATCCCGCGTCGTTCGGATGCCGCCGTCCGGCAGGGTGACGATCGCCTGGAATTCGTCGGTCCAGGTGATGCCGACGAGGCGGGTGGGGTTGCCTTCCGACCGCGCGCGGATCGGCGGAACATTGCCGCCATGGCGGAAGGAATAGCTGAGGTGATGATTGAAATGGCTCGACCTTATGGTTCGGTCTTTGCTGTCGATGATCGAATTGAGCGTTATGCCTTCCCGAGCGAAGGCCTCGTCGAGCAGGCCGAGCTGCGTCGCCAAACCGACAGGGGTCGGCACGGGACAACGCGTATACCAGATTTCCGAAATCGTATTCTTGAGCGTCATCACCTACTCCTCGTCTGTCTTCTGGAAGTCTTTTCCAAGCGATTGTCGAAGCGGAGTTCGTTCTTGCCCATTAGCGACAAATATTGGAAGTTTATTGTTTTACGCGTCCGGATTCAGCTTTGTGACGAAACCTGATTTCTGTTTTGGCTGATTATCGGGTCGTATTTACCTAAATCAGATTTGACAAAGCCTATGGATTTAGTCAACTATAAATCATGAAGTGCCGCTGAAAAGCATAACCGGGTCGGTTCCGGTTCGTATCCGGCGGCCGTCACAAACGAAGAGACGACATCCATGCCGGCATTGGTAAGAATTGGACGAACGCTGCGGCGCACGTTGCTGCAAGCCATTCCGACGATGCTCGGAATCGTCATCCTGAACTTCTTCCTGCTGCAGCTTGCGCCCGGCGATGCTGCGGACGTGATGGCCGGCGAGGCGGGATCGGCGACCGAAGAAACCATGGCCGCGCTGCGGACGCGGTTCGGCCTCGATAATCCCGTGCTCGTGCAACTGGGGCATTACCTGAACAATCTTGTTCATTTCAGCCTTGGCTTTTCGCCGCGTTACGGCATGCCGGTGGCCGATCTGATCGCCCAGCGCCTGCCGGGTACGTTGACCCTGATGGCGGTTGCGCTTGTGATCGCTATCCTGCTCGGCGTCGCTCTCGGCTCGCTGATGGCGACATTTGCCGGCCGAATCCCCGACCGGCTGCTGTCTGTCTTCTCGTTGCTCTTCTATTCGATACCGAGTTTCTGGATCGGCCTGATGCTGATCGTGCTCTTCTCCGTAACGCTCGGCTGGCTGCCGAGCGGCGGCGCGGGCACGATCGGTTCGAGGCTCACAGGCTGGGCCGCCCTGGTCGACAAGGCGCGTTACATGGTGCTGCCAGCGACGTCGCTTGCCCTCTTTTATGTCGCTATCTACGCGCGGCTGACACGGGCCTCCATGCTCGAGGTCAAGAACCAGGATTTCGTGCGAACGGCCTATGCCAAGGGTCTCACCCCCTTCAGCGTGACGGCGCGCCATATCCTGCGCAACGCGCTCATTCCAATTACCACCATGGCCGGCATGCATATCGGCGGCATGCTTGGCGGCGCCGTCGTGGTGGAGACGGTCTATAGCTGGCCGGGCCTTGGTCGGCTCGCCTTCGAGGCCGTGATGGGCCGCGACTTCACCGTGCTGCTCGGCATTCTCCTGCTCTCCTCGCTTCTCGTCATCATCGCCAACGCCGTCGTGGATCTTGTCCACGCATGGCTCGACCCCCGTATTGGAGCCCGCTGATGTCCACCACCGATATCGCAGCGGTCCGCGGCATTGCACGCGAGCGCCGCACCGCTTCCGTCGAAGCCGAACTATCGACTTCTCCTGTCCCGACAGATGGAGCGGCCTGGTCGAACATGAAGGCGCCGGATGCCCGGTCGAAGCAAAGTGCGGCCGTCGCCGTGACCAATGGCCGCCGGGCGCTAAAAGTCTTTCTCTCCAACCCCAATGCGCTGCTTGGCACGGGTTTCCTGGCTCTGGTGATCATCGTCGCTTTCCTTGCGCCGATACTGTATCCGGACGACCCGCTTTCCATGGTCGGGCGCCCCTTCCTCTGGCCGGGCCAGAACCCGGCTTTTCCGCTCGGCACGGACTCGCTCGGCCGTGACGTGCTTGCCGGCATCCTGCACGGCTCGCGCATCTCGCTTTTCGTCGGCCTCACCGCGACGGCCCTGGGCCTGACGTTCGGCGTCGTGGTCGGATCGATCGCCGGTTATTTCGGCGGCTGGATCGACGATGTGCTCGTCCGGCTCATCGAAATCTTCCAAACCCTGCCGAGTTTCGTGCTGCTGGTCGTGCTCGTGGCGATCGCCCAGCCCTCGGCCACGACGGTGACGCTGGCAATCGCCGTCATTTCCTGGCCGACCGTGGCGCGGCTGACGCGGGCCGAATTCCGCGCCATCCGCGAAAAGGATTTCGTCATGGCGGCGCGCAGTCTCGGCTTTGGCCACGCGCGCATCATCTTTCGCGAAATCCTCCCGAATGCGCTGCCGCCGATCATCGTCACCTCGTCGGTCATGGTGGCGACTGCGATCCTGATGGAATCGGCTCTATCCTTCATGGGCCTCGGCGATCCCAATGTGGTGAGCTGGGGTTCGATGATCGGGACGGGCCGCGAACTTGTGCGCACCGCCTGGTATCTGACCGCGCTGCCGGGGCTTGCGATCGTCTTCACGGTGCTGGCGCTCAACCTGATCGGCGACGGGCTCAACGACGCCCTGAACCCGCTCTTTTCCCAGGAACACTAGACATGGCTGCGCTGCTTCACGTCGACAATCTCACGATCCGCTTTCCGCGCGCCGAGCCCGTCCGCAACCTCTCCTTCGAAGTCGGGCAGGGCGAGACGCTGGCGATCGTCGGGGAATCCGGTTCCGGAAAATCACTGACCGCGCTGGCGCTGATGCAGCTTCTGCCCCGCGCCGCCAGGGTGACCAGCGGGCGCATCGCCTTCGGCGGCCGGGACTTTCTGCGTCTCGACGCGCGCGCGATGCGCAACCTGCGCGGCAGCGAGATTGGCATGATCTTCCAGGAGCCGATGACGTCGCTCAATCCGGTGATGACCGTCGGCCGCCAGATCGCCGAGGTGCTGAAGGTGCATGAAAAGCTGTCGGGCAAGGTGGCGCGCCAGCGGGCGATCGAACTTCTGCAGCTCGTGCGCATCCCCGCGCCGGAAAAGCGCGTGGACGATTATCCGCATCAGCTCTCCGGCGGTATGCGCCAGCGCGTGATGATCGCCATGGCGGTTGCCTGCAAACCGAAGCTCCTGATTGCCGACGAGCCGACAACAGCCCTCGACGTCACCATTCAGGCGCAGGTGCTCGATCTGCTCGACACGTTGCGGCGGGAATTGCAGATGGCGGTCGTTCTCATCACCCATGATCTCGGCGTGGTGGCGCAATGGGCCGACAAGGTCGTCGTCATGTATGCCGGCCGCAAGGTGGAGCAGGCCTTGCCGGACGAGCTCTTCAACGATCCGCTTCATCCGTATACACGGGGCCTGCTTTCCGCCTCGCCGCGGCTGAAGAACGATTTCCATTATCGAGACGGCCCGCTGACAGAAATCCCGGGCTCGATCGTTTCGGCCGCCGGCGAAACGGGCTGTCCGTTCCGGCCCCGCTGCAGCCAGGCGCGCGCAAGCTGCGGCCATCAGCTGCCGCCGCTGACGGCTCCCGCGCCGGACCGCCTCGTTGCCTGCCCGTTCACCACGTCGATCAAGGCCGTGCCTCATGCCGCTGCTTTCAGTCTCTGAACTCAAGACGCATTACAAGAGTCGTGACGGCCTGCTGCGCGCGGTCGACGGCGTCGATCTCGTGGTCGAGCGCGGCGAGACGGTCGGGCTCGTCGGCGAGAGCGGCTGTGGGAAATCGACCCTCGGCAAGACGGTGTTGCGGCTGGTCGATCCGACCGCGGGCCGGATCGAGTTCAAGGGCGAGGATATCACGGTTCTCGACCAAAAGCGGTTGCGCGGCGTGCGCAAGTCGATCCAGATGATTTTCCAGGACCCGTTCGCCTCGCTCAATCCGCGCCAGACGATCGGCGAGATCCTCGAAGCGCCGCTTGTTGTGCACAAGGCCGGCAATCGCGCCGAACGCCGGCAGATCGTCGCTGATGTCGTCGCCAAGGTCGGGCTGCCTTCCGATTCCGTCAACCGATATCCGCACGAGTTTTCCGGCGGCCAGCGGCAGCGCATCGGCATCGCCCGCGCTCTACTCCTCAATCCGGAGCTGATCGTCTGCGACGAGCCCGTCTCGGCGCTCGACCTTTCCATCCAGGCACAGATCCTCAATCTGCTGGTAGAGATGAAGAAGGAATTTGGCCTTTCCTATCTTTTCATCAGCCATGATCTTTCGGTGGTGCGGTACTTCGCCGATCGGGTCATGGTCATGTATCTCGGCCGGATCGTCGAGAGCGCCGATAATGGCACGCTCTGGTCCGATCCGCGCCATCCCTACACCAGGGCTCTGATGGAGGCCGTGCCCGATCCTTCGCGGCCGCGCCAGGCCGCGCCGCTCGGCGGCGACCTGCCGAGCCCCAGCAATATTCCACAGGGCTGTCGGTTTCACACCCGATGCCCGCTCGCGACGGACCTCTGCCGCAGCGACGAACCCGAATTCCGCGCCATTGCACCCGGCCATCAGGTCGCGTGTCATTTCGCGGACCGCATCAACTGAACGAGCACGGAGTTTCAAATGGTTGACTATCGCTATCTAGGGCGCAGCGCCCTCAAGGTTTCGCCGCTGACGCTGGGAGCCATGATGTTCGGCAACCAGGCGCCCGACGACGTTGCCTTCCGCATCATCGACAAGGCGCGCGAACATGGCATCAACTTCATCGACACCGCCGACGTCTATCATGACGGCAAGTCGGAAGAGGTCGTGGGCCGCGGCATCAAGGCGAACCGCGATCACTGGGTGGTGGCGACGAAATTCGTCAATTCCCACAACAACGGGCCGAACCTCGGCGGTTATTCCCGCAAGTGGGTTTATCAGACCGTCGAGAATTCCCTGCGCAATCTCGGGACCGACTATATCGACATCCTCTATTTCCACCGCGCCGTCTTCGACGCGCCGCTGGAAGAGCCGGTGCGGGCGATCGCCGATCTGATCAGGGCCGGCAAGCTGCGTTATTTCGGCGTCTCCAACTTCCGCGGCTGGCGCATCGCGGAAGTGGCACATCTCGCCGACCAGCTCGGCATCGACCGGCCGATCGCCAGCCAGCCGCTCTACAATATCGTCAACCGCACGGCCGAAGCCGAGCAGCTTCCAGCGGCGGCAGCCTTCGGGCTCGGCGTCGTCTCCTACAGCCCGCTGGCGCGCGGTGTACTGACGGGCAAGTACAATATCGGCGAAGCGCCGGCGGCCGATACCCGCGCCGGCCGCGGTGACAAGCGCATGCATGACGTCGAGTTCCGCGAGGAGTCGATCGCGATTGCCAAGCAAATCGCCACCCATGCGCAGGCCAAGGGTATTTCGCCCGCCGATTTCGCGCTCGCCTGGGTGCTGAACAACCGGCTGATCACCTCCGCCATCGCCGGCCCCCGCACCGAGGAGCAGTGGGACGGCTATCTCCGTGCGCTGGATGTGAAGCTCGACGCCGAGGACGAGGCTTTCGTCGACAAGCTCGTCGCGATCGGCCATCCCTCGACGCCGGGCTTCACCGATCCCGGCCATCCGATCGAAGGTCGTGTACCGCGCTCGGCCGCCGCTTCGGCCGCGGTCGTTCCGCTCTCCCGCCCGCAGCGGGTCGCCTAAGAGCGAACTCTTAGGACCTTTCCTTTGATGCAACGGCCCCGCATTTTGATGCGGGGCCGTTTTGTCGTTGACGAGCAGATTATTCCGCCGCTTCTGCCTTGGTGTCTCTCAACTCGAGCAAGCGCCGCGCATTGCCACCGGCAACAAGCCGCTGTTCGGCCTCGTTCAGGCCAGCTTCCGCGAGACTTGCCGCAAGGCCTTTCTGGTCCAGCACTGCAAGGATCGGCCAGTCGGTGCCGGCCAGAACGCGCTCTGCTCCGAAGAAACCTGTAAGCGTGCGGACGATCGCCGGGTCATGGCCCATCGTATCAAAATAGATGTTCGGGCGCTTGCCGGACGCCCGCTCCGTGCGGCCGTAAATGCCGCCGCGGGCGGCTTGGACGATTGCCCCGAGACCGAGCGTGGCAAAGATCAAATGCAGGTCCGGCAGCTCTTTGAGCAGCGGCGATTGGATCACCGAGAGGAAGGCCACGCCGTTCATCAGGCCGCGGCCGAGGGAGTTGCCGAGCATGCCCGCGCCGGCAATTAGAACCTCAGCGTTCGGATGCGCGACGGGGTGGACGAAGACCGGCACCTTGTGGCGCGCCGCCACTTCAAGCATCGGCCGCACGGCGGGGTCGGCGAGAAACTTGCCGTCGCGTGAGGAGTCGATGACGAGACCGGCTAATCCGAGTTCGCCGATCGCCCGTTCCGCTTCGCGGGCGCTTTCTTCTCCGCCGAAGGCGTCAACGACGCCGAAGCCCGCAAGCGTCGGGTGATTGCGGGAAAGGCCAGCCAGCCAATCATTCGCCTCGCGGACGGCGACGGGATCGACCGGACCTTCCACTCCGAAGAGGCTCTCGATCGTGGCAGTGACGATCGCCAGCGAAACCCCGGCGGACTGAAACTCGTCCACCAGCGCCTGGGGTGTGGTGATCTTGCGGTAGATCTCAGGAGCGAAACCGCTTGCGGGCTTCGCATATTTGCCGCCCGGACCCCAGTTCGGCGGCCAGAGATGCGTGTGGATGTCGACGATATCGAGCGGCGCTGTCATTCTGCGGCTACCTTTCTTGCTTCGCGCTCGGCAATGCCGGCCTTGACGAGCGGCACCACGTCCCGCCCGTAGGTGACGGTGTCTTCGGTCGGGTAGAAGCCGCGCACGAGGAAATTGGAGACGCCGGCGTCGTAATAGTCGAGGATGGCGTCGGCGAGCTGCTCGGCCGTGCCGACGAGGGCGGTGGAATTGCCGCCGGCGCCGCTGGCTTCGGCGACCTCCGTCCAGAGCCGCTTGTCGAGTACCTTGCCGCGCCGCGCCGCCTCGCGCAGACGCACCGAGCCGACATTGGAGGGAAGTTTTTCGCCATTGCCGCCGGCAGACCGGGCGACCTGCGACTTCACCTTGTGAAGGATATCGGCAGCCTTGGCCCAGGCCGCGTCTTCCGTCTCGGCGACGACGGTGCGGAAGGCGAGCGTGAAACGGATGTCGCCGGCGGCACGGCCGTTGGCGACGGCTGCGGCACGCACCTTGGCGATCGTCTCACGCGTGCCGTCGAGCGGTTCGCCCCAGAGCGCGTAGATATCGGCGTGCTTGCCTGCGACCGCGATTGCCGCATCGGAAGAACCGCCGAAGGAAATCGGGATGCGCGGCTTCTGGAACGGTTTGACCTGGCTGAAAGCGCCCCTGACCTTGTAGAAACGTCCTTCATAGTCGAAAGGCTGATCGCTTTCCCAGACCCTTTTCAGCACCGTCAGATATTCGTCCGTGCGGGCATAGCGGGTGTCGTGGTCTTCGAAATCGCCGTCGCGCGCCTGATCGGCATCCGACCCGCCCGTAATGATGTGCACCCAGACGCGCCCCTCGGAAAAATGGTCGAGGGTTGCAAGCTGCCGAGCCCCGAGCGTGGGCGCCATCAGGCCGGGCCGGTGGGCGAGAAGCGCGCCGATCCGCTCGGTCTGACTGAAGACATAGGCGGCGATCTGGTTGTTATCGGGCCATTGCGCGAACTGGCCGATCAGCAGCCGGTCGATGCCGGCCGCTTCGGCGGCTTGCACATGTCTGCGGATATAGGCCTTGTCGATGATAGGCCCGGTGGCGGGAACGATGTCCGATCCCTCGCGATTGGAGGTGTGGCCGATGAATTCGGATTGCATGAAAAGCTCCTGAGGGCTGACAAACGTCATGCAAATAATCTACTATTTTCGTGGGTTATGTGAATTGCGTTTTGCACGGGAATTGTGGGATAGTTTTCGTCGTGGCGCCGATCATAAGGATTTCGTTTGCGTCTCGCGGTGACGAACCAAACCTTTCCCGGTGTGCTTGTTCGCTGGAGCGGCCCGTCTGAAGCGGGAAAACCTCCCGCCGCCATAGAACCGCGGGGGACATTTTTCGAAAGGCTCTCCAACATTAGAAATATAGTTTCTCGATAAAAATAGTAGATTTTATATCGTCATGCCGTTCACCCGTCGATGGGTGTGGGAAAACAGGCTGTTTCATCTCGCCGAAGCGGCCGCTTGGGGATATCCTTATGACGATTCAAAATGCCAGGGCGCTGGCATCGACGCGCCGCGCCTTCCTGCTTTCTACCGTTGCCATTGCCGCCGCGGCCGCTCTCCCCTACGCATCCCTGGCGCAGACCGAAACGCCGCGCGGCGGAAGCGTGTCGATCAATATCGGCACGGAGCCGCCGGTCCTGGTTCTGATCGCCCATAGCGCCGGAGCGGCCTATTACATCAGCGGCAAGGCGACCGAGAGCCTGTTGACCTATGACAAGGATTTCAACCCGCAGCCGCTGCTCGCCACGGAATGGAAGGTGAGCGATGACGGCCTGCGCTACTGGTTCAAGCTGCGCGAGGGCGTGCGCTGGCACGACGGCAAGGATTTCACCGCCGAAGACGTCGCCTTCTCCATTCTTGCGCTCAAGGAAAACCATCCGCGCGGACGCGCCACCTACGCGACGGTGCAGGCTGTCAACGTGCTCAATTCGCACGAAGTCGAAGTCATTCTCTCCAAGCCTGCGCCCTACCTGCTGACGGCCTTCGCAAGCTTCGAATCCCCGATCGTGCCGAAGCATCTCTATGAGGGCACCAAGGTCTCGGAAAACCCGCACAACGTCGCGCCCGTCGGTACCGGGCCCTATAAATTCGTCGAATGGGTGCGCGGCAGCCATGCGCTCTTCGTTCGCAATGAAGATTATTGGGGAGCGCCGAAGCCTTACCTCGACCAGATCATCTTCCGGTTCATCATCGATCCGGCTGCGGCGGTTGCCGCCATCGAGACTGGCGAGGTGCAGGTTTCCACAGCCAATCTTCCCCTGACGGATATCGACCGCCTCAAGGCCAATCCGAATCTCGTCGTCGAGACCAAGCCAGCTCCCTATTCTCCGAGCATCGCGCGCGCCGAGTTCAATCTGGAAAATCCCTATCTTGCCGATATCAGGGTGCGCCACGCGATCGCGCATGCGATCGACAAGGATTTCATCGTCAATACCGTTTATCTCGGTTATGCGACCCGGCTCGACGGTCCCGTCAGTCCGGATCTTGTGAAATTCTATACGCCGGATCTCCCGAGATACGATTTCGACCCGGCCAAGGCGGAGAAGCTGCTCGACGAAGCGGGCTACAAGCGCGGCGGGGACGGTTTCCGCTTCAAGCTCTTCATCGATCCGACGCAACCTTCCGGTCCTCCCAAGCAGACCGCGGAATATTTCGCCCAGGCGCTTGCCAAGGTCGGCATCAAGGTCGAACTGCGCACCCAGGATTTCGCAACCTTCGTGAAGCGCATCTTCACCGATCGCGATTTCGATATTGCCATCGAAGGCATGAGCAACCTCTACGACCCGACAGTCGGCATCCAGCGCCTCTACTGGTCGAAGAACTTCAAGCCCGGCGTGCCCTTCACCAACGGCTCGAAATACGTGAACCCGGAGGTGGATCGCCTTCTCGAAACCGCCGCGATCGAAGTCGATCCGAACAAGCGCAAGCAGCTCTTCAACGAATTTCAGAAGCTCGTCGTCGAGGACCTGCCGACACTCGACATCGTCACGCCCTCGGTAATCACCGTCTACGACAAGCGGGTCAAGAACCTGAGAATTGGCGCCGAAGACCTTTGGAGCAACGGGGCCGACATCTATTTCGAAGGATGATCGACGGGCAGGGCAGCCGGATTGCCATTCGGCTGCCTATCGCTTTTATTTTCGGGAGAAGATCGCTTGAGCATAGCCAAATTGCAGGCCACCGGACGCCCGACGCGCGAGGAATTGCTCGCGCGTATTCCCGCCTTCGCGGCAGAAGTCGCCAAAGGCGCGGCGGAGCGCGACCTCAACCGTGAACTGCCGTTCGAAGCTTTCAGGCTGTTCCGCGAGCTGGAACTCGGCACCCTGCGCATTCCGGTGGCGCTTGGCGGACCTGGTGGTCAGGTGGCGGATTACATCGAGATGATCGCGACCATCGGTGCTGCGGATTCCAATGTCGCGCACGCCCTCCGGTCGCATTTCAACTATGTCGAAAACGTCATTCTGAGCGAGCCGCGTGAGCGCGACGCCGGCGCGATCGAGCTGATACTGGCGGGAAAACTGTTCGGCGGCGCCCACACGGAACAGGGGACTGCACGGCCGGGGCAGGTGACGACGACGATCGCCCGCCAGGGCGATACCTACCGGCTGAACGGCCGCAAGTGGTATGCGACCGGCACGGCCTTTGCCGATTTCGCCTCCTTCAGCGCACTCGACGAAGAGGGCAAGACCGTCGGCGTTCTCTTGCCGGTCGATCGGCCGGGTATCCGCATTCTCGACGATTGGGATGGCATGGGCCAGCGGCTGACGGCGAGCGGCGGCGTTCTCCTGGAGAATGTCGAAGTATTTCCGCATGAGTTCACCCGTCGCGGCCTCGATAGCCAGGTTGGGCGTCATTGCTCGACGTTGCGGCAACTTCACCTGGCCGCAAGTGCTGCCGGCGCCGTCCGCAACGTCCTTGCGGACGGCATCGATTATGTGCGCCGTCAGGCGCGCACCGCCGCCCACAGCGCGGCCGAGACGGCGAACCAGGATCCCTTCGTTCAGCAGATCATCGGGGAAATCGCTGCCAATTCCTTTGCCATCGATACGGCGATCTCCGCGGCGGCCGCGGCTTTGGACCGCACCGTCGCCGCCTTTGCCGTAGGCAACGAGGACGGGATCGAGGAAGCGCTCGTCGCGAGCGCGCTGGCGACGGCGCGCACGCAGCTCCTGCTCGGCCAGCTCGGCTGCCGCAGCGCCGAGCGCATGTTCGAACTGGGTGGCGGCTCCGCAACTTCACGCAACAATAATTTCGACCGCCACTGGCGCAACATCAGAACCGTGCTCAACCACAACCCGCTGCTGCACAAGTCGCGGGTCGTGGGGGATTATCTGCTCAACGGAACGACCACCCATCTCAAGGAGGGGAGGGTCTTCTAAATTGATTGTTGGGGTTGGCCGCTGCTCTCAGAAACTCAGAGCGCTGTTGAGATCATGCAGCCCGATCATCGGCATCATGGGATCGAGCGGCGAAGGCAGGAAGCCGACCGCCGCGTAGAAGGCTCGCGCATCGTCGGATATCGCATGCACCAGCACGCCTCGTATGCCCAGGATTTCAGCGGCATTGAGCAGGCGTAGGCCTGCGTCGCGAACCAATGCCCTGCCGATGCCGCGCCCTTGATAAGTCTTGTCGATGGCGAGGCGGCCGATGACGGCGACCGGAATCGGATCCGGCATGTTACGCCGGAAACGGCCAGGTACTTCCAACTGCCTCACCGCACCGGAGGCTAGCGCATAGTAAGCGATAACGCGGTTTCCCTCGCATAGGACGAAGGTGCGTGATGCGCCACTTGCCTGGTTGGCGCGGGCGCGCCGACACAGCCAATCATCCAGCTCAGGGACGCCGGAATCGAAGCCGGCCAGCTCGTGACCGTCGGCCAGCGACGCCGGTCGGCTAAGGGTCACGCCTTGTCCCACGGCGCTTTGGTTGTCATGGTGCGTTTGAGGCGCTCATTGGCCTGCGCAGGCGCATCGAGCCGGGCAAGGTACTCGGCATAAAGTTCGGGGCTGACCGTAAAGACGGTGCGGTCAAGCAGCACTTCTTCGGCACGGCGCCCGGAAGCCTCCAGCATGAAATCCGTGCGTGTCTTACCAAGCAGCTCGGCCGCACGGTCGATCAAGTTGCGGGTCGCCGGCTTGATGCGGATATTCAGTGGTACGCTTGGCTCTGGATTTTTACTGGTGCGTGGTGTGGACATAGGAAACTCCAATCGTCCTCCAGACTAGCGTAACGACATCATCTTTACAGGAGCCGTAATGATGTTGTCGTTACAACATGTCTGTTAGTTCCTGCTAGGAAGTGAATATCGGCAAGTATCGCTTTCGCAGGGCGATAGAAAAACTGCCTTTGGTTTCAGGCTGTCTGCACGGATCATCGTCGCAGCGGAGCATGGTGCTTCGTCCATCTTCGGAGCACACTCGATGTCGATCAATCGCCGCCAGTTCAATCACCTGTTACTCCTCAGCGGTGCCGGCCTGGCATTTGGGGGCGTTCCAGCCATCGCCGATGCGGCAGCGGAAACTCCGGTCAGGGGCGGCACGCTGAACTGGGCCTATTATCCCGACCCATCGGCTCTGATCGCCATCAACACGTCGTCGGGCACCGGGCAGGCAATCGGGCCGAAAGTCAACGAAGGGCTCTTCGATTTCGATTATAACCTCAATCCTATCCCGCTGCTGGCGACATCGTGGTCATCAAGCGATGACGGCCTTCGTTATATGTTCCAGCTCCGCCAGGGCGTCAAATGGCACGATGGAAAAGACTTTACTTCCGAAGACGTGAAATTCACGATCTTCCGCCTGAAGGAAGCTCATCCGCGCGGGCGCATTACCTACCAGAACGTCACCGCGGTAGAGACACCGGATCCTCATACCGCTGTGGTCGTCCTTTCCAAGCCCGCCCCCTATCTGATCTCAGCCCTCAGCAGTTCGGAATCGCCGATCGTGCCGAAGCATGTCTACGAGACCTTCAAGCCGGAAGAGCAGCCCAAGCTGGCGCAGATCATCGGTACGGGGCCGTTCATTCTCAAGGAATGGCAGCCCGGTAGTCACCTGATATTCGACCGCAATCCCGATTATTGGGATGCGCCGAAGCCCTATCTCGATCGTGTCGTCCTGAGGGTCATCCTTGATCCGGCGGCACGAGCGGCCGCACTGGAGACGGGGGAGATCGATATCGGCGCCAACCCGGTGCCGCTCGCCGACGTCGAGCGATTGAAAGCCAATACCAACCTCGTGGTCGACACCACGACCTATGCCTATTCGGGACCCCAGCAGCAGTTGTTCTTCAACTATGAAAATGAAATCCTGACGAAACGGGACGTGCGGCTGGCGATTGCCCATGCCATCGATCTGCAGAAGCTGCTCGATATCGCCCTCTACGGCTACGGGCAGGTCTCGCCGAGCCCCATCAGCACGGCCTTGCCGAAATGGTATGACCCGAGCGTCAAGGCGCGGGAGCTAGACCCAAAGCTCGCCAATAAGCTCCTCGATGACGCCGGTTATCCTCGCGGAACCAACGGATCGCGCTTTAAGCTGCGCCTTGCCTATAACCCCTTCCTGACGCCGTCCTATGCGGATTTCATCAAGCAGTCGCTGGCGGCGATCGGCATCGACGCCGAAGTCATAAAGCTCGACCTCGCGACCTTCCTCAAAACCGTCTACACGGATCGGGCCTGGGATATCGTGATCGAATCGCTGTCGAATACCTTCGATCCGACGCTCGGCGTCCAGCGCGCCTACTGGTCGAAGAACTTCAAGATAGGTCTGCCCTTCTCGAACGCCAGCCACTACGCCAATGCGGAAGTCGACCAGATTCTCGAAGCTGCGGCGACCGAACCGGATGAGGGCAAGCGCCGGCAACTCTGGTACAAATTCCAGCATATCATCCACGAGGACGTGGTCTCGGTCGATCTCGTGGCCGCGGGCGCGCAGATCGTCGCCAGCAAGCGCGTCAGGAATTTTGCGCCCGGCGCACAGGGCATCAACAACAGTTTCGGTCAGATCTGGCTGAGCCCCGACGCCTGACCAGCGCTCCGGCACCCGCAAGACGACCGGATGACCACAGGCCGGTCAATGCCGAGCGACCGCTCCGGTCGCTCGGCCGAGATGACCGCCCGCGTCGTTTCGATCAGCCGGATATGGCCAGAGGCATAATCTACTAATCAGATAGACAATTATTCGATTTTAGTTTTTGCTTCTCTTGCGATGGCACGGGATGAAACAAAATGTTTCCGCCGTCCGGCCGCAAGCAAAACGGGCTCTCGTCTTCATGGGCGTGATTGTGGTGCAATCGCTCCATGAACACGCTTGCCAACACCCGCAAGAAGACCATCCAGCCGACGCTTGCGCGGCTTCCGCCGCTGACGTCTCTGCGTGCTTTCGTCGCCACGGCGCGCCACCTGAATTTCATTCGTGCGGCCGAAGAGCTTCACGTCACCTCCGCCGCGGTCGGTCAGCAGATAAGACTGCTGGAGGATTATCTCGGGCAGGCGCTCTTCCATCGCGCGCGCGGCCAGCTTCATCTCACGCCCGCCGGGCTTTCGCTGATGCCCGGGCTCACCGACGCCTTCGATGCGGTACTTGCTGCAATGGCCCAGTTTGCCGCGGGCGATCATGAGCAGCCGATCCGCGTCTCGGTCGCTCCATCCTTTGCGGGAAAATGGCTGGTGCCGCGCCTCGATGCGCTACGCCGTGCCGCGCCCGGACTGCAGATCTTGGTCGACGCCTCGACGCATCTGACCGATCTCGACGCCGGCGATGCGGACTGCGTCATCCGTTACGGCAGTGGCGCCTATCCCGGCCTGATCGTCGACCATCTCTTCTCGGAAGCAGTGCTGCCGGTTTGCAGCCCGGGCTTTGCCGATGTGCACTCGCTGTGGGACGGGCCGCAGGCGATCGAGGGTGTTCCCCTGCTGCACGAAGAAGGCGCCGAGCACGACCATTCCTGTCCGGATTGGGATGCGTGGCTGCGCGTCGAAGGCCTGTCCCTTCGTCCGCCGCAGGGCGGCTTTCGGCTCACGCAATCCTCGCTCGTTCTCGATGCGGCACTGGCGGGGCAGGGGCTGGGACTGGGCAAGATCAGGCTCGCCGAAGCCGAGATCAGATCCGGCCGGCTGGTCAGCCCCTTCGGCAGCCCGCAAGCGGTCAGATCGTCCTATTTCTTCGCGACGACGACGCACAAGTCGCAGCTCATGCGCGTCGATCTCTTTCGCAATTGGCTGCTGGCGGAAGCGAAGTCGCTTGAGACCATCGACGCGATCGTGGCCCAGAACATCCGCCCAGAGAAAATGCTCGCTGCCGAATGATGCAATCAAAAGGCGCCACAGGGACTTTGGTCCACGCGACGCTCCGGATGGCTTGTATCAGCGAAGTTTGAAACCGAGCCTGCGGGCCGCCTCACCCAGCAAATGCCGCCCTTTGAGCGCTTCCATCGTGCCGACCCGGTTGCGCACCGCCTTTTTGTAGCAAAGTTTCACTCGGCCGCCGCACGATTGGCCGCTGTCGTGGGAAAGAAGGCGCCAATCTCATTGACCGCTTCGTCGATGCGTTTGAGGAGCTGCTCTGATGAAACGGCGTAGTCTGCGAAGTCGCGATCCGATGCATACACCGCAGTGGGCAGGGTGTGGGCCATGAAGAACCCGAATAGGGGACGAAGCTGGTGCTCCACCATCAGCGCGTGGCGATCACCACCGCCCGTGGCCGTGATGAGGATCGGCTTCGACCGCAGTTCATGAGGATCGATGAGATCGATCAAATGCTTGAAGAGGCCGGGGTAGGAGCCCTTATAGGTCGGTGCGCCGATGACCAGGATATCGGCATCGACAATCTCTTTGAGGACATGTTGAGCCCGGTCGTCGAGCTGTTTGCGCCAAAGCGCAGTGCCGAGCGATGGTCCGATATCGACCATGTCGTAAGTGACGCTATCAAAGCTGTAGCGATCGCTTGCCCGTCCGGCAATATGCTGCACGAGCGCTGTGGTTTTCGACGGCCGGCTGAAGCTTCCCGATATTGCGACGATCCTTGGGGTTCCCATATTCTTCCTTTCGGTCGGTTTTAAAGATAGCTGACAGGCTAAAGTGCAGCACTGCCGGCAACGATCGGGTAGATCTCGGCTATATCGCTCGTGCCCGGTTTACGGCCCTCGAGTGCAAGCCTTGCTGCCGCCTGCTGGAAGGCTGCGTTGAGAGGAGCCGCTATGCCATGGATGCGGGCGAGCCTGACGATTTCGCCGTTCAGGTAATCGACCTCGCTTGAGGTGCCACGGGTGAAACTTTGCCAGGTCGATTGCTGGCCGGGCTTTATGCCGCTCTCGGGGGCGACGCGCCAGGACGAGATGTCGATCGTCCATTCCGATGGTGCGGCCGGATCATAACCGGCGGCCACGAGAACAGCGCGCGCCTCTTTCGCGAGGCTTGCCGCCGCTTTTAAACGAAGCTCAGGAGGACCGGCGAACAGTTCGACCGCATTGGCGACGTTGTGCTCCAGCTTGGCAGCCTTCCATCGCCGGATATCCGGACGCGCTTCGGCAAGATAGCCGGCCTTCGCAAGATCCGCGACGATCGACAGGGCCGTATCGTCGAGACCTGCAGGGTAGCATCCAAGGGCGACGATGCCGACATTCGGCTCGCCCCCGACGACCACCTCGCCGGTGACCGTGTAGCGCGCCGGAATGCGGATACTGGCCGCATAAACGCGATCGAAGCGCCGCAGGGCGATATCTTCCGCAGCAAGTCCATTTTGCAGCGTCACGAGTGGCAGTTCTGATGCGAAGCCTGACCCCTCGACATCCCGCCAGGCCCAGAACTCGGTCGCAGCCTCGACATCCTGCGCCTTGACCGCAAGGACGAGGATATCGCCTCGCCGGAGCGCCGGCGGTGCGGCCGTATCGGCGGTGTTGAGCCGCACGATCCTGTCTTCTGCCGGGCGGCGATAGGAAAGACCGTGCCTTGCAATATGGGTGATCTGGGCGCCGCGCCCGACCAGGACATAGGGGATGGCGTGCGTTTCGAACTCGGCCGCAAGGCTCGCGCCGACTGCGCCGGCGCCGATTATGATGTAGCGTGTCATGATCAGGCCGTTTTCAATACGGCGAGATTGAGCGGAGGAGCCGACGGCGTGTCCTTTTCGCTCTTCCAACGTTCGAAGGCTGCGCGCCCGAGCATGGAGATGGATGTGTCCTCCTGCGGGGCATGGACGAGCACCGATTGAATGTCGCGGAAGTGGCGCTCCAGCCCCAGTTCGTTTCCGAGACCGGGATTGCCGATCCCGCGAACAGCAACCTGAACCGCGTCGCGCAGTTGCCGGCCTGCGATCAACCGGGCCCTTATGTGCTTCTCGGCATCGGCATGCTTATCCCTCAGGGCATCGAAAATGATCTGCCGGGCACCGGAGACGAGCAGATCGATCTCACCGGAAAGCGTCACGAAGCGTTCCGTGCGTGCGATCGGATGACCAAGGTTGGTCGGCACCCGCTCGTGGGCAAAGCGGATGAACGCTTCCTGAGCGGCTTCGGCCACTCCGAGATAAAGCGCAGTCAGTGCCAGCGTGATTGCTGCATGGGCGCGATTATCCTGCTGTGCAACGGACGGATCGACGAGATCGATCACGTTCTCGAGCGGGATCTCGACATCGGTATATTCGACGTCGTGAGAGCCGGAGGCGCGCATGCCAAGGCTGTTCCAGTTCTCGATGACGCGGATGCCCGAAAGCTTGTTCGGCACGACAAATGTTCCGACACGGGCCGGCGCCTCGTCGGTGTGCGCCCAGACCAGAAAATGCCTCAGGCCGTGGGCGCCGGTGACGAACCGCTTGCGACCGGTGATCGACCAGCCGGAGGCCGTGCGGCGGGCGAGCGTCGCCGGCAGGCCGCCGCGGGCGGGCGAGCCGAGCTCGGGCTCGACACGCGCGGCGTTGATGAGCAGCGGCTGCTCTTTGGCCTGCGCAAGCAGGCGCCTGTAGAGATCCTCCGGCCAATGGCTTTTCGTTGCCTGGCCGAGGTGGTTGAAGATCGTCATCGCGCTGATAAGTGCGACCGACGGATCACCGCGACCGAGTGCTGTGAGAATCGTTGCAACGTCGTGAAGGGTTGCGCCGGCGCCACCATATCTCGCCGCGACGGTGCTTTCGAGCAGGCCGCTTTCATGAACCGCACGGATGCCTGCCCATGGGAAGTCCCCGGTCCGGTCCGCCTCGGGGGCAGCGTCCGCAAGAGCACGCGTTGTCGCTCTCAGCAGGCTTGGATCGAAAGGCGTGTCCTGCGCAATCATCAGGCTGCGGCCTTCTTCTTTGCCTCTTCCCGTTCGCGTATGCCCTCGCGCACCAGCGGCAGGATGTAGCGGCCGTAGTCGACGGCATCGTTGAAGTTATCATAGCCGCGGATAGAGATCAGGTCGGCGCCGAGATCGATATAGTCGAGGATCGAATCGGCAATCGTGCGCGGCGATCCGACGAGCGCGGTAGTTGCCCCGGAGGCATTGGTCGCCGTGACCGTCGGATACCAGAGGGCACGATCATGGACGTCGCCGCGTGCCGCAATGTCGAGAAGCCGCTGCGATCCGACATTGGCGGGACGAGGGGCGGTGGGCGGCGCGCGATGAAGGCCCTTTTCCCGGTTGTCCTTGAGGCGGTCGAGGACCCGGTGAGCCTTTTCCCAGGCCAGTTCGTCGGTTTCGGCAACGATCGGGCGGAAGGTCACCCAGATCCGGGGCCGGTCGGTCCTGCCGGCCTTTGCCGCCTCGGCGTAGATGCGCTCGATCTGCTGCTTGGTTTCCGCCAGCGGCTCGCCCCACAGGCCAAAAATATCGCCGAGCGAGCCGCCGATCCGGTAGGCGGCGTCCGACGACCCGCCGACCGAGATGGGGATGGTCCCATTCGTCGGACGAACGGCGCTGCGGAACTGCTTGAACTGGTAGTATTTCCCGTCGAAATCGAAGGGCTCGGTTGAGCTCCATGCAAGCCGCAGGATACGGATATATTCCTCCTGCCGCTCGTAGCGCTGCTCCTTATTGAGGAAGTCCCCCTCGCGCGCCTGCTCGTCATCGCTGCCACCGGCAATGAAGTGGACGACCACGCGCCCGCCGCTCAACTGGTCAAGTGTAGCAAGCGATTTGGCCGCGACCGTCGGATAGACGGTATTGGGCCTGAGCGCGACGATGATCTTGATGTTCTTCGTATGCGCAAGGACGGTGGCGCCAATGGTGAAGGGGTCGAAGGAAGAGGATGAGTAGGGGATCAGCGTGTAGTTGAAGCCGTAGTCATCGAGCGCGCGTGCATAGCGCTCGAGATAGCGGGGATCGACCGGAGCGTCCGGCATGGGATTGAGATCGCTCGAGGCGTTGGGAAAGCTAACGCTGATGAATTCCGCGGACATGGGAGCTCCTCTGATTGTCGAATGTTGGACAAAAGTTAGGTGGCAGCTAAGGAGTAAGGAAGACAGGTCTTTCTATTTCCATTGAAACTATAGAAAATATTCTCTAATCCCTCGCGCGGGAGGTTTAGTCGAGCGACGGCCTTACCAGTCAGGGGACCAGCCGAGGCTTGGAGCGACGGTTCCGGCGAGATCGGTGAGCAGACGGATGTTCTCGGCCAGACCGAAGGCAGGCGGCAGAAAGAGGACGACCTCGTCGGCCGCGGCAAGGCCGGGATCACTGAGCACCGCTTCGATGACCTGGTCCGGCGTGCCGTGAAAGACCGGTGAGATCTGGCTTCCCGGCGGCTGGTTGGTCCGCGCGCTCGGCTGAAGCGCGCCCTTCGGCCGCGATGCCGCAATGCCTTGGGTGCGACGCTCGAGATCATAGGCGGCGTATTTTTCGCGAAGGTCCGGGGTGGTGCCGACCAGGATCGACGCTGCCACCGCGACAGGCGGCGGCTCGCTTGTCCGTTCCCGCCGCCAGGTGGCTCGGAAAGCCTCGATGCAGCGGGCCTGATAATCTCCGAAGCTCTCACCCTCGGCGTGGTCATGCTGTACGGTTCCGGCGATCAGCCCGATGCCGAGTTCGGCCGCCCGGGTCGCCGATCCAAGGCTGGCGGAACCCTGCCTGATGCGCGAGCGAAGGGTAGGACTATGCGGCGTCACTCTCAGCTGGCTGCCTTCCGCGGCACCCTGGCCGGGTTCTGCAACGGTGTGCAGAACTTCGCCTGCGACCGCGGAAAGAAAACGGGCCTGACGGCGCTTGGCTTCCGTCCGGGCGTCAGTTCCGACCGTGCCGAACACGGCATCGAAGGCGGCGTTGGAGCCGGTCGAGATCGCCAGTTCCAGCCGGCCGCCGATCAGGAGATCTGTCGTGCCTGCGGCTTCCGCCAGCAGGATGGGATCCTGATAGCGCATCGGAATGACGGCCGAGCCGAGCACGATGTGGCTGGTATGCTGGCCAGCTGCAGCAAAGAAGGGGAGCGGCGAGGACAGATAATGGTCGAAATGGCGTTGATAGGCCCAACCCGACTGGTAGCCCAGACGTTCTGCCGCCTTGAAAAGTTCGATGCCTTCCCGCAAGCCGTGAGCCGGGCCGGTCTCGTCGTTGAACGAGACGCGCGTGTTGAAGCCAAGCCGCTTCTTCGGACGGAATGATGCGGACGGTGCCGCGGCGGGGGCGATGACGGTCATGCGATCTTTTCCTCGTTGAAGATCTGTCGCTGCTGCGGGGGCTGGGTTCGCGCAAAACGCGCGGCCCCTGACGGGATCGATTCCAGCAGCGAGCGGGTGTAAGGCTGGCGGGGCGTGTCGAAGATCTCGCCGACGGTGCCATGCTCGACGATGCGTCCGCGCTTCATGACCGAGACCGTGTGGGCAAGCTGGCGCACGAGCGCCAGATCATGCGACACGAAGATATAGGTAAGACCAAGCTTGGCCTGCAGCGACAGCAGCACCTCGACAATATCGGCCTGAACGCTGACGTCGAGCGCCGAGGTGGGTTCGTCAAGCACGATCACGTCGGGTTTCAGGACGAGCGAGCGCGCAATGGCAACACGCTGGCGCTGGCCGCCAGACAAGGCGGCGGGCTTGCGGGACAGGAGATGCTCTCCCAGCCCCACGTCCGCAAACGCCTTGCGCACCACAAGCGCCCGCTCCTGATGCGTCCCGATCTTGAAGCGGTCCAAGGGCTCGCGCACGAGCCTCTCGACGTTCCAGGTCGGATCGAGCGATGTGAAGGGGTTCTGGTAGACGAGTTGCAGGTGGCGCCAGACTGAGCGCAGCTGTTCGGGCGACTTGCCGTTGACCTGTTCGCCGCCGACCGCGATCTTCCCGGTATCGGGCTGCTCAAGCCCGAGCAGAAGCCGGATCGCCGTTGTCTTCCCCGATCCGGATTCCCCGACCAGCGCATGCGTCGTTCCCGCCTGAACTTCGAACGAGACGTCGTTGACGGCGCTCAGAACCTTGCCGTCGACGGTGAAGTTCTTCGTTACGCCGGCAACCTCGATCTTCGGTGTCTTCTCGCGCCGAGCGCCGAGGTGCCGGAAACCAGGCTCTCGCAACGACCGGTACCGGTCCGGGTTGAGGGCCGGCACGTCACCATGGAGCTTTCTGGCGTAGGACGAGGAAGGGGCGGAGAATATCGTAGCGGTACTGCCGGCTTCCTGGACGGTGCCGTCCTTGAGGACCACGATGGAATCCGCGCGCTCGGCTGCGATCGCCAGATCATGGGTGATCAGGAGAAGGCTGATCTGTAACTCCTCCTGCAATTTCGACAACAGGTCGAGAATACGTTTCTGGATCGTCACATCGAGTGCGGAGGTCGGCTCGTCCGCGACCAGCAGCGAGGGTCGCGGCAGAACGGCCAGACCGATCAACACGCGCTGGAGCATGCCGCCGGAAAGCTGATGCGGATAGGAGTCGTAGACACGCTGCGGATTGTCGAGCCCGACCTGCGCGAATGTCTCCAGAACCAATGCCTTGCGAAGCGCCTTGTCCGGTTCGTCCAGCAGTGCGGCCGCTTCCATTGCCTGCGCGCCGATCGTGCGGACCGGGTTCAGGGAGTTGCCAGGGTCCTGCGGCACGAAGCCGATGCTGCGTCCCCTCAAGGGGCGGAAGCGGCGCTCCGGAAGCCCCAGTAGCTCCTGGCCCTCGAATTCGACACGGCCGGAGGCGTGTCCCGTTGCTGGAAGTAGTCGCAGGACGGCGCGAGCGATGGTCGACTTGCCCGATCCGGATTCGCCAATCAGCGCGAGACCTTTGCCGCGTCCGAGCTCGAAGCCGACATTGCTCACAACCCTGTGGGTGTCGTAGGCGACCGACAATCCTTCGGCCCGCAACAGCGGGGTCGACGCGCGGTTTGAAAGCGAAGTCAGTCTGTCTTGCGGAGCCATCGGCTGATCCTGTTTACAGAGAGGACGGTTGCGATCGTGACGAGGGCCGGGGCGTAAACAAGCCAGGGCCACTTGAGGTAATCCTTGCCGGTCGAGATCAGCAGGCCCCAGTCGGAGGCGGGTGGCGGGTCGCCGTAGCCAAGGAAGGCGAGGCTGGCGATGACAAGGATGGAATCGCCGAATTGCAAGACAGCAAGCGGCAGCACCGATCGCGATGCGTTCGGAAGCACATGGCGCCACAGAATGTGCCAGCGCGAGCCACCGAGGAGGAAGGACGATTCGACGAATGTTGCCTGCCGGGTCTTGATGACTTCGGAGCGCATCACCCGGGCAAACAAGGCAACGGCGGAGACGCCCGTCGCGATTGCCGCGTTGGTCGTGTCGAAACCGATTGCGGTGACGACGATGACCGCCAGCAGGAACTTGGGGATCGCCAGCAACACATCGACGAGACGGGCAAAGGCCGTGTCCACCCAGCCGCCGAAGAAGCCGGCCAGCAGTCCGACAGACCCGCCTGCGACGACACCGATGACGACCGCGATCAGTGCGCTCGCCACCGATGAGGCCGTGCCATAGACGACACGTGCATAGAGGTCGCGGCCGAGATGGTCAGTACCGAACCAGTGTGCCGCACTTGGGCCGAGCAGCTTTTGAGCGGGTGTGCCGTTCACCGGATCGTAATGGGTAAACAGCCACGGCGCCAAAGACCAGCCGATCGCCACAGCAACGACCAGGAAAGAAAGAATGACGACAGGCTGCACGCGCAGGCCCGTCAGACGGCCGATCGCCGTCGCGCGCGGGGTCGCGGAAACAGAGGCAAGTGTCATGGGGTTACCGCCTTGGAGATGGGAGGAGAACTGTCGTCAGCAGTCGTCGGGCGGCGTGCTTGCCCACCGAGAAGTTTGACGCGCGGATCGAGGAGTGGGTAGGTGAGGTCGGCGATCAGGTTGACGACCACAAAGACCACCGCGGCGAGCGAGACGACCGCTTGCAGAACCGGCAGGTCCTGCGTGCTGACCGACCGCTGCACCAGGCTGCCGAGCCCGTTTCGCCCAAAGACCGTTTCGGTGATCAGCGAGCCCCCGAGCAATTCGCCGATCGTCAAAGCGACGACCGTGATGACCGGGAGTGATGAGGGCTTGAGCAGGTGCATGACGAAGAGCCGCATCTGGCCGAGCCCGCGTCCGCGCGCGACGACGGCATAGTCCTGGCTGGATTCATGGTCGAGATTGGCAATCAGGACTTCGGCGATCTGTGCCGAGATCGGAATGCCGAGGGCGATCGCTGCGAAAAGCGTTGCCCAGAAACTGTCAGGCTGGATGACGCGAAAGACGCCGAGCTGAAAACCGAAGAGATGGATCAGCACCAGGCCGATCACGAAGTTCGGAACCGACAGGAAGAGCGACGGGAAGCCGCGGAGCAATCCCTGACCAAACCGCCGGGGCAGAGATTGCGTGCCATAGGCGATGATTGCCGCCAGGAACAGCGCAACCGTGAGCCCCGCCGAGGCAAGCACGAGCGTCGACGGCAAAACCTCCGCAATCAGCGTCGCCACCGGCCGGTTGGTTCGCATCGACAGACCGAGATCGCCGGTCATGAAGCCGGAAAAGGCATTCCAGAGCTGCACGGGGATCGGTTTATCCAGCCCCTGCGCGGCGATGATCTCTTTGATCTCATCCGGGGTGAAGCCGTTCTGCGGGTTGTTCAGGACGTTGGTAATCGGATCGCCAGGCAGGATACTGACGACGACAAAGGTGAAGACATAAGACAGCAGGATCACGACGATCGCCTGCAGGAGCCGCTTTCCGGCGTAGTCGAAATAGGCTTTTCTCATGCCCATCACCTCTGTGTCTGTTGAACGGCCGGACTATTCGCTTTTTGTTGCGGTGTAGTAACTGGCATAGGCGACGCCGTTGTAGACCTCTCCCTTGAGCTTCGGCGACTGCACGTAGATGCGCTGGACGATCTGGGTTCGCGGAATGAAGTAGCCCTGCTCGAGGACGTATCTCTGCAATTCGTCGAGCAGCGGTTTGCGGGCTTCGATGGAGCCGGCGCCGGCGATCTTGTCGCGCAGGTCGTTGAGGGTCTTGTCGCTCTCGTCGAGCGCAAACCAGTTCTCGCCATTATTGGCATTCGTCAGGATGCTGGCGACGGTGCCGGCGTCGATGAAGGAGCGCGTCACCTCATATGCCGGTACGCCCGCGCCACCGTACTTGACCTTCTGCCCGAAGGTGACGACGTCATAGGCACGGATATCGACCTTCCAGCCGATCTTGCCGAGCTGCTGCGCAATCAGCTCATCGATCGATTTCGATGTCGCGAGGTAGGGGTTGGAATTCAGCGTCAGCGACAGCGGCTTGCCATCCTTGGCGCGAACACCGCCCGTTCCCTTCTTCCAGCCTGCCTCGTCGAGAAGCTTCTCTGCCTTTTCAGGATTGTAGGCGAGGAGCGCGCTCTGGTCGGTCGCACCTGGAACGTTGCTCTGGATGAACGAGGTCGCAAGCTTCCAGTCGGGCGTATAGACCGTGTCGATGATTTCCTGGCGATTGATGCCTGCCTGAAGCGCCTGGCGAACCTTCACATCGTCATAGGGTGCAAGCTTGGTATTGATCGCCCAGCCGTTGACGAAGCCGAGATAGCGGGGCGTCGCTACCGTGAGGCCTTCCGACTTGAGGGACTCGAGTTCCTGCGGCGATGCGTTATAGGCAACGTCGGCCTGGCCGGACTGGACGGCTGCGACCCGCAGCGACGGTTCCGACACCAGCTTGTAGGTGATCGTATCAAGATGGGCCGGACCTGTCTGGCCAACCGCCGCAGGACCCCAGTTGTAATCCTTGCGCTTGGTAAGCTTGACGTAGTCGCCTTCCTTCCAGGACTCGACGACATAGGGGCCGCTGCCGGAGGTCTTGCTGAGATCGGCCTGGCTGCTCGCCGGCGACGCGATGGTCTTCGGGGAAACAAGGATCGAGCCGTGATAGCCGAGTGTTGGAATGAAGCCCAGCGTCGGCTTCTTGAAGAAAACCTTCACGGTTGTCGCGTCGACGGCTTCGGCATGATCATAGGTCTTGGGGAACAGGCCGATCGGGTTGATGCCCTCGCTCTTGCGTCCCGCATACCAGATGTCGAGATTTGCGACGACCGCAGCTGCATCGAGCGGGCTGCCGTCGGAGAAGGTCACGCCGCCCTTGAGATGCAGGGTGAATTCCGTCGCATTGTCGTTCTGCTCCCAGCGCTCGGCGATCCACGGGCTGACCTTGCCGTCGGCATCGACATAAAGAAGCTTGTCGGTGACATGACCCCAGATATGGCCCTGAAAGCTTGAGATCGCACTGTTGTTGGGAATCCAGGTGTCGCCCAGCGAGTCGATCAGGAAGACGACATCTCCGCCATCACGCGCGCCGTCCTCAGCCGATGCCGGGGTTACACCAGCTGTTGCGACCAGAGCGGCAAATGCCAGTGCAGAGGTGGCGGTCAGCAGACGACGCCGGGGAAGAAGAAGGCGAGAAGAACGGTCGTTCATGAAGCGGTCCTGTTTGGTTGCCGGGCTGATTAGGAACAGGAGCCTATGTGAGCGGATCGATTTCGAGAAAGACTGGTTGTTCTTTTTCTACCAAATTCGTAGATTATTTTATCAGCGCAATCTGAAGCACGAGGATCAGGATTTCCGGCCGTCGATCGCCCGGCGAGCGAGATTACGTGATGCCGATCTATCCGGCGATGAATGTCATTCCGTCTAGAATGCGCACGGGCGGCAGTTCACCAGTGAAGCGCTCGACATCGACCTTCGTCAGCTGGCCCGTCGAGCCTTGGGCAAGCTTTGATGTGCCGGCGTCGCGGGTGAGGATGTTCGGGTTGCCATGAATGCACATGGCGATCGCAGCCTCAGCATCATCGGGCTCGAACCATGCGCCGGTGGCAAGCTGCATCACGCCCGGTCTTACATCCTCACTGATCACTGCGGCGGCGAGGCAACTGCCACGGGCGTTGAACAGCCTGACGACATCGCGATCGGAAATGCCGCGCTCTGCCGCATCGGCAGGGTTCATGCGCACCGGTTCGCGGCCGTCGATCTTGGTGGAACGGCTGAAGTCACCATAGTCCAGCTGGCTGTGAAGGCGCGAGTGGGGCTGGTTGCAGACGAGGTAAAGAGGATGGGGGGACTCCGCCGCCTCTCTCTCCGGGTCCGGTTCATACCAGCGCGGATGACCGCGGCAATCGTCATAGCCAAAGCTCTCTATCGCCTCAGAGAAGATTTCGATTCTGCCCGATGGCGTCGGCAGCGGATTGGCGTCAGGATCGGCCCGGAATGCGCGCGCAGGGCCGCCATCGTCAGGCTTTACCGGTAGCAGCAGTTCACCCTTCTCCCAGAAGGTTTCGAAATCCGGCGCCGGATGACCGGCGGCGGTGAGTGCTGTTCGCGTGGTCTCGAAGAGGAGAGCGAGCCACTCACGGCTCGACCGGTTCTCGGTGAATTCGCCGCGTTTGCCGAGGCGCTCTGCAATATCCGCGAATATCTCGTAGTCGTCGCGTGCTTCGCCGACCGGTTCGATCAGCTTCTTCATGGCGATCATCATCGGATCGCGGTCGGCCGCACCGATATCGTCGCGCTCGAGCGTTGTGGTCGCGGGCAGGACGATGTCGGCGTGGCATGCAGACGACGTCCATGCCGTCTCGTGCACGATGATCGTCTGCGGCTTCTTGAACGCCTGGCGAAGCCTGTTGAGATCCTGATGATGATGGAACGGGTTGCCGCCGGCCCAATAGACGAGGCGAATGTCAGGATAGCGCAGAGCCTGGCCATTGTAATGGAACGGTTCGCCCGGATTCAGCAGCATGTCGGCGATCCGTGCGACTGGGATAAAATCCGGCACCGGATTGTGGAACTGCTTGAGCGTCGGCAGGGGAACGGCGAGCTGGCGCTTGCCGATATTGCCGAGCGCACCAAGCGAATAGGAAAAGCCGCCGCCATCGAGGCCGATCTGGCCGAGCATGGCCGCCAGCACGATTCCCATCCAGACCGGCTGTTCGCCATAGTCGGCGCGTTGCAGCGAGTGGCTGACGGTGATCAGTGTCCGGACATTGGCCATGTGCCGCGCCAGATCCACGATCGTATCGGCAGCGATACCGCAGATTCCGGCTGCCCATTGCGGGCTCCTCTCGACGCCATCCTCGCGCCCCAGTAGATAAGCCTCGAAGCGTGGATAGCCTGTCGTATAGCGGTCGAGAAACTCCCTGTTGTGCCGTCCCTCGCTGACCAGGACGAAGGCGATCGCCAGCATGAGCGCGACATCGGTTCCAGGGGTGACCGGCAGCCATTCGGCATCGAGATCACTGGCAATGTCGTCCTTGAGCGGGCTTATGAGCACGAAGCGCGCACCGCGCGCACGGGCACCGCTCAGCGCCGGGCGCACGACGTGCCGGCTAATGCCGCCGCCATGGACATCGGTGTTCTTCACCGCCATGCCGCCGAAGGCAACGATCAGTTCGCTGCTGCGTTCGATCGCTTCCCAGGTGACGCTCTTTCGGTCGAAATGATCATAGGGGCCGAGCACATGCGGAATGATGACCATCGCCGCGCCCGAACTGTAAGTATTGACCGATCTGACATATCCGCCGAGCATGTTGAGGAAGCGGTGGATCTGGCTTTGCGCGTGATGAAATCGCCCGGCGCTGGACCAACCATACGAGCCGCCGAAAATGGCCTGCGGCCCGGCTTCGGCGTGAACCCGGCGAAGCTCGTTGGCGACAAGATCGAGCGCTTCGGGCCAGCTGACCTCGACATAGCCGTCGCTCCCACGTTTCCTGGCATTGTCGGGCCGGCGTTCAAGCCATCCGCGCCTGACGGCCGGGCGCCGGATGCGGGCGGGGCTATGGGCGATTGCGGGCAGGTTGCCGAGCAGGGGAGATGGGTGAGGGTCGGCGGGATGCGGACGGATTTCGAGCGCTTCGCCTTGATCCCGTCCATAGAATGCGCCCCAATGAGAGCTGTGGGGTTTGAAGCCGTCCATCGCACCGTCTCCCGCGGCAAGGGTGGAAAAATCGGCAGCACTTACGCCGGCAGGATCTTGCCGGGGTTCATGATGCCTTTGGGATCGATGGCGTTCTTAAGCAGGGCCATCAGTTCGACCGCGTCTCCGTGTTCCTGGCGCAGATAGCCGATCTTGCCTGTGCCGACGCCGTGTTCTCCGGTCGACGTCCCGCCGACGGAGATTGCGTGTTCTACCATCTTCTTGTTGATGGCCGCGACCTCCGCAAGCTCCGCTTCGTTTTCCGGATCCACGGCGAAGACCACATGATAGTTGCCGTCGCCGACATGGCCGAGAATGGCGGCCGGAACACTGCAGTCCTGCAACAGCGTGCGCGTCTTGAGAATGCAGCCGCTGAGTTCCGATACCGGAACGCAGACATCGGACGACCAGCCCCTGGCATTTTGCCGTTGCGAGACGACCGCGTAGAAGGCGTTGTGGCGGGCTTTCCAGAGGCGGTTTCGTTCTTCCGGCGCATTGGCCCATTCGAAGTCCTTGCCACCGTGATCCCTTATGATTTCTCCGACCAATTCGACCTGCTCTTGAACCGAGGCAGGGGACCCGTGGAACTCGAAGGCGAGCGTATCTTCAATCTTGAGAGAGAGACCGGAATAAGCGTTGGTGGCGGAAATCAGGCCACGGTCCATCAGTTCCATCCGGGCGACCGGGATGGCAAGCTGCACGATCGCGATCGCTGCGTTGACCGCTTGCTCCACGCTCTCGAACGAACAAAGGGCCGCCGAAATGGTTTCGGGGATGCCCCGCAGCCGCAACGTCACCTCGGTGATGATGCCGAGCGTGCCTTCAGAGCCGACGAAGAGGCGTGTCAGGTCATAGCCAGCCGATGATTTGCGCGCCCTTCCGCCCGTGCGAATGACCTGACCTGTCGGCAGCACAACAGTCAGCGAGAGCACGTTCTCGCGCATGGTGCCATAGCGCACGGCGTTGGTGCCCGATGCACGGGTCGCTGCCATGCCGCCAATCGAAGCGTTGGCACCTGGGTCGATCGGGAAGAACAGGCCCTGATCGCGCAGATAAGCGTTGAGCTGTTCGCGCGTGACGCCGGCCTCCACGGTGCAATCGAGATCTTCGGCACTGACGCGAATGATCTGCGACATCTGCGAAAGATCGATGGAAATGCCGCCGCGGACTGCCGTCAGATGGCCTTCGAGCGACGTGCCCGCGCCAAAGGCGATGACGGGCACGTATTCGGCCGCGCAGAGCCGAACGATCTCGGCGACCTCGTCCGTGCTTTCCGCAAACACAACAGCGTCTGGGACAGCCGGAATATGATGGGATTCGCCGCGTCCATGCTGTTCGCGTAGCGCCTTTGATGTCGAGAAGCGATTGCCGAACATCGACAGCAGCTGATCGGATAGCTCAGCGGATAGGGCGCCCATTTCTCAGTTCCTCTGTCAGCAGTGCTGGCGGCGAGAAGATCTCGCATGATGAGACGCGATGCGTGCTTGCACCCAGTCCGTTGGTGTCAGACGGCGATCTTCTCGCCATTCAGATGGCGTTCCAGAAACGGCAGGCTGTCCTGTCCCCAATAGAGCTCGTCCTCGTAGCGAAACGTCGGAAGGCCGAAGATGCCTGCGCTCTTGGCGCCTTCTATATTGGATCGCCAGACTGACTGGATCGCCTCCGACCAGGCTCGTTCTTCGAGCTTTGTCCCATCGAAGCCTGCCGTTTGGGCAACAGCCTGGCGGATTTCGCTTCGGCCGATATCATCGCCGTTCGTCCAGAAGGCCGCCTGAAGAGCGCGCGTCAGCTTCAGCCAGTCCAGGCCATCCTCGATGGCGGCAATCACCATGAAGCCCGCGGGAGTCGGATCGGAAAGGGCGGATCGATTTTCGAAGTTGAGCGTCTTGCCGCGCAATGCCGCCCAGCGCTTAAGGTCTTTGGTCCAGTAGGCGCGCCGCGCCTCGGGCCGGTTGCGCGAATAGATACCGCCATTATCCTCTATAACAGAGATGACGTGCGGGCGGATCGAAGCTCCGTGCCTTTCCGCAAGTTCGGAAAAAGCATCGAGGCCGATGAAGGACCAAGGCGAACCGATGCCGAAGAAGTAGTCAATTGCTTTTGTCATACTATGCCTGTTCAGCGTCCTTGATCGGGGAAAGTGCGGCGTCGAAAACGAAAAGAGCGCAGTCTCTGGCGGTCAGCACGGCTTGGGGATCGCGGCCAACTGCGACTGTCGCCAGCGCTCCTTCGTAAAGGAGGGCAAGATAAGCAGCCGGCTGATGTGCTGCGGCATTCGCCCTCGCCATGAGCGCGCGAAACATTTGGCTGACGGCGGCCTTGTGGGCACGTGCGACGGTAACGACACGTTCGGAATCGCCGTGCTCGGCCACCGCCAGAGCGAACGCACATCCTCGAAATTCAGGGCTATCAGCCTTCTCATGCAACCGCTCAAAGACGAGCTTGAGCTGATCCCGTGGATTGGCTGCCTCGTCTAAGACTTCTTCAAGAGAGCGGACGACGCGCTCATGACGGTCCTGAAGATAGGCGGCGACGAGATGGTCCTTTGACGGGAAATGCCGATAGAGCGTCGCTTTGGCGATCTTGGTTTCGTCGATGATCCGGTCAATGCCAACAGCGCGAATGCCCTCGCGGTAGAAAAGTGCGCCGGCTGACGCAAGAATGTGATCTGATATCGATGCTTTCATGGAACTGTTTAAGGGAGCCTTCTTAATCGGTACGCTTTGACGTGCGAGCTACTTTAAGGGCTTTTATGCGCCTCAGCCGAGAAGAGAAAGACAGGTCGTTCCCTTTGCGCGGCTCGCCGGGAATGTTTTTGCTTTGATAGTTCGATTGGTGTGTTGGCTGCCTGATTCAGCTAGGCGCCGGTCCTAACTGAGCATTCGATTGCCGAGAACAAACTTGTAGCGCTGCGGTCGAATAAAGAATTCAGACTTTTCGGCGCAGGCGCCGTTCTCGAAGTAGGAGGTTCGTTCGAGCACGAGCAGGACCGCATTTTCCGCCGCTCCAATCAGCGATGTTATCCGAGGCGAGACAGCACGCGCCCCGATCGCAATCTCGGCGGAGACAATGTCGGCGCCGGCTTTGTCTTTGAGAAGTGCATACGTCGGACGTTGTTCAGCGATCTCTCGCTCCACTTCAGACATGAAGGCCGGCAAGAGGCTTCGGCCCAAGGCAATCGGCTCGTCATCCACAATGTGAAGGCGTTCCAAAAGTGCGCATTTCGTTCCGAACAGCGGGATGAAAGCAGATGGTGTTTCGATGGCGGTCAACTCGACGATCCGCATCGTGGCATCGAAGCCTTGGACTTTCAGCGATTCATGAAAGCTGCGCAGCGTATCGATCTGATGGCGCACCTGCTTGCCGGCCACGAAAGTGCCCTTGCCTTTCCGACGTTCGATCAGCCCATCCTTATCAAGCCGTTCGAGTGCCAGCCGGACGGTGACGCGACTGACCGTGAAGCGTGCCATGATCTGCGATTCCGACGGGAGCCGGCCTGACGGCTCGTAGGCGCCTCCGGTAATCTCGGCACGAAGGCGATCGGCGATCTGCAGGTACATTGCCACCGGGTTGTTCCGTATGAGGTTCATCTATTTTTCCATTGGGTCGAAAAGACCACGGAGCTGCGAAGCTTTGGAATAGCTTTCCCTTTTGTTGCCGGACAAGGGGAACTCTTCACGTTGATAACATGTATTATAATGTATTAGAAATTGGGGCAACTCCAATCCAGGGGCGTCCCAAGGCAACATGGCATCTCCAGCTACCTCAAGGCAGATTTCATCCGGCGCCGCCTTTTCGGTGGACGGTACGGCTTTCGCCTATCCCGGAAGCCGACGCGGCATATTCGAACGGTTTTCGCTGAAGGCTCGGCCGGGAGAATTCGTGGCGATCCTCGGCCCGTCCGGTTGCGGCAAGTCTACGCTCCTCAATCTTCTTTCCGGCTTCCTGCGCCCGCAATCGGGGCATATCACCATAGATGGTGCGCCTGTTGTGCCGGAGCATCCGGTTCTCGGATATGTATTTCAGTCGCCGAACCTCTTCCCTTGGCTGAGCGTCCTGGAAAACGTCCGCTTTGGCCTGCGCATGAATCGCCGTGGCTCTCCGCAGGAGCAGCGAGCCGTCGCGCTGCATTTTCTGCGGCTCGTCGGTCTGGAAGAGCAGGCGCATGAGCCGCCTCACCGATTGTCGGGCGGCCAGCGTCAACGGGTTGCGCTGGCGCGCTCACTGGCACTCGAGCCGCGCCTTCTGCTGATGGATGAACCATTCGCAGCGCTCGACGCCATGACGCGCGCGGCCCTTAACGACGAACTGCTTCGCATCTGGTCGAGCTTGGGCCAGACCGTGCTTTTCATCACCCATGACATCGATGAAGCGATCTATCTCGCCGACAGGGTCCTCGTCCTCGGGCTGCCGCCGGCGGGCATCACCGCCGAACTGGCGATCGATCTGCCGCGTCCTCGCGATCAGCGTGGCACGAGAGCCAATCCGCTCTTCGCGCAGCTGCGCGAACGGCTCGGCGAGGAAATCGCCAAGGTCATGACCAGCAATCAACCAGTTACCTGAAGGGGAGCATCCGATGAAACACATTCTGCCTGCAGTTCTTCTCGCTCTTGCGGCGGCTCTGCCTGCCCATGCCGAGGATCCGCGGCCGCTTCGCATTGGCTGGGTCCAGGCGATGGCGAATGCGCCTGCCCTGATCGCCGAGGAGAAAGGCTATTTTCGGGACGAGGGCTTGAACGTCGAGCTCAAGGGTTTCGGCGATGGTCCAGTCATCCAGCAGGCCGTGGCCGGAGGCGAAATCGACGTGGCCTATATCGGAGCGCCCCCGGTCTATCAATGGGCAGCACGCGGTCTCGACGCGAAGATCATCGCCAAGGTCAACTATGGTCAGGCAGCGGTGATCGCAAAGGCGGACGGCCCTGTCCACGCGCTTTCCGACCTTAAGGGCAAGAGGCTTGCCGGCGTCAACAGGGGTAGCGGCATGGACGTGCTGCTGCGCGGCTACGTTCTGAAAGAGGCCGCCGGCCTCAGCCCGGACACGGATCTTGCGTTGTCGCAAATGCCCGTCGGAAACATGAACGCCGCTCTCGATACAGGCGTCGTCGATGCAGCCTTTTTATGGGAACCTTTTATCAGCCAATCGGTGCTCCGCGGTGCAGGCCGTGTCGTCTTCGACGTGAACGGAGCTCTGCCCGGTTATCCCTGGTATGTCGTGGCAGCGCCCGACAAGACCCTTAAGGAACGCCCGGACGATCTCGTGAAACTGTTGCGGGCGAATTCGAAGGCCATTGCCTTTCTGCGAGAGCATCCTGAGGAGGCCGACCGGATCATCGCCCGGAGCTTCAAGCTGGAAGCCCTCAAGGCCGCTGACGGAAGCGTCGTACCGCCGGAAGCGATCGTCGCGGAAGCGAGGAAGCGGCTTGGGTGGTCCGCTGAAATCGAGCCGTCCGACCGTGCCTTCATCCAGCGGCTCATCGACTACTCCGTCGACCTCGGTTTTCTCGACAAGCGCTTGAATGTCGCCGACATCATTGACGACAGCTTCGCCGCGAAAGCGGCCGCTCAACGATGAGATCCGATCGATGAAGAAGTTGGCAGCGCGGCTGCGTTTTCCGCAACCGTCCTGGCGCTGGGCAGCGCTTCCGTTTCTGCTTGTGGTGTGGTGCCTCGCGGCAAGCCGCGTTCCCTCCTATGTGCTGCCGCAGCCTTGGGACGTGGCGGCCGAAGGGCTCCGCTGGATCCGGTCGGGCGAGTTGGGCCGCCAGATCATGGCGAGCTTGTTGCGGGAATTCGGCGGCTTCGGCGCGGCCGTCGTAGCTGCCGTGCTCATCGGCGTGTCCGCCGGGCTTTGGCGGCCGTTTCGCGAATTCGCCCAGCCGCTGCTCGGTCTTTTCATGGCCATCCCACCGATCGCCTGGGCGCCGCTGTCGCTGATTTTCTTCGGCCTCGGATATCTCTCCATCGCCGTCGTCATCTTCATCGCATCGGCCTTTCCGATGGCCGTGACAGTTCAGGAAGGCGTGCTTTCCACCAACAGCGGCGAGGTGCGTGCAGCGCGCATATTGGGAGCCAGACGGTTGCAATTGCTGGCCCACGTCTATCTTCCCGCCTCTCTTCCTTTCCTCACGGCTGCATTGCGCATCGGTTTTGCGCAGGCATGGCGGGCGCTTGTGGCGGCCGAGATGATCGGGGCATCTCAAGGTATCGGCTGGATGGTCGCCATGGGCGGCCAGCTCGGCAACTCGGCGCAGGTGCTTCTCGGCATCGCGCTGATAGGACTTACCGCGTGGCTGATGGAAAGCCTCGTGTTTCGACGGATAGAGCGCCGCTACGAAGGCTGGCGCGGACAATAACGGACGTTTCCCATGACAGAGATTTTGCCGCACAAGACGTTTCAAGCCAGCGCCCATTCTCCGACGGGCCTTGCCGATCATTTCGATACTTTGCCCTTCCTCGGTCGTCTGACCTGTCAGAGGCAGACGCTGACGGCGGGTGAGTGGACCGAACTGGAGCTCGTTTATGAGGTCGGTGCCGTCGGCCTCGCGGACGGAGCATGGCTGAAGCTCGCTTTCAAGTTCTATTCCGACTGGGCGCTGTTCCAAACAACGAACCCAGCGGGCGCAAACTATGTTTCCGCCGAATATCACGCCGGTCCTCTGGTTTCGGGGCAAAGCCCGGGCACAGTTCAAGCACTGAAAGTGCGTTTCGACCAGAAAGGACACGAACGTCCCTTCCAGAAGGCTGTCATCATTGACATCGTCGACGGCTATCTCAATCCCGGCGACAGGATCGTCATCCGCCTGGGCGATCGGCGGCAGGGCGGTGCGGGTACCCGTGTCCAGACTTTCGTGGAGAGGGCATTCCGTTTCCGGCTGTTCGTCGATCCGCTGGGCAGCTCGAAATTTGCAGAAGTGCCAGGCGACTGCAAACTGGAAATTTCGGCCGGCGAGCCTCATGCCCTTCAAGTCATCGCGCCGCGGCTGGTTGGCCTCGGCCAATTCTTCGACGCTATCGTGCGCGTCGACGATATATGGGGCAACACTTGCCATGGTCGCGACCTGCAGGGTGCGCTCGTCGTCACCGCCCCGGACGGGCGGCAACGGACGGAGCCAGTGGCATTTGCCGCGGAAGGCTGGACATTCGCACGGATTTCCGGCCTTTCCTTCGCCGAAGCCGGCGAGTGGAAATTGGAAGCATGGCTGAACGGCCAACCCTCTGTCGTCGCGGGCGTCGCCTATGTACAGAGCGAAGACGGCGCTTTGCGCCCTCTCTATGCCGATCTGCACGTCCATTCCGACGACACCGTGGGCACCAACGACGCGACCTACAATCTCACCTACGGACGCGACATCGCCGGGCTTGACGTGGTGGGTTACACTGTCAACGACTTCAACATCACCGAGGCGAATTGGGACAAGGCCGTGGAGATCATCCACGATCTTAACGAGCCGGGTCGCTTTGTCTGCTACCCGGGTACCGAATGGTGCGGCAACTCCGCTGCTGGCGGCGACCGCAACGTCGTCTTTCTGCGCGACGGCAAGCCCCGGTTTCCATTTGACGAGAAGGGGGGCTCCCTTCGCTCTTTCGAATGGAATGAGACGACGGCGGGAGCCATCCGCCCCGGTATCTGGCCCGTGGACCGGCTCTATGCAGCCTATGAGGATGATCCGGAAGGCCATTTGTTGATCCCGCATGTGGGTGGCAGGCGCTGCATACTGGACTGGAACCATCCGGAGCTGGAACGACTCATCGAGGTCGGTTCTGCCTGGGGGCAATTTCATTGGCTTTACATCGAAGCTCTGGCACGCGGATATAGGGTCGGCGCTTCCGCTGCAAGCGATGAGCATCAGGGCCGCTGTGGCGGTGGTGCACCGGCCACCGGAACCTTCGGTGCGCGTGGCGGGCTCACCGGCGTCATCGCCGAGCGTTTCGACCGTGCCGGCGTTGGCAGCGCACTTCGAGCGAGGCGCACTTTTGCGACGACCGGCGAACGCAGTTTCGCCTCACTGTCGCAAGGAAAACATTTGATGGGTGAGGTGTTCAGCGCCGAGTCTGAAGAGCCGCTCTCTTACCGCCTGCTCGGGCACGCCGGCTGGGAGGAGGTTCAGCTTTTTGATGGCGATCGCGCCGTGTGGCGGCGCGATCTGCACGCCGAAACGGGGCTTAGTGAGCGGAGTGTGCGGATACGCTTCGGCGGGGCGCGCATCAAGGATCGCTATCGCGCTGCCTATTGGAGCGGCGAGGTGGCTGTGACCGGTGCAGCGCTTCTGGACGTGCACGGGGTCGGTTTCGATCATCCCGAGCAAAGCGTGTGGCGCACTGGGCTCGGCACGCTCGGCTTCAGGACGGCGACACATGGCGACGTCGACGGAATCGAACTTAAGCTTTCCGACCTGCGCGACGCGCGCATCGTCATCGCCGCCAAGCTCCACGGCTACAGCAAGATCGGAGATTCGCTGCAGCCGCCGCCACATGTGCATGCGCCCCAGGTGTCGCTGGAGGCAAGCGGACACGAGATAATCGCAAAGGGCTCCATCTCGGTCGATCTTCCGGGAGTCGAACTCAGGCTTCTGTTGGAGCGCGTCACCGATAGTCCCTTGCCGCGCGATCTCTCAGGCGAGATACCAATTGCCGAACTCGGATTGCAGGATGGACGCGAACATCCGCTTTTCCTGACAGCGAGACAGCGGGATCAATCCCGTGTCTGGACGTCGCCATTGTTCATGACAAGTCTGGCAGTCTGAGAGACGCTGAGTTCTTTGGTTGCTTGTGGGCGCCTCGCGAATACGCGCCGATATTTGCTGGGTGTGCGTCGCGGCGCCGATCGATCAGAGAGGTCAGGGGTTCTACTCCCTTCAACTGCAACTGGATTGCATTAACGTCCTGCTCCCGTCAGGAGCAACTAAGACAACTATCGCTTCGTCGGCCATCGCAGAGTCGTAAAATCCAACTCCGCCCAAGCGAACGCCCTCAAGTCAGGTTGCCACTTGGGTGGCGTTTTCGGGCAGGCGAAAAGTTGGTTCGACCTGAACTAGCGCTGGCCTGCTTGCTATCTCACTGAGCAGCCAGTTCCTGAAGGCCTGGATCCGCGGTTTTTGCGCGTCCTGCGTCCGTGTAACAAAATAATAGGAAAGAGGGGTTCCCAGCGATGCTGCGATCGGGATCCTTACAAGCCCCGAGCTGATAGCTTCCTCGGCATAGATGTCGCGAACCAAGGCCAGTCCCTGCGAAGCCACTGCCGCTTTGATCATAAGCGAATCGTCAGAAAAGCTCGACCCACGTGCAGCTCGGCCCGTCGTATCATTGATCCCATGAGCGCGAAACCATCTCGGCCAATCTACGCGATCACGATCCTGTAAAAGTGGGTGGGCAAGACAATCGGCGGGGGTCTGTATTGAGGGTATGCTCCTCAAAAATTCAGGGCTGGCGACGACGATCAGCTGTGGTGTTAAGAGTTGCGTCACTGACATGCCAGGATAGTTCCCACTTCCATGGCGGATCGCGACGTCGAACGGCTCGTGACGCAGGTCAACCAAGGCGACTGAACTGTCTACTTTTACCTCGATATCGGGATAGAGCTTCGAGAACTTGCCTATCCGGGGAACGAGCCAGGATGACGCGAAAGACGGTACGGTCGTGACGACAAGCGTGTTGCGCTTCGGCTTGCGGTGATCGAAGTCTTCAACAGCGTCCTGGATCTGTTGGAAAGGCATATTAAGCGCCTCTATCAGGCGTGCTCCCTCCGCCGTCAAATGCAGATCCTTGCTGGCACGCTCAAATAGCGTAGCACCCAGGCGGTCCTCCACGATCTTGATTTGCTGGCTCACGGCGCCCGGAGTGACGCCCAAATTTCGCGCAGCATCCTTCATGCTTCCGCAGCGCGCGACTTCAACAAATGTTCGAAGAGAAACCAATGAAATCTGTAGCCCCATGGGCCGGAGTTTAGCAAAACTAATTTCACCTGCAAGAGAACTTGTTTGCTCGCCGCAACCATTTCGTGCATCTCTTTGCCCGTCGCAAACCAAATCTCGAAATGATGTTTTGCGCATCCGAGCTGCCCGGCCAACCGGGCAAAAGCTCGGCTGCGCGGTCAGACAAGGCAGGCGTCGGAAATGAATTATCCCGCAGGATCACTGGAAATTTCGCCGACGCCGACGCTGAGTCGTAGCTTGCTTGTCGCACTTTCGACGGCGGCCGGACTGTCGGTCGCCAACAGCTATTATAATCAGCCTATGTTGAGCCGGCTCTCGAGCGATTTCGGCCTGGCCGCGGCAACCGTGGCGCTGGTGCCAGTCCTGACTCAATTCGGCAATGCAATCGGCGTCCTGTTCATCGCGCCTTTGGGTGATCGCATTGAGCGCAAGCTCCTCATCTTGGTCACCATAACAGCGCTTGTCGTTGCGCTGATCAGCGCTGCGCTGGCAAACTCATTTGAGTGGCTCGTCATCGCAAGCTTCTTTGTCGGTCTTTTCGCAACCGTCGCGCAACAGTTGGTGCCGCTTTCCGTGCATATCGCGCCGGCGAAGATGAAGGGGCAGGTGCTCGGGACAGTCACCGGCGGAATCCTGATCGGCATTTTGCTGTCCAGAGTGCTGAGTGGATTCGTTACGGACCTGTGGGATTGGCATATAATGTTCTGGGTTGCAGCCCTGCTGATGACCCTAATTGGCCTTGCACTGGCGTTAATGCTGCCGCGGGTCGTCCCAACAACTGATGTTAGCTATTTCAATCTCATCGCATCGTTGTGGAGCCTGTTACGCACACACGCGCTTCTGCGTCGTGCCATTATCATTCAAGCGCTGATTTTTGCGTCGTTCCTCGGCTTCTGGTCGAACCTGGCTTTGCACCTTGCTCGGGAGCCCTTTCAGCTGGGTTCGTCATGGGTGGGACTGGTTGCGCTGGTCGGTGCCGGTGGGGCAATGGCAGCACCCGTCGCCGGCCGGTTTGCCGATAGACGAGGACCCAAGGCTGTAATCGCGCTCGGAGCGGCCATTGTCGTGGCTGCTTTCGTGTCCTTCATCGCCATACAGGGATCGATCGTCGCGTTGATTATCGGCGTGATCGTTATGGATCTCGGCGTGCAGTCCTCCCAAGTTGCCAACCAGGCACGGGTCTATGCGCTGGATCCGACTGCACGCAGCCGTCTCAATACGATCTTCATGGCAACGATGCTCCTCGGCGGCTCGTTGGGTGCCGGCGCTGCAGGCCTCGCCTTTTCGAGATTTGGATGGACCGGAACCTGCGTCTTTGGGGCGCTATCCGCCGGAACCGCACTTCTCATCGCACTGATCAAGCCGTCCGCAGACTGAGTGGACAACCAAATCCCATTATTTTGAGAGAGGAAGGAGAAAATCCATGAACATTTCTGTTGCGTCGCCTTTGGCAAAGGAGACTTTTGAGGCGCTGACGAAGGCGGATCGTATCAAGACCGTCCTGAGCATGGTCGATGAAAACGAATACGAGACGGTTGTCTCCAAGCTTATGGCCTTGTTCGACCTTGAGCTGAACTTCGGCAAGGTCCACAATTTCGGAATTAAGACGGTTATCAAGAGCCGCGTTTTCGATTTCTCGGACGGGATATCGTTGCCTTCCCGTCTGTTCATGATCCTGCACACGCTCGGCCACTATTACTTCATCTCACGCGCCGACAAGATGGGTATCGATCGGTACAAATACATCTACGACACCTTCGAGAACACCAACCTGCACGTCTACGAACAGGCAGACGCCAAGGCGGTTCAGGAGGCGCGTATCGTTACGGATAAAGTCAGACGCGATCGAACCGAGTTCGAGATCAGGGCCAATGATTTTGCTGCCGACCTGCTGCGAGCGATCGGCCATCCTCATCTAATCCCGCTCATCAAGCTCTACGAGCCTGCCGACGTCAACTATATCCTTGATGTGACCGAGGGCGGCAAGGATGCGATCGTCCCAACGGACTTTGATTATCTCGATCGATATGTCTGCACGAACCAATCAGTGGTCGAGGAAGAAAATGTGGAGCGGATCTACTGGCCCGGCGTTTTCAGCATCGGTTCTATTGATTGGCCGCTTCTCGCCAAATCGAAGCTCGAAATCCACTTTTTCTGACGTGTAATCGGCGGCTGGAAGCCGGCACATTGTCGGCTTTTGCCGCAGGCAAAACGGGAGGACCCGATGAATCTTGACTTAGCACAATCCTTGAAAGGCATACCGTCCGCGCAGTCTGCGCAGCTCGAGGCGCGGTCGGCGATAGCCGGAGCGGTAAAACAAATCCTCGCGGCGGCGGGGGAAGATCCTGAACGTGAAGGGCTTCGTGATACCCCCGTTCGCGTTGCGAAGATGTTTGAGGAACTCTTCTCCGGCCTCAATGAAGATCCACGGGACCATCTTCAAACGCAATTTAGCGATGATCAGCACGAGGACATGGTCATCGTGAAAGACATCCGCTTCTACTCAGTATGCGAGCATCATCTTGTTCCTTTCTTTGGTAAAGCTCACGTCGCCTATATACCGAACGGCGGACGTTTGACGGGTCTCAGCAAAATCGCCCGAGTTGTTCAATCCGTTGCCAGACGGCCACAACTCCAGGAGCGATTGAACTCCCAGATTGTAGATGCCATGTGGGACGCGCTTGAGCCCAAGGGCGTACTTGCCGTTGTTGAGGCGGAACATATGTGCATGGCGATGCGGGGCATCCGTTCACCCGACAGCAAGACGTTGACCGTGGTATCACGCGGTACTTTGGAAACAGATCCCACTTTGCGAGCAGAAACCTTCAAGCTATTGCGCGGGTGAAGGTATGGAGCGGCCGCAATCTATCACATCCAGGTCGGTGGCGCTTGTCACCGGCGGGGCGGTCCGGATCGGCCGCGCAATCACAGAGAGGCTTGCCGCCGACGGTTACGCAGTCGCTATTCACGTTCGTAAGAAAAATGAAGCCGCGTATGAATTGGCGAGCCGTATTAATGATGCGGGTGCTCGTGCCGAACTCGTCGAGGGTGATCTCGCCGATCACTCGGTGGTGGAAACACTTTTAACGCAAGCTTCCGCGAAATTGGGCGCCGTGACGCTTCTCGTGAACAATGCATCCAAATTCGACGCTGATGAGGCCATATCTCTCGATCAGGCTTTATGGGACGAGCACTTTGCAATCAATCTTCGCGCCCCTGCGTTTTTGATGCGGGACCTGGCCCGGCAGTTGCCGCCAGGCCGTGTTGGTGCGGTTGTGAATGTCATCGATCAGCGAGTCTGGAAGTTAACGCCCCAATTCGCCTCATACACGCTTGCAAAGGCCGCACTTTGGACCGCGACGAAGACCTTTGCGCAGGCCCTGGCGCCCCGGATAAGGGTAAATGCCGTAGGGCCAGGTCCGACGCTCAGCAATGTGAGGCAAAGCGACGATGACTTTGCACGCCAATCGGGCGCCGTTCCGCTTGGCCGCGGGAGTTCCCCAGATCAGGTTGCCGAAACGGTTGCTTATCTGGCGCGAGCCGAGAGTATCACGGGCCAAATGATTGCCGTCGATGGCGGACAGCACCTTGCCTGGCAGACGCCCGACGTCATCGGCATCTCAGAATAAAAACGGAGAAAATTATGAATGTTACGCGCTTGTCAAAGGCGTTTCTCGTCCTTTTGATCGGACTTTTCGGTGTGCTGGTCGCATCGAACAATATTTTTGACTATCAATCGAATTTCAATTTCGTCCAGCATGTCATGCTCATGGATACCACATTTCCGGGCAATGACTTGATGTGGCGCTCGATTTCTTCACCGTCCGCGCATCACGCGGCCTACTGGCTCATCATTGCCGGAGAGATGTCGGCCGGGGTACTCTGTGTCTGGGGAGCAATTGGGCTCATCAGGGCATCCACTCTCCCACGGGAGATTTTCTCAAAAGCGAAGCGAACGGCAACTTTGGGACTGACGCTTGGGATCTTCGTCTGGTTCTTCGGCTTCATGACGGTCGCTGCAGAATGGTTTCTGATGTGGCAATCGCAACAGTGGAACGGTGTGCAAGCCGCATTTCGATTTATCGTATGCATCGCCTTGGTTCTGATTTATTTAAATCAGCCGGAATCCGATTAAGCCTGCTTGATCTTCATGTCCCTTGAATCAGTCAGCGCAGACGATGGGCGCAAGATCATTTCAATGATGTGACGAGCGAGCCACTGGTCCGATTCTCATCAACAGCGTCGCGGGTTCCGCGGCGTGTCTGGGACAATACCCTTCATGTCGGTCCCCTGCCAATACGGTAGACTGACGCATTATCCTGCCGCTCACGCTGGCCCTTGTATGAGGGGTGCCGAAGCTTACCGTCATCGGTCCAAGCCCGATACTCGATTTCAGCGATCAGAGTCGGTTGAACCCAGATCGCGCCCTTGCGCTTAAGCTCCACCGGCGGCTTCGCCGTCTTGATCTTGTCGAGATCCTCCCGAAGACGGATTGTCTCGCGTTCTTTGAAACCAGTGCCTACACCGCCGACGTAGACGAGATCGTTACCCTGATAGGCCGCGAGCAGCAATCTTCCAATGCCACCCCGCGCCGCCGCGGAAGGCTCATAGCCGATGATAAAGAAGCTGTCGCTTTGGACGCATTTGATCTTGAGCCAGTCACCGAGACGACCCGATCGATAGGGCGAGTCGAGCTTCTTGGCGATGAGCCCTTCGAGCCCGTGCTCGCAGGCCGAAGCGAACAACTCGTCGCCGTCGGCCTCGATCGCTTCGGAAAGCCGGATGGCGCCGAGAGCCTCGGCTGGAATGACGCTCTCGAGCATCTGCCGGCGCTCGGAGAAAGTCATTCGCCGTAGATCATGCCCGTCTAGATACAGGATATCGAAGACGAAGAAGATCGCTTCAGCGGCACTTCGCTTGCCACCCCGGCCGCCGAGCGCCTGCTGCAGGCCTCCGAAATCGGAGCGGCCCTGTTCATCGAGCACGACGGCCTCGCCATCGAGGATCATCGTTCCGCCAAACCGAGACGCCGCCTGCGCGATCGACGGGAACCGATGCGTCCAATCATGGCCACCGCGAGTGATGACGCGGACTCGCGTCGGCTCGACGTGGATCGCGAGACGATACCCGTCCCATTTCACCTCGTAGATCCATTCCGTGCCTTTTGGAGGTTTCGATACTAGCAGCGCCAGACATGGCTCAATGCGATCTGGCATCGGGTCAAACGGCAGTACCGGCTGCGTTGGATCACGCGGTTTTCGTGCACGGCTTCGAAGCGGCGCTTCGGCGACGCCCAACAGGGGTTGCGTTCTTTTTCCCGGTGGCTTGGTCATACCGACAGTGCATCAGACGGGATCTGAAGAGTCGAGTCCTTGGACCGAGTGACTGTAGGGATTACTCACGCGATGCTGGCACTGCGAACGCCAACTCCGTGGACATAACTGAAATTCAACAGCATGCCCGCGGAAAGGGGCGATCAGACCGGCATCTCTGGTGCCAGTACGCAGTCTATGCGGGGCACTTGCGGAACGGGTAACAGACCGGTTGCAGCCGGGTGAAGCGAGATGCGAAGGCTGCCGTCGGGATCACCCAACCTGTTCCACAGCGAGAGTGCCGGCCGCGAGCGGCCTGATCAGCGACTTTGCCGGAACGGTCGGATCGAGCCAGCCGGCCCAGGCGCTGTGCTCCAGGATGACGATCTGTCGATCATGATATGGGGCAATGTCGGGACCAGGCTCCATCGTCAGCATGGTGAAGGCTTGCCCGACCTCCGGCGTTTCGCGCCAGATGCCGGCGATACAGAAGATCGGCTCATTCTTCTTGGTGAATAACCACTTGTCCTTGCGCTTCTTTTTCGGGTCCTTCGGATCGGTGAACTCGTAAAAGCCATCGGCGACGATCAGGCAGCGATTGGACGTGAACTCCCGTCCTTCCGAGCGGAAATTATACACCGGCCGCTTGTTTGGCCCGGGCCAGCTCCAGCGCCGCTGCACGAGCTCACCCTCGTCACGGACCCCTTCGATGGTCCGGACGATCGGGCCGCTATCGGTGATCTTGATGTCCTCACGTGCCTCGATGTTCGGCGTGCCTTCGCCGAAGCGGATCTTGATCTTGAGGTCGGCGAAGTCCTCGACAATCGAGGCGACATCCACCATCAGGCGATAATCATTGCACATTGGGCCTCCTGTTCTACGCAAGCAGGTCAACTCGCCACCGAGCCGCTTCAGATGCAATATATGCTTCGATTGCACCAGGACGAGCAGCTCTTCGGCTTGCTTCGTTGGGAAATCGGCGAATCTTTTGATGAGTGCTGTTTGAGGCTCGAGAATGGTGGTCCCATCTCGGACGTGCCGTGGGACCATCTGAAATTCGGTTTCAACTGAGCGCATCGAGTTAGAATAGCAGTTTCCGAACATTCTTACGATGACGGCTACACGATTGCCGTGGGCGCTCGTTCCTGATATGTTCTTCCTATTATGAACGCGACCGTTTTTCGATCCGATGCCCCGCTCGATGAGCGGCGCGTCGTGATCAGACGCCATGATGGCGATGTGGAGATGGTGGAACTGGCCTGGGGCCTGCGTCCTCGAGACGGCGGTCCTCGCGCTGTGAACGTCGTACGATCCGAGGGACGGACGTTCCCGACCCACCGCTGCCTGGTGCCGGCGTCAGAATTTCGCCATAAGAGCTTCAGCTTTTCGCTCGCCAATGGCGACTGGTTCTATTTCGCGGGGATCTGGCGGCCGGAAACCGACGCTTGGCCTGAGGCCTACGCCATCCTGACGATCGAGGCGAACGCCGATATCGCGCCGTTTCACGATCGGCAGATGGCGGTGCTGACACGGGATCAAAGGATGGCCTGGCTTGACGGACTGGTGGCTGAAGACGAAATCCTGCGACCGTTGCCGCCAGGAACATTTCGGATCAGACGCCATGGAGCCGCTCCCGCCCAGCAAATGCTGGCGATCTAAAGGGCAAGGCGCAATTGTGGCTCCGCTCGGGTGGCCTGCCGCTCCAGCGACGACAGCGAGACGCCGAGCAGGCGAATGCCTTTGCGCGCCGGGAAAATCGGCGCCAGCAGCAGGTCGACCACCTCCTCGAGATCCTTGATTGCCGGCAGAGGTGCCATAACGGTCTTGCTGCGGGTGATCTGGCTGAAGTCGGCATATTTGACCTTCAGAGTGACGGTTTTGGCGCCGATCTCATTGGCCTCGCAGTAACCCCATACCTTCTCGATCAGCGGCTGCAGCCCTTCTCGCGCCTGGTCGTAGGAATGCAGGTCCTCAGAGAACGTGTCTTCCGCACCAACGGACTTCCGCACCCGGTCCGGTTTCACCTGGCGATTGTCGATGCCGCGGGCAATTCCGTAGAAATAGGGTCCCGACTTCCCGAAATGGTCGACCAGGAACTCTAGCGTCTTCTGCTTCAGATCGGCGCCGGTCTCGATCCCGAGCCGATGCATCTTTTCAGCCGTCGCCGGGCCGACACCATGAAACTTCTTGACGGGGAGAGCCTCGACGAAGGTTGGCCCGTTCTTCGGCGTAATGACGGCCTGACCATTGGGCTTGTTCAGGTCGGACGCCATCTTGGCGAGGAACTTGTTGTAGGAAATCCCGGCCGACGCATTGAGGCCGGTGACCTCTCTGATCTTCGCGCGGATCTCCGTTGCAATCTCGGTGGCGATCTCCATGCCCTTCAGGTTTTCGGTGACGTCCAAGTAGGCCTCGTCGAGTGAGAGCGGTTCGATCAGCGGCGTGTATTCGGCGAAGATCGCGCGGATCTGCAACGAGACGGCCTTATAGACCTCGAAGCGGGGTTTGACGAAGATGAGGTCGGGGCATTTCCGTTGCGCGGTTACCGAAGGCATTGCCGAATGAACGCCGAACTTGCGTGCCTCGTAGCTCGCGGCCGCCACGACCCCACGGGCGGCAGGATAGCCGACGGCAACCGGCAGGCCGCGCAGCTCGGGATTGTCGCGCTGCTCGACCGACGCATAAAAGGCGTCCATGTCGATGTGGACGATCTTGCGCGGACGCTCGCCGCCTTCCGCATTTGTCATGGCCTAGCTTTCATCAGGACCATATCCATTGCCCAAAGATGGGAAGTGCGCGCCGCATTTATCACCCTCCGGCGTCTGCATTCGCCAGCAGCCCATCGCGAGACGCCGGCGGATCACCGCGAAGCTCACACCGGTCCCAAACGTTTTTACCAGCAGCTTGCGCTCAACTGTGCACCGGCGATCGCACAGGCGGCAGATGAATTCAATGAGCGGCTCATGGTGATCCCTCAGTCTCGGATCCAGATCGTTCACAGGCTCCGGCCGAACCATGCGAAAAAATTCCCATTCCTGCCATCGATTTGAATCCATTCACCGAATCACTCGTCAGCTGCCGCGCTCAACTTCGGCGCGTTACGTGGCGCATTGACTCGTTTCCCTCATGAGAACAAATAAAGAACATATTCTCACATCTCAAGTCGAAAAACGGGTTGCCGTAAGGAGATCATGACTACAGCCGCCGCCACTTCGAATGCTGTTCTCGACGAGTTGCGCGAGAAAATCGCCAGCCTGGAAGGGACGGGCTTGCGTCGTCGAATGGTCCTGCCATTCGGTGTTGGCGAGATCGACGCGCAGCTGCCGGGCGGAGGTCTCGCCTATGGCGCGCTGCACGAAGTCGCCGGCGGCGGAAACGGCGCGATCGACGGGGCGGCAGCGGCGCTATTCATTGGCGGCATCGCAGCGCGCACCACCGGCAAGGTGGTCTGGTGCCTCTCTCGCTTCGATCTGTTCTTTCCGGCACTCGCCCAGGTCGGGCTTCATCCGGATCGCGTCATCTTTGTCGAATGCGAAAAGGAAGAGACGGTGCTGGCAAGCTTCGAAGAGGCCTTGCGTTATGGTGGCCTCGGCGCCGTCGTCGCCGAACTGGTGCGCCTGCCGATGACGGCGTCGCGCCGGCTGCAGCTTGCGGCGGAAAAGTCGGGAACGTTGGGTCTGGTGATCCGTCGCTGGCGGCGCCAGACGGAAGCCTCGGACTTCGGCATGCCAACGGCTGCGGCAACCCGGTGGCGGATCTCGGTACTGCCGTCCGAGCCACTCCCCGTGCCGGGCGTCGGCCGGGCGCGCTGGCTGGCGGAACTGATGCGGGTGAGAGCAGGAGAGGGAGGAGAATTCATTATCGGAGCATGTGATGGCCAGGGTCGTATCTGTCTTTCTTCCGACGCTGCCGACCGACAGGATCAGGCGCGCCGATCCTTCGCTCTCTCCTGACACGCCCCTCGTGGTGATCGCCAGGAGCGGCTCGAAGCGCTGGGTCGCAGCGGCCGATCGTGCAGCGCTTAAACTCGGCCTTCGTGTCGGCGTGCCCGCCGCCAAGGCGCAGGCGCTGGTTCAGGGCCTGATGATGATCGATGCCGATCCGGCGGCAGACCTCGCGGCGCTCGAACGGCTGACGCTCTGGGCCATGTCGCAATATTCTCCGATCGTCGCCATGGACCCTCCCGATGGCATCGTCATGGACACCGAAGGCGCCGACCATCTTCAGGGAGGCGAGGAGCTCATGCTCTCCGGCCTCGTCAACCGGTTCCGCGGCCGCGGTCTCCTTGCGCGAGCGGCGATCGCCGACACATGGGGTGCCGCGCATGCGCTCGCCCGCACCACGGATCGCGAGACGATCGTCATTCCGCATGGCAAGACAGCCAAGGCGGTGAACCAGTTGCCGCTTTCATCGCTGCGGCTGCCGGCCGAGACCGTCGCGAGCCTGCGCACTCTCGGTTTTGCCACCGTCGGCGATCTTGCGGCGACGCCGCGCGCACCGCTGACGCTACGCTTCGGGTCGGAGGTCGGACGGCGACTTGACCAGATGTTCGGACGCCTCGCCGAGCCGATCGATCCGATCCGGCCGGCAGATCTGATCGAGGTCCAAAAATCCTTTGCTGAACCGATCGGCGCGCCGGAAACGATCGAGAAATACATCACCCGCCTCGTGCGGCAGCTCTGTCTCGAGCTCGAGAAGAAGGGGCTAGGCGTGCGGCGCGCCGACCTGATCGTCCACCGCGTCGATAACACGCTTCAGTCGCTGCGGGCGGGCACGGCCAAGCCGGTTCGCGATATCGCCTGGCTGACAAAACTCTTCCGTGATCGCATCGAGAAGATCGAGCCCGGCTTCGGGATCGAGAAATTGAGCCTGGCCGCCGTCCTTGTCGAACCGCTCTTCAATGTGCAGTCGGCCTCCACCCTGATCGAAGAGCAGGTCACCGATGTGGCGCCGCTCATCGATGTGCTTGGTAATCGCGGCGGCCAGCGGATTTTCCGGGTTGCGCCGGTTGCAAGCGACGTTCCGGAGCGCAGCGTTGAGCGGATTGCACCGACGGCCGACGAGGTCGGCGCCACCTGGCCGCTCCATTGGCCGAGGCCTTCCCGGCTTTTGGCGCGACCGGAAGCGATCGAGGTGATTGCGCTTATGCCCGATCATCCGCCGGTCTCCTTCACCTGGCGCGGCAAGCGGCGTCGGGTGACGCGCGCCGACGGACCGGAACGAATTTTTGGGGAATGGTGGCAACGAAGCTCCGAGTGGATCGCCGTCCGCGACTACTTCGTCGTCGAGGACGATGTCGGCGAGCGCTTCTGGGTTTTCCGGTCGGGCGACGGCGTCGACGCGGACACCGGATCGCACAAATGGTTTCTGCATGGGGTGTTTGCCTGATGCGCTATGCCGAGCTGCAGGTCACCACGCATTTTTCGTTCCTGAGGGGCGCCAGCTCAGCGGAAGAACTGTTCGCGACCGCCAAAGTCATGGGCATCGACGCGCTCGGCATTGTCGACCGCAACAGCCTGGCAGGTATCGTCCGGGCGCTGGAGGCGTCGCGCGCCACCAGTCTGCGGCTGGTCGTCGGCTGCCGGCTCGATCTGGCCGACGGCATGTCAATCCTCGTCTATCCCACCGATCGTGCCGCCTACTCGCGGCTGACGCGGCTTCTGACCTTGGGCAAGGGCAGGGGCGGGAAGGCCAACTGCATCCTGCATCTCGATGACGTGGCGCTTTATTCGGAAGGCCTGATCGGCATCCTGGTTCCGGACATACCGGACGAGATCTGCGCCGTGCAACTCAGGAAGATGGCCGAGATTTTTAGCGACCGCGCCTATGTCTCGCTCTGCCTGCGCCGGCGGCCCAACGATCAGCTACGCCTACACGGGCTCTCGAACCTCGCGGTAAAACACCGGGTGAAGACCGTCGTCACCAATGACGTGCTGTTTCATGAGCCCGGCCGGCGGCAGCTGCAGGATGTCGTCACCTGCATCCGCACCGGCTCCACGATCGACGATGTCGGCTTCGAGCGTGAGCGGCACGCGGACCGCTATCTGAAGCCGCCGGAAGAAATGGCGCGGCTCTTTCCCCGTTACCCGGAAGCACTGGTACGCACGATGGAAATCGTCGAGCGCTGCAGGTTCTCCTTGGAAGAGCTGGTCTATCAATATCCCGAGGAAGCGCTGATACCGGGCATGACGGCGCAACAGTCGCTGGAGCACTACACTTGGGAAGGCGTGAAAACTCGGTATCCCGAGGGGTTGCCTGCGCATGTCGAAAAGACGATCCGTCATGAACTGACCCTGATCGAGACGATGAAATACGCCCCCTATTTTTTGACGGTCTTCTCCATCGTCCGCTACGCCCGATCGCAGGGCATTCTCTGCCAGGGCAGGGGATCGGCCGCAAATTCTGCCGTCTGCTATGTTCTCGGCATCACCTCGATCGACCCGGAAACCAATGATCTCCTGTTCGAGCGCTTCGTCTCACAGGAGCGTGACGAGCCGCCCGATATCGATGTCGATTTCGAGCATGAGAGGCGCGAGGAGGTGATCCAGTGGATCTACAAGACCTACGGCCATGACAAGGCGGCACTTTGCTCGACGGTCACCCGCTACCGCGCCAAGGGCGCCATTCGCGATGTCGGCAAGGCGCTCGGCCTCCCCGATGATCTGATTAAGGCGCTTTCCTCCGGCATCTGGTCCTGGTCGGAAACGGTCGGGGAGAGCCAGGTGCGTGGCCTCGGCCTCAATCCTGATGATCGGCGTCTCGCTTTGACGCTTACACTCGCGCAGCAGCTGATGGGAGCGCCGCGTCATCTTGGCCAGCACCCGGGCGGATTCGTCCTGACGCATGACAGGCTCGATCATCTCGTGCCGATCGAACCGGCAGCGATGGTCGACCGCCAGGTGATCGAATGGGACAAGGACGACGTCGAAGCGCTCAAAATGATGAAGGTCGATGTCTTGGCGCTCGGCATGCTGACCTGCATGGCCAAGGCCTTTGCGCTGATCAACGAGCACAAGCACCAGGCCATCGACCTCGCCACCATCCCGCAGGAGGACCCCGCGACCTATGCGGTGATCCGCAAGGCCGATACGCTCGGGACTTTCCAGATCGAGAGCCGCGCGCAGATGTCGATGCTGCCACGCATGAAGCCGAAGACCTTCTACGATCTCGTCATCCAGGTGGCGATCGTCCGTCCCGGCCCGATCCAGGGTGATATGGTGCATCCCTATCTTCGCCGGCGAGAGGGCAAGGAGAAGGTCGAATATCCGACGCCTGAACTGGAGGCGGTCCTCCACAAGACGCTGGGCGTGCCGCTGTTTCAGGAGTCGGCGATGAAGGTGGCGATGGTCTGTGCGGGCTTCACCGGCGGAGAGGCCGACCAGCTCCGCAAATCCATGGCGACATTCAAGTTCACCGGTGGCGTTTCACGCTTCAAGGAAAAGCTGGTCTCGGGGATGATCCGGAACGGCTATTCGCCGGAATTCGCCGAAAAGACATTCGGACAGCTCGAAGGGTTCGGCTCTTATGGCTTCCCCGAAAGCCACGCGGCCTCCTTCGCGCTGATCGCCTATGCCTCCAACTACGTGAAATGCCATTTTCCGGACGTCTTCTGTGCGGCGCTGTTGAACTCGCAGCCGATGGGTTTTTATGCGCCGGCGCAAATCGTCCGGGATGCCCGCGAGCATGGTGTCGAGGTTCGGCCGGTGTGTATCAACCGGTCACGCTGGGACTGCACGCTCGAGCCTATCGACGGCACCGACCGACACGCGGTCCGACTTGGTATGCGTATGGTCCGAGGGCTGGCAACTGCCGACGCGGCCCGCATTGTTGCAGCCCGAACCGATCAGCCATTCGATGGCGTTGATGACATGTGGCGGCGATCAGGCGTTCCAAGTGCATCATTGGTTGAACTGGCCGAAGCAGACGCGTTCCGACCGTCCCTTAGATTAGAGCGTCGCGATGCGCTCTGGTCAATCAAGGCGTTAAGAGATGAGCCTCTACCGCTTTTTGCGGCTGCCGCCCAGCGCGAAGCAAGGACGATCGCCGAGCAACAGGAACCGAACGTCGAACTCCGGCAGATGACACAGGGACATAACGTCGTCCTCGATTACGGGCATATAGGGCTGACGTTGCGCGCGCATCCCCTCAGCTTCCTTCGTCGAGAACTGACGGAACGTCAGATCGTCACCTGCACGGAAGCGATGTCCGCTCGTAATGGTCGGTGGCTGATGGCGGCCGGCCTGGTGCTGGTGCGCCAGCGCCCCGGTTCGGCGAAGGGCGTGATGTTCATCACCATCGAGGATGAAACCGGCATTGCCAATGTCGTCGTCTGGCCAAAGCTCTTCGAACGGTCGAAACGTGTGGTGCTCGGCGCCAGCATGATGGCGATCAACGGCAGGATCCAGCGAGAAGGCGAGGTGGTGCACTTGGTCGCCCAGCAGCTCTTCGATCTCTCGGCTGATCTGTCTGGGCTGGCCGGGCGCCACGGTGCGTTCCATCCGCCGACCGGCCGCGGCGATGAGTTCGCGCATGGCTCACCCGGCAGCCCGGATTCGCGCGAAAAGGCGCCGCCCGGCATTCGGGCCAGGGATCTGTTCACGCCGGATCTTCATATCGATACGCTGAAGGTGAAATCCAGGAATTTTCAGTAGATTTGCTGCTGACTAATGTTATCCACTGTGGGCGGTGGGTTCGATTCCGTTTAACTGCATAAAAATCGATGCAGCTTATCGCCTTCCAATTTACCAGGCCCATATCTCTCCAAGACACGATCGCATTTCTCAATACATCCCTTTAGGAATGCTAATGTGTTGTACCCTCTTGAAGTTGCGTGCTCCCGCTCTTAAGACCAAATTCTGTCGTTCGTTCGATCACCGGTTCTTCAGCATGAAATCGCGTAGACTTTTCGCCAATCGATGCTCGGCTTCCCACGCCAAACTGTGACCGCACTCTTCGAATACCTCTGACTGCTCGACGTTTTTCGCAACATTGAGCATTTGCTCACGGACCATAGGCCCAAAGAATTCAGGCGCCCCTATAGTCATCACAGGGAGATCAAGTTTCTCCTTGGAAAGGCGCCGATTGATTTCCGCATTCTTGAGGCCAGCACGATATGTCTCAAGGCAGCCGCGGAGACCGCCGGGCGCGGTGAGCCGAGCCACCCATTCGCTGATCGCCGAGTCGTCAATTGCCGTCGGGTTCCAGGTCTCAGCTTTGATCCAGTATTCCCAGAACTCTCGCTCGCGCCCGGTTATGAGCATTTCCGCGACATGAGGGATCCAGAAAAACGGCAGGTGCCAGTTCCAAACACCTTGCTGACGGTACTGTGCAGTAATATTTTCGGGCGTGAAAAACGAGAGCTCCTCGAGCCCAAGTCCCGACAGCATCATCTCGCAGAACGAAAGCGTCAGAACCCGCTCTCTCTCCGTCGCGGCAAGCGCATACGCAAATTCCGCACCACGATCCTCCCCATGAACGTGAAATTTGTCAAACCCTAGTTGGGTCATCAGTTCGGCCATGTCGCTGGCATTGGCTAGAGAGTCATATCCCTCCTCAGCGGGAGGCTTGTCGGTGTATCCAAATCCCCGAAGATCAGGAGCGACAACGGTAAAATGCTCGGTCAGCAGCGGCATCAGCTTCGCCCAGTAATATGAAGTCTTCGGCGTTCCATGAAGAAGCAACAGCGGCTCCCCCTGACCGCAAGTCACGTAATGCATTCGAATGCCATTAACGCGAGCTCGACCATGCTTAACTGCCTTGCCCGAATGGTCAAAAATGTCGACCATTGTTCCTCCTCATGTTCTTTGCTCTGCCAAAATCGGCACTTCCTCCGTTTCATCACCCTCTAAACGGAATCGCACCATCGTTCCACGAGAGCGAGTTCTACTTACGGACGAGATGCTGGATCAGCCCTGTTACCGCGAAAATCTTCTCAAGGAGATCCCAGTGGGACGCCTCGGAAAAGAGCGGGAGTGCGGCGAGCGTTGTGTTGCATTGAGCGGTCCCGCCAGGTGACTTCATGGCAGGGCGCGTTGACTACGACATGATCAGGCCGCCGTCGACGTTGATTGTCTGTCCCGTAATGTAGGCCGCGTCCGCAGAAGCAAGGAACGAGACCAACGCGGCCACCTCGGCCGGAGTGCCAGCCCGCCCCATCGGGATCCCTTCAACCCATTCGGCCATGAGTTCGCCGGGACCGTATTCGCCGAGCATCTGACCCCAGACGCGGTCATTGTAGTCCCACATCTCGGTGTGGATGATGCCGGGGCATATGGCGTTTACCGTGATGCCCTCCCGGGCGAGTTCCTTTGCCAGACTTTGCGAGAGTCCGACGACACCGAACTTCGACGCGGCGTAGTGCGGAGTGTAAATGAATCCCTGGCGTGCCTGTCCGGACGCGGTATTAATCAGCCGTCCCTTCGTCCCGCTTGCACGGAAGCGTCGGATTGCCTCTTGGCAGCAAAGGAAGACGCCTTTCGTGTTAACATCCAGGTTGAGGTCCCATTCACGCTCGCTCAGGTTTTCGACCTTCGCGATAGTGATTACGCCAGCATTCTGCACCGACACCGAGATCGCGCCAAGCTTGGCTTCGGCTTCGGCGTAGGCTTCCCGGACTGCCTTCGAATCGGTTACGTCGAGCGCCAGACCAATGATCTCAGCTCCCGTCTCCTTGGCAAGTGCTGCCGCTGCTTCGCGAGTGTCCTTCTCGATGGCTGCGATAGCGACTTTGGCGCCTTCTTCGGCAAAGCGCTTTGCGATGCCTCGGCCGATGCCCTTGTTGCCTCCGGTCACGAAGACGGTCTGGCCTGCGAAACGATTCATGGTCTTTCCTCCAGAATGCGCAGCAGGCCGACGGTTAGGATCAAGCCGTGAGCCGTGCTGCTGTGAATTTGTCGGTTACGAGAAGATCGATGATACCAAGCTTCAAGGCGCCAGCGATTGCTTGTGTTTTCGATTCCCCGCCAGCAAGCGCCATTACGCGATCGGTCCTGCGAAGTTCTTCCAGCGTTATCCCGATTACGCGGTCGTTCAGCGGTGTCTCGACAGGCTTTCCATCCTTGTCGTAGAAGCGGTACGAGATTTCGCCTACCGCACCAGCCTCCTGCAACATCGCCATTTCCTGGCGTGAGAATGTGTTTCCGGACCGGGCAAGGAGTTCCGACGGCTCTACAGCACCGATGCCAACGATCGCTAGGGTGAGCCGACCGAACAGATCCATCGTCTCTCGAACCACCGGGTCTGCGAGCAAGACGAGCTTCGCTTCGCGTGAGGACGTTATGCCTTGCACGAGAAGTAGACGCGGCTCTCCGCCCGTCAGGCGCGCAAGGCGCGCCGTCAATTGCGTGGCGTGTGTTTGAACAGAAGCGTCGCCCATACCACCGAGAATTTGCGCGACGTATTTGGCTCTGCCATTCTTGAGCGGATGGATGTTGTCCACCATACGCAAAATGGTCTGACTCCAGCTGGACACTCCGACGATCTCGTCCTGTTGGAGTGTGATCTCCAGGAAGTGCGCGGCAGCCTCCCCAATCCGGGCCATGATCGCCCCATCGCGATCCTCCGAACAGTCGATCACGATCGCTTCTGTCAAGCCGTATCGCTCGCGGAGTGCGGTCTCGAGTTCCGCAAACGTGCCTGCAGGAGGAATGACTGTCGTCCTGACGATATCTTCCTGCTCCGCGCGCTTCAGCATGCGCGAGACCGTAGCTTGCGACATCCGCATTGTTTCCGCGATCTCTAGCTGACGCTTGCCCTCGACGTAGTACATCTGCGCGATGCGTGCGATCAGTCGCAGCTCGTTTACGCGGCTCATGTGAATCTCCAATCATGAATTTTTATTCACTCATAATTGAAGGCGGCTGAACGGTCGAGCGATAGATTGCATCCTGCCAGATAGCCAAACGATTGGCAGTGTCCGACGGACTCGGTGACAAAATTATGGCGGAGCGCGGTAAGGCCGCGATCGCGGCGAGGTCCGGCCAGACACCAAGAGAGATGCCGGCAAGGTAGGCCGCACCAAGCGCAGAAGCCTCCGGAGCGTCGCATTGGACGATTTCATGGTTCAGCGTGTCGGATACACATTGCATGAGGAAGGTGCTCTTGCTCGGACCACCGTCCGCATAGAGCCGTCCCAAACGTGTGGGTGACTGTGACGACATCGCCTTGAAGACGTCATGGACTTGAAACGCTATCGAGTCCGTTGCTGCGCGTGCCATCTGCGCCCGACTGGTATTGAAAGTGATGCCCGTAAACGCTGCGCGGGCGTCGGAATGCCAGTAAGGAGCCCCTAGGCCAACGAAAGCGGGAACGAAGCCCGGACCGCCGGGTTCTGCAGTCTCAGCGAGTTCGATCAGCGACTGCACATCGGCCACTCCTAGGATGTTGGCCATCCACGGCAGAGCGGCCGCAGAAACCAGTATGTTGCCTTCGAAGGCATAGGTTGCCTGCCCAGCAATCGACCAGGCGATGGTGGTTGTAATGCCTTGCTGTGGCGCAATGAACCGAGGCAGGGTCGTCATGACCGAGGATCCTGTACCGAAAGTCACCTTGCCGTCACCGGGGTTAAATGCGCCGTGACCAAAAAGCGCGGCGTGGCTGTCGCCTATCGCGGACGCGATTGGGATGCCATTCCTTAAGCCCGGAACGTCTTTCGTGACACCAAACAGCGACGAACTATCTTGGACCTCAGGCAGCGCCGACTTTGTCACGCCGAACAGATCGCAGAGCTCGTCACTCCATGCCTGACGCTTGAGATCGAAGAGCTGGCTTCGGGCGGCATTCGCTGAATCGCAGGCGTGGACCGACCCGTCAGTAAAGCAGTGTATTAACCAAGCGTCGATCGTGCCAAGGCGAACGTCGCGGCCCGCGGGTGCTCGGTCGAGCAGCCACTTCATCTTCGGTCCGGGAAACATAGGATCGATTGGCAATCCCGTGAGGGCTTGTACACCTGCCTCATATCCCAATGAGGCCAACTCGGTGCATGCAGAGGCGGTGCGGCGGCATTGCCAACTCACGACGGGGCCAAGCGCTTCGCCGGTCGCTGCATCCCATATGGTGACCGATTCACGCTGATTGGAGATGGCAACGCCGATGACGTCTACATTGGGAATTGCCTGGAGACAGGCTGCGATCGCTTCAAGCACCGATTCCCAAAGGCGTGCGGGACGTTGCTCAACCCATCCCGGCTGCGGGTGCTCAATACCAACCGCACAAGCGCCGCGCGACAAGATCTTCCCATCGGTCGAGACCAATACAGCTTTAGAATTCGTTGTGCCCTGATCTATGGCAAGGATGGCAGTATTCATGAAAGCTCCGGGCGTAGAAATTAGGGGGCGCGGCAAACGGGAGGTCTTGCCGCGCCCGGCACGAAATCTGAACGCGCACGATCATACGCGAGTAGTCTTTCGTGCAATCAAGGCTATCGCGGCTTGGGCTATGGCATTGGGAGACATGCCGAACTCATCCAGCAGGAATTCCGCGGAGCCTGTTGGCGCAAAGATTCCGGGAACACCAAGCATCTTCATCGGCACAGGCGACTCCGCGACCACTACTTCGGCAATGGCCGAGCCAAGCCCCCCAAAGGTTGAATGCTCTTCCGCCGTCAGGATGGCACCAGTGTTCAGAGATGCCGCCACAACCGCCTCGACGTCGATCGGGCGGACGGTTGCCATATTGAGGACACGCGCCTGAATACCCTGTTCGGCAAGAATGGTGGCCGCCTCCATCATGCGGTGGGTGAGAGTGCCATTTGCGATAAGGGTGATTGCATCCCCGTCGCGAAGCAAGTTGGCTTTCCCAAGTGCGAACTTGTGGTCTGCGGGAAGCAGATCCGGAACGCCGACACGCGAGAGACGCAGGAACACTGGCCCCTCGTAGCTGGCGGCCCACTCGACTGCAGCAGCCGTCTCGATCGAGTCGCAAGGTGCAACGACGGGCAGGTTCGGTAGGACTCTTGTCCACGCGAAATCTTCAACCGAATGATGGGTTGGTCCGAGTTCGCCGTATGCCATCCCTGACGAGATTCCAATGAGCTTGACGTTCGCATTGGAGTAAGCGATGTCAGCCTTGATCTGTTCAAGCGATCTGCCAGTGAGGAAGCAGGCGGCGCCGCAGACGAACGGTAGGAGGCCGCCATTGGCAAGGCCTGCGCCCACTCCGACCATGTTCTGTTCGGCGATGCCGACGTTGACGAGACGATCCGGCCACTTTGACTTGAAGCCGCCGAGTTTGGACGAGCCGACGGAGTCGTTGCAGACGGCGACGATCTTTGGATTTTCGGCGCCCAGACGCTCCAGAACTCCTACGAAGGCGTCGCGGCAGTCATGAAGCCTGGAGGGCGGTATCACTGCGTTCATCAGATGGCCCCCGAAAGGTCAGCTACTGCGATCTTGTACTGGTCGGCATTGGGCACCTTGTGGTGCCAATCGACTGTGTCCCGCATAAAAGAAATGCCCTGACCCTTGTTGGTGTGGGCGACTATGCAGTGGGGACGATTGCCGCGCTTCTCAAGCGCAGGGACAATCTCATCCATGTCGTTGCCGTTGATCTCGGTCACTTCCCATCCAAACGCCTCAAGCTTGGAGGGGAAGGGCGCGAGATTGTTTGTTTCACTTAACGATGCTCCCTGCTGGAATCGATTGTGGTCGATGACCAGGGTGAGATTGTCGAGCCCGAATTGTGCAGCGGAGGCGATTGCTTCCCAGTTGGAACCTTCCTGCATCTCGCCGTCTCCGGTCATGACGTATGTGTAGTACTTCGCTCCAGTCAACTTCGCTGCTTTGGCCATTCCGACGGCCACCGGAAGACCATGGCCCAGAGGGCCAGTGTTCGTTTCGACGCCCGGAACTTTGTTGCAGTTCGGGTGGCCGTTAAGGCGGGAGTGCGGCTTCAAGAAAGTCGAAATCTCATCCTCGGGGATAAAGCCGCGCTTCGCTAGCGTGACATATAATGCGAGGGCGACGTGGCCTTTGGAAAGCACAAACCGATCGCGGTCAGGGTGCTTCGGCTCCTGTGGGAAGACGCGTAGCACGCGAAAATACAGTGCGGTCAGGATGTCGATAGCAGACATCTCCCCACCAATATGGCCGGCTCCGGCTTCAAATACCGCTTTCAAATCGCGGAGGCGTATCTCTCCAGCGATGCGATCGAGATCGTTCGGGTGCATGCAAACCTCGTGTGAATAAATATTCAATCATTAAAATAATTGCACGACGGGGGAATATGTCAAGTACCTTTGCTCGCCAATCTACTCTCGATATGACGACAGTGAATAATTATTCTTATTGCAGAAAATATTCTGCCTGTCTTACATCGTCCCACTGCAGAGGGCAGGTGGAGGAGTTCAAATGAAAAAATTCGGTAAGTCCCGTTCTACGTCTATTATCAGCGCTGGTGCGCTCTCGCGTCGTAAGATGCTGGCTCTCGCGGGTTCTGCGGCGCTGGCCATGACGATGCATTCTGACGTGATGGCGGGTGGTCTCGACAAGAGCGAGATCCAGCTTGTGACCGTCATCCAGACGAATACTAACCCTTATATGCTCCAGTGGGCCGCGGGCTCGCAAGCGTTCGCTGACTCGGTCGGCCTTCCGCTAAAGACGATCGTGTCGAACGGCGATTCCCAGCAGCAGTTGGCGCAGATCCAAGCGACGATCGCCGCGGGCAAAAAGGTCGTCGTGACCATCAACCCCATCAATAGTGCGGACGTCCCGGCAATCGTCAAGGCGGTCACGCGTTCTGGCGGCTTCATAACGACCCAGTGGAACAAGCCGGAAGGCTATAATCCGTGGGATGTTTCGCCGAACTACGTCGCCCATCTCACCTATGACGGCTACTCGGCTGGCAAGTGGACCGGCAAGGCACTCTTCACGGCGATGGGCGGCAAGGGTGGCATCATCGCCTTCAAGGGTGTCCTTGACAGCCCGCCTTCCAAGCAGCGTTACGACGGCATGAATGAAGCGCTTAAGGATTTCCCGGACGTCAAGATCCTCGACACGCAGGCGGCTGGTTGGGATCGCCAGAAGGCCTATGACATCACCAAAACCTTGCTGACCAAGTACGGTGATGAGATCAAGGGCGTCTGGGCCGCCAGCGACTCCATGACTCTCGGCGCCTACGCTGCTTTCCAGGACGCAGGCCGACTCGGGGATGTGAAGTTCTCGGGCAATGACAACACTGAGGAAGCTCTAAAGCTGATCGACAGCGGCCCGAACTTTGTCGATACCTATTCCTCCGACGGCTACTACAACGGCGCTCTGGGCCTTGCGATGGCCTACGAAGCTGCGATCGGCAAGCTGGATGTGTCCAAGCTGACCAATGACCAACGTGCGGGCAACTACTCGCAGTTCGGAGTCGACAAGACGAATGTCAAGCAGCAGCTCAAGGCACCGACTGCAGAGGAGATCATGGCAGAGATCAACAAGGGCCTATTCGCCCGCTTCGTCGGACCTGAGCTGAAGTAATCCTCAACGCGGATTGAAGAAGGGCGAGAGAGTCATGTCACACTCCGATAATCTCATATCCAATGGCCACGGTGCTCTGGTGTTCGCCGGATCCAAGCACAGCTTGAGGAAAGCGAGGAAGGAATGGCTTGGCCCTCTCGTCGCTCTCGCTGTTGTAATCGTCATCCTATCGGTTCTAAGGCCATCCACCTTCCTTACCTGGGAGAACTTCCGGGCCATTACCGATCAGGCTTCGATCCCGCTCATTCTCGCGATGGGAGCGTCATTCGTCATTCTGATGGGATGCATCGACCTCTCGATCGAGGGAGTGATGGCGACCGCTGCACTGGTCTTCGTTCTTCTCTCAGCCAACAGCGTGAACAATGTGAACCTTGGAATAGGGGCGCCACTGATCGCGCTGCTAGCGGGCACTTTGATGGGACTGTTGACTGGGGTCATCCACACTGTCTTCCGAGTTCCATCCTTCATGGTGTCGCTGGGCACCTGGTTCATCGGGCTTGGTATCGCAACCGTTCTGTTCGGGGATTCCGTCCCGCAGCTTTCCGGCGACCTGACGCGCTCCTGGGCCAGTGCCTCGCCGCTCGGCGTTTCGAACGCCTTCGTCGTCGCCGTCGTGTTCATGATCGTCGCGAAGTTCATCAGTGACAACACGTCGATGGGCAGGTTCGCGTACGCAATCGGCGCCGACGAGAACATTGCGTCGCTCAACGCCGTCTCGGTAAACCGCTACAAGGTCTACGTCTTTGCTCTGGCAGGCTTCTGCAGTGCGCTGGCAGGCGTCATCGGATGCAGCCGATTGGGCGTTGGCGTTGTCGACCTCGGCAGTGGCCAGCTCTTCCAGACGATCGCAGCTGTCGTCATCGGCGGGACTTTGCTTTCCGGAGGCAGGGGTGGTGTCATCAACTCTATCTGCGGGGTGCTGCTCGTTGTGGTGATCAACAATGGCCTCATCCTCATGGGCGTGAGCCCTGTCTTCCAGCGTGCGGTTTCGGGCCTCGTCATCGTGGTCGCCGTGGTCGCCACCGCGTTCAACCAGCGTTCGCGTCTGCGGATCGTCAAGTAGGAGATCGGCCATGCAGGGGACAGTTCCATTCTCTCTTCGCAACGTGTCGAAGAGCTTCGGCCCGGTGAGGGCGCTCAACAACGTCAGCCTCATTGTTCGCGCGCATGAGGTGCTTGGACTTATCGGCGAAAACGGCGCGGGCAAATCCAGCCTTCTCAAGGTCCTCTCGGGAAGCTATCAGCCCGATACCGGAGACATCCTCGTCGCCGGTCAAAAACGGACCTTCAGCAATCCGACTGCAGCTGCAGCCGCTGGGATTGGGGTCGTCCACCAAGAGCAATCCCTGGTCGTCAACCTGTCGGTGGCCGAGAACATCCTGATGTCGACGCGAGCGACCAAGTCCGGCAACAAGGGCGGCCAGGTCCGTTTCGGGATCTACAACTGGCGCAAGATTAATGATGATGCGACGGACATCCTCAGGCGCATCGGTTCCAACATCGATCCGAGATCGAAAGTGGAGGATCTTTCCTTCGCCGATCGTCAGATGGTCGAAATCGCCAAGGCCCTGCAGATTACCAGGCAGCCCGGCGTACAGCCGATCATCGTGTTAGACGAGCCGACTTCGGTTCTGGAAGACAATGACATCCAGCAGCTCGAGCACGAGGTTCGGAGGCTGAAGGAAATCGGGTCCGTCATATTTGTGTCGCACCGCCTCGACGAGGTGATGAAGTTCTGCGACCGGATCTGCGTCATGCGCAACGGCGAAGTCGTCGGCGAGCGTCTGACCAGCGAGGTGGATGAAGACGAGCTCTTCCGCATCATGACCGGACGGCACGCCGAGACAACCTCGCGAGAGCGCAGGAAGTCCTTCGGCGACAGCGCCGTAATCCTTGACCTCGAGGGCCTTGGCGCAAAGGGTAAATTCTCTGACATCTCGCTGAAGGTGCGAAGCGGTGAAATTCATGCGCTCGTTGGCACCAACCATTCCGGCCGCGAGGAAGTCTGTCGCGCCGTCTTCGGTGCCGAAGAGTTCGACGCGGGTACCGTCCGTTACAAAGGAAAGTTCGTTTCGCGACCAAGCCTGCGAGGAAGCGCCAATACCGGCATCGCATATCTTCCTTCGGAGCGGAAGCTTGAAAGCATGGTTGCGGGCATGACCGTGGCCGAGAACCTTCAACTCACGCACCGTGGCGAACGCGCATCCGCCATGTTCGTGAACCCGGCAGCGCGGCGGGACAAAGCGATGGAATGGATATCGAAGCTCAATATCCGTCCCCCCGTTCCCGATGCCGACATCGCATCACTTAGCGGTGGCAACCAGCAGAAGGTGGTGCTTGCGAAGTGGCTCGAGGATCCGCAACTTTGTCTCCTCATTCTCGACCATCCGACCCGAGGCATCGATCCGGGTGCCCGTGAGGACGTCAGTACGCAGGTCTTCGCCGCTTGCGAGAAAGGTGCGGCAGTTCTCCTGATAGCAGACACCCTTGAAGAAGCGATTTCCCTGGCTGACACGATCACCGTGATGCGCGATGGCGAGATTACCGCGACGTTCGACCTCAACTCAGGTTCGATCCCGACCCATGCCGAACTTGTGGGGAAAATGATATGACTATGGAGGCTACTCACGTGAAGACAGCCACGGACACGCCGACCCCCAGGCTAGGCTCGGCAAATTTCCATGCGTTCGCTCCACTCGCCGTGTTGCTGATCCTGCTTAGTATAATCTCGATCTTCCAGCCAAGTTTCGTCGGAGGGGTCGGCCTCGAAATCCTGGCCTATCAGGCGATCCCGATCCTGCTGCTCGGCCTTGGTCAGTTCGGCGTGATCCAGCTGGGTCGGATCGATCTATCCAGCGCGACGGTCGCGGTACTCGCATCCGTATCGGTCGCCCAGCTTCTTGGGCCGCTCGGCGCATTCGCCCCCGTCGTCACTATCCTCATCGGCGCGGCAGCCGGGTTTGCGAATGGGGTGGTCATCAGCTACTTCCAGGTACCATCGTTCGCCGTCACGCTTGGTGCTATCGGTGTCTGGCAATCGCTTTCGCTTGTGATCGCAAAAGAGACTACTGTGTACGTCTCCGCAAATGGCGAATTCATCGACTGGCTCGACAGCTTCCAGATTGGCGGATACTCCGCTGCCGTCTTCATCGGCCTCTCGCTTGCCGTCGTGGCATGGGCTGTGATGCGCTGGACCCGTTTCGGCACCTTTGTGAAGGCAATGGGCCTCAATGAGCGGGCCTCGATCATGTCCGGAGTTCCGACCGCCGCCGTGACAGTGGCGGTGTTCACGATCTCCGGCGCGTTCGCGGCCCTCGCTGGCATCGTCCTGACTGCGCAGCAGGGAACCGCTTCCGCGTCCGGGCTCGGTGTAGGTCTGCTCCTGCCGTCCATTGCGGCGACGATCTGTGGCGGCGTGGCCCTGACTGGTGGCGTCGGCAGCGCGCTCAACGTCATCGTGGGATCAATGATCATCGCTCTCATCCCGGTAGGCAGCTCTGTGGTCGGCATCGATCCGCGTTACCAGCAGATCGTATACGGCCTGGTCGTCATCCTTGCAGTGATTCTGACGATCGACCGCACCAAACTCAAATTCGTGAAATAGCAAGCCTAGACGGGAGGTTTCCATGACTACTTTCGAAGAGCTCGAACCCAAGGAAGTGTTCAATCATTTCGCCGCTCTTTCTGCGATCCCGCGCGGTTCGCAAAACGAGAAGCAGGTCAGCGACTACATCATGAATTTCGCTAAAGAGCGGTCTCTCGAAGCGTATCAGGACAAGATGTACAACGTACTTGTCAAGAAACCTGGCACTCCCGGCTATGATAACGCGCCTGCACTCATTCTTCACGGCCACATGGACATGGTGTGCGAGAAGGACCCGGGCGTGGAGCACGACTTCACGAAGGACGGCATCAAGCTGATTGTCGACGGCGACTATATCCGTGCGGACCGGACGTCGCTCGGCGCTGACAACGGCATTGGTTGCTCCTTCATCCTAGCGTTACTGGACTCCAAGGATATTCCCCATCCTCCATTGGAAGCCGTAATGACCGTCATGGAGGAGATGGGCAAGGTCGGCGCATCCGAGTTCGACGTCTCGCAGCTCGAGGGCACTCGGATGGTCGACTTCAATTGGGTGACCGACGAGCAGATCCTTGCGGGTTGCGCGGGCGACATTTCCTGCACCATCGATGTCAATGCTGAATGGGTGACCACTCCCCCGAACGCGCAGGCACTCTCGCTCAGCATCGGCGGGCTGCTCGGAGGACATTGCGAATTTGACATCCACCTCGAGCGAGCCAACGGCATTGTGGTTCTGGCGCGCATCCTCAACTCACTGGCGAAGACGTACGACGTCCGGATTGCCCGCTTTGAGGGTGGGGCCCAGAACAACGTCATCCCAGCACATGGCGAACTTGTGCTCATCGTTCAGAAAGCCGATAAAGCCGCAATTCTGGATGCTATCAAGGAGCTTGAGGCGACGCTCAAGAGCGAGTTCTTGGTCGCCGACCCGGGTCTGAAGGTAAGCGTAACTGACGCAGAACTTTCATCCCGGGTCTATTCCCAGATAGCAACCCGCCGTGTCGGCCGCATTGCGGCTCTTCTGCCCAATGGCGTCATCAGCATGAGCAGGTCCATCGACGGACTCGTGGAGAGTTCAAGCAACCTCGGGACCGTGCGTGCGACCGACGACGGATTGACTTTCACCTGCACGATTACGGCGGGTGTGTCCTCGCGAAAGCACGACATCTTTGAACGCATGCGTGAGCTGGCCGAGATGGCCGGCGGCAGAACGGAGTTCAAGCAGTTCGGACTGGACGCCCCGGAGTTTCCGCCGACCCCGAACTCGAAATCTGTTCCGGCAGCCGTAGCGGCTTTCAAGACTGTCCACGGTCGCGAACCAGAAGTTCTTGTATCCTCCTGCAGCCTCGAGCTCGGCTTTTTCGTCAACCGCATCCCTGGACTGGATACTGTGGGCATTGGAACCGAACTGCAGCACCTGCACTCGACGAAGGAGCGCGTGAGCCATCCGTCGGTGGCACGCTCGTGGAAGGTTGTCCGCGACTTCGTGGGACGCTTGAAGGACTGATTCAAGGATTCGGCCCAATGGACTGGCGAGGCTTGTTCGCCAGCCAACATTCTTCATTCTCGAAACGGGCACCCTCGAAGATAACCTGGCTACCGCCGAGTGCTTCCGCGTGTCCTCTTCCGACAATATTGATGAGGTTAGTTAGATGGAACACCGTGTCCGGCCGCTGCTCGTCGGCAATTGGAAGATGAACGGAATGATCTCGTCGCTGGACGAACTCGCTCAGACGGCATCGAGAAGTGTGGATTTGTCTCTTTTCGTCGACATGGTCATCTGCCCGCCTCTGACCTTGGTTCGCTCCGCTGTAGAGGGCGTCGCCACGTCGCTGCTCGAAATCGGCGCACAGGACTGCAGCGACGAACAGACAGGCGCATTCACGGGAGACGTCTCCGCGGCCATGCTCGCCAATTGCGGGGCAAAGTGGGTTATCATTGGTCACTCCGAGCGACGGACACTGAGATCAGAAACCAGCGCCGTTGTGTGCCGGAAGGTCCGCCAGGCACTGTCAGCGGGGGTCACTCCGATCGTTTGTATCGGAGAGACCGAAAGTGAAATGCGCGAGGGGCGTACGCTCCAAGTTCTCTCGGAACAGTTGACAGCTTCTCTGCCTTCGGAGGCGGGGCAGGGCGACTTCGTCGTGGCGTATGAGCCAGTGTGGGCAATAGGGAGTGGCAAGACTCCGACAGTCGACGAAATTGCCGGCGTGCACCAATTTATACGGAATTGGTTGGATGCACGGTTTGCCGACCACGGCCCGAAGACGCGGCTGCTTTACGGCGGATCCGTCAAGGCGGAGAACGCCCGCGAAATCATTACCTGCGAGAATGTAAGTGGTGCTCTTGTCGGAGGTGCGAGCTTGAAGGCGGCCAGCTTCCTGGCAATCGCGGATGCCTTCTGCGTTTCCTAGTCCACATTTCCTCACGCAGCGGCCGCTGCTGTTGACAGTCTGTCTCGCTTCATTCGCAATTGGGAGAACGGGCGCTTGAGAACTCCGCCATTTGTCTCCTTTGCTGATATCGTTCTCAGGGCGGGAAGCGATTCCCCGCCGGCGGTATCGGGAAGATCCGGAACCCGCGAGCGCTTCCGGCAGCAGCCGGGGAGGTTAGCAGATCCGATAAAATGCCGGAGACGATGGTATAATCCGGATGGAAGAGAGCACGCACAAAGGCGCTGCGCAGCTACAGCGTTCGAATGCTTGTTCGCCCAAGGCTAAGTGGTGGCTCGTCATGATCCATGTACGGCGCGGTTTGGGGCCAACCCTTTAAAGGCAGAGAAATGGCATTTTCCCTAATTGAAGATGCAATCGCCGCTATCGGTCGTGGTGAGATCATCCTCGTCGCCGGCCACGCCACAGAGAGAACGAGGGCGACCTCGTCATCGCATCGGAACTGGTCACTTCAGAAGCGATCGCATTCATGATGAATCATGCGCGGCCTGATCTGCGTACTGAACCGCAGCGTGTTTGGCGGAGGCCATTTTGCCTAAGCTATGCGGCCACGGCTGCTTCGTCCAACGTAGTACCGCTCTTCAGCTTCGGCTGGCGGTGTATTCGCGATGGACTTCAGAAGTCGTCGGTGGTTGAACCAGTCGGCCATTCCATGGTGGCGAATTCCACCGTTTCAAAGCTCTTCCATGGTCCACGCGATTGATCGTTCATGAACACAAATTTCTCATTTTCAATATTCTTCGACATTTCATGCCGCCACCAACGCATTTTGTAGTAGCTACCGGAGGGCAGCTAGTATTTTCGGGGATAGGACCCCAACATGCGGATATCATCCCTCGATACTAACTGCGCAAGCTGTGGTTCAGCCTCAACGTGTCCGGCGAAATCAATCACGTATTGATGGATGTCCAACCGTTCGCGCGTAGGGCGCTCGTAGATATTGAGGATGGACAGCCCGGAATTCAAAAAGGTCGCAAGCTGCGAGCTGATCGACGCTTCGTCGCTACGAAGCACAATCGTCGTTCTGTCGAAGCCGGTCGGCCGGGCGATATCTTTGCCAAGAACCCACCAACGCGTAACGTTGTGGAGACCCTCTTCGATACCGGTGCGGAGTTCCTGGAGGTCGTAAAGTTTTGCGCCCAGGCCCGGCCCGAAAGCTGCAAGCTTTGGTGAATTCTCCTCGGCGACATAAGCGACAGTGCCCAGGCGGCTCTCACGCTCCACTCCCGGCATGTTCTCGTCGATCCAAGCCCTGACCTCTTCCAGAGCCACGGGATGACCGAGCACCTTTGTTATCGACGAGAAAGTGGCGTCTTTGCTCGCGATCAGGCTGTAGCTTAACATACGGGGATATTCCGCAATAACCGTAACCGAGGGGAGAGCAAGAATTTGATCGAGATATGGAGTGGTCCCGACTAGAGAGGTCGTAACCGGTGCACAGATAGCGTCAACCATTCCCGATGCGTACGCCTCGAAGAGGCCATCCTTAAAGGGTACCAGTCCAGGGCCGTTGCTGAAGAGCTCAAGTGTCGCTTGATGTGTCCAGGTCCCCTCGGGTCCAATGAAGCCGACTTTTTTGATATCGGATGCATCAATGATCGGCGGCTGCCGAATTAGCTTGTTCATTCCCTGTCCCGGTTGCGCAGCTCATACTGCGGGTGCTTCCATCGTTCGCTAAATGGATAACGGGGCATCTCGGGCGGTTCAATTCGTTTGAAAATATTTTAATGTCATGAAAATTAGGTCAGTTTCGCAGGCTACGACGAATACTCGGCTGGTGCCTGACGCAGGCTTTCACGTCCATGGATGCCGCTGCCGTCGAATAACCAAGGTATCGGATGGCTTCAGTTCGACGACCTCATCGGCATAGCGGAACGACATTTGATCTTCCAGTATGTAAGTCGCCTGTATTCCAATGTGCTGATATCCGGGGACTTCATCTGTCACGGTGAGGAGGCATGGCTCCACACAGTTTCTATCGACGACATTCTGGTCAGTAGGGCGGTTCACCTCGGGATCAGCAGAATTGTCGATTAGACAAAGCAATATTATGCGAAAGAAGCGAATGCTGCGAGGGAGTTTGTGAAGGAAGCATCCCCACCCTATGTGTTGACGCGAATTTCCGAACGTTTCGTGTGGGCTACTTCACCGTTCTCGACGCTGGCACACGCGGGTGCGACCCTCGCTGTGCCGGTGTTTCGCGACGTCACAGGAGCCGAACGGTGACGAGTGCAGTCGCTTATCAATAGGCTTACGCCAACTCGTGCGTGAGCCCTGCGCCACGAGCCCACGCGTGAAGCAACTGGCTCGTGGCGGTTGGCATCACAGCAGTTCACCGATTGCCTGGGACGCCAGATCAACCTGTTCGATACGCAGGCCTGCGAGATTTACGCGACCAGAGTCAGGCATGTAGATGCCATGAACCTCTCGGAGGTGCGTGACGTTCTCGGGCGTGACCGGGAGAAGTGAAAACATTCCTTCCTGGCCTGCGACAGCGGAAAGTCGAGGGGCGTAGATGGAAAGCCGGTCTGCCAGCGCTGTTCTGATTTCAGAGACCCGGCTTCGCATCGAGGCAAGTTCGTCGATCCACAGCTTTCGACGGCCCGGATCGCCAAGCACAGCCGCCACAATGGCCGCACCGTGAGCAGGTGGCATCGAATAGCTGGCGCGCGCATGGTACGCGAAATTAGCGACGCCTTTGTTCAGGTCTGTTGCCGAGTTGCCCAACACGAATGCCGCGCCGGTTCGCTCACGATAAAGCGAGAAGGACTTGGAGCATGATATGGCCACGATGGCCTCATCCGCTGCATTCAACACGGTCAGCATGCCTTCGGCATCCTGTACAAAGCCGCGTCCCAAACCTTGATAGGCGTTATCGAATACCGGGATGAGGCCTTTCCGCGCGACTACCTCAGCAATCGCCGACCAAGCCTCTTTCGAAATAGCTGCTCCGGTCGGATTGTGGCAGCTTGCATGCAGTAGGATTGCGTCGCCTGATTGTGCGCTCTCAAAGGCAGAAAGCATCTCATCGACATGGACGGCCTGGCTCCGGGGATCGAAGAAGCGATATGTCTTAATGCCCAAGCCAACCGTCCCGAAGATCGCATTATGGTTTGCCCAGGTCGGTGTTCCAATCCAAATGGTCCGGTCCTTGTCATGGGCGAGGATTTCAGCGCTAAGACGCAAGGCAGCAGTTCCACCCGGCGTCTGCACCCCAGCCAGTTTTTCGGTCACCGTTCCTTCGCCGAACACCTCGTGTGTCAAAAGCGATACGAATGACGGATCACCCTCGGGACCGATGTAGGACTTTGTGTCCTGAGTTTCCCACAGATGATGCTCTGCGGACTTGACCGCTGCCATGACAGGAGTCCTACCGGTTCCGTCCCGGTATACACCTACGCCGAGATCGATCTTATCGAGACGCTCATTGCTCGCGAATTTCTTGATAAGGGCAAGCAGGGGGTCTGGTTTCCGGTCAGGCAATCCTGCCAAAAGGTACTGCTTAGTCACGCTTTTCCTCCTATTCTATAAAGAAACCGGTCACCTTCGCTCAACGCCGGCAAGGACGCTCAGGCTGCCTCCTGAAGCGCCTGGTCCACGCTACGTTAAACGCATCAGAGCGGACGCTGGCAATCGTTAGGAAAATATTTTCCTGTGATGAAATGCTCAGAGGTCCGCCCGTGAGTTTCATGACGGGAAAATATTTTCCAGACAATTGACCTCGTGGCGGGTTCCCGTAACCTCTCTAAAAATCGGCCAAAAGGCTGCATCGAAAAAAACAATGGGAACTGAACAAGGGAACTCACAAAGACGGCGACGCTTTTCTGGCAGGATCGTCAGGAAGATCTCACGTCCAAATGGAATAGCTGGGTAGCCAGCAACTAAATCTCCTCCCGCACCTTGCGAGACGTCCCTGCCAGCAGGCGTCTCGCTTTTTTGTGATGCATGACATGACTGCTCGATCCGTAGCCCGCCTACAAACTTGGCCTGAAGAAATCCGGTCTACGACGAAGCTGTCTTGGCCACTCATCCTTGGTCAAATCGCTCAGCGTCTGATGCTCATCATCAACGTTGTCATGATGGGCCATCTAGGTGCGAAGGAACTGGCCTCTGGTACGCTGGCAATGGCCATGCTTAACCCGATACTGCTGTGCACAGGCGGCATCTTGGCAGCTGTGGCTCCGCTCACGGCCCAGGCAATTGGGGCAGGGGATAAATCGGGCGGTCGCGCCTTCTTCCAACAGGGTATGTGGCTCAGCGTAATCCTGTCGTGTCTCGCGGTTCCGCTGCTCTATAATACGGGAACGGCGCTTGAATTCCTGGGGCAGTCTCCTGAGCTGTCACTGCAGGCAGGAGAGTTTGCGAAAGCACTTTGCTTCATGCTTCCACCTTATATGGTGATGCTTGTGGCAAGAAATTTTCTTGCCGCACACGGCCAGACTGTTGTGGCTTTGGTGATCCTGGTGGCCGGCGCCGCATTGAACTTTGCCATCTGCTACCTGATCGTTGAGAACGTCTGGGGCTTAGGGCAATACGGCCTGTTTGGGATCGGCCTGTCTACGGCATTGGCCAATCTTGCCATCGCGGTGGCGCTTCTGTTCTACATTTCATCGAATCCACGCACCAACGTTGTTGCTCCCTACCGCGGTCTTCACCGGATGGACCTTCTTTCGCTCAAGGCAGTCTCCATCGTCGGGACACCTATTGGGGCAGCCACCCTTCTCGAAGTGGCATTCTTCAGCGCAAGTTCTCTCCTGATGGGTTATCAAGGCGACGCTGTGCTGGCTGCCTATGCTATGTCGGGACAGCTCAACGGTCTCGCATTTGCGATCCCGACAGGGATCGGCGTTGCGGCGATGGTGCGCGTTGGCTGGGCCTACGGCGCGCGAAGTTGGATCGCGATGCAAAGGGCGTGCTTTGTAGCAATAGGTTTGGGCGTCGGGACGGGATTGTGTGTTGGGCTCATGTACGCCATGTTTCCGAGCCTTTTTATCTCCATCTTTATCGACGTCACCGTTGCCGAAAACGATGCTGTTGTGAGGATAGCCACGCTATTTTTGTATATAGTGGCGACCATGCAGCTCGTGGACGCAGTCCAAGGTATCGTTTCGAATGTCCTACGCGGCATGTCCGATACCTTTGTACCCCTGCTTCTGGTCCTGACCGGATACTGGGTTTTCGGCTTTCCGGTGTCCCTTATACTATCAGGTCCTGCAGGATACGGTGGAACGGGCGTTTACATTGGCCTATTGATTGGCGTTGTTGTGGTCGCGGTGGCACTCACTGGAAGGCTGTTGTACCACCTCGGCGAAATGAAAGAGGCAGCGGAGCGAGCGTTCGTTCCGGCTTTCCCACATGAGCTGCCTGTCGTTCTAGGCGCGGAGATTAAAGACCACTGACAGGTACTTTACTGGCGCGTTGATAAGCTTTTCATGGCCATGGATTGAATTTGCGTCGAACACCATCGTATCGCCGGGACGCAACTCAACCAAGGCATCCGCATACCGGTAGACCATCGAACCTTCGAGGACGTACATGAACTCGATCCCGGTGTGCTGAAACCCTGGGCTAACACTGGAGTCGCTGCTCAGAGTGACAAGGTATGGCTCAACATACTTCTCCCCTGACAGCAGGTGCCCGAGAAGTTCATAGTCTAGCCCGACCTTCGAGCCCCGCCGCTGGACCGAAATGCCTTTTCCGGCCCTAACCAGGGAGTAGTCAGCACGTTGCTCGTGGCTCGCAAAAAGGCGGGCGACCGGGACCTTAAGAGCAGCCGAAATGGCGACCAATGTTCCAAAGGAGGGTGTTGTCGTTCCGCGTTCGATCTTCGATAGCATGCCGTTGGAAAGTCCTGCCGCTTCAGCCAACTGATTGGCTGCCATGCCCAAGCTCAGCCGGAGACTTTTGATCTCCTTGCCAACAGCAACGGCCAGAGCCTCACCGGAGGGAGCTTTGACGGACGAGGAGGAGCTTGCGGATGGAGTCGCCTTTTTGTCGACCTCATCCTGCGTGTTCGGACGGATCATCATGGAAAGAGCACCGCGCTTTACGCGTTTGCCCTCTACGACTTTCTTCTTTCCATCATGCACGGCTTTCCTACTCCATTTTCCATGCACTGTAGAGTGTTTTAGCGTCCATAGTAAGAGCTGGCGGGGCGTCGAACGCGTCAAGCATGGATAGGACTTCCGCCGATGCCGAGCGCGGCTTCCTTAATCGCTTCGCTGTGCGTCGGATGGGCATGACAAGTGTATGCCACGTCCTCGGCTGTTGCGCCAAACTCCATGGCTTGGGCTATCTGGCCAATCATCGTCCCAGCGACCGAAGAGATGATGTGCGCCCCCAAAACGACATCAGTCATTTCGTCCGCGATCAGTTTGACAAAACCATCGGTCTCCCGATTCGCCTTTGCTCGGCTGTTGGCGACCATCGGAAATTTTGAAACTTTGTAGGATCGACCCGACAACTTGAGAGCGTCCTCCGTTAGACCAACACTGGCGACCTCTGGGTCTGTATAAACCACAGCAGGAATGACGTCGTGATTAACGTCGCGTGGTATGCCCGCCAGACGTTCAGCCAGCGCGATGCCGTCGTCCTCGGCACGGTGCGCCAGCATCGGGCCAGAGGTGACATCGCCGATGGCGTAAACGCCCTCGATTGCGGTTCTCGCCACGTGGTCAACGGGGATAAAGCCGCGCTCGTCGATCGTTATGCCGACGATCTCAAGCCCGAGCTCAGAAGTGTTGGGACGCCGTCCGGTGGCGATAAGAACGGTATCGGCCTCGATCTCTTCGAGCTTCCCTTTTTCTTTAAAAGAGACTTTCGCAGAGAAGTCAGCCCGGTCGATGGTCTGGACTTCAACCGATGTTCTGATCTTGAAGCCTTGCTTCTGCAGCAGTTGCCTCATCGTCTTGCGAACGTCGCTGTCCATTCCAGGTAAAATCTCGTCCAGGTATTCCAGGACTGTCACCTCCGCACCAAGCCTGCTCCAAACGGAGCCGAGTTCGAGACCAATCACTCCGCCACCTACAACTATGAGACGTTTTGGAACGGATTTTAGAGTAAGCGCTCCCGTAGAGTCGACCACGACGCCGCCGTCGTTGTTGATCTCAACCGAACGGAAGGGTGAGGGGTCTGACCCTGTCGCGATAATTATGGATTTCGCAGTGTGACGTTTTCCTGAGACTGAAATTGCATGAGCGTCTTCGAACCGCGCCCAGCCATGTAGCAGCTCCACTTTATTCTTCTTGAACAGGAACTCGATACCGTTGGTAAGGCTGCGGACCGTCTCGTCCTTCTGCAACATCATCGTCGGCAGATCGAGTGAGACGCTTTCGGCTTTTATTCCGAAGCTGGACCAGGTGCCATGGGCTGCCGCGTGATAAAAGTGCGAAGCGTTGAGCAATGCCTTCGACGGTATGCAACCCACGTTCAGGCAGGTGCCACCCAATGTCTCTCGGCCCTCTACGCATGCGGTCTTCAAACCAAACTGAGCGGCCCGGATCGCGCAGGCGTAGCCGCCTGGTCCGCCACCGATAACGATGACGTCGAAATCATACTTGGCGCTCATCAGGACCATGTCTCCAGCGTCCGCACGAATTCCGTTAGCCACGTATTGGTCTGGTGACCGTCAAGGGAGCGATGGTCAATCGTCAGAGATACATAAGCCATCGGGCGAATCTGGATGGTATCGACACCATCGACTTCGCGGACGACGACCCGTTTTTCCAGCTTGCCCACTCCGAGAATCGCCGATTGGGGCTGATTGATGATAATTGGAGCTGCCAGCAGGGAACCTGAAACGCCGTGGTTGGAGATGGTGAACGTCCCACCCTTGAGGTCATCGCCTTTCAACGTGTTGGACCGCGCCTTATTTGTCATGTCCTGCAGACGAGCTGCTATACCCTGCAGGGACAGGTGCTGGGCCTGCCGGATCACAGGGACTACCAAGCCCTTGTCTCCCAGCGCGGTGCCGACGCCAATGTTGACGTCTCCGAAAACCTCAAGACTTTCGTCGTGCCACTGGCTGTTGATCTCGGGCACTACCTTCACGGCGGCGACGCACGCAGCCACGATGTACGCAGTGTACGATAGATTGACGCCCTCAGCCTTCATATGAGACTTGTTTGCGTCGCGATGGCGCGCAATCGCTGTGAAGTCCGCTTCGAACACCGCAGTGACCTGAGGCGCTGTCGAAAGGGAGTGCGACATATGCTTGGCGATGGCCAGGCGCATTGATGAGTGCGGCACCTTACGAGAGGAGCCGGTCTCCAAGCCCATGACCTGGGCGGGAGTTGGTGAAGTGGCGCCTGCTTGCACAGGAGCGACCGTAGCAAGAGGTGCTGCGACCGGTGCCACAGCCTTTTTGGGCTTCCCTTCGTTGGCTAGGTCCATATCGGCTCTGGTCACGCGTCCGCCCTTGCCGGTGCCGCTAACCGTTGACGGATCAATGCCATATTCCGATGCAGCCCGTCTCACTGCTGGTGAGTAGTGCTCGTTCGGTGTTACTTCCGCGACTACAACCACTGGGCTGGTTGCTGCTGCCGTCGGCATCACCGAAGCGCTACCGCATGTGAGGCGGCCAAGGATCGAGCCTGGCGTCGCGTCAACGCCATTGGTCATAGTGATCTCGGTCAGAATGCCGTCGCAAGGGGCAGGTACCTCTTGCGTTACCTTGTCGGTTTCCAGCTCAACCAGCGCATCGCCTTCAACGACGTTGTCACCAATCTGCTTCAGCCAGTTCCGAACAACGGCCTTGGTCCCTTCCTGCTCAATAGGAGCAAGGATATCAATTACGTCGGCCATACTTAGAACTCCAGAAGCTCGTTGATACGTTTGGAGATTCGTTCGACCGAAGGAACCGCCCAGTCTAGAAGGATAGGGTTATGCGGGCTGGGGATATCCGGCATGGTGAGGCGGGAAACGGGGGCATCTAAGTCCATGAAAGCTCTGTCGGCGACAACGGCAGAGATTTCAGCGCCGAAACCAGCCGATCCCAGATCCTCGTGAACAATGAGGCAACGCCGCGTCTTCCTCACCGAGGTCAGGACAGCGTCCTGATCCCAAGGCATCAGCGTGCGAAGGTCGATCACATCAGCTGAGATACCTTCTGCCGCCTCCTCACAACGTTGGACCATAGCACCCCATGTTACGATGGTGATGTCGTTGCCGGTGCGGGTGAATTTCGCTTTCCCGAACGGCAGTGTGAAGTTGTCGCCAGGGTAGGGGCGTCGAGCCCAAGCGTGGTCAAGCATGGCGCGATGTTCGAAGAAGATAACGGGATCATTGCCCCGCAGCGATGTGCGAAGCAGCCCTACCGCATCCTCTGCGTTCGAGGGGACCGCGACTTTCCAGCCGGGCTGGTGCACAAAAGCGACCTCGTTCGTCTGACTGTGCCAAGGGTCGCCGCACTTGAAGAAACCACCAGGCATGCGCACGACGATGGGTGCGGCGAAGCGGTTATTTGTGCGCCAGCGGATGGTACCACAGTCATTCAACTGTTCCGTCGCCGGTTCAGCGTACTTGCGGAACTGAATTTCGGGCACGGGTACAAGGCCAGCAAGAGCCATGCCGACGGCGCGACCGATGATGCCTTCTTCTGACAGGGAGGTGTCGAACACGCGCTCGATGCCGAATTTCTCCTGAAGACCAAGCGTAACGGCATGAACGCCGCCCTTGGGGCCGATATCCTCACCGAAGATCACGACGCGTTCGTTGATTGACATCTCATGATCAAGTGTCTTTCGGATCGCGGTGACCATGTTCATCCGCGCGCCGGATGGCTCAGGCGTCTCGGTGCTCTGCGGCGCGACATAACCGTCACGGTGCTGACCACCCATGACCTGCATTTCGCCACTAAAGAAAACATTATTCGTAAGGGTCGAAGGGTCGGCTACAGGTCGGGCTTCAGCGGCTTCCCGAGCCATTTCGGCAGCCTGTCGTGCACTGCTTTCTGTTTCGTCCCACTCGTCAGCTGTCATGACAGCCGGGACAAGATATTCTTTCAAACGGGGGAAGGGATCACGATCCCACTCCTGTTTTACCGTGTCTTCGCTCTTGTAGGTCTGAGTATCCTGGAAACTATGTCCTTGCAGGCGTGGAACGGTCAGTCGCAGCATGGCTGGCTTGCGCTGATCGCGCACAAACGCAACAGCTTCTTGAGTAAGGCGAGCGGCGGCTGCCGGGTCGCAGCCATCACCGTCGAAGATTTTAAGATTTTTCCAGCTCGCCAGGTTGGCAGCGATATTCCCGCCCGGCGTCTGGACGGTTGAAGGAACGGAGATGCCGAAGCCGTTGTCCTCGATGTAGAACAACATCGGGAGCGATTGAGTTGTGGCGGCGGTGATCGCCGCCCAAAAGCCGTTCGAGGCAACCGACCCGTCGCCACCGAGCACCACCCCGATGTCCTTCGCATATTCGGCTTTTCCAAGCGTCTTGGCATAGTAGTTCATCGCCTGGGCCCAGCCTGCAGTGGGCGTGTATTGCGCTCCAACGCCACCGCACATCGGGAGCGCGGATGCACCCGAGAGGTTGGGATAATTGAATACTACACCGATGTCGCGGCCGTCTGAGTATCCGCCCGCGCGGCCCATCGCGGAGCCAAGCGCATCAACAGGATCGACGCCAAGAGACAGGAGAAGGGGCCGGGAGCGGTAATATCCGCAAGTAGCATCGTGCGATCCGGTCAGCTGCATGCCCAAAAGAATTTGAGCCATGTCATGTCCGCGAGCGGAAAATTGATAAAGGACCTTCTTCTCCGGGACGAGGCGCGTCTCTTCCATTTCATCGAGAGCCCGAGAGAGCTGAAGGTAGTATGCGGCTTTGCGCCAGTCGATTTGCTCATCTGGTGAGTTTCGCTCGTGCGATTTGATAGCGACGTGATCCATGTCGTCCTTCCGAAATTCGTTCGGAACAGGATATTAAAATCGGGCGCGGGATTCCTTTCAATGTTGGCCGGTTTGGTGTAGGAAATGAAATAGATCGTTCACAGATGCGGGGAAACGTGAATGGAAAAGATCACGCTAGACTCGGTCGATAGAGCAATCCTCAGAGCTGTGCAGGAGCAGGGCGATATCAGTCAGGCACAGCTCGCACAAAAAGTAGGGGCCTCCGCCGCGTCTTGCTGGAGACGGATTACAAAGCTCGAAGAGGCGGGGGTGCTGACCAAGACAGTGCGACTGGTGGATGCTGATGCTATCGACAAAGGCCTCAACGTGTTTTGCCAGGTGCGGATGAAATCACATGATCCTGGCGCACGACGTGACTTCGAACGGTTCATAGACAGCCATCGGGAAGTGCTGGAATGTTACTCGATGTCGGGTGAGTGGGACTATCTGATACGGGCAGTCGTCGGCGATGTCCGTGAGTATGAAACACTACTCATGAAGGGCATCCTGACCCACGATGCTGTCCTAACCTCATCCTCCCACTTCGCGCTGAAAGCGGTAAAATACACCACAGCTCTGCCGGTCTAACTACCGGACTTCATCACTTTTTTCGCTCTGCCTTGCTATGACGAACGACGGTTCTAAGCAGCGAAGCTGGATTTTCACGTCGTGAACTCTTGATGATATTCTACTTTAAATTAGCCATATAAGCCTTAGGAGCAGCATAATTAACACCGCCCTCTAACCCTCCAATAGCTGTCGTTCGATTTCCTGTGATGAAAATATTTGTGGTCAGATTGACCGGACGGGGTGAACGGCAAACAATTCATGACAGCTCAATGACGAGCCAAAAAAAGAGGGAACGAAAATGATGGAATTCCGAAAACTCAAGTCCGTCTTGGCAATGTCGGTCGTAGCGCTTGGCGCTCTCTCGACCACCGTCATGGCCCGTGATCTCCGCATCGCCACCGAGGGCACCTACGCGCCTTGGAGCTTCGTCGACGAACAGGGAAAATTGACTGGCTGGGACGTCGATATCGCCAACGCGCTTTGCGAAGAAATGAAGGTCAAGTGTGAAATCGTCGCTCAGGAATGGGACGGTATCATCCCAGGCCTGAATGCGAAGAAGTACGACATGATCGTCGCGAGCATGACGGTAACCGAGAAGCGCAAGCAGCAGGTTGCGTTCTCGAAGAAGTACAAAAACACGACCAGCCAGTTTGTTGCCGCCAAGGGCACCTATCCCGACACCTCCCCCGCCGCTCTGGCGGGCAAGCGTATTGGTGTTCAGCGCGGCAGCAGCCAGGACACTTTCCTGACCGACAACTACAAGGACTCGGAAATCGTACGCTACGACAAGACGACCGATCCTGAGATGGACCTCATCGCTGGTCGCGTCGACCTGATGATGGCAAACCGCGTTACGTCGATGGTCGGCTTCCTTGCAACTCCTGAAGCTGCGAATTTTGGTCTCGTAGGCCAGGAATACTCTGGCGGCGTTCTGGGTGAGGGCAATGCCATTGCGTTGCGCAAGGATGACACCGAGCTTCTGAAACAGGTGAACGCGGCGCTCGATGCGATCTTCGCCAACGGCAAATACGACCAGATCACCTCCAAGTATTTCAAGTTCAAGCTGATGTAAGGCAAACGACGTCCAGCGAAGCGGCGATCAGATCGCCGCTTCATCTGTTTTTTTGATAGGTGCCCAAATGATCACTTTCGCTACCTTCGGCCCGAAAGGGACGAACCACGAACGCGTGACCAACGAATATATTCGTTTTCATGGGATTGAAAACGCACGGATCGAACTGGTTCCGAACTTTGACGTGGCAACCAAAGGTCTTCTGAATGGTGATTTTGATTTTGTGGTGCAATGCGCCGTCCATCCGGAAACTCCGGAGACCATGGGAGCCCATTTCAATAAGATGTTTGCTGTCGATTCCTTCATCTCTCGCAGCAAAGAACTTGCTGTTCTGACCCGCAAAGACATTGAAAATCCCAAGACCATCGGACTGTTGTCTCCTGCGACCGAGAGCTACATAGATCACGACAAGTGGGAGACCCTTATCCCTGGCGTCTCGCTCCCGATCATCTTCGACAACCTATTGAACGGCGCGTATGACTCGGCGCTCGTTTATCTGGAATATGCTGAGCAATTTCCCGACCGCGTGCGGGTCGACGAGATCATTGGCTCACCGGACGACGTCTGGATCGTATACGCCCGCGAGCGCACGTCGGATGGGAACTTGCAGGCGTTTAAGAACGCGCCGATCCGCCGTCTCCTCACTGAAAAAGGCGCTCGCTTTAGCGCGGAAAGGGAGGCGGTATGACTGTTTTTTCAGGATACGGCATTCAGCTTCTCAACGGAGCGATGGTCAGTGTCGCCGTGACCATAGCGGCGCTGATTGTGGGCACGGTGCTGGGGGTGTTCCTTGGCGCGGTTAAAACCTATGCGAGCCGTCCCTTTCGATATGCCGTGGAGGCTTACACGGCGATTGTTCGGGGCGTTCCCGACCTGATCATCATCTACCTGATCTATTTCGGAAGCACGGTTGCCCTCACGAAACTGACCGGCGACTACGTCGACGTGAACGGGTTCACAGCGGGTGTCTGCGCGTTGGCCTTCATTTTTGGCGCCTATGCGAGTGACATCATTCGCGGTGCCATCCGCCAGGTCCCACGTGGACAAACCGAAGCGGCAATGGCTCTCGGGTTGAGCAGCAAGGTCTGTTTCATCAAGATTGTGATGCCCCAGGCCTGGCGGCTTGCGCTCCCGGGCTTCGGCAATCTGTCCATCATTCTTCTTAAACAGACATCGCTGATCTCGGTTATTGGCTTGGAAGAGCTTCTGCGTGCTTCCTCCGTCGTATCGGGAGCGACACGCCTGCCATTCTACGTCTACTCCGCGGCTGCCGTCATCTACTTGATTTTGACGGGTGTGGCGACTTTGGGCCTCCGATACGCTCGTAAGCGAGCTGATCGCGGCTTTGCATAAGGAGGCCAGAGATGCTTGACTTTCAATTGATGTCTGATGCCTTCCCAAAGCTCATCGAAGGCGTTGGGCTGACCGGCAAACTTGCCATCCTTATCCTTTTGCTGGGCATGATCCTGGCGATCCCGATTGCATACGCTCGCAACGCTCAGAGCGTATGGCTCCACGGAGCGGCCAACACGTACATCCTGCTTATCCGGGGCATCCCGTCACTCTTGCAGGTGTTCCTGGTCTATTACGGCATGGGACAGCTCGGCTTCGTTCGGAATTCTGCTCTTTGGCCGATTCTTCGTGATCCATTTTGGTGTGTGATCATCGCTCTGGGCTTGAACTCGGCGGCTTATACAGCCGAAATTATCTCGGGTGCACTCCGACTGATCGCAAAGGGACCCGTGGAGGCAGCTTACGCCCTAGGCCTTTCCTGGTGCCAGACGCAGAGGAAAGTGACGATCCCGCTCGCCATTCGCGCGGCCCTTCCAGCCTACGAGAACGAGATCATTTTGACGGTCAAGGCTACGTCGCTTGCCAGCACTGTCACGCTCATGGACCTCACCGGGGTTGCTCGCCTCGAAGTCTCCAACACGTATGCACCGTACGAAATCTTCCTGACAGCTGGTGCAATCTACTTCTGCATAACGACCACCCTTTCATGGTTGTTGAGACGGCTGGAGCAGCGCCTTTCGCTCGAAAACATGAAAACCCTCAACCCCACGCCCCTGCAGCAAACTGAAGCTGTTCACGCTTGAGCTTGGTGGTACGAGAAAGGAACCGAATATGACCAACAGTGCATTGGCTAAGGAACAAACGGCGGGCGAAAATGGACAATCCGGCCAAATTAAGGTCGTAGGGGTTGGCAAACGTTTCGGGCCCTTCCAGGCCTTGAGTGATGTTAATCTTGAGATCGCTTCGGGGGAAAAACTCGTAATCTGCGGGCCGTCCGGTTCTGGAAAGTCCACGCTAATCCGCTGCATGAACGGGATCGAAAGCCACGATGCTGGTACTATCGTGGTCAACGGCATTCCCCTCGACAAGGTGAAAGCGAACAGAGACCAAATTCGGCGTGAAGTTGGAATGGTGTTCCAAAGCTTTAATCTCTTCCCGCACATGAGCGTGTTGGAAAACTGTCTACTCGCTCCGATGTCAGTAAAGGGTATGAGCCGCCAGGATGCCAAGGAAGTTGCGATGCATTTCCTTAGCAGGGTGCGAATCGCAGAACAGGCATTGAAGTACCCTTCACAGCTTTCGGGCGGCCAGCAGCAGCGCGTTGCGATTGCACGCGCGATGTGCATGAAGCCGAAAATCCTCCTTCTTGACGAGCCGACATCGGCGCTCGACCCGGAGATGGTCAAGGAAGTTCTCGATACGATGGTCGGTCTTGCGCAGGGCGGTATGACCATGGTGTGCGTCACTCATGAAATGGGCTTTGCTCGTGAGGTTGCCGACCGCGTCATCTTCATGGACCGCGGATCGATTGTCGAAGAAGCCTCGCCGGAAGAGTTCTTTGGCAATCCAAGAACGCCCCGTGCGCAGGACTTTCTGGCACAAATCCTACGGTAGGTGGCCAGACAAGAGGGGCGGAGACGCCACCTTTTATGGACCGCAATCTCCGCAATCGATGTGTCGGGCTCACAATGTCAGCAGATTTCAAGGTCTTCCACGGCAAGGTCGCTTACCTCGGACCCGCTGGATCGTGGACGCATCAGGCTTGTATCGACCTTTTCCCCCTTGCCGAGAAGGTGCCGTTATCTCGTGATGAGATGGTAAGCGCATGCGACGAGGGCAGGGTAGACCTCATCTGCCTTCCCGTAACCACATCCATAGTCGGTATTACGCCCTATATGGACCTGGCGCTTTCGATGAAAGGTATGCGCGTCGTTGCAGAGTATCCAAAGATGCTCGGCTACAGCCTTATAGTGAAGCCTGGGACGAAACTCGAAGACCTTGCAGAGGTATATGCTCATCCGGTCGCGTTCGAAGAAGTGCGTCCTTGGCTTGACCGTGAGCTACCGAATGTAAGGCGCATCGAAGTATCAACGGGCGGGCGGGCGGCGAGCTTGGTCGCGGAGAGCACTATAGCCGATAAGGGATCATTCGGGCCCAGAACTGGGGCAGACATTTATAAACTGGCTACGCTCGTCGATGATATCGAAGAAGGCCCGCATAATGTCACCCGATGGTGGGTGCTTGGCCGCATAGGGCCTGCACCTACGGGAAACGACAAAACGTCGATGGTTGTCGAGTTGGACGACAGCGATTTTACGCCATTCATGACCTCCATGTTTCGGGCAAATATCAACGTCCTGACCGTTTACGAACGTCCGGCCAAATCCACATTGGACCGCCATTTCTATCTCGTTGAGGCGCAGGGGCATCAGGACGACGCTCCCTTACGCTTGTTCTTGCAGGACAATCCACAGGTCGATGTGCGAGGATCATATCCTCGCCGGTATTAGCGAAAGACGCTTTATCTTGAATTTCCTATGGCCGTGGCGTTATGAGGATGGCTTATCCTCGCGTGGAGCGCCGCCGATTGGCCGAAGAGAATAGCAAGAGACATTCGTCAGCGGAAAGGGCTGTATCTGCCCTCTTAGACGATAAGCCTATCAAAGCTGCCAGCTTTATCGTGACGGTCTATGGCGACGCTGTGGAACCTCGCGGCGGCGTCGTCTGGATCGGGAATTTGATCGAGGTTTGCGGCGCAGTGGGCATTAGTGAGACCTTGGTTCGGACAGCCGTTTCGAGGCTCGTTCGCGGCGGCCAGCTTGTTGGCGAACGGTCGGGCAAACGCAGCTTTTACAGATTGACCCCCTCGGCTCGGGTTGAGTTTTCGCTTGCCGCCCAACAGCTCTTTTCTCCTGGCGATCATGACCGGTGGCGATTCATTTGCCTCACCGGCGTGGCCATCGAAGATGAAGTTCGCGATCTTGAACGGCATGGATATGCTCGCCTCACCGGGGACATGCTGGTCGGTCTGAGACCCCTTCCACCCACGATGAATGCGAATGCGATCGTATTCGATGCAAGTATAAGCGAAGGCGAGGCTTTTCTTTGCAGGTTCGCGGGGGACCGTTTTGCCTTAGCACCGCTGGCAGAGTCCTACCGCACCTTTATTGATCGATACTCGAAGTTGGCTACCGGACAAGTGACAGGTCCAGACGCGCTGTCGCTGCGCCTCCTGCTGGTACATGATTTTCGATCTATCGTGCTGCGCGATCCGAACCTGCCCGTTGCCGCGTTGCCCGACGATTGGCCCGGCATCCAGGCTCGGAGGCTGTTTTCCAAGCGGTACCTGGATTGGTCGGCAGCTGCTGATCGACAAATTGGTCTAATGTTCGTAAACGAAGGCGGGCGGTTGCTCCAGCAAACGCACGCCACTACGACACGTGAAAACCAACTCCAGGCATACTCGACCTAGACTATCTCGCCATCATGTTTCCTGTGGTGAAATTATTTTCCGCATGATTGACGGGTCGCCATCTGCAATTACTCTCGCGTTCGAAAATGCGACAGTCTTCAATGCTCAACGTTGGTCAAGATGAAATAGCGCTTAAACCGCACCCGCCATCTGCTCGTAAAGTCAATATCGTGCCGAAGGCGACTTGGGATTGTCATGCGCATGTCGTCGGCGATCCGAACGTCTTCCCCTTCATCGAGGATCGGGCCTACACCCCCGTGGCGATGACCGACAACGAGTTTCTCAACGCTTTGGATGTTGCAGGAGCCGATTTTGGCGTCCTGGTCCAGGTTAGCGTTTATGGCACCGATGACCGCGCGCTTTTACAATTGCTTCAAAAGCACCGAAACCGTCTTGTCGGCGTTGCAGTCATATCGAAATACGACTGATGCCCGAGGTTGCCCGCCTTTCCCGGAACGGCGTGACGGCCGCTCGTCTATTGGATCCCCCGGTGTTCGACGGCGGCGCCATCCACGGGCTTTTCTCAGAGCCAGTTACCTCCATCATGGCGGTCTTCTATCTACGGCTGAGGTTTACGCTGCTGTGACTTTCAAATGTCACACGAAATCCAAAAAATTGATTTGTAATGTGACATATCGGGTGCTAATAAGGCGACCGAACGGTCGGTTAAATTTGCCGACATTGTCGCATCGAGGAGGAAGGCGTGAGCCAAGCATACATTTGTGACGCCATACGAACGCCGATTGCTCGTTATGCCGGTCTACTGTCGTCGGTACGTGCCGATGATTTGGCCGCGATCCCCTTGGCCGCTTTGATGGCCCGCAACCCTCAGGTCGATTGGGCTAAGGTCGACGATCTCATCTTCGGGTGCGCCAATCAGGCGGGCGAAGACAACCGCAATGTCGGGCGTATGGCCGTGCTTCTCTCTGGCATGCCGGTTACCGTTCCCGGAACGACGATTAACCGCCTTTGCGGCTCGGGAATGGATGCTGTGGGCATGGCGGCGCGTGCGATCAGGTCCGGCGACTGTGAGTTTGTCATTGCTGGTGGCGTAGAAAGCATGAGCCGTGCGCCGTTCGTCATGCCGAAAGCGGAATCGGCGTTTTCTCGTTCCAACGCTGTTTACGATACGACAATCGGATGGCGCTTCGTGAACCCCAAGATGAAGAAGGCTTTCGGCGTCGATTCAATGCCTGAGACGGCCGACAACGTCGCTGCCGATTTTCATGTGAGCCGGGAAGATCAGGACGCCTTCGCGGCCAGGAGCCAGGCGCGCTGGTCGGCCGCCCAAGAGGCAGGAATATTCGCTGACGAGATCATCCCTGTATCTGTCGCGCAGAGGAAGGGCGACCCGATCATCGTTGACCGCGATGAACATCCGAGGCCGGGCACAACACCTGACCAGCTGGCCAAGTTGAGGGGCGTCAATGGTCATGATCTTACGGTGACAGCAGGAAACGCTTCTGGCGTCAACGATGGCGCGGGCGCTCTGCTGATTGCGAGTGAAGCGATGGCAAAGGCTCAGGGTTTGACGCCTCAAGCCCGCGTAGTAGCGATGGCCGCAGCAGGCGTCGAACCCCGTATCATGGGTGTTGGCCCGGCCCCGGCAGCTCGTCGCGTTCTCGAAAAAGCTGGGCTCACCCTCGATCAAATGGATGTCATTGAGCTGAATGAAGCCTTTGCTTCCCAAGCGCTTGCTGTTCTCCGCGACCTTCGCCTTCCGGATGACGCCTCGCACGTCAATCCGAATGGAGGTGCGATTGCTATGGGGCACCCATTGGGAATGAGCGGTGCACGCCTTGTGACCACGGCAGCGTACCAGCTCCACCGTCAAGGCGGTCGTTACGCTCTCTGCATGATGTGCATTGGCGTCGGTCAGGGCATTGCGATGATCATCGAGCGCGTCTGACGCGCGAACCAGGAGGAAAGACCATGTATGCACAGATGGTAAAGACCGACGTGGCTCGGGTCAGGTCTCTCGACGAGATGGATCCTGTTGAGCGTGGCTTCCAGGAGCGCGTCGACGCAGGCCAGAAGATCGAACCGAAGGAATGGATGCCGGAGGGATACCGTAAGACATTGGTTCGTCAAATCAGCCAGCATGCTCATTCTGAAATTGTCGGGCAGCTGCCTGAGGGAAACTGGATCACTCGTGCTCCGACCCTCGAACGTAAAGCCATTCTTCTGGCGAAAGTTCAGGACGAGGCTGGCCATGGTCTATACCTCTACTGTGCGGCTGAAACTCTCGGGGTTTCCCGCGACGAGATGTACGAGCAGCTCCATTCGGGGAAGGCAAAATACTCGTCGATCTTCAACTATCCGACGCTGACGTGGGCTGACATTGGAACCATCGGGTGGCTGGTCGATGGCGCGGCCATCATGAACCAGGTTCCCTTGCAGCGCTGTTCCTATGGTCCGTATTCGCGGGCCATGATCCGCATCTGCAAAGAGGAGAGCTTTCACCAGCGGCAGGGTTATGACGCGCTCATGCGCATGGTGAAGGGCACGCCGGCGCAAAAGGCGATGGTTCAGGATGCATTGAATCGCTGGTGGTGGCCGTCGCTTATGATGTTCGGCCCCTCCGATGACGCCTCCGTCCATTCGGCTCAGTCCATGGCATGGAAGATCAAGCAGAACTCGAACGATGAGCTTCGCCAGAAATTCGTCGATCAGACAGTGCCGCAAGCCAAATACCTCGGTCTCACTGTTCCTGATCCGGACCTCAAGTGGAACGAGGAAAAGGGCGGCTACGATTTCGGCGAACCCGACTGGGAAGAATTCTTCAACGTCATCGCGGGCAACGGTCCCTGCAATGCAGAGCGCCTCAACGCGAGGAAGAAGGCGTGGGATGACGGAGCATGGTTCCGAGATGGATTGACCGCTCATGCCAACAAGATGGCAGACCATCGAACCGCTTCAAAGATCGCAGCTGAGTGAGGCCTGTGGGCACAAATGGGAGATAGGAACATGTCCAACGAATGGCCTCTTTGGGAAGTCTTCATCCGTGGTCAACACGGTCTAAATCACCGCCATGTCGGAAGCTTGCACGCTCCCGATGCGGAAATGGCCGTACACAACGCCCGCGATGTTTATACGCGTCGCAATGAGGGCATCAGTATCTGGGTCGTAAAGTCCAGCGACATCACGGCCAGTGCACCTTCCGAAAAGGGTCCATTGTTCGATCCGTCGAACTCTAAGGTCTACCGTCACCCGACGTTCTTCGAAATTCCGGACGAAGTGGGGCACATGTGATGGAATGCGACCTCAAACCAGCGGTCGACCAGGCCGCTCTTTTCGAGTTCCTTGTCCGTCTAGGCGACAACGCTTTGATTCTCGGTCATCGGGTATCGGAGTGGTGCGGGCATTCTCCGGCATTGGAGGAGGACATCGCGCTGTCGAACACGGCCCTCGACCTCATTGGGCAGACACAGCTTTGGCTTGGTCTGGCGGGTCAAATCGAAGGGAAGGGCAGGTCCGCTGATGACTTGGCGTACCTGCGTGACGGCTACGAGTTCCGGAACATCCTGCTTGTCGAACGACCAAATGGCGACTTTGGGAAGACGCTGATGCGTCAGTTCCTCTTCGATTCCGCGCACTGCCTGCTCATGAAAGCCCTTCAGAATTCCAGCGAACGAAGGATCGCGGAAATCGCGGAGAAGACATTCAAGGAAGTTGCGTATCACCTTGAACGCAGCCGAGACGTAGTCATTCGTTTAGGTGACGGGACCGACGAGAGCCATCGACGAATGCAGGAGGCTCTCAACGACCTCTGGCCCTACACAGGCGAGATGTTTGCAAGCGATGACGTCGAGCAGAGCCTGTCGGCCGCTGGTGTCATCCCACATCCGCAAAGCTTGAAGTTGGGGTGGGATGAGATCGTCTCTGAGACGCTTTCCGAGGCGAGACTCAAGAAGCCGGACGATGGGTATATGCACAAGGGCGGCCGCCGTGGCGTCCATACCGAGCATCTCGGCTTCATTCTCACGGAAATGCAGTTTCTTCAGCGGGCCTATCCGGGCGCGGTCTGGTAGGAGGCGCTCTTGGCCACGGCAGTTCGTCCTTCAGTTGAAGAGGTTTGGCGCTGGCTTTCGGGCGTGCCTGACCCGGAGATTCCAATCATTTCGCTGACCGAACTCGGCATCGTTCGCGATGTCGAATGGCGGGAAGATGAACTGGTCGTCACGGTAACTCCAACCTACTCGGGGTGTCCCGCAATGTCGATCATCAACGTCGACATCGAGCGTGCTCTGACTGAGAAGGGGCTTGATAAGGTTCGACTTGAGCGCAGGCTTTCTCCTGCGTGGACCACGGACTGGATCACGACCGAAGGCCGCGAAAAACTCCGGACGTATGGGATCGCGCCGCCAATTGATGGCACGGCTGCCGATGGCGTGCTGATGAAACGGATTGATCGGATTTCAGGCCGCTCGAACCTGACAATTGCTTGTCCGCGTTGCGGATCGACCAACACCGAGAAGGTCAGCCAATTCGGTTCCACGCCTTGCAAGGCGAGCTACCGCTGTAGCGATTGTCTCGAACCCTTTGACTACTTCAAGTGCATCTGACCCGAGGCCTGGCATATGGCAAGATTTCATTCGCTTACTGTAACCGACGTCCGCCGCGAGACGCGAGATGCCGTCGTCGTGACACTCAAGCCCTCCGACGAAGATCGCTCCATCTTCGACTTCACCCAGGGGCAATATCTGACATTTCGCCGAAAGTTCGAGGAAGAAGAACTTCGCCGGTCTTATTCGATTTGTGCTGGCAAGGACGAGGGTGTCCTTAAGGTAGGCATCAAGCGCGTTGATGGCGGCGCCTTCTCCACCTGGGTGAATGAGAATTTGAAGGCTGGCGACATCCTTGAAGCCATGCCTCCGATGGGAACGTTTTTCACTGCTCTCGACCCCGATGAACCGCGCCATTACCTCGGCTTTGCGGGAGGAAGCGGCATCACTCCGGTTCTCTCGATCATCAAAACCGTTCTGTCTCGGGAGCCGAAGGCCCGGTTCACTCTGGTCTACGCGAACCGACAAATCAGCTCGATCATGTTCCGTGAAGAGCTGGAAGACCTGAAAAACATCTACCTTGGCAGACTTTCAGTTCTGCACGTCCTGGAAAGCGAAGCGCAAGACATCGACCTGTTCACTGGTCGTGTGGATGCGCAGAAGTGTGCAGCGCTGTTCAAGGGATGGATTGACATTACATCGGTCACGACGGCTTTCATCTGTGGCCCGGAGCCCATGATGTTGGCCATCGCGGGATCACTGAAAGAGCGCGGCCTTCGTGACGATCAGATCAAGTTCGAGCTTTTCGCATCCTCGCAGCCCGGCCGGGCGCGGCAAAAGGCCGTCTCTGCAACCGGTGCCGACCATGCAGCGACGTGTCGGGCCACGATCACCCTGGACGGTGCAACGCGAACATTCAACTTCCCGAAGCATGGTCAGAATCTGCTTGACGCTGCGCTCGAAAACAAATTGGACGCCCCCTACGCCTGCAAAGCCGGGGTCTGTTCGACTTGCCGAGCAAAGGTCCTCGAAGGTGAGGTCGAGATGGAAGTCAATCATGCCCTGGAGGATTACGAGGTCCGTCAAGGTTACGTTCTCACGTGCCAGTGCTTCCCGCTCACCGACAATCTGGTCGTTAGCTACGACCAGTAGGCCAGGCTCAAGCGAATTGGGAGGTCAGTGATGTCCGATACGATGCCCATCGAGGAATATGTCGCCCAAGGTGGCGTTCTATCGTCGCCAGACAACGTCACGCCACGATATCGCGGTGAGCTGTTACGGCTGATGGCCAGCTTCGTCGACAGCGAGCTGGCGGGTTCAGCAGGTTTCGCAGACGCTATCAATGATGCCCCTGGTATCCAGGAACGGATATCAGCTGCCCGCATCGTATTAGAAAAGACCGACCATGCCGGACAGGTGCTGAAGGTCATGGAGACCTTTGGCGCAAATGGGGCTCGCTATGCAGTACATCATCCGTGGTCGAAACGAATGGAAAGAGACGCGGAGATCGGAGCTTCTCGTCAGGGCGATGACATGCGCCTGTCGGTTTTCCATTATCCCCTGAAAGGTTGGACGGACGCTGTCGTCATGAATGTCCTGATGGGTTTGGCGACGGTCATCCAGCTCGACGAACTTTCCCACGTTTCATACCAGCCGTTAGCGGAGACTTTCCGGGCGATCCGAATGCGCGAACTGCGCCATCAAGAATTGGGGATGCAAGGCCTCAAGCGCATCGTTGCTTCCAACGAGCAGCGCGATCTAGCGAAAAGCTCAGTCGAATACTGGCGTCCTCGCATAGCTGCGAGCTTTGGGCACTCAGATTCCAAAAGGTTCGAGACGCAATCGCGCTTTGGTCTGCGTCACAAGCCGAACGAAGCATTGCTAGCCGAATGGGTTGCTGTGACGGAGCAGCAGCTTGGCTCGCTTGGCCTGAATTGAAAGGGAAACAAGAATGAACATCAGTGTCAGGCAGCCGCGCCGCCTTGAAAGTTATGTCTGTGGCGGTTGGGTAGCAGGTTCGAAGGAGGGGAATGCTCTTCTCGACGCTTCGACCGGGACGCCGGTTGCCTTCATAGATTCTACCGGTATCGATTTCACAGACGTGCTGGCTTACGGTAGAGAAAAGGGTGGGGCCGCCCTCCGACGGTTGTCTTTCCATGAGCGCGCCTTGATGCTCAAAGCACTTGGCATGGCGCTGCTGGAGAGAAAGGACGAGTTTTACGCTCTCTCTATCGCAACCGGGGCGACCAAGGCCGATAGCTGGATCGATATTGAGGGCGGTATCGGCACGTTGCTGTCCTATGCGTCGAAAGGTCGACGCGAGCTTCCAAATACCCGCGTCCTACTCGATGGAGACGTCGAAGGGTTGTCAAAGGACGATTCATTCTCGGCGCAGCACATCCTAACCCCGCTGCTTGGGGTGGCGGTTCACATTAACGCGTATAATTTCCCTTGCTGGGGAATGCTGGAGAAACTGGCCCCGACGATCCTCGCCGGCGTTCCGGCCATTATTAAGCCCGCAAGCCAGACAGCCTATCTGACCGAACTCATGGTCCGCAGGATCATCGAGACAAGCATTCTTCCTCAAGGTTCCCTCCAGCTGATCTGCGGTTCAACAGGCGATCTGCTCGATCATGTTGATAGTCAGGACATCGTAACCTTCACGGGATCGGCCACAACCGGCCAGCACCTGAAGACAGGCAAAGCGATAGTGGCCAATTCTGTTCGCTTTACCATGGAGGCTGACAGTCTTAATGCTGCGGTGCTTGGCCTTGATGCAGCGCCTGGTACCGAAGAATTCGAACTCTTCGTCAAGGAAGTGGCGCGAGAGATGACCGTCAAAGCTGGCCAAAAGTGCACAGCCATCCGCCGCGTCATTGCTCCTAGCTCCTATACCGAAGCTCTGGTCGCCAGCCTTCGGGGCCGGCTGATGAAGACGTCGGTCGGCAATCCGGTCGATGAAGGAGTTCGCATGGGCCCGTTGGCGAGCTTGGATCAGCGAGACGAAGTCCGTGCCCGTATTCGTGATCTGATGGTAGATGCCGAAATCGTTTCTGGCGATCCGGACAACCCGGCGATTGAGAGTGGCGATGCCGCTGTTGGAGCATTCCTCAATCCCGTTCTTTTGTATTGCGACAAGCCTGCAACTGCCGGGGCCGTTCACGGCGTGGAAGCGTTCGGCCCGGTCAGCACAGTCATGCCTTACGAAACAGCCGAAGAGGCCGTCTATCTCGCGCGTCGAGGCAAGGGGAGCCTTGTCTCGTCCGTCTTCACCAACGACGCCGATTTCGTACAAGAGGTGGTTCTGGGCCTCGCGCCCTATCACGGCCGTGTCATGATCGGTAACCGCGTCAGCGCGAAGTCGTCCACGGGCCATGGCTCGCCGTTGCCGGGATTGGTGCACGGGGGGCCAGGTAGGGCCGGTGGTGGGGAAGAGCTGGGCGGCATGCGGGGCGTCAAACACTACATGCAGCGCACAGCAATTCAAGGCGCTCCCTCGATGCTAGCCGCAGTTACCGGGAAATGGTTGCCCGGAGCAGCGGCAAACAGTGACGGACCCCACCCGTTTCGGAAATCGCTTGCGGAATTGAAGGTCGGCGACCAGCTCATCACTGCAAGCCGGACCGTCACGCTGGATGACATCGAGCACTTCGCAAACTTCACCGGTGACACCTTCTACGCCCACATGGACGAAGAAGCAGCAAAAGCGAATCCGTTCTTCGACGGTCGCGTCGCACACGGGTATCTGATCGTGTCGTTTGCTGCGGGCTTGTTTGTCGATCCAGCGCCGGGTCCAGTTCTTGCGAACTACGGCGTCGACCACCTTCGCTTCATGAAGCCGGTCAATCCGGGCGACACCCTCCAGGTTCAACTTACGTGCAAGGAGGTCAATCCGCGCGCAAGTGCCGAGCATGGTGAGGTGCGCTGGGACTGCCTGGTCACGAACCAGAATGCGGAGCCCGTTGCTCAGTATGACGTCCTAACCATGGTCGCCAAAAGCTGGCCGTCTGCGTGAGTTCCTGTATCCTGTAGGGGGGCTGTTCTTCCCGGCCGCCGACACCGTTGGAGTGAACCGTGTCTCAAATCTACGCGTACGACGGCATCATCCCAGTCATCGACCCGGCTGCGTTCGTTCATCCAGCCGCCGTTCTAATCGGCGATGTTATCGTCGGGCCTGGTTGTTACGTCGGGCCAGGCGCGGTCCTGCGAGGCGATTTCGGGCGGATTTTGCTGGAGACGGGCTCCAACGTCCAGGAGACTTGCGTCGTTCACAGTTTCCCCAACTTGGACGTCATTGTCGGAGAGTCCGGTCACATCGGTCACGGAGCCGTACTACATGGATGCAAGATAGGTCGGAACGCCATGGTCGGGATGAATGCGGTCGTGATGGACGAAGCTGTCGTCGGCGAGAACTCGATTGTCGGAGCAATGAGTTTCGTGAAAGCCGGGTTTGCCATTCCGTCGAACAGCCTCGTCGTCGGTTCGCCCGCTAAAGTAATGCGTGAGTTAAGTGACGAGGAAATCGAATGGAAGCGACAAGGCACCGGCGTCTATCAGCGGTTGGCCCTCGAAGCTAGGGATAAACTGGTAACCACGACAGCGTTGACAGAGGTTGAGCCCGATAGGCGGCGTATAAGCGCACCGGAGTATGATCCTTTAATTCTGGAGAGACTTAAGTTCAACGAACAGCCTTAAGGCCTTCTAAGATCAACGTTGTCGCGATATCAGCGTACTCGTCTCTGCTGATCGGGCCATTAGGGCGGAACCACATGTAAACCCAGTTCATCATTCCGAAGAGTGACATCGTAACTGGCATCAGCAGCGGTCGGTCCTTGTTTAAATTAGGATTGATTTCTCGAATGACTGACGAGAACCGCTTCACAATCTGCCGTTCGATCTGTTGCAGCTCGGCCAACTGACTTTCCGAGAGAGCGGTGGTACCCATCAGCTGAACCTGGTGCTCGTTGTCGCGACCTTCATAGTTTCTCAAGACCGCTTTCACCAACAACCGAAGCCGAACATGCGGAGCCACGTCCGGCTTGTCCGCGGCCTCGATTGCTGCATCGAGTTCCGTCAGGTGAATGCGCACGATGTCGAAGATCAGCGCGTCCTTGCTCTGATAGTAATGATAGAGCAGGGCCTTTGACACGCCTCCTTGAGACGCAATCATAGACATGGACGCTTTCTCCATGCCTTCCTTGGCAAATACAGCCGCAGCGTTCGCGAGGATTCCTCGACGCTTTTCTTCAAAGTCAACCGCTCGTGTTCGTGCCATGCAACCCTGCTTCTCTCGTTCGCGCAGTCCTAAAAAGCCAATCCTTCTATAAACTGAGTTTTGGGAGTCGGGCTATCCCGACCGCCCGGTCATTCCTTTCGTTTATCCACAACCCGTTTTGCCTTACCTTCAGAGCGGGCAACACCACCAGGTGTGTGGACCTCGATCTTTGTTGAGATGCCTACGATGCTCTTGATGTGATGCGCCAATTCCCTGGCTGAACCGGCCCGAGCACCGTCGTCGGCTGCATCATCGGTGCATTCGACATGGACGATCATGTTGTCCATACGACCAGCACGTGTCAGCTCGATCTGGAAATGCGGGGCCAGGCCACGGCATTTCAGAATCTGCTCCTCGATCTGTGTCGGGAAAACATTCACGCCACGTAGGATCATCATATCGTCGGAACGCCCGGTAACCTTCTCCATACGGCGCATGGTACGGGCTGTGCCCGGAAGGAGACGTGTCAGATCGCGGGTCCTGTAGCGAATGATCGGCAGGCCTTCCTTCGTCAACGTCGTGAATACCAGCTCGCCGAGTTTACCGTCGGGCAGAACTGCTCCCGTCTCGGGATCAATGATCTCCGGGTAGAAGTGATCCTCCCAGATGTGGAGACCGTCCTTTGTCTCAACGCACTCGTTGGCAACCCCAGGTCCCATCACCTCGGACAGGCCATAGATGTCAACGGCGTGCATGTCGAAAGCCTGTTCGATTTCTTCGCGCATGGCGTTCGTCCATGGTTCGGCACCAAAAATTCCGACAGCAAGGGAGCTTTCTCTGGGATCAACGCCCTGACGACGGAACTCGTCGAGAATAGAAAGCATATAGGACGGCGTCACCATAATGATGCGCGGCTTGAAGTCCTGCATCAGCGTGACCTGGCGCTCTGTCATTCCGCCGGAGATCGGGACCACGGTACAGCCAAGCTTTTCTGCGCCATAATGTGCCCCAAGCCCGCCCGTGAAGAGACCGTATCCGTAGGCGACATGGACAATGTCCCCCGCTCTACCACCCGAGGCCCGGATCGAGCGGGCAACGACGGTCGCCCACGTGTCGATATCCTTCTGCGTGTAGCCAACAACGGTGGGCTTACCGGTCGTTCCTGACGAAGCATGGATACGGGCAAGCTTTTCACGCGGCACTGCGAACATGCCGAAAGGGTAAGTGTCGCGAAGGTCCTTCTTCGTTGTAAACGGAAATTTGGCTAGGTCCGAAAGAGTATTCAGATCGGACGGGTGCACACCTGATTCGTCGAACCGTTGACGGTAGAAAGGTGAGTTTTCATAGGCGTGGGTCATGGACCACTTCATTCGCTCCAGCTGAAGGCCGCCGATCTCGTCGCGAGATGCAGTCTCAATCGCCTCAAGGTCGTCAGGGCGCGGTTCAAGATTTTCCATATTGTCCTCCTCCAAGGAATAATGTGTCGGCCGGTTACCGGTCTTCAGGAAGGTGCGTGCCCTTAACCGTCCGGGAATGACCCCGGAATTCGGCGATCTGTTCACCCTGTTGGTTGACGACGGTCACGTCATAGATACCTCCGCGACCCCGTCGGAAGACTTCCTTTGCGCGGGCTGTCAGGACATCGCCTTCGAAAGCCGGAGCGATGAACGTCACAGAACAATGTTGGGCGACCGTCCACTGGTTGTAGCCGTTGCACGCGAAGGCGAGGGCCGAATCCGCCACCGTGAAAATATACCCACCGTGACAGGATTGATGACCATTCAGCATGCATCGCGTGACTGTCATCTGGATCGAAGCTTTGCCAGGCGCCACCTCGATCAGCTTCATGTTCAAGAACTGGGACGCGTGGTCATTTGCCCACATGGCGTTGGCGCATGCCTCAGCAAGCCCTTGCGGTGAGAGCTGTTTAGCAACGCTCATTGTCCCTTGAACTCCGGCTTCCGCTTTTCGAGGAAGGCAGAGACGCCCTCGGCATAATCCGCGCTGTGGCCTGCCTCACGCTGAAGGTCCCGTTCGAGGTCAAGCTGTTCATCGAGAGAATTGGTTGCCGCAGCCTGGATTGCTCGCTTTGTAAGTCCCAGGCCCTTCGTCGGACCGCTTCCAAGCCGCTGTGCCAGCTTCGTGGCTTCGTTCAGGAGTTGTTCGTCGTCAACAACCCTCCAGATCAAGCCCCAGTCAGCTGCCTTCTCCGCACTCAAAGGCTCGGCGGTCAGCGCCAGGGCTTTTGCACGTGCTTCCCCGATAAGCCGGGGCAGGCTCCAGGTTCCGCCAGAGTCCGGGACGAGACCTATCTTTGCGAACGCTTGAATGAAGCGAGATGAGCGGGCAGCCAACGTGATGTCGCAGGCAAAAGCGATGTTTGCGCCTGCACCAGCGGCGACCCCATTGACGGCGCAGACGACCGGCTTTTCGAGCGTCCTGATAAGGCGGAGCAGGGGATTGTAATAGGTCTCGATAGTGTGCCCGAGATCAGGCGTACCTTTGCGGGGATCGCGGTCTCCCAGGTCTTGGCCAGCGCAGAAACCCCGACCCGAGCCCGTCAGAAGGACCGCGCGAACCTCTGCGTCATCGCGCGCACGTTCAAAGCCCCCTCGAAGAGCGAGATGCATATCCTCATTGAACGAGTTCAGCTTTTCGGGTCGGTTGAGCGTCAGGCGCAATACGCCATGGCTGAAGTCTTCAAGGACGGTATCGATCTCAGGCATGTTTCCTCCTCGGCCGCAACACGGCGATAAAAAAAGACTTGCATAAACCGACCGGTCGGTCAATTGTATTTTGAACGAATGAGGGAGGGTTCTTTGAGCGAGTTGTTTGGAATGCATCGGAGTCTGTTGGAGCGTGCCGTGCAGGCGATCCAGGAGCGTACCTATTGGTCCGCATTTTCGGAAGTTCCCAGCGGCAAAATTTACGGAGAGACTGCAAAGGCCGACGGAGCAGCCGCGTTCGAGACAAGGCTTGGAAAGCCGTTCAACCTGGCCAATCATCCAGCGGAAGCGCCGGTCGGAAACGAGGTTTCACCTTATGGACGTCGCCTTGGGATCACCTATCCGGCCGCTTCTATCAACACGTTGATCAACGCCTCACAGGCAGCTGCGGGCGCTTGGGCGGCAGCCGAGACGGAGGTTCGTGTCGGGGTTTGCCTAGAGGCCTTAGTTCGCCTGAACAATCTGAGCTTCGAAATCGCAAATGCGGTGATGCATACTACTGGGCAGGCGTTCGCTATGGCTTTCCAGGCTGGCGGACCGCACGCTCAGGAGCGCGGGCTTGAGGCCGTGGCCTATGCCTACTCGGAAATGAAAAAGGTGCCTTCCACAGCCGTGTGGTCGAAGCCCCAGGGCAAAGGTGAGCCCATCGTTCTCGAAAAGCATTGGCGCATCGTTCCGAAGGGCGTCTCCGTCGTTATCGGATGCAACACTTTCCCAACGTGGAATAGCTATCCCGGGCTTTTTGCGAGCCTTGCATGCGGCAACACCGTAATTGTAAAGCCTCACCCCTCCGCAATCCTTCCCTTGGCGATCACCGTCCATACCATCCGCCAGGTTCTTGCTGAGCAGGGTCTGTCAGAGGATGCGATTCTTCTTGCTCCGGATGTGGCTGGTTCCGAAATCACACAGGACCTTCTGAAGCACCCCGCCGTCGCTATCATCGACTACACCGGTTCAAACTCGTTCGGCGAATGGGTTAGAAACAACGCTCAAGCCGATGTTTACACAGAAGAAGCCGGGATTAACTCAATCGTTATTGGGTCAACCGACGACTTCTTCGGAATGTGCGATAATCTGGCGTTCTCGCTGTGCCTATACAGTGGGCAGATGTGCACATCACCGCAGAACATCTTTATTCAGAGGACAGGGATCAAGACGAACGAAGGATCAAAGACGTTCGACGAAGTGGCCAATGGAATCGCGTCCGCCGTTAACGGGCTCCTCGCTGACCCAGCGAGAGCCGCAGGCGTCTGCGGAGCGATTGCGAACCCTGCCACACTCGACCGCGTAGCCACTAGTAGAACGCTCGGTCGTCTGGTCCGGGATTCCTCCACAGTGGAGGGGCAGGGCGACGCCAGAACAGCCACACCACTGATCGTCGCAGTCGAATCCGACGCCGGCGACACTTATGGCGAAGAACGGTTCGGCCCAATTTCGTTCATTATACCGGTCGACGATGTGCGAGAAGGCATCAATAGCGCCGCGGCGCTGGCGTCGAAGAAGGGCGCGATAACCGCAGCGCTGTACAGTACGGACAACGACGTCATTGATTTCGCGGCGGACCAATTCGCCCGAGCCGGGGTTAATCTCTCGGTCAATCTTACCGGCGGCATTTTCGTCAATCAGAGCGCCGCGTTCAGTGATTTTCATGTCACTGGGGCTAATCCGGCGGGCAATGCAACTCTAACCGACGCTGCATTCGTGGCGAACCGGTTCCGTGTAGCGATGTGGAGAAAACCCTTCCAGGAAGCTGCTGAATAGGTCGCCCGTGCAACCGAATCTTCTTTCTTTCGCTCATCGACCATATGAGATGTCCATATGACCGTGACCACTTCATACCAGGGCCAGATTGCTGTTGTTTCAATCGATAATCCGCCCGTTAACGCCTTGTCCAAACAGCTGCGGCAGGACCTGTTAGGTGCTGTTATCCGCCTAGATGCCGAGCCTGCTGTCGAGGCGGTTGTGCTGGCATGCGAGGGTCGCACGTTTATCGCCGGTGCTGATGTGAATGAATTCGGTAAGCCACCTGAGGCACCGCATCTGCCGGATGTTGTCGCATCTATAGAGCATGCCAAGAAACCTTGGGTGGCTGCGATACACGGCAACGCGCTCGGTGGTGGTTTGGAGATAGCTCTGGGCTGCAGTTATCGAATCGCCGCGCCCAAGACGAACTTCGGCCTCCCGGAAGTGAAACTTGGGATTATTCCTGGCGCAGGCGGTACAGTCCGTCTGCCGCGACTGATCGGTGTCGAGGCTGCTATTGACCTCGCGACGTCCGGAGCGGTGATCGGTACCGATACGGCGAGGGTTGTCGGTCTGATAGACGCCGTCGTGGAAGCTGATCTTCGCGAGGGCGCAGTCGCCTATGCGCAATCGATTATCGGTCTGCCGAAGCCGCCACCACTCTCCCTGCGTAGTGCGCCACAAAAGGATGGCGACTTCTGGGGCCAAGCCGAGTCTACTGTCAGATCCAAGTCAAAGGGTGAGATAGCGCCCCTTAAAGCATTGGCGTCCGTCCGTAACGCGACCAAGGTCGATTTCCAGGCCGCAATGTCTTTCGAGAGAAGCACATTCCTGGACCTTCGGGCGTCCGAACAGGCTGCGGCGTTGCAACATGTGTTTTTTGCGGAACGCGCTGCCCCGCGTCCTCCAGAACTGAATGGCGTACCTGCGCTGGAAATTCGTTCGGCTGCAGTCGTCGGTGGCGGCACGATGGGGGCGGGCATCGTTGCTGCTCTGAGAAACGCCGGGCTTCCTGTTATCCTGATCGAGAGGGATGAAGAGGCTGCAGAACGGGGTCTGTCCAATGTTCGCGCCATTTTCGACGGCTTGGTGAAGCGTAGCCGGTTAACGGCTGAACTCGCCGCAGATCGCCTTGCGGGTGTACAGACGAGCACGGACTACGGCACGCTCAAGGATGTCGATCTGGTGATTGAAGCGGTATTTGAGGACTTGGCCATCAAACAAGCCGTCTTTGCGAAGCTCTCTGAAGCTTGCAGGGCGGACGCCGTACTAGCGACCAATACCTCTTACCTCGATCCCAACCAGATTGGCGCGGACATGCATAACCCGACGCGTTTCTTAGGCCTGCACTTCTTCAGCCCAGCCAACGTCATGAAGCTCCTGGAAATTGTACCCGCCTCTGCGACAAGTCCGGAAGCGGTAGCGACCGGTTTCGCCTTGGCACGCTTGCTCGGGAAAATTCCAGTGCGCGCAGGTGTCTGCGATGGCTTCATCGGCAATCGGATATTGAAGGTTACCAGGGCGCAGGCCGAACGACTTCTCCTATCAGGTGCAACGCCGTCTGCTGCCGACGCTGCCATGAGGCAGTTCGGGATGCCGATGGGACCGTTTGAAGCTCAGGACCTTGGCGGACTTGATATCTCTGCGTTTCAGAGAAAGGCGGCCCGGGATCGCGGTGATGAGGTGTTCGCTCCTATCGCCGACAGGCTGTGCGAGATGGGACGATACGGTCAGAAAACTTCTGGCGGTTGGTATGATTATGCTTCTGGTGAGCGCAAGCCAGTTCCCTCGGACGTGGTTGCAGGCATAATAGCCGAGGTGTCTGGTGACCGTCCGGCAGATAAATGGAACGATAAAACCATCGCTGAAGCGATCATCTTCCCCATGATCAGCGAGGGAGCGTCCATCTTGGAGGAGAAGGTAGCTCTTCGCGCCGCCGATATCGACATCGTGGAAATCTATGGATACGGCTTCCCGCGTTGGAGAGGTGGCCTCATGCACTATGGACAGGCCGTAGGCTTATCCAAGGTCGTGGATCGGCTCAATGAGTTGTCGTCACAGGGGCTGTCCGCAGCCCCATCTCGAGGCTTGGTGCGAGCTGCCATCTCCAATTCGTTCGACCGTTGATCGAGCAGCCACATTCCTGGTGAAGAAGGCTGTTGAAATTAAGCACAAGTCCGCTGCTGCAGGCTGTTTTCCGGCGCTGTGTTTTCGAGGCAAGGTCAGGCGCGTTTGCGTCCGAGACGATTTCATCCGCGGCGACTGGCATCTTGGGTGGTCACTTGCGGTCCATGGTCCGCTCATAGATCCTGCGGCGCCGACTTCGAGCAAAACAGGAGTCGTCATGTGATGCGCCGGATGCTGTCCGCGATCTCCTTGGGCTCGAATACTTTCTTCCAGTCGTCCCTCATCAGAGCGGGAATGCCAAATTCGATCGCCTTGTTGCACGCGTCTGAGAAGACACCAGGCGTTTCCTCGAAAATCACCGCGCCTAGGACGTTCAGGTGGCCGAGCAGGAAATCCCGAGCCGCTTCCTTCGGGACTCCGCGCGCGACGCATTCGTCCATGGCCTGGCGCATGACGACAAGGAGCGAAGCGCAGACCGTTTCCGACAGGCCGGGTTCGAGCAAGGCGATTTGTTCAACCGTGACCCGGTGCGATCGCATGACAGGTGCCCAGATCACTTTGGCCACCTCTTCCCCAAGAGCATAGTGTTCTTCAGGGCCTTGCATCAGCGCGGAGACTATGTGCTGTTTGGCCGCCATTCCTCCGAAGAAATCGCGCTTCGCGTGCGGGTCCGTCTCGTCGTTGAAGATCGGAGGATGGCATGGATGGGTCACGAAGTACGTGAGGTCCGGACGATCCGGCAGGTGTCCGGCCGCCGGAGCCGCGGCGTCGAGCGCAATCACCATCGTGCCCGGTCGGAGCTTCGCCTCAATGCTCGAGGCCACTTTGCCTATTGCAGTGTCCGGGACGGCCAATATGATCACGTCGACGCCGTCAAGCGCCTGATCGACATCAACCGTGCCGATGCCAAGTTCTTTCTCAAGGCGAGCCTTGCCGCTGGCGCTCACTTCGACGTGGCGAACGTCGAACCGAGAGCCCTTGAGATTTTTCGTCAGGCGGCATCCCATTTTTCCACCAGCACCGAACAGCGCAACCGAAGTCATGAACTCCCCCTCATTGCATGATATGACGTTATACCTTATTGCCTAGCGTTGTGATTAGTCAATCACTCAGAGAGGCAATGTGATGTGGTCGCGATGGCGGAAGCGACGCCCCATGCGGACTGTCAACTCTGATTTTTTAAGCTCAACGCAGAGCCGCTATTCACGCATACTCGTGGAGTCCCGTGGAATGGGCGCCCTTGTCAGCACTGATTAGCCATCACAGCTTTCGCGGAGCGCTTCGATTGTGGAAGGACCCACTCACAAAAATGAGTGTTTGATACACTACTGCGTCGATAGCTACTGAGGCGCTGTTGTTGGTGCTGTTCACATACGAGCGGCTGGACATAGCGTGTCACTTCGACGGGGGGCGTTTGGTCACGCGCGTTCTGGCGGACGGCACTGCCGGCATGACGGGTCGTACTGCTCTAGTTTGGAGCTCTCAGAGCACCGCCTCCAGCTCTAGTTCTCTGCTTTCAAAGCATGTTTGACGCGGAGGATGGTGATTGCAACAGCTCCCACAACCACTGGAACAGCGACAAGCATGATCACCGGATCGATGTGGAACCCTGCGTGGTCAGCTGTCTCATATAAAAACTTCAGCAAGCTCAGCAAATAGTAGCTGATGGCGATGATCGAAAAGCCTTCGACCGCACGTTGGATCTTGACCTGCGTCGCAGCTCGCTCAGCCATTGCCTGGATCTGTGTAGCATTCTGGAATTCAATCTCGACCTGAATTCGGGTTTGCAGCAGGTCGAGCAGGTGCATCGTAGCCCTTGATAGATGCTCGAGCCTCAACGCGGTCGCTTCGCATGTACGAACCGCGGGCTTGAAGCGCCGCTCGACGAAGGTACCGAAACGTTGGAAGCCGGGGACATGGGTTTCCCGTAGGAGGGCAATCCGTTCTTCCACGATTTTGGCGTAGGCAGCGGTTGCTCCGAACCTGTTTCTGGTTTCAGCAGTGGCTGAAATGATATGCGACGAAAGAACCGTGATCTCGTCAAGCAGCCGCTTGTGCTGCTGTGCAGGCGTGCTCAAGTTGCGATTGGTCAGCTGAACGAGCTCCGCATCATATGCACCGAGAAGCGGGGCAAGCCGTCGCGCCTCCGGCAGTCCGAGCAGTGCCATTGATCTGTAGGTTTCGATCTCAAAGATACGACGCACCATGCGCCCCAGGCGATGTGCGTTCAGGTCCTTGTTGAACAGGATGATCCTGCTTGAATTGTCCGGTCTAACGCGAAAATCGGAGCAGACTTGTGCCGATCCACCTCCGATCGAGGACGCAGCCGTATCGCCGAAACCGAAGGTTTTCAAAACCGGTCCCAGCTCGTCAGGAGAGTTCCCGAGGGCAAGGATACTTACGTGGCAAACAAGCCGAGGAGAGTTCAATCCTGCGAGCCGCGCAAGATCACTTTCCGTGAGATCGGATTCGGGCCAACGCTCGGGGTCTGAGTCCAACTTCCGTAGGCGTGTGACCGTTACGAATTCAGTATGCCGTTCGACCCTGACTGAAATCTCACCATCGACTTCAAGGGTATCGTGGAACTCCTCGATCGCCCCATTCAAAGGCATGAATGCAACGTGCTCGACGATCGCCGGACCGATGAAATATATCGATGGCCGAGCGTGAAGCTCGGAGTTGAAGTTGGCTGTCTCCGGTTTAAAAGTAGCTGAGCTGCAAACATCTTGTGTGGAAGCGGACGTCGCCGCCGAAACTGCTTCTTCTGCGCAATTTAAAGTCACGTCTGTTTCCCCATCCCCATCAATACACGAAACGGCGAACCTATATGAACCGGACGGAATCAACTTGAAAACCCCGCTGGTGCAAAGAGTCCACCACCCCGGCGTGCTCGAAGAGCCGCTGAACGTCCAGCCTCTAAGGAACTTCCGTTCGACCGTCGCGCCAGCTGTATCTAGGACGATATCCAAGAACGTCTTGGGCCAACTGGCTTGAAACAAGGCTGCCATGCTCGCCAATTTGTCCTTGGATCGGAACATCGGGATAGTAAGTGGCGACAAGGGCACGTGTTGGCCGAGCCATTACGGTATCATCTGCTGCGATCACGAAATGATGGAACCCGCTGAGGTCTGAGTTCAATGCAAGCGAAATAGCCTGGGCACAGTCTCGGCTGTCAACGTAAGACCACAAGTTCCATTTCTGAAGTTCTGGATCCTGTTCGGTAGCCTTGAACTCATTGTATTGGTGGGGTTCTTTCACCCAGGAGAACCGCAGACCAATCATCTTGAGAGAAGGATCCCAACGGCAGAACTCGGCTGCGACGGCTTCGTCCACAAGTTTGGACAGAGCGTAACTACTTTCCGGCTTTGAAGTGACGCTATCGTCGACCGGGAAGTAGGGTGGTGGCTCGGCAAAAGGGATGCCAAGCAGGGTCTCGCTGCTTGCAAAAACAATGTTTTTGACGCCTGCGATCTTTGCCGCTTGGAAAACATTGTAACTGATGGCGGTATTTGTGTGAAATATGTGTGTGCTCGGAGCGACGCTCGCGCCCACAATCGCAGCAAGATGAACAATCGCATCAATCTTCGGTTCGAGATCAACGACCGCGTCCAAAACCTGGCCGTAATCCCGCATTTCAACGCGAGCGAATGGCCATCTGGTGTCCGGCGATGGTACCTCATCAATCCCGATAACCTGATGCCCCTCTTCAAGGAGGCGCTCAATCGCTGCCCGTCCGACTCTTCCACTGCTTCCAGTTACGAGAATTTTCATGAGACAATCTCCTATCGTGTCTGGCTCAACGGTAGGACGCCAAGGCGAAGCGTCGCGAATCAAGCCCTGTCATGTCAGCATTCGAGGACATCGGCGAGCTCCGCCAGATCCTTGACAGCTATGTCGCACTCGTCGTCGGCCACTAGATCAGTCGTCTGATCCGGCCCATGTTCGGTGGGCCTGCGGACAAAAACGGTCTTCATTCCGCACCCTCGCGCAGCTTCAAGGTCGTCGTTATGCGCGGCGACCATGGCGGTCTCCTCGATTGATAGGCCGGCACTCTCCGCCGACCTGAAATAGACCTCCGGCCGTGGCTTGTAGTTCTTCGCCGTCTCCGCGCCCAGAATGACATCCCAATGCAGTTCGGCAAATTTAGAGAGCCACAGCATACCCGCTACGTGTCCGTTCGAGATTGTACCGACGGCGAATTTCCGCTTGAGGCGGTCGATCGCCGCGACCGAGTCCGGCCAGGGGTCGAGTCTTTCCCAGACCTTGTTGAGATCATTGAGGCACTGCGCCGTAAACCGTGTCGCATCGACGCCGCTGTAGGCCAGAGTCACCTTCAGATTCTCCAGATTCAAGACGTCAAGGGGCACCCAGGAGCGCTCACCCGTGCGCACTCGTTCCATCGCCGGCTGGTACAGAGAGCGCCAATCGCTCGCGAACTTGTACGGATCGAGTGCGATACCTTGGGAGGAAAAGACCTTGTCGACGTGACGGGCCACACTGCCTCGCCAGTCGACGACGGTGCCGAACACGTCGAAACCGAGAAGCTTTACGTCCTTGAAATCTGGCATCTCAAAATCTCCTTGTGTGTGGCCGGACGCTTCCGTCCGGCCATTCATTTCAGACAGTCTTGGGTTTCACGAACATCAGCGCGATCAGCGCGGTGGCCGCCCAGACGGCGGCTACGAGGTAGATGCCTGCATCCGGACTTCCGGTCAGGGTTGTCAGGTAGCCGATGATGAAGGGCGCGACGAACCCAGCGGTAAGGCCGATGCTGTTCACGAACGCGATACCTGTCGCGGCGGCCTTGCCCTTGAGGATCGCGGTCGGAAGCGTCCAGAAGACGGGCAGGGATGCCATCACACCGCTGATCGCCATGCTCATGCCAAGGACGACCATGACGATATTCGCCTTGAAGATCGTGCTGACGATGAAGCCAGCGATGCCGAGCACGCAGCTACCGAACAGGTGCCAGCGCCGTTCACCAACGTGGTCCGAATGGCGGTTGACGATCAACATCACAACCACCGCGGCGCCATAAGGTACTGCCGATAGGATGCCGAGCTGGATGGTATCGGTCACGCCAGCGTTACGGATGAGAGAGGGCATGTAGAAGAAGACGCCCGTCTGCGACAGAACGATGCCAAACAATATCCCAGCCAAGAGCAGCACGCCCTTGTCGGAGAAGATTGCCTTAAAGTTGATATCGTGCTTGCGCGTGTTTTCGGCGTCGAGATTGCCGCGTAGCGTCTTCTTTTCGGACGTCGAGAGCCAGGAAGCCTCTTCGATGCTGTTGGTCAGCCATTTAAAGACCACGATTGCCATCAGCACCGCAGGAAGGCCTTCCAAAAGGAACATCCACTGCCATCCCGACATGCCCCAAGCTCCATGCGTTCCCGCGATGATGAAGGCGGAAACTGGAGCACCCAGGACGCCTGCGAATGGAGCGGCGAGATACAGAAGCGACGTGATGCGCGCCCGGCGATGGGCGGGATACCAATTTAGTAGATAGAAAATCACGCCCGGAAAGAGGCCAGCTTCGCCGACGCCGAGCAGGATTCGTAGAACGTAGAAAGACGCTTCCGAGTACGCGAAGAGCATCGCCATCGAGATGCAGCCCCAGGTGAACAGGATTCGCGCGAGCCACCGTCTTGCTCCGAAGCGATGAAGCATGAGGTTGCTTGGGACTTCCGCAAGAGCGTAGCCAATAAAGAACAGTCCGGCGCCCAAGCCGTAGACCGCTTCGCTGAAATTCAGCTCGGCATTCATCGGGATCTTCGCGAAACTGATGTTGATGCGGTCGAGATATGAGATCGTGTAGCAGGCGAGCAGAATTGGCAGCAGCCTCAGCGTCACCTTCTTATACAAGCTATCCTCGGCGTCCTCGCCTACTTTTACAATGCCGGATATCGGCGGGTTGTCTGCCCGTTCCATCATGCGTCCTCCTCTTGGTGTTTCGGTTTTAGTGCCGCCCCTCCAGCCGGTCACTTCGACGGATCGATTAGGGCACTCCTCTGCTCCTCCGTAAGCGGTCGGATTTCGTGGTTGTGCAGCAGCAAGAAGAGCTTGGCGGTTTCCTCAAGCTCCTCCGTTGCGTATTGGGCCTCGGTGAGTGTCTTCCCTGCGACGACCGGGCCATGGTTTGCCATCAGCACTGCATGATGATCCGCGGCGGCGGCTCCCACCGCCGCCGCCAGGGCTTGGTCTCCGGGAGGAAAGTACGGCACGAGCGGCAGGGCGCCGACGCGCATCACGTAGTACGCGGTCAATGGGGGCAGGACGTCTTGGTGATCGACCCTTTTGAGAACGCTGGCGGCCACCGAATAGGTTGAATGCAAGTGCACGACAGCGCGTCGCCCGTCCTTGCCGCAGTACATGCACTGGTGAAGGAACGCCTCCTTCGTCGGCCTGTCCCCGCTCTCGTGAATGCCGTCCGCGGAGAACAGGGAGAGTCTTGCGGGGTCGAGGCCGCCAAGCGACGCGTTGGTTGGTGTCATGAGCATGCGACCATCTGAGAGTCGGACGCTGATGTTGCCGGTCGACCCAGCTGTCAGACCACGGTCAAAGAGAGATTTGCCAACGTCGGCGATCTCGTCTCGAACCTTCGTTTCCTCGGATATCGTCGCGGTCATCAGAGACGATCCCATGCATCGATGAAGAAACGCGGGCCACCGAAGTTGCCGGACTTGAGTGCTAGGGAAAGTTGCCGTCCATTGCTGGTCGCGCCGACCCAAGGAACGCCGGGAGCGATCTCGTTTCCAATAGCAAGTTGGTCGACGCCAAGCGACTTCACGACTGCGCCCGAGGTTTCGCCGCCGGCGACGATCAGCTCGTTCACTCCGTTCTCGACAAGCTTGCGTGCGATTTCCGACAGGGCTTTCTCGACGAGGTCGCCGGACTCCGAGACACCCATCCTGCTCTGGTTCGCCTTCACCTCGTCTGGCTTAGCGGTGGCGTAGAACAGGAGCGGTTTCCGGCCGAGCCGCTTGAACGACCAGTCGAGAGCCTCGCCGACGACGTCGTGGCCTTCTGCAAGGCTTGAGACATCGACGCGGAAGCCCTCGTGGTCGACGAGCATCACGGCGACCTGGCCGTTGGTTGCGACGGAGCAGCTCCCGGAGATGACCGCGCGATGCCCTTCCCTGCCGAGGGCAAGCGGCTCCTCGCGGCGATCCTGGCCCTGACCGAGGAAATGTGTCAGCCCGTAGGCGAGACCGGATGCTCCGGTGAAGAGCTTCAGCCCCCCAAACCCGGATGCGATCGCGACGAGGTCGCCGTCGCTTATCGCATCAACCACCGCTATCTGAGGCGCGCCCTTGTTTGCTCCCTCACGCCATTTTCCGATGGCTGCTGCGCCAAGCTTCACGGTATCGTAGTAGCAGCCCGAAACCTCTGCATTCGTCTGCGGCGCAAGCACCCGCAGGAGGTTCGCATCGGTCATCGGCGTGAGCGGATGGTTCCGCATCCCGGACTCGTTCAGCGGAACGTCGCCGACGAACAGGTTGCCCTTGTAGATCGTGCGTGCGTTTGCTGGAAACGCGGGGCATGCGATCGTGAAGTTCTCGCCCAGCTCTGCCAGCAAGGCGTCCGTTACCGGACCGATATTACCTTCGGCGGTAGAGTCGAAGGTCGAGCAGTACTTGAAGAAGAATTTCTCCGCACCCCGTTCGCGAAGCCAACGGAGAGCGCTCAACGACTCCTCGACCGCCGCTTTTTTGGCGATCGTCCTCGTCTTCAGCGCGACGACGATGGCGTCGGCGTCGATCTCTCGGTCGTCAGCGGGAATGCCGATGACGACTGTGGCTTTCAGCCCGCCACGTGCGAAGATATTGGCGACGTCCGTCGCTCCCGTGAAGTCGTCTGCGACGCAGCCGACGAGCACCTTTCCGGAGATTGCCATGGATCACCTCATGATGAAGGGGTTGGCAACGTCCTCGGCCGTCGAGATCATCACGCTCTTCGTCTGCATGTACTGCTGGATCGAGGCCATGCCGTTCTCGCGTCCGATGCCGGAGTGCTTGTAACCGCCGAGCGGCGACATGTAGCTGATGACGCGGTAGGTGTTCACCCAGACGGTGCCCGCCTGGATGGCTGCCGAGACCTTGAGGATGCGGCGCATGTCCTGCGTCCAGAACCCGGCGGCAAGGCCGTAGTTCGTGTCGTTGGCGATATGCACCGCTTCCTCATCGGTGTCGAAAGGGATTACCGAAAGCACGGGACCGAAGACTTCTTCTTGAGCGATCCGCATGTCGTTGCGGACGCCCGAGAAGATGGTTGGCTCGACGAACCATCCGTTGGAAAGTTCGGGATTGCTTGGTCTGCCGCCACCGAGAACGCATTCCGCGCCTTCGTTCTTAGCGATATCGATGTATCCGAGGATCTTTTCGAGCTGCGGCGGTGTCGTCACAGGGCCGACCTGCGTGTTCGTCAACAGCGGGTCGCCCATGCGCGCCGTCTTGGCGAGATTGACGATCTTCTCCAGGAACTGGTCGTGGATGCTGCGCTGGACGAGAAGGCGCGAACCCGCGATGCAGGTCTGGCCAGTCGCTGCAAAGATGCCTGAGATGACGCCGTTCACCGCGTTGTCGATCTCAGCGTCATCAAAGACGATGTGGGGACTCTTGCCGCCGAGCTCGAGCGTGACCTTCTTGAAGTTGCGAGCTGCGAGTTCGCCGATCTTGCGTCCGGTGCCTTCGCTGCCCGTGAAGGCGATCTTGGCGACGTGTTTGTGCGTGGTCAGCGTCTCGCCGACATCCGCACCGAAGCCAGTGAGGACGTTGAAGACGCCCGCTGGAAAGCCTGCCTGTTCCACAAGCTTGGCGAATTCCAATGTGGAGGCGGAGGTGAACTCGGACGGCTTTGCGACAAAAGTATTCCCGGCAGCGAGCGCGGGCGCCAGCTTGTAAGCAAGCAGCAGAAGGGGGGAGTTCCACGGCGTGATGCCCACGCACACGCCGAGCGGTTCATTCCGGGTGAAATTGAAAGTCTCCGGCTTGTCGATTGGGATGACCGCGCCTTCGATCTTGTCGGCGAGACCCCCGAAATAGTAGTACCACTGAGGAATGTACTTGAGTTGGAACAGCATCTCGTTGATGAGCTTGCCGTTATCAGTGACCTCGATCCGAGCGAGATGCTCGGCGTTCTCTGCAATGAGGTCACCAAGGCGTCGAAGAAGATGACCGCGTGCGCTGGCGGTGAGCTTCGGCCATGGGCCGCTGGTGAAGGCCCGGTACGCAGCCTCGATCGCGCGTTCGGCGTCTTCCTTGCCGCCCTTCGGGATCGCTGCCCAGACCTTGCCGTTGAAGGGGTTCTTCGTCTCGAAGGTCTCGCCGCTGGCAGCGTCCTCCCAGCGGCCGTCGATGAACATCTTGTATGTCTGCATTGTCTTTCTCTCTTCTAGCATCCGAGCTGTCGAGCAAGGTCTTCGAGATCGTCGGCGACGTAGTCCCAGTCCTGCTCGGCCGTCAGGTCGGTTGTCTGACCCTCGCCGTATTCGGTGGGTCTTGCGATGAATGCGGTTCGGAGACCCAGGCTGCGCGCGGCGGCCAGGTCGTAGTTGTGCGCGGCGCACATCATGACAGCGTCCGGCTCCAGATAGAGGAGCTTGCAGACACCGAGATAGGTCTCGGGATCGGGCTTGTAGTGTTGGAATAACTCGCAGGAGAACACGTTGTCCCAAGGGAGGTCTGCGTGCTTCGCCATGTTGACCAGGATGGCGACATTGGCGTTCGACAGGGGGCCAATAATGAACTTCGTCTTCAGCCTGTGCAGGCCGCGCGAGGCGTCCGGCCAGCCTTCCAGACGATGCCAGACCCTGTTGATATGCATCATCCGGTCTTGATCAAACTCGGGGAGTGCCATCTCGTCGAAAACCGCATTAAGTGCATCGAAATGCAGTTCGTCGAGGTTTGTCCACGGCAGCTCGCCGCTTCGCACGCGCGCCTTCTGCGGATTGTAGCGGTCACGCCAGCGGTCGACGAGATCGGCCCAATCGACGCTCATATCCTGGGCGTTTCCCCATGCCGTAAGATCGCGAATGATTGAACCGCGCCAGTCGACGACCGTGCCGAAAGTGTCAAAGACAATCGCCTTGATAACGGACATCACAATTATTCCTTCTTTCCTGACGACACCCGTTCGAACGTCTCGACGTGCTTTTCGGCGAGCCAGTCGCGAACGGTCTCATCGAAGCTGAGAAAGTGCGGCGTCTTCAGGTGGAAGTCGAAATCAGCCTGTGAGCCGTAAACTTCATAGAGGTAGATGCGCTCCGGTCGCTTTGGATCGCGGCAGACGTCGAACACTTCGCAATTCTGTTCGTCACGGAGCGATTTGGCGGCGTTCTCGATTATCGCCGCGTAGAAGCGCTCTGCGAACTCGCTCCGGACGATGAATTCAACGACGACGACGTATCCGGGGCAAGCGGCCGCGCTCATGCGACTTCCTTCCGGACAGCGCCGAGCGCGCCGATGACGCTGCGGGTCATGTCCGCGCAGTTGGCTCCGCCGCCGTATTCCATCGGAACCGCGGTCTTCGTGGAGAGGGTGTGCTCGACCGCAGCCTCGATAAGACGCGCGGCATCAGCAAGTTTCGGCTCGCAATGCTTCACCGCCAACCAGTCGAGCATCATTGCTCCCGACAGGATCATGGCGCTGGGGTTGGCGACGCCTTTCCCGGCGATGTCCGGCGCCGTTCCGTGAGCGGGCTGGAACAGTCCGTAGTGCTCGCCGATGTCGGCGGAGGCGGCCATTCCCATGCCGCCGATCAGTCCGGCTGCGAGGTCGGACAGAATGTCACCGAACATATTCTCAGTCACAAGGACGTCGAGGGCCCAGGGCTTCTTCACCATGTTGAGCGCAAGCGCATCGACGTAGGCGTAGTCCCTCTGGACGTCCGGATGCTTCTCTGCCACTTCGTCGAAAATCTTCCTGAAGAAGGCCATCGAGCTGAAGACGTTGGCCTTGTCCACGCAGGTAACGACACCGGGCCTCCCACGGCGCTTGCGCTGCGCGGCGAGCTGGAAGGCGAATTCGGTGACCCGCTCGGTACCCGCGCGGGTGATCTGCATCGTGTCGTAAGCTTCCTGGTCGTCCCGGATCTCACCGCGGCCTCGGGCGTAGAACAGGCCCTCGGTCTGTTCGCGGATAAGGACGAAATCGATCCCTTCTGCACGCGGATCTGACAGCACCTTTGGAAGTCCCGGAAACCAGCGGATGGGACGTACCCCTGCGAATAAGCCGAACTCCATGCGCAGGTCGAGCTGGGGAATGATCTCCGTGCCATCAGGGAAGCGGATGTCTGGCCAGCCCATGGCGCCGAAAAGGATCGCATCGGCGTTGCGGCATGCTTCAAGAGCGCTCGCGGGCAGGGCTTCCCCGGACTCGGCGTAGAATTGTGCGCCTGCCTGATGGGTTTCGAAGGACATCGTTGGTGCGCCAGCCACCTTTATGGCAGCGTCGATAACTTCGAGGCAAGCGGGCATGACCTCGCGGCCGATACCGTCTCCAGGAAGGACTGCGATCTTGAACGAGTTTTTCAGGGATGACATTATTCAGCCTATTCTAAAGATGATTGAGCCCGAGGCGTTCGAGGAGCGCGAGCAGTTCCGTGCCCGCACGCTCGCGATGCGCCCTGTGAATGTTTCTTGCCTTCTCGCGGTCTCCTGCGCGAATTGCCTCCACCAGAGCGGCGTGTTCGCGCGTGGAATTCACCGGCTTCGGACGCATCTTCAAAGTCAGCATCCGAACGCGATGTGCCCGGTCGATGAAGTTGAGCACGACCGACTTCAGCATCTGGTTTCCGCCCAGCTCCAAGAGCTGTTCGTGGAACCGTGCATCGGCCTGTGCCCAGCCTTCCAGATCGTCTTCCGACAATGCATGATCCATGTCGGCGGTCGCCTTTTCCAGACCATGAAGCTGCTCGTCGGAAAGGCCGCGCCCGGCGGCGAGCTCGGCCGCCGTGCTTTCGAGGGACGTGAGGATCTCGTAGATCTCCTTCATGTCCGCCGTCGAGACGGGAAGAACACGCATGCCGTGGCGGGGGATCACAGAAACGAGACCGTCCTGCTGCAGGCGCATGAGCGCCTCGCGGACAGGGGTGCGACTCATGCCGAGCTGAGAAGCGACCTCCTGCTCGGTTGCCTGGAAGCCCGGCGGCCACTTGTTGTTCAAGATAAGCTGCCGAAGCTTTAGGTGAGCCGTCGCGGTCATAGTTTTCGCAAAGGATTCCTCCCTGATCTCGGCCGTTTCGGATTGACTGGTCGACGCCATGTGATTCCCCCTGGTCTGGCTGGTTTGCTTAGCCTTCGGCATATCTGCGCCAACTATGCTCAGGCTGATATCCGAGAACGGACTTAGCCTTCTCGATCGACAGCAAGGTTTCGGTCCCGTGGGCCGGGCGCTTGAACGGAACGCCCGGATACCATTTGGCCACGAGCTCTTCGTTTGACGTGCTCATCACGCTATCGTCATTAGCGATGATGAACACTTCGGCACCCGTACCCTGCCATTGAAGCGAACGCCTGATGGCCTGCGCGCCGTCGCGGGCGTCGATGTAGGTCCACAGGTTGAAGCGACGGCTGCCTGGATCCTTCTCGAAGTCCGGGAAGCCCGCATATTCGCTCTCGTCCATGACGTTAGAGAAGCGGAGGCAGACGATCTTGAGATCCTTGTTCCAGCGGCAATACTGCTTGGCCATCTCCTCGCCGAGATGCTTGGAGAGCGAATAGGACGTTTCGGGGCGGGATTCATACTCCTCGTCGGCAGGGAAGTAGTCCGGCTTGATCGCGTAAGGGATGCCGAGCAGCGTCTCGCTTGATGCCCAAACAATGTTCTTGATGCCGAGCAGCCTGCAGGATTCGAACACGTTGAAGGTCGAGATCGTATTCACCCGGAAGACTTCGGCCGGGGGAACACGGCCCGGCATCGGGACGGCCGCCAGATGCACGACGGCATCGGTTTTCCGGTCATGATTCCAATCGTAGCCAGCAATGGCTTCCATGGTCGCCCGCATGTCCTCGAAGTCGACCTTGATGAACGGGCACGTGTTCGACTGCGGCTCGACCGTATCGGCGTTGACGACGTCGTGGCCGTTCTCGAGAAGATCCTTGATCGTGGCCCGGCCAAGTTTGCCGCTTCCGCCTGTCACTATTACTCGCATTGAAATATTCCTCCTGAATATCTGTTCTGGTTAGCGGCTGCGGCCGACCGCCACGGCGAGGATGATGAGCATCCCGCGGGCGATGAGCTGCTGGCTGTAGTCGAGACCGCCAAGGATAAGCCCGTTGTTGATGACACCGATGAGCAGGGCGCCGACGATGGAACCGATCACGGTTCCGCGTCCTCCGAAGAGGCTGGTTCCACCAAGCACCACGGCTGCAATGACCGACAGCTCGTCGCCCTCGCCAAGCTGGAAGCGTCCCGACTGCAGGCGTCCGGCATAGAGCATGCCAGCGATCGCAGCGGCTGTTCCGGTAAGCAGCAGCACCTGGAACTTGATCTTTCGGACATCAACGCCACTGTAGCGGGCTGCGGTCGGGTTGCCGCCTGCGGACATCACCTTGCGGCCGAATGGAGTCTTGCGCAGCGCGATGTGGGCGATGGTGCCGAGAACGGCGACCCACAGGACGAGAACGGGTACGGGACCGATGTTGCCGGAGCCGAAGATGAAGATGAACGTGTCATCGATGATCGGAACAGGGGAGGTGCCGCTCACCCACATTCCGACGCCGCGCGCGATCCCCATCATGCCGAGCGTCACTAGGAACGACGGAATGCTGAGATAAGCTGTGAGGCCGCCGTTGATCGCGCCAACCAGCAAACCGAGCGCCAAACCCGCCAGAATGCCAGGGACAAGGCCATAATGCGTCAGCACCAGGCCAGCGATCACGGATGACAGTCCAGCGATCGCGCCGACGGAGAGATCTATTTCGCCTGCGGAGAGAACGAAGGACATCGCCATGGATACGATCGCGACGATCGCCGTCTGCCGCAGGATGTTCAGAAGGTTGTTCGAAGAAAGGAAACCGCGGTCCTGCAGCAGGATCGCAAACACGATGAAGATGACGACGAAGCCGATATAGACGACGTAATCGCGCCAGTTGCTGTGCCAGGGTCTGCGGAGAGATTGTGAGTCAGCCGCTGGCTTCAAGACTTTGACTTCAGTGGACATTTTGGGTTGCCTTCTGAATCGCGACCTGCAGACCGAGTTCGGTGCGGATCAGCGGAGATTGCGTTTCATCGCCAGCACTGGTGGCCCAGCTCTCAATTTCGTCGCGTTCGATCTCGCGCGCGAGCCGTCCGTTGTTCATGACGAGGATTCGGTCACTAGTTGCCAGCAACTCGGCTGGCTCGGACGAGATGACGATGACAGACTTGCCGGACGAGGCGACGCTGCGGATCAGTTCGACGATTTCGGACTTGGAGCCGATGTCGACGCCCGCCGTCGGTTCGTCGAGGATGACCACCGAAGGGTTGGTAGCCAGCCACTTCGCAATGACGATCTTCTGTTGGTTTCCGCCGGAAAGGTTCCTCACCTTGTTTTCCGCAGAGGGCGTCTTGATCCTAAGTTGCTTGATGAGATCGGACGTCAACGAACCTTCCCGCCGACGGTCGATGAAGGGGCCGCGGACGAGCTGGTCTATCTGCGGCAGGCCGAGATTTTCGCCGACGCTATGCTCGACGACGAGGCCTTCGTCGTGCCGGCTCTCGGGAACGAGCACGATGCCAGCCTTAATCGCGTCCGAAGGCGACTTGAATTCCACGGCCCTCCCACTGAGCTCCACGGTTCCCGCAGTCTTCTTGTCGACGCCGAAGAGGAGGCGGGCGAGTTCGCTCCGGCCTGCGCCCATGAGGCCCGCGATCCCTACAATCTCGCCCTTGTGAACGTCGAAGCTGACATCGCTGGGCTTTCCTGAGGGCCCGGAAAGGCCACGCACGGTCAGCGCTGGATTGTCGCTGCGGTTAATGGGGCGCGCCTGGTACTGGAAGCCCGTAACACGCTTGCCGACCATGTGCTGCACGATCGAGTCAAGCGTGAACTCTGAAGTCCTTCCGGAAGTCACGTTCTGACCGTCACGCAGTATCGTGATCTCGTCCGCGATGGTCATGATCTCGGTCATGCGGTGCGATACGTAGATTACGGCTGTTCCCGCGGCGGTGAGCTTCCTCAACATGCCGAACAAAGTGTCGGCTTCCTGTGCGCTCAGCGACGAGGTCGGTTCGTCGAGGATCAAGATCCTGGCCTTCTGGTGGATGGCCTTCGCGATCTCGGTGAGCTGGGCCTGGCCAGGGCTGAGTTCGGAAACAGGTGTCCGGGGATCGACCCTGAGATTGAGCTGTCCGATGATTTCTGCTGCCTGTGCGATTTCCCGGCGCTCGTCGACCAAGATCGACAGGCGGCGGGGCTCGCGGTTCAGGAAGATGTTCTGGGCAACCGACAGCGTGGGGATCAGGCTAAGGTCCTGGAAGATCATCTCAATGCCGAGCCTGCGGGAGTTCTCCGGAGAGTTCGACGACATGTGCTCGCCGAAGACCTCGATGGATCCCTCTGTCGGTGTGACGACACCCTGCAGGATCTTAAGCAGGGTAGACTTGCCCGCGCCGTTTTCCCCGACCAGCGCATGGATGGTTCCAGGCTGGATCGTCAGGCTGACACCGCGCAATGCGTGCACGCCGCCAAACGATTTCCGGACGTCGCTCATCCTTACGGCCGCGACGCTTTCGGTGATTGATTGAGGTTTCATGGTCGTTGTCCGCCGCCGGGGGACGGGAGCGACCGGAGTCGCTCCCGCGCACCTTTAGTTCATTGCGTCGGTGAGGATCTTCGGAGCTTGGTCGCCGTTCGACTGCGGCCATGCCTCGATCAGGTTGTCGCGGGTAACCGCAAGCGCAGGGAGCACAACGTATGGAGGTGCGTCCTTTCCAAGGAGAGCGTATCCCGCAAGGATGCCCTCGGCATAACCTGCGCCGTACGGACGCTGGGAGCCCGTGCCTTTCACATAGCCCTTCTTGGCCATGTCGAGCGAGATATTCACACCCAGATCGCACGTCGTGATCACGAGATCCTTGGAGGCGCCTGCCGCACGCGCTGCCGAGAGCACGCCTTCGGTCGGAACGTCCCATACAGCCCAGATGCCGTTGAGGTTCGGATGTGCGGTCAGCATGGCGGAGGCTACGCGCTCAGATTCACTGGAGAAGTCCGGACCGCCGACGCCCGTTTCCTGCACGACCTTGATATCTGGGTAATCCTTGATTGCTTCCTTGAAGCCCACGAGGCGCTCCTTCGTGGCGAAGAGGTCAGAAGCGTGCGGAATCAGTCCGATATCCCCCTTGCCATTGAGAGCCTTGGCCATGAGTAGCGCGGCGACCTTGCCCATGCCGCGGTTGTCCGAGGAAACCAGGCTGACGTAGTCCTTCCCGGCAACCATTCCGGCGCCTGTCTGGTCGAGGAAGATGATCTTAATCCCTGCAGCCGCAGCCTTCTTGTAGGCTGCTGCCGTGGCAGACTGCTCGGCCGGGACGGTGATCATAACGTCCGGCTTGAGGGCCATGACGCTCTCAATGTCGGAAACCTGCTGTTCGGCGCGGTAGCCTGCGTCGGTCGTGGCTACGATTTCGATGCCAAGCTCTTCAAGAGCCTTCTTTTGTCCTGCCATCTGGGCCTTCGCCCAGTCGGATGCCGTGTAGTGCATCACGATGGCGGCCTTGGCGTGCTTGGCCTTGATCTTCTCGATCTCGTCTGGCGACAGCTTGAGATCGCTGGCGAGCGTAGCCTCTTCGCCGTTCGGTCCCTTGGCCGGATGGCTCTCGATATCCTTGATCTGCTGGTCGATGTCGATCGCAAACGCGCTGGGCGCATATGATGCGCTGAGAGCGAGGGCGGCGACCACCATCAGGCTACGAACTGGCTTGCGAATTTCTACGTTCATTGGACTCCTCCCAACGAGTGAACCGCGAATGCGTACGTCTTCGCATCCGGTAACGTATACATTAATCCAATTTGGGACGGAGTCAACCTGCTAGTCGGACTTGAGACCATCAAGACCACCAAACGAGCGCGAGATAAGTCCTGGGAGACATGAGGGAAATTTGCGGTTGCAGTGCGGGCTACAACTATACAGACGGGCGTTGCCTTCAAGGGGTACAGGCGGCTGCTAATCTGAATTGTGGGGCGAACGGAAAAGGTTCACCCGGTGGCTTGATGGCAGGCTTCATTCCGAGATCCGAGCCTTCGGCGATCCACGCTCATTTGGAGTAAGCAGACTGCTGGCTGATAAGTAAAATTCAGCGTTGCATTGAGCAGAATTCGCGCTCCGCCACTTGCACACGCCACGGCCATCCGCATTAATGTATGCGTTAGCGCATGCATTGCGGAGTTCAGATGAAAATTGCTCATCTATTTCGCCAAAATATGCGTTTGAATTTGAATTCCGAAAATAACAAGGTTCGGCTCCAGGGGTGACTGGAAGGAACTCACCCGGGTAGGTCCAAGCGAAGCGCAGTACAATCATACGATTATCCTTTGGAACGCGATTCCGAAGACGGGAAAGTACTGCCCAATGTTCACAAAGGGAGGATGAGCAGATGAGCGTATCTGCCAACAAAGTCGTGCACCCTCAAACCAATTCTGTCCTGGCCGGTCTGGAGCCAGCGGTATTCTTTCGCTTCTTCGAGGAGCTAAGCGCAATCCCGCGCGGATCCTACAACGAGAAGCAGGTCAGCGACCATATCGCTAACTTTGCCCGTGCCCGCGGTCTTGAGGTCTATCAAGACGAAATCTGGAACCTTCTCATCAAGAAGCCTGGAACGCCCGGTTACGAGAATGCCCCGACGCTTATCCTGCACGGCCATACCGACATCGTCTGCGAAAGCGATGAAGGGGTCGAACATGATTTCGAGAACGAAGGCATCAAGCTCCGCCTCGACGGCGACTTCATCCATGGAACCGGAACCACGCTCGGCGCCGACAACACGGTCGGCGTTGCGTTCGCCATGTCGCTTCTCGCTTCCGACGACATCCCGCATCCGCCGCTGGAAGTGGTTTTGACCGTTCAGGAGGAAGTCGGCAAAGGCGGTGCTCAGCATTTCGACGGCACGAAACTGACAGGCAAGCGCCTGCTCGACATGAACTGGCATGACCCGAAGTCGCTGTTCGCAGGCTGCGCCGGCGACATCTCCGCGCACTTCAGAATCCCGCTGCAATGGTCCGAGCGTCCTAACGGACAAGAAGCTGCACGGCTGCGTGTATCGGGCCTTAGCAGCGGCCATTCGGAGTTCGATATTCATCTCGAGCGGGCGAACGCGATCGTACTGCTCGGTCGCTTGCTCCGCCTCGCGATCAAGGAAGGTGACGTAAGCATCGCCAAAGTTGAAGGCGGCGTGAACCGCTATGTCATTCCAGGCGAAGCCGAAGCGCTTATCAGTTTTGATCGCTCCGTATCAGGGGCTTTGCGCAGCAAGATCGAAGCGGAGGCTGCAGCCATCGCGGCCGAATACTCGACAAGCGATCCGAACCTGAAGATCACATTTGAGGAAGACCCGGGCCTGTTCTTTTCCGTCTTCTCGGAGAAGGTCGCAACAGGCGCGGTCAATGCAATGTGCCTGTTGCCGAATGGCGTCCAGAGCCGCAGCCTTATTGTCGACAACCTCGTTGAGAGCTCTAACACCGTCGCACTTATCTCCAACGACCAGGAGCGCATCGAGATCACCTCGACGATCCCGAGTGCGGTCAGCTCGCGCCGCTACAACATCGTCGATCGCATCCGGCAGCTTTCGGAAGTGATCGGGCTGGGCGCATCGGTCGAGACATTCGCGGATTGCCCGGAGTGGCCGTACAACCCTCAGTCCCGCATGCTGGCGGCCGGACGTGCGGCATACGAGCGGGAATTCGGTGAGCAGCCGCACGTCGAAGTCTCGCATTCGAGCCTTGAACTCGGTCTCTTCCGGAAGAAGGTGCCGGACATCGACATGCTCTCGATTGGACCGGAGGCGTTCGACGTCCACACGACGCGCGAACGCCTCAACCACACCACCGTCGAAGCCACCTGGCGTCTCCTCAAGGCGCTGCTCTCCGAACTGAGGACCTGAGGCTCCCGCAATGACCATTCCCGCATACTTTGGAAACTTTCCGTTCCCGCCGGACGAGAAGAGACCCCATCATCTGACGGCGGACCGCTTCAAGATGTTCATCTATACGGGCAACAAGCCCTATTCGAGCGACTTGAACTACCTGCTTGCCAGCACCGACAAGATGACCACGGGCATCTACCAGCTGGCGCCGGGCAGCAACTTCGACCCCGCTGACATCCATGCGGGGGACGAGGTCTACTACGTCCTCGAGGGCGAGGTGCACCTGCTTAACCCGGAAACCGGACAGACCGAGCGGATGGGGCCGGGGGACTCGATCCTCATACCGATGGGCGTGCCGCATCGCGGCTACAACTTCACTGACAAGGCAGCGGTCATCCTCTTCTGCATAGCGCCCCGGATTTGGGACGAGAAGGGTCCGCCTACTGGCTACTTCGGTGCAACGCGTCTCTTCAAGTCCGAACGGAGGGCTGCCGAATGAGCCTGAAAAAGCTTGCGAACTACCCGGTCGATGGCGCCGAGGCAAGGACCAAGGGTGACCTCGTGAAGGTTGCCCGCGAGGATCGGGTGAATCTCATCTTCGGGCAGGATCATCCTGTCCTGATGGAGCTGTGCGTGACCAACGATTGCATGCACGTCGGAGAGATCGTGATCCCGGTCGGCGGCGTTGGTCCCAGGGCGAGCGAACCGAACAGCCACGATGGCGACGCGATCTTCTACATCCTTAAAGGCCCGGCCACTTTTTACGTCGCCGATGGCGACGAGACATTCCACGTCCGCGACGGGGAGGCGTTCTTCCTGCCGGGGGGCGTCAGCTATCAGTGCCTGAATTACGGCTCCAATCCCATCCGGATGGTTTTCACCATCGCGCCTGGCCTCTGAGCCTTTGATTTCATCGCTTCAATGAATTCCTCCGCGGGATCGTCCCGCGGACAGGAGGAGTGTGTCTTGTCACAACAAGGGAGGAACCTCGTGACAATTTTCAAACGACGTACCGTGCTTGCCGCCGCTCTCAGCCTGATGGCGACCGTCAGCTTCAGCCCTGCGTTCGCGCAGGATCCCGACTACAATGCAGTGTTTCCCGGGATCTTGTTGAACAAGGATATCAAGCCGACAGGTCAGGAAATGAAGCCGGTCAAAAAGGACAACCGCCCTCTGAAGGTTGGCTTCCTTCCGACCGCTATGGACACCTACTATCAGCGCGTTCTTGCAGGCGTGAAGGAAGAGATCGACAAGCGCGGCGGCGCGGACACGATCGATCTGCTCGTTCAGGCTCCGAGCAGTCAGTCGGCCACGGATGACCAGATTAGAACCATGGAGGCTTGGATCAACGATGGTGTCGATGCCATAGCGGTCGCGCTATACAACGAAGGCGCTCTCCTGCCGTCCATCCGTCGCGCGACGGAAGCGGGCATCCCGATTTTCCTGTTCAACTCCCCGGTCGCCGACAACCCGTATTATGTCAGCGACATCGGCTACGACCAGTCGGACGGCGGCCGCGCGCAGGCCCAGTGGCTCGTCGACACCTATGGCGACAAGGAAGTGAAGATAGGCATCCTCGAAGGCCTACCCGGTCCCCACACGAGCCAGCGCATGAAGGGCTTCAACGAGATCATCTCGAAGCATCCGAACTTCAAAATCGTGGCTCAGCAGCCAGCGGGCTGGGTGCGCGCCCAGGGCCTTTCGGTGACCGAAAACATGTTCACGGCCAATCCGGACATCCAAGTGCTTGTCGCTCTCTATGACGAGATGGCACTCGGCGGACTGCAGGCACTCAAGGCCAAGGGCCTGAACGGCAAGGTCGCGATCGTGGGCTACGAGAACATGAAGGAGGCCAACGACGCGATCCTGACGGGCGACTTCGCGGCGACGGTCGATACGGGCGCCAAGGAAGAAGGCAGGAACATCATCCGTGCCGTCGACGAATTTTTGATGAAGGGTCATCCGCTGCCGAAGAAGATCTTCGTCGCGCCCAAGACCTACGATGCCAAGAACATCAAGGCGTTCGACCAGAGTGACTACGTCTACGTCCCCCAGCAGAAGATGTGATCACGACGCGGCCCCCACGCCGGGGGCCGCACTCACTCCGAGGATCTTAGAGATGACCCACAATCCGCTGCTTGAAATGAAGGGTATCGGCAAGCGCTTCGGCAACACGGTCGCGCTGCGCGATATCGACCTCGCCATAAGCGCGGGTGAAGTGCTCGGCCTGGTCGGTGAAAATGGAGCGGGGAAGAGCACGCTCATGAAAATCCTTGCCGGAGCATATTGTCGCGATGGCGGTACGATCTCGGTGCGTGGCAAGGCTGTCGAGCTCGCTGATCCGAAGGCCGGAGCAGACGCTGGCATTGCCATCATCTACCAGGAACTCAGTCTGTTCCCCGATTTCGATGCCGCCCAGAACATTTTCGCGGGCCGGGAACTGCGCACCAGTGATTTCGTGCTTGCTCCGTTGGCGCACGCCCGCATGCGCAAGGAAGCACGCCGCATCCTGTTCGACGAACTCGGTGTCGACGTACCCGTCGACCGCCCGGTGGGAGAACTCAGCCTGTCAGACCGCCAGATGGTGGAAATCGCCAAGGCACTCAGCACCAACGCCGACATCATCATCATGGACGAGCCAACGGAGGCTCTCGAGGAAGTCGAGCGCAAGCAACTCTTCGCCATCATCAAGCGCCTTCAGGCTGCTGGTAAGGCGATCATCTATGTTTCGCACCGCATCAAGGAACTACTCGGCATCTGCAGCCGAGTGATGGTTCTGCGGGATGGGCGCACTGTCGCCGACCTCCCGGTCGCAGATCTCGACGTCGACAAAGTCGTCAGCGCCATGATTGGCGGATCGCTGTCCAAACAGTTTCCTCCCCGTGTCCCTGCGAGGTCCGAACCCTCTCTGGAGTTGCGGGGCCTCTCGAAGGCCGGAGCCTTCGAGGATATCTCCTTCTCGCTCTCGAAGGGCGAGATCTTCGGCATCGCCGGGCTGGAGGGCTCAGGCAAGAGCGCTCTGCTACGATCCCTTTTCGGCCAGCGGCCCTACGACAGCGGGACCGTTGTGATCGGCGGCAAGGATGCCCGCATCGTCGACGTCACCGACGCGATCAGGGAACGGTTTGCTTTCCTGCCCGCCGAGCGCAAGGTGGAAGGGATCTTCCCCGAGCATTCCGTGGGCTGGAATCTGTCTATCGCAAACCTCGGTGTTCTCGGCAAAGTCACACTGAAGCCGGCCCGCGAGAGAGAGATTGCCGGAGACTACATCTCCAAGCTGGGCGTCAAATGCGACGGCCCGCAGGCGGAGATCGCGTCGCTCAGCGGCGGCAACCAGCAGAAGGTCATGCTCGCCCGATGGCTCCTGACCCAGCCGAAGGTCCTGCTCCTCGAAGAGCCGACCAGAGGTGTCGACGTCCGAGCAAAATCCGAGGTCTACGCACTGGTTCAGGCCGCTGCCAAAGACGGTTGCTCCGTAATCGTCGTCTCGGCGGACAACGCCGAACTCCTCGGACTTTGCCACCGCGTGGCGGTGATGTTCGAAGGCAAAATCACCACGGTGGTCGATGCCGCCACGTCCAAGGAAGAGACGTTGGCCCTGCATTCGGTCAGGCCGCCGGAAACCCTGAACACCATGGGAGGCATCAATGGCTGAAGTTGCAGTCACTCGTCCACGGCTAGGCTTCAAGGTCGGCCGCGCCAGCGGCAACGCTGGTGTCTACGTCGCATTCGTCATTCTTCTGATCGGGCTGGGTTTCGCGGCTCCCCGTTTCTTCACCTTCGGCAACATGACTGACGTCCTGCGGCAGGCAGTGCCCATAGCCGTCATTGCTTTCGGTGCGACTTTCGTCATCGGCATGCGGGGCATTGATCTCTCCGTCGGCTCGACGCTCGCGCTGACCGGGCTTGTCACCGCCAATGTTCTCGTTCTCGGATACCCCGTTCCCGTCGCCTGCTTGGCAGGCCTCGCGCTCGGTGCGTTCATCGGCCTCGTCAACGGCTTCCTGATCACCAAGGTAGGGATTACCGACTTCATAGCGACGATGGCGATCATGGTCGTCAGCCGCGGCGTCGTCATGGTTTACACACAGGGCATCCCGATCACGGGCGCCTCGGATCCGGCCTTCCGCGCCATCGGCCAGAGCTATCTCGCGGGCATTCCAGTCCCTGTGATCCTAACCGCCATCGTGTTCGTTGCGGCCTACTATCTTCTCTACTACACCCGTTTCGGCCGCTTCGTTCTGTCGATCGGCAGCAACCCCGATGCGGCGCGGCTCGTGGGTATCCCCACGGACAGGATCAAGATCGCAGTCTACGTGCTGGCGGGGGCGCTCTCCGCCTTCGCCGGGATCATGCTGACCTCCCGTCTGGAATCGGCGATGCCGGAGGCGGGACAAGGCTACGAGCTGGACGTTATCGCCGCGGTCGTCATCGGCGGCACCGGCCTGTCCGGCGGTCGCGCGACGCTCTTCGGAACAGTCGTCGGCGCCGTTCTGATGGCGGTCGTTCGCAACGCCCTCAACTTGCTGAACGTCAACACCTTCTGGCACCAGATCGTGATCGGCACCATCATTCTCGTTGCCGTCGCAGCCGACCGCTTCAACCGCAGCCGGAAGGCTTAAGAGGTGGCGAACGTGAAGTATTCCGCACTGCGCAAGGCCGTCCTCGACGCCAACTTCGAACTCTATGAAAGCGGGCTCGTCATTTCCACGTTCGGAAATGTCAGCGCCATCGATCGCCACAACGGCATCGTCGCCATCAAGCCGAGCGGCGTCTCCTATAAGGCGATGAACGCTAGCGACATCGTCGTCACCGACCTGGATGGCACCATCATCGACGGCGACATGCGCCCGTCGAGCGACCTCGACACCCACATCGAGCTCTACAAGAGCTTCAAGGCGATTGGCGCGGTCGTCCACACTCATTCCTTCTACGCCACGGCCTGGGCCCAGTCCGGCCGTGCGATCCCGGCGATGGGTACCACCCATGCCGACTACTTCAACGGCACCATTCCGGTGACCCGGCAACTGACGGACGCCGAGATCCGCGAGGACTACGTCCGGAACACCGGGAGGGTGATCGCCGAAGCACTCGGCAACAATGATCCGCTCGCGATTCCCGCGGCGCTGGTCAACGATCATGGCCCGTTTTGCTGGGGTGTCGACGCAGCCGACGCGGTTCACAACGCCGAGATGCTGGAGGCGGTCGCCAGGATCGCGTTCCATTCACGCCAGATCAGCCAGGAGAGTCTCGAAATTTCGGCGGCACTCCTCGATCGGCATTTCCAACGAAAGCACGGAAAGTCGGCCACCTACGGCCAGCCCGCGCGATCAAAGCAGGTATGACGATGTCGATTGTAGCTGGTGTTGATTTTGGCACGCTGAGCGTCCGCGTGACGCTCGCCGATACGGAGCGAGGCCCTCTAGGCACCGCCATCGCAGAATATCCGCTCGGCAGATCCCGCTCCGAGCCCGACCTAGCGACGCAATCGCATGCCGACCATATGGACGGTCTGGTCCAGGCCATGCGGCGCGTGTCTGTCGAGTGCGGGATCGATTCGACGACGGTGCGCTCGATTGCTGTCGACACGACAGGGTCATCGGTGATCCCTGTCGATCGGAATCTAAATCCGCTCAGCGATTACTATCTTTGGTGCGACCACCGAGCCAAGGCCGAGGCCGAGGAAATCACGGCGACCGCGCACGAGACCCATCTCGAAGCCATCGAATGGTGCGGGGGCACCTACTCGCATGAGTGGGGATTCGCCAAGCTTCTCCACTGGCTCCGGCACAATCCCGGACTCCGCGACCGTTTCGGCACCGCGCTGGAACATTGCGACATGGCTGCCGCCGTCTTGACAGGTGTCACGGACAGCTCCGCGGTGGTTCGAAGCGTGTGCGCGATGGGCCATAAGTGGATGTGGAACCCGAAGTGGGGCGGGCTGCCGTCCCAGGCGTTCCTTTCACGCGTCGATCCGCTTTTCGATGGAGTTCGGGAGAAGATCGGTGGGACCTACCAGACTTCTGCCAAGGTTGCCGGCCGCCTGAGCCTCGAATGGGCGGAGAAGCTCGGATTGACCGCGGGAATTCCGGTCCCGGTCGGAGCCTTCGATGCGCACTGGGACGCAATTGGAGCAGGCTGCCGTTTGGGCGATGTCGTGAACGTGATCGGGACCTCGACCTGCATCATCGCGGTGAGTGAGCGCGTCAAGCTGATTCCGGGAGTTTGCGGCGTAGTGCCGGGAAGCGCCCATCCGGACCTAGTCGGCGTCGAGGCTGGCCTATCCGCGACGGGAGACATTTTCGACGCTATTGCTCGCCGCGCATCAACGACGGTCTCGAAACTGTCCGAGGGCCTTGGGAGGATTGAGGGCGGGAAGACGGGCCTCATGCGGTTTTCCTGGGATAATGGTGATCGCACCGTTCTGGTCAGGTCTGATCTTGGGGGCATGACGATCGGCTGGCATTTGGGGCACACTGCACAGGACGAGCTCTATGCTGCGATCGAAGGAACGGCGTTCCACACGCGTATCATTCTCGAGCGGATGGAACAGCACGGCGTTCCCGTCAACCGGGTCATCAACGCCGGCGGCGTGCCGCAGAAGAACGCCTTGCTCAATCAGATCTACGCCAACGTGCTCGGCAAGCCGATCCTCGTGCCCGACGGCCTGCCAACCGGACTGGGATCAGGTATCTTCGCAAGCCTTGCATCGAAGGACCACGGAAGCATCGAGACGGCTCAAGCGGCCATGTGCGTCGGCTTCAAGAGGTTCGACCCGGATCCGGCGACCCGCGAGCGCTATGAGATGCTCTACCAGCTCTACAAGCAGGTCTACATGGGATTCGGCACCTCCGGCCGAAGCAACTTCTCCGAGGTCCTCGGCGATATCAAACGCATTGCGGCAGGCGAGGAGGTGCGTTCCGACTTCGGACAGCGGGCGCAGCGGAAGGTAGCCTCATTATGACGAACGCATTCGCGCAGTCGGGCGGCGCGCGCGCCCGGGACTGGGAGACCTCATGACGGCGCTTCCCTCGATACGCGCGATCCAGTCGTTCGTAGCAGCCAGCCGCTTGGGCTCGTTCCTAGAGGCGGCGGCGCAGCTCCAACTCACCCCCTCGGCGATCAGTCACCAGATTCGCCTTATGGAGGAGGACCTCGGGGAGAAGCTGTTCCACCGTATCGGACGCAACGTGTCGCTCACGGATATCGGCGAGCGATACTATCGCGATCTTGCGGAAGCGCTCTCGATTATTGAGCACGCGACGAACGAGGTGTCGAGGCGCAATAGCGTCGACGTTCTCAGTGTGGGATGCGTTCCGAGCCTCGCATCGCTCTGGTTGATGCCGCGCCTGCCGATGTTTGAGGAACTTTACCCGAACATCGAGACAAGGTTGCTCTCATCGTCGGATCCGGCCAAGCTGAACGACGGTTCGGTCGACGTCGACATTTGCTTCGGCGGCGTTCCCAAGCTCGGATCGATCGCTGCGGAAGAGTTTCCCCTGGAGACGATCGTAGTCGCGTGTTCGCCGGAAATCGCATCGGGAGAAAAGGCCATCCGAAAGCCGTCCGATCTTCTGGGCCAAGCTTTGATCCGATCGGAGCAGACACTATACAGCTGGCACCAGTGGGCCAAGGACCACAATCTCGAAATTGACCTTACGCGTGGCCCGCGGTTCCGTGACGCGTTCATGTCGATCGCGGCGGCTGTGGAGGGCAGAGGGGTCTGCCTCGAGAGCTACCGCCTGCTTGAGCGCGACGTCGAGAAGGGCAATCTCGTTCTGCCATTCGGCATGACGGGACCCAATATGGGCTGCCACAGCCTCACCTACGTTAGGTCTCGGCTCCGTTCGCCGAAGATCAGCGCGTTCAAGGCCTGGCTAGAGACGGTCTGGACTGATGACAGACAGGTAGTCGAGATCATTCAAAGCAAATCGTCGAACGATGGCCGCCGTCGTATGGCGTGAGAGGACTGTGGATGAGCTGGGAACCCTTCAAGATGTTTGAAGCGATGATTGAAGACCTGCCTCCATTTGACAAAGAGACCTTGGCTGCAGCCGTCCAGATGAGCGATCGGTTGGTTTCGCAGAACTGGCCACCTCAGCCAAAGAGCTTGCGGGAGCCAGCCTCCAGAATGGGTTGCCAGCGTGCTCCTTCGAGCCTTGGATGCCCTGAAAAGTGATCCTGTACCATTGGGCTACCGGCACCTCGTTTGGGTGCAGACATCGTCGGCGGAAATGCTTCTTCTGCTCGATTTAAAGTCACGTGCATCTCTTCTGACCAAAGGCACGAACCACGCTGGCTGACCATTACCGCCACCTGACTGCGAGCGAAAAAGCCTGTGCGTTTTAAAAGGTAATGCGTTACGAATTCTCACAAGATAACAAAAGTAAATGTTCCTTTGTGATTTTCTGTTGTGATTTTGCGCGAAGTGCGCCACAATAGGATCGGATAAAAGGGAGGAAGACTTGTCAGCAGCAGTTTCGATCCGTGATCTCGCGAACGCCATCCGTGTCCTGTCGATCGACGGGGTTGAGGCGGCAAAATCGGGTCACCCCGGTATGCCGATGGGTATGGCGGATGCGGCGGCCGTCCTTTTCGGCAGGCACCTCAAATTCGACGCAAGCGAACCCGGGTGGCCAGACCGAGATCGCTTCGTTTTGTCGAATGGTCACGGCTCAATGTTGCTTTACAGCCTTCTGCACCTCACCGGTTACAAAGACCTGACCATTGAGGAGATCCGCAATTTCCGCCAATGGGGCTCTAAAACACCGGGCCACCCGGAATACGGGCACACAGCCGGCGTCGAGACGACGACAGGCCCATTGGGGCAGGGAATCGCCTCCGCAGTCGGAATGGCGATAGCGGAACGACGCCTGGCAACTGAATTCGGCGCTGCACTTGTCGACCACCATACCTACGTCTTCTGCGGAGACGGGTGCCTCATGGAAGGTGTCGGTCAGGAAGCTGCCTCACTGGCGGGCCACCTTCAACTCGGCAAGTTGATCGTCCTCTATGACGACAATTCCATCACCATCGACGGTTCGACCGCGATAGCGTTTTCGGAAGACGTGCTTGCGAGATTTGATGCTTACGGATGGCACACTCAACGCGTAGATGGCCATGATGCTGAAGCGATCGATGCGGCGATCTCGAACGCGAGTGCGGAAGCGTCAAGGCCGTCCCTGATCGCTCTGAAAACCATCATCGGTTACGGTTCTCCCTCGAAGGCAGGAACAAGCTCAGTGCACGGCGCACCGCTGGGCGCGAGCGAAGCTGCCGCGACAAAGGCAGTTTACGGCTGGACGGCAGATGCTTTCGAGATTCCCGCTCAAATCCTGGAAACATGGCGCGAGATTGGTGCAAAGGGCGCTACGGCACGCAGGGAGTGGCAAGCGCGGCTCGAAACCGCGGAACCGGACGTCAAAAGCGAATTTCAGCGTCGCACCAATGGCTCGTTGCCGCCGCAATACACGGAAGCGGTGAGCGCCGCCAAGGCGAAGCTGCTCGACAAGCCGCAATCGGTGGCCACGCGCAAGGCGAGCCAGATTGCGCTGGAGACGCTGGCGGAGTTGCTTCCCGAACTGATCGGCGGCTCGGCCGACCTCACCCACTCGAACTTGACCCGTGTTCCCGCCGTCGACAGCGATTTCACCCCCGCTGAGAGCGGTCGTTATGTCAGCTATGGTGTGAGGGAGTTCGCCATGGCCGCCGCGATGAACGGCATGGCGGTTCATGGCGGCTTCATACCGTATGGCGGCACGTTCCTCGTGTTCTCGGACTACTGCCGCAATGCCATTCGTGTGGCGGCTCTCATGGGCGTCCGCTCTATTTTCGTGATGACGCATGATTCCATCGGTCTCGGCGAAGACGGCCCGACCCATCAGCCCGTCGAGCACCTCGCCAGCCTCAGAGCGATGCCGAACCTGCATGTGTTCCGGCCCGCTGACACGATCGAAACGCTGGAATGCTGGGACCTTGCCATAAACAGCAAGAACACCCCATCCGTTCTGGCACTCTCGCGGCAGAATGTACCGCAGCTCCGCTCCGAGCGTGATAGCATCAATCGCTGCGCACGGGGAGCCTATGTGCTGCGGGAAGCCAGTAAGGACCGCGCCATCACGCTCATCGCCACTGGAACGGAAGTCGCGCTTGCGATCGAGGCCGCCGAAGAGTTGGAGGCAAGAAACATTCCAGCGGCGGTCGTTTCGATGCCGAGTTGGGACCTCTTCGAAAGGCAGGCGAAGGAGTACCGGAACGCGATCCTGGGAGACGCACCACGCATCGCCGTGGAGGCGCTCTCGAAGTTCGGCTGGACCAGGTATGTCGACAGCGAAGACGACGTGATCGGGATGTCCGGCTTCGGCGCTTCCGCGCCGGCGGAGACGTTGTACGAAAAATTCGGAATCACTCGCAAGGCGATCGTCGCGCGCGCTGTTGCGAAGGTGAGGGTCGACGAATGACCGCACCGGTAACTCTCGCGAACGAACAAACCCGCGTCCAGTGCGGGTCGGTTGATGAGTATCTTACGACATGGGCCGGTGAGGACACGGCGCGTCAGGGCGTGACGGCATTGATAAACGGTGTATTGGACGCGGCCTGTCTGTTGTCCGAGCGCATCGCGGCGGGTTCCCTGGAGGGCGACCCAGCGCGTCTGGTCGGATGCAATTCCGACGGAGACGCGCAAAAGGCCATCGACGTCTCCTCGCACGAGTTGTTCCTCGAGATTCTGGAACGGGCAGGGGCTGCGCGCGTCTTGTCCGAGGAGGCCGACGCGCCGCTTGTGTTCAAAGGCCATCGTTTCGCCGTGGCGATCGACCCGATCGACGGTTCGGGGAATGTCGGATTGGGCACGCCCGTCGGAACGATTTTCTCGATCATTCCATTCAGCGAAGCTGAAGACCCTTTTCTCGTTCCTGGAAGGCGACAGGCAGCCGCCGGTTACGTGTCATTCGGCAACACGGTGGATCTGGGCTTCTCGGTCGGAGAAGGCGTGCTGCTGGCGACGATGCATCCGCAAACTGGCGAGTTCTTGATTGTGAGAAGGCGGGTCCAGATACCTCGGGACACGTCGGAACTTGCATACAACGCTTCCAATCACCGCCACCTGCAGCCCGGTCTGAGCCTGTATCTTCAGGATTGTTTGGCGGGCAAGGATGGAGCGCGTGGCCGCGATTTCAACATGCGCTGGCTCGGGTCGGCCGTCGGCGAGCTCCACCGGATCCTCCTCAGGGGCGGTGTCTTTTTCTACGCCGCCGACAAGAGGTCAGGGTACCAAAATGGACGGCTTCGCCTGGTGTACGAGGCAAACCCGATCGCGTTCCTGATGGAGCAGGCCGGAGGGCTGGCGACGGATGGCATTTCGGCGATCCTCGATAAGGTTCCGGCCTCCTATCATTGCCGCACGCCGCTGGTCTTCGGTTCGGCAGCCGAGGTCGAACTGATCGCGAGCTATCTCAATTCCAATCTAACCAGCGAGTGAGATTTCATGGCCAGGATCACTCTCCGCCAACTGTTGGACGATGCTGCCGAACAAGGGTACGGCGTCCCAGCATTCAACATCAACAATATGGAACAGGCGCTTGCGATCATGGAAGCGGCCGATGATACGGATTCGCCTGTCATTCTGCAGGCGAGCCGCGGGGCACGGGCATATGTCAATGACATCATGCTCAAACACATGATGGACGCGGTGACGGAGATCTACCCGCATATTCCCGTCTGCGTCCACCTTGACCACGGGAATGAACCGAGCACCTGCGTCACCGCAATCCAACATGGCTTTACCTCGGTGATGATGGACGGTTCGATCCGCGCGGACGGGAAGACGCCGGCGGACTGGGAGTATAACGTTAAGGTCACGAAAGACGTCAGCGAGATCGCTCATTGGGCAGGCGTCTCGGTGGAGGGGGAGCTTGGTGTTCTAGGCTCGCTGGAGACCGGTATGGGCGAAGCCGAAGACGGTCACGGCGTTGAAGGCAAGCTCGATCCGCATCAGCTTCTGACCGATCCGGACGAGGCCGCGAAATTCGTAAAGGAGACGAAGGTGGACGCGCTTGCCGTCGCAATGGGGACGAGCCATGGCGCGTACAAATTCTCACGTCGCCCAGACGGAGATGTTCTCGCAATGGATGTTATCGAGGCGATCCACCGGAAGCTGCCGAACACGCATCTCGTCATGCATGGTTCTTCAAGCGTGCCGGAGGAGTTGCAGAAAATTTTCAATCGGTTCGGCGGCCAGATGAAGCCGACCTGGGGCGTACCGCTCGATGAAATTCTGCGGGGCATCCGGCACGGCGTGCGAAAGGTCAATATCGACACGGATTGCCGAATGGCCATGACCGGGCAGGTGCGCAGAGTGCTGGCCGAGGATCGGACTGAATTCGATCCTCGCAAGTACTTGAAGCCCGCGATGACGGCTCTTTCAAAGCTTTGTCGCGAAAGATTCGAAGCCTTCGGAACGGCCGGACGCGCAAGCTCTATCAACGTCATCCCGCTTTCAGAGATGGCGAAGCGGTATCGGGCCGGATCACTTTAGGTCGGGCAGCGTCAACTGAAATGGAAACGCGGTGAAGCGGGACATGACCGAGAAGAAACGCATCTGGATTGGCACCAGCTGGAAGATGAACAAGACACTCGCCGATGCCGAGCATTTTGTGCGCGATCTCAAGGCAAGCTCGACGGATCATCCACGCATCCAGCGCTTCGTCATTCCGGCCTTCACAGTTCTTCGCGAGGTGAAGGCGATGCTCGCGGGAACCTCGGTGAAGGTTGGCGCCCAGAATATGCATTGGGCCGAACGGGGCGCCTGGACGGGCGAAGTCTCGCCGCTGATGCTGAAGGACTGCAAGCTCGATCTGGTCGAACTCGGCCACTCTGAGCGGCGTGAACATTTCGGTGAGACTGATGACACAGTGGCTCTGAAGACAGAAGCCGCCGTCCGGCACGGTCTCATTCCGCTCATCTGCATAGGTGAGACTTCAAGAGACCGCGACAGCGGAAACGCTTCGAAAATTCTGGCTACCCAGGTGCGTGGCGCGCTTTCGAAACTGACAGCTACGCAGAAGGAGGCAGAGATCCTTTTTGCCTATGAGCCCGTCTGGGCGATCGGCGAGACGGGTGTTCCGGCAACCGCTGACTACGCCGATGCGCGTCAGGCCGAAATTATTGCCATCGCCGGGGCGGTGATAGGTCGGAAGGTCCCCTGCCTGTATGGCGGCTCGGTCAATCCGCAGAACTGTGAAGAACTGATTTCGAGCCCGCACATAGACGGGCTTTTCATTGGCCGTTCGGCGTGGAGCGTCGAGGGATATCTCGACATTCTTGAGAAATGCGCCGCCAAACTCTAAGGAGAAAAATATGAAGGTTGCCGTTGCAGGAGACAGCGCTGGCGAAGGTCTTGCCAAGGTTTTGGCCGAACACCTGAAAGATCGCTTTGACGTGTATGAAGTCTCGCGAACCGAGGCCGGTCCCGATCCCTTTTACGCCAATCTGTCGGAGCGCGTCGCCTCCGGCGTGCTCGAAGGCACATACGACAAGGCCATTCTCGTTTGCGGAACCGGAATTGGCGTCTGCATAGCAGCGAACAAGGTTCCCGGCATCCGCGCCGCCCTGACGCACGACACCTATTCCGCCGAGCGTGCTGCCCTTTCGAACAACGCGCAGATCATCACGTTGGGCGCTCGTGTAATCGGACCGGAGCACGCTAAGTCGATCGCCGACACGTTTCTGGGCAAGACGTTCGACGAAGGCGGCCATTCTGCTGGCAATGTCAGGGCGATCAACGAGCTGGACAGCAAATATCATCCCAGCACGCCGATTTCGAGCAGTTAGTGGATCGTCACAGGATAGACTTGGACAGCGCAGGCGGGTCTCCTGGCTGAGGTTTGGCTGGCCCGCTTGCGATCTGATAATGCGCGACGAAAAAACGGCGAGCGTCGTCAATTTCCTGGAAGCCGCGGCGTCCGTGCACTTCACCACCAAGTCATTGGGTAGGCTCGTTGCGGGTCGTCAGTTGTAGGATCAAATGGCCGCGAATGAAGTGATTCTGCGATTGCCAACGGGAAACTGGACCCGCGGCGCTCAATCAGAAAACACCGACGAGGCTGCTGGCCTCCAATGGTGAATAGCGCTCATCGGTACGATGAGGATGCGCGGCCTTTAAGGGCAACGCACAACGATCCATCTGGCGAGATGCCCGGCAGCATTATCGACGCCGGCCAAGAGCGAAAAGGATCGAACATGAAAACCTGGTTTATCACAGGCGCATCGCGCGGGTTCGGCAATCTAGTCGCTGCCGAAGCTCTCAAAAGAGGTGATCGCGTCGTAGCAACGGCGCGAAATCCAGAGGCTCTGGAAGAACTGCTTAAGGCGAGTTCGGATAACATCCTCGCTCTCCGAGTGGACGTTACCGACAAAGCGTCGATTTCGGCGGCGGTTCAGGATGCCGAAGAAAAATTCGGCTCCATCGACATCCTCTTCAACAATGCGGGCATCGGCTATTTCGCCGCAGTCGAGGAGAGCGATGATGCTGAAGTGCGAAGGATGATGGAGATCAACGTCTTCGGGCTTGCTGCGGTTACGAATGCAATCCTTCCTTCGATGAGGAAACGTGGTATGGGAACCATCCTCAACGTCTCATCCATCGGCGGCGTTCGCTCATTTCCCGCTGTTGGTTGGTACAATGCCTCGAAATTCGCGGTCGAAGGCCTTTCTGAGGCGCTCGACCTGGAAGTGTCTCCGCTGGGGATCAGAGTCGTTCTGATCGAGCCCAGCGCGTTTGCGACCGATTGGGCAGGCAACTCCGCGAATGAAGTAAGAGCCGATCAAGTCATCGCCGACTACGATCAAACAGCCGGCGCCCAACGCCGAACCTTTCGTGCCAATGTGGGAAAAGAGCCTGGTGATCCCGCAAAGGCAGCCATAGCGATCGTTGATGTGGCACACGAGGCCAATCCGCCAAAAAGACTTCCGCTTGGCAAGTTCGCCTACGATGGCCTTCTCGAAAAGATGGACATGATACGAGCCGACATCGCTGCCCGCGAACAGGTGAGCCGTGGTGCCGATCGCTAATGATCGTGGCCTACCCTGAACGGGGTGGGCCATTTTACTGAGCGGATCTCTTCCATCGCAGGCTTTAGAGGGATTGCCATTGTCGGCGAACTCCCGGGACTCGCATTGATCCTGTGCCGCGCGAGTAAAGGCTCTGCTACGCGAGCCACGCCGCACCTCTGATCACCGAAATAAGATCAAGCCTCTCGTTACTTCAACAACGACGTGCGGAAGTGTTCCATGTTCTCCTCGACGCTTTCGCGGCTGAGGTCACCGGTCTTCCTGTCGCGGATCATTTCGTACATGCGTTCGTGAAGGCCGACCGCGCGCCATTTGCCACTGACTTCGAGCGACTTCTGGACCCACGGTGCGACCATGGTGAGCACGAAGTCCGCGATCACCACAATCAACGGGTTACCAGCGGCTTTGTATATGGCGCGGTGAAAATCGAGATCGGCCTTAAGGAGGTCTTCGATCGCGGAGTTCGGATCATCCGACAACCTTTTCAGTCGGTCGATGCACTCCCTCATTGTGGCGAGGTCTTCGTCCGTGCGCCGTAACGAAGCGAGTTCAGAACAGTTGCGGTCGAAAATAAAGCGCAGCTCCATCAGCATTTCGGGCGTCGAACTCTGAAGATAGAGTTGGAACATTGCGAGCGGCATCGCCGGAAGGCCTTCGTCCTTGCGGATGTAATTGCCGAAGCCATGCCGAGTCTCGACGAGGCCCGACACCGCAAGTGTCTTAATCGCCTCTCTGATTGGGGTGCGGCTGATGCCGAGAAGCTGGGCCAGTTCCTTTTCGTTGGGAAGTTTGTCACCGGGTCCAAGGTTTCCTTTGGCAATCTCGCCCGTAATGTAATCGAGCGCAATGTCCAACCGGCTTGGGATCTTTTTTGGGTCAACAGACAGCATTCCTAGTCACGCTCCGATCAGAAAATTGAGGAAGGTACGAGGTCATACCGCGTTTTGCGTTTTGCGACAAATGCCGAACGGTGGAACTGGCCATTTATCGAAGTTATTCGCTGATCTGTCCCAGTCGCTTCGAGGCCTTTGGATCGAATGGGAACATGAGGCCAGCGGCCAAGAAGCCGCCGTCGACGTTCAGCGTGTGTCCCGTGATATAGGCAGCCTCGTCGCTCGCCAGGAACACCGCGGCGTCGGCGATTTCCGACGGCTCGCCGTAACGGCGTTGCGGAACAAGTCGATGATAGGCTTCACGAGTCTCGACCGTATGCATGACCTTCGACACCTCGGTTAATATCGGGCCGGGGGCGATGTTGTTGACGTTGATTCCCGATTCGGCGAGTTCGACCGCCATCACCTTCGTGAGGAGCTCGACGCCTGCCTTGGAGGCGCCATAAGCGGAACGGCCGACCCCGCCCTTCTGACCGGACAAGGAAGCGATGTTGATGATTCTCCCGTAGCCTTTGGCCGCCATGATCCGCGCGAAGGCCTGCGCCACGAGAAATGTCCCCGTCAGATTGATCCGGACAACACGCTCGAATTCCTCCCTCGAGCTTTCGAGGAACAAGGTGGTCGCGCCCACGCCTGCGTTGTTAACGAGTATCTCGACTGTACCGAACCGGCCGACTGCTTCCTTAACGATAGCCTCGACGTCTTCATCGACCGAAATATCGGCGCGGACGGCCAGCGCCCGGTCCCCAAGCCGGACCGCGGCCTCGTTAGCAACCTCCCGATCGCGGTCGACGATGACGACGTTCGCGCCTTCGCGAACGTACGCTTCAGCGATTGCAAGTCCAATGCCTCGGCCGGCGCCGGTCACCACCGCAGTACGTCCAGACAGTCTCATTTTGTCCTCCAATTTTTGATACGAGGTATAAGGTATAAGGTATGACCTTGACAGAGTTATGAGCTGCTTCTATGAGTATTGTCAAGAGTGGACCCCGGCCGAAGTATGGAGGCAGATATCCTCGGCCGGGAGATTGGGAGAATCCGATGACATCACCTGGCAAGCTCAAGGCCGCATTTTACGGCGACGACTTCACGGGCTCGTCCGAGAATTTGGCGCAGTTCCATCGGAGCGGGGTGAAAGGCAAGCTGTATCTGGCGCGTCCTTCCGTAGAGAAAGTGGCAGTAGATGCCCAGTCCTATGACGTGCTTGGTTTTGCCGGCACTGCACGAGCATTGTCTGGGGCCGAACTTGACGAGGAACTCGACAGCGCCTTCTCGATTATCAGCACGCTCGATAGTCCATTCATCCAGTATAAAATCTGCTCGACTTTCGACTCGTCGCCGGCCGTCGGAAGCTACGGCGCCGTCCTGGCGCGTGCCGCGGCTCACTTCGGCAAGAGGGACGTTTCAGTCCTCGCCGCAACTCCGGACTTCGGGCGCTACACCTGCTTCGGAAACCACTTTGCGCGCTTCGCCGACAGAATAGAGCGGCTGGACCGTCATCCAAGCATGTCACGCCATCCTAGGACGCCGATGCACGAGTCTGACCTACGCATGCATTTGGCCGGGCAGACGGACATGGAATTCGTCAACGTCACGCTTCCCATGATCCGGGACGGCTCGGCAATGGACGAGCGCGTGTTTAAAGCTTTCCAGGAGGGGGCAGGGGTCATTTTCGATGGCCTTGAAAACACCGATCTTGCCGCTGTCGCTGAACTGCTTTGGGCACGGTGTTCGGCGGCACCTAAGTTTGCGCTTGCAGCTCAAGGCCTTGCGCAACAACTTGGCGCCCTTTGGGCACGTTTGGGATTGCTGTCGTCGTCCGAGCCGGTGAAGACTGAAATCGCTGGAGTCGAAAATTTGCTGGTCTTGTCTGGCAGCTGCGCGCTCCAGACTGGGCGTCAGATCGCCGCGGCGGAAGCCGCTGGCTGGAAGATGGTCCACTTGGATGTCTCTAAGATCGAGTCCGACCGCCAAGTTGCGGCAGTTGCCCAGGAGACTGCTCTAAAGGCGGTCGAAGGACTTGATCGTGGCCGCCCGACAATCATCTACACGGCCCGCGGAGAGTCCGGCCGGGTGGCGGGCGGCGAAGTCCCGGCGGAACGTTTGGGAGCCATCTACTGCGACGTCGCCCGCGCTGTCCGCCGTGTGGTTTCATTACCGCGCATTGTCTTTTCCGGCGGTGACAGTTCTAGCTACGCGGTGCGGACGATTGGAGCGGAAGCGCTTGAGATCATCGTATTCGATAGAATTCAGAACTGCCATGTTTGTCGTCTGGAAGCACCGGAGGACGCCGAGATCAATGGTCTCGAAGTCATGTTGAAGGGCGGGCAGATTGGCGCCGATGACTTCTTCCTCCGCGCCAAGGCGGGCACTGTGGGTTCAGTGGCGGCATAAGGACTGGAAGATGCAAAAGAAGATCATTCTCGAAGCTAGGGTCAACGAGTACGCGCCGCGCACCTCCAATCCCAATATCCCCTACACCGCCGATGAGATCGTCGAAGCCGCCGTTGCAGCTCGAAAGGCGGGAGCGGCGATCCTTCATTACCATGCGAGAACGCCCGACGGAGGTGCGACGAACACCGTCGAAGCGAATGCCGAAATCATCCGCAAAGTCAGGGGCGCCACGGATTTGCTCATCCTCCCTACTCTTGGCTTCATCTCGAACGACTCCGACGCCAAGAAGCGCATCGATACAGTCGCAACCCTGGCATTGGATCCGGCCACACGGCCCGACATCGCCCCGATCGACACCGGATCGGCCAATCTGGAACTATGGGATGCCGAGAAGCGCACGTTCGAAAACCCCGAGCGGCTTTATCTGAACACGACCGAAAGCCTCGCGCATTATGCGCGTACGTTGGCCGAAAAAGGCGTCAAACCGAAGCTAGTCTCGTGGTCCGTCGGATTCACCCGTCGCGCCATCGCTCTGATGGATGCGGGTCTTGTGAAGGGTCCTGCTTATTTTCTCCTCCACCTCACGGGAGGGCGGTACATCACCGGGCATCCGCCGACAGAGGCCGGTCTCATGGCGCATCTTTCATTCCTGCCAGACGACAGGCCTGTCGAATGGACGGTCAATTGCCTTGGGGGAAATCTAATAAACATCGCTCCTGCGATTTCCCGACTGGGCGGCCATATGGCAATCGGCATCGGCGATTACCCCTATCGTGAGTTCGGCACGCCCACGAACGCGGATATGATATCCCGTGCTGTAGAGGTTGCACAAAGAGTGGGACGCGAGCCCGCCACACCTGACGAGGCACGCGCAATCCTGGGGCTGGAGAGCAAGTAGCACCAGCGCGAACCTGCCGCGCCCATACATGCGGCCTATTTTTCGGTTTTATGAGGTATGACGTCATATCATGGTCAATGCAACTGAGAAGATCGAAGCCCCGTCAACCGCGCAGTCTTCGCCGGCACGCGTACTTCTCCGGGCTGAGGGCGTGGAAAAGTCTTTCAACGGTGTCCCGGCGCTCGTTGATGGGCGACTCACCCTGAAGGCCGGTACCGTCCACGCGCTGTGCGGTGGCAATGGAGCGGGCAAATCGACCTTCCTCAATATCACGATGGGATTGCTTCGCCGCGATGGTGGGACAGTTGAGATTGATGGTCAGCCGGTTGACTTCAAAAGTGCTGCTGACGCTCTGCGTCACGGGATCGCGATCATCACTCAGGAGCTTTCTCCGGTTCCCGAGATGACCGTCGCCGAGAACCTTTACCTTGGCCGCGAGCCGAAGCGGCTCGGGGTGCTTGTCGACTTCAGTCAGATGCGCCGGGACGCCCAGGCATTTCTCGACGAACTGGGTTTCGAAGTCGACGCTCGTAAGAAGATGGGGGAATTGAGCCTCGCCCAGATTCAGCTCGTCGAAATCGCGAAGGCTCTCAGTTATCGGGCACACATCGTCATCATGGACGAGCCGACATCGGCTATTGGCGAACACGAAGTCCACGTCTTGTTCAATGCGCTCCGTAAGATCACCGAGCGCGGTTCCGCAATTATCTACGTATCCCACAAACTCACCGAAATCTTCGAGATCGCGGATGAATACACGGTGTTTCGCGACGGCCGTTTCATCGAGACCGGAAACATTAAGGACATCGATCGGCGTCATCTCGTGACACAGATCGTTGGCCGCGAAGTCAAGCTGGTCGAGAAGGGCAAGCCTCTTGAAGACGCACCCATCCTCCTTTCCGTCTCGAACTTGGCAAGAGGCTCGCATTTCCGGGACATCTCGTTGGACGTTGCATCGGGCGAAGTGGTCGGCATCTACGGGCTGCTCGGATCCGGACGAACCGAGTTCCTCGAGACGATATTCGGTCTGCATTCGCCGACTGGGGGCGAAGTTGTCTTCAACGGCGGCAAGGTTAAACCAGGCAGTCCCAAGGAAGCGATCCAGCGTGGAATGGCGATGGTGACCGAGGACCGCAAGGACAGCGGTCTCGTCTTGTCGGCTTCGATTGCCCATAACATTACGCTCTCCTCACTCGCCTTGGTGGCCATCAGCGGCTTCATCCGAGGCGATAAAGAGCGGAGCGCGGTCAAAGAAATGATCGTCTCGCAGAGGATCAAGTCGGCCTCGCCCGACGTTGCCGTCGAAACATTGTCTGGCGGCAATCAACAAAAAGTCGTGCTGGCCCGATGCCTTCTGACAAATCCAAAGCTCCTCATTTGCGACGAGCCGACGCGTGGCATCGACGAAGGTTCGAAGCAGGAAATTTATGCCTTCCTGCGGGACTTCGCGGCGAAGGGCAACGGCGTTCTCGTGGTCTCCTCGGAAGCACCGGAGATCATGCAGCTTAGCGATAGGATCGCAATTTTCAAACAGGGGCAGCTCGTCAGCATAATCGACGGTGCCGAGGCATCACAACAGACGCTCATGGACTTGGCGAGCTGATCACCAGCCCCAATCCGTCAATGGGAGGATTTGAGTATGAGTACAATCGCTGTGGGAAAACCAGGAAGCTTCCGTGCCGGAGAAATAATAAGGCAATTCAGCATCGTATTGGTGTTCTTGCTGATTGTCGCGTTCTTCTCGTTCGCGAGCCCTTATTTCATGAGCTGGCCGAACTGGCTCAATCTAGTCCGACAGTCATCGATCAACGGCATTTTGGCGATCGGTGTCACCTTCGTGATCCTGACCAAAGGCATAGATCTGTCCGTTGGGTCGGTGATGGCACTTTCCGGCATGATTGCTGCGAGCCTGGTGACTGAAACAAACGAGCACTTCGTCCTCATTGGCATCTTGGCCGGACTTGCAGTCGGAGCTGGCCTAGGCCTGGTGAACGGCGTCCTCGTTGCCGCGATAAAGGTTCCCCCGTTCGTTGTGACGCTTGGAATGCTGAGTGTGGCTCGCGGTCTGACCTTGATCTTTTCCCAGGGCAGCCCAATCCCTAATCTTTCCGACGCCTACAAGTGGATCGGCTCCGGCCAGGTTATGTACCTCCCTGTTCCGATCATCATCCTGTTTCTCGTGTTCATCGTCGGTTGGGTGGTTCTGAATTACACGACCTTCGGCCGCTACGTCTACGCTGTCGGCGGCAACGAGAAGGCGGCGCGCACGAGCGGTATCTCGACGAAGATCATCGTCGGCGCCACCTACGTGATCTCCGGCCTGCTCGCCGGTATGGCTGGGCTTGTGTTGACCGCACGGACAACCGCAGCACTGCCCCAGGCGGGCATTGGCTACGAGCTGGACGCGATCGCTGCCGTCGTCATCGGCGGGACGAGCCTTGCAGGCGGCCGTGGCTCATTGCTTGGCACTCTTATCGGCGCGCTGATCATTGGCACCATCAATAACGGCATGGATCTGATGGGGGTCTCGTCCTACTACCAGCAGGTGCTTAAGGGCACGATCATCGTGGTCGCGGTTATCGCCGACCAAATCCGCAAATAACGAGTTTCGGAATTGCCGCCGACGTGGTCGGCGACAATGCTCGGTCATGCAAGGGCGTGGTTGGGCAGTTTTCAAACCAGAGGAGAGCAAGAAAATGCAGATGTTTAGGAGGAGCCTGCTCAAGGCAGGTGCGGGACTGGCACTTGTCGCGGCGACATTGACTGGACCCAAATTGGCGTTAGCAGAAGACAAGATCCGCATTGCGGCTCTATCGTTCGGCGAGTCCGGCGAATACATGAAGGCTTGGTCGACTGAAATCAAGAACCATCCCGCCGTTAAGTCGGGCCAGGTCGAGATCACCGTCTTCGACGGCAAGTACGACCCGCTCACTCAAGCAAACCAGATCGACACCGCGATCACGCAGCAGTTTAACGCCATCATCATGGCGCCTTTCGACCTCGAGGCGTCGGCCCCGCCGATCGACAAAGCAGCGGAAGCGAAAATCCCGCTGATCGTATCGGCGCTCAAAACCAAGTCTAAGAACTACACCGCCTCTATCATTGTCAACGACACCGAAGGCGGGCGCATTATCGCCGAAGAACTCGGCAAGCGGCTTCCCAACGGCGGCAATGTCGTCCTGATGGAAGGGCCTATCGGCCAGTCTGCCCAGATCGAGCGTCGCGCTGGCGTCGATGCCGGCCTCGCCAAGTTCCCCAATCTGAAGCTCATCGAAGCCAAGACAGGCAATTGGAGCCGCGCCGAAGGCCAGGCTCTCATGGAGAACTGGTTGCTCGCGCATCCCGGTCAGATCAATGGCGTTCTCGCTGAGAACGACGAGATGGCGCTCGGCGCGATCGAGGCAATGAAGAGCGCCGGTATTGATCTCAAGACCGTTCCGGTCCTTTCGATCGACGGCATTCCCGATGCCAAGCGTGCCGTGAAGAAGGGCGAACTGGCGGTGTCGCTCTACAAATATGCCCGCGCCGAAGGCCAGGGCGCCGTAGACCTGGCGCTGCATGCCATCAAGGGCGACGACTACAAGCCGCAGGCTGAAATCTGGGGCTCGCTGATGGACTGGAAGGGCGGCAAGGACAGGGACTACGTCGTTCCGTGGCTCATCCTCGATGCCAGCAACGTCGAGAAATACATGTAATCAAGAAGCTGGGGCGGACGGCCGAAGGCCGTCCGCTTAGCATTATGGCAATAAGGAACGATCAGCATGCTACAGAGAACACTTGGAAAGACCGATGTAACACTCACCTCCCTCGGATTAGGGACATCGCCGCTCGGCGGCTGCAATGTCGACGTGAGCTTCCAAGCCTTCGAAGCGGTTGTCCTCAAAGCCTATGAGCTCGGCGTTCGTTATTTCGACACTGCGCCCCTCTACGGTCTCGGAAAATCCGAGCACTCCCTCGGCCATGTTCTCAGGAACAACGACCTTGTCGGGAAGGTCGTCGTCAGCACCAAGGCGGGCCGGATACTGAAGCCCGAAAGCCGCGCCAAGCGCGCGGAGAGCCTCTACGGCATCGACTGGGTGGAAGCACTGCCGTTCGTCGATGAATACGACTATTCCTATGACGGCATCATGCGCGCCTTTGAAGATAGCCAGCAGCGGCTGGGCATGGACCACATCGACATCCTCTATCTCCACGACGTGAGCGGCGAATGGCACCGCGAAGCCTATGCTACCCATCTGTCGGCGCTGAGATCGAGTGGCTACAAGGCTTGCGACGAACTGCGACGGACGGGCTCCGTTAAGGCGATCGGTCTCGGCGTCAATGAGACGGCGTCGGTCCTGCAAGTGGCGGAGGAGTTCGATCTCGATTGCTCTATGGTAGCAGGACGGTATACCCTCTTGAACCACGGTGCGCTCGACCACTTCTATCCGGAAATGCAGCGACGGGGCATTGGTATCATCGCCGCCGGTATCTACAACTCAGGCATCCTCGCCGAGGGGAGCAAATCGCGGACCACGACCCGCACCTACGATTGTCAGCCCGCCCCAGAGGCCATAGTGCGGAAGGTTGAAGCGCTCGAAGCAGTCTGCGAACGCCATGGTGTCTCCCTCCCAACTGCCGCGACGCAGTTCGTCTATGCGCATCCTGCAGTGACTGCGGTAGTGCAAGGCGCACTGACACCGGAACATGTGACGGCCAACGTCGCGGCGATCTCAACCCCAATACCGGGCGCCTTCTGGGACGATTTGAAGTCATCCGGCCTCATCCCTGCGGCCGCCCCAGTACCAACGACGTGACTCCGATGACGATAGAATTGGCTCAACCAAGGCCCTCTGACATACTGGTCACCTACCGGATCGAGACGGCGGGGAACCCCGAGGCATTGGCCGCCAAGATAGCGAGCGACCAATCTACCGGGACGTTCGTTGCGTTGCAGGGCGAGACGCCGGAGCTCAAAGCCCGCGCGGCCGCGAGGATTGTGGCGTTCGAGCAGCTCGGCGCGACCAACGTCCCGTCTCTTCCCACGGAGGGGAGGGCGTTCAATCGCGCCCTGGCGACCATCGCGTACCCCTTCGAAGCGGTCGGCACCGACCTATCGGCTCTGACGACGATTGCGCTCGGCGGTGTTTGGTCGATCAAAGGGCTTACCGGACTGCGGATCATCAGCCTGCAGTTGCCGCCGGAGTTCGATGGCGTCTACCCGGGCCCTCAATTCGGTATCGAGGGCTCTCGGCGACTGACTAGTGTCTACAACAGACCAATCATCGGCACGATCATCAAGCCGGCGCTCGGGCTTACGCCGGACGAGACGGCGGAAGTTGTTGCCGATTTGGCACCGTCCGGCGTCGACTTCATCAAGGACGACGAGAAGCTCGCCTCGCCACCTTACTCCTCTTTAGAGGCGCGCGTGAAAGCAATCATGCCGATCATCCGTGACGAAGAGCAGCGTACCGGTAAGAAGGTGATGTATGCCTTCGGCATATCTGACGTCGATCCAGACGAGATGGTCCGCAAGCACGACATGGTGTTGCGCGAGGGCGGCAACGCCGCAGTCATCAACATCAATTCAATCGGCATGGGCGCCTTCCTGTTTCTGCGTCGACGTTCATCTCTGGTTTTGCATGCTCATCGAAACGGTTGGGATCTTCTCACTCGGCACCCAGGCTTGGGGTTCGACTTCTCGGTCTACCAGCAGCTTTGGCGCCTGCTTGGCGTCGACCAATTCCAGATCAACGGGATCTCTGCCAAATACTGGGAACCGGACGACTCTTTCGTGCAGTCATTTCATGATCTCCAGAAGCCGATCTTCGATGACGGCGATCGCCCTCTGCCTGTCGTTTGCTCGGGCCAGTGGGGCGGGCAGGCACCGGAGACTTATCGGAGGACGGGGCAGACGATAGACCATCTTTATCTCTGCGGTGGTGGGGTGGTCAGCCATCCCGGCGGGCCGTCGGCGGGCGTGAAAGCTGTCCGCGCAGCTTGGGACGCTGCAGTCGGCGGAATTGATCTCCATGAATATGCCAAATCTCACCCGGAGTTGGCGCAGGCGCTCGCCAAGTTCGGCTCGAAAACCGTATCAGAAGGAAAATAGAAGATGGAATACCGTCAACTTGGCCGGTCAGGTCTGAAAATCTCGCAACTGGTTCTCGGCTGCATGAGTTTCGGCGTCGCGGATCGCGGCAACCATGCGTGGACCCTGTCCGAAGACGACAGCAGGCCCTTCATCAAAGAGGCGCTCGAGCTGGGCATCAATTGCTTCGACACGGCGAACGTCTACTCGGACGGCACCAGCGAGGAGATTGTCGGCAAGCTGCTGAAGGAGATGGTCCCTCGCGACGAAATTGTCATTGCCAGCAAGGTCTACGGCAAGATGCGCAATGGAGCAAATGCGGTTGGACTGTCCCGTAAGGCGATCATCGCCGAGGCCGAAGCCAGCCTCAAGCGGCTGGGGACCGACTACATAGACCTTTACCAGATTCACTTTTGGGACAACTCGACACCTATCGAAGAGACCCTGGAGGCGTTGACCGACCTGGTTGCGAGCGGCAAGGTCCGCTACATCGGGGCAAGCAATTGCTACGCGTGGCAATTCGCAGGCGCGCTCTACAAGTCCGACGCTGCTGGATGGTCACGCTTCGTTTCGATGCAAGCCCAGATGAACCTCCTTTATCGCGAGGAGGAGCGGGAGATGCTGCCTCTCTGCAAAGCGGAAGGTGTCGGAATCATAGCGTTCAGCCCGCTTGCTCGCGGCCGGCTCAGCCGGCCCTGGGAGGAGAGCAGCCTGAGGTCTCAGACCGACAACGTGACGGCGCGTTTTTATGGCCACGCGGACGACGCGGATCGGCGCGTGGTAGATGTGGTCGCAAAGATAGCAGAAGCCAGGAACATCTCGCGGTCACTCGTTGCGATGGCTTGGCTTAACAGTAAGGCGGGCGTGACGGCTCCTATCATCGGCGCGACCAAGCTTCAGCATCTGAAGGACGCCGTCGCTTCTTTGGACGTCAAGTTGAACGACCACGAGATCCATGAACTCGAGGAGCCTTATGTGCCGCATAGGGTGGTGGGCTTGAACTGAGTTATCTCAGCGGGAACGTAGTTGGAACTGTCAGGGGCAATTGGAACCTGGCTCCCGGACACGTGGACAGGTCGTTTCGATCTTGGCTTCGGGAGAAGCGACGCCAGGCCGATGAAGGCGTCTCGTCGGCGAGTGGACCAAGAAAGTGAAGACGATCGCTCCAGTATCATCGCGAGGAAAAATGCCCGTCACCCATCGGTTTGACGTTAGCGATAGCGCCATCGAAGCTGCCGCACAACTAATGCGAAATGGCGAAGTTGTGGCGTTTCCGACCGAGACGGTATACGGGCTTGGCGCGGATGCTAGCAACCCAGCTGGGATTGAGCGAATCTACGAAGCCAAGGGGCGCCCCCGCCATAACCCACTGATCATCCACGTCTCCGATCTCGAAATGGCGCGCAGAATGGCGCATTTCAATCCGCAGGCAGAGTTGATTGCTGCAAACTTCTGGCCGGGACCCCTGACATTGCTTCTGCCCAAGAGGGCCGACGCGGGGCTTGCCTCCGCAGTCACTGCAGGCATGAACAATGTCGCCATCCGTTTCCCTTCATCAAGCGTCGCGCAACGGCTGATCCGAGCCGTCGGGTTTCCGGTGGCAGCGCCATCGGCCAATCGCTCGGGTAAAATTACCTCGACACGGTTCGCAGAGGTCTTTCGTCAATTGAACGGGCGGATATCGGGCCTCGTGCAAGAAGACACATGCGATCACGGCCTCGAATCCACCATTCTGTCGCTAGTCGGGGCCCCGATCATTCTACGCCATGGGTCCGTTCCTCAGGAAGCACTGGAAGCTTTACTCGGTCCGATGGCCGAGGACAGTACGCCCCAGAAGGTCGCGGTTCCGGGCCAGTTGAAGAGCCATTACGCTCCGGAAGCCACAGTGGAGATGAATATCAACAGTCCCACAGGCAATATGGTCTGGATCGGCTTCGGACCGGAAAGCAAGGGCTGCCATTTAACGCTGTCCTGTTCTGGCGACCTCCAGGAAGCTGCCCACAACCTCTACACCGTCATGAGTGAAGCCGACGCTCTCGCAAAGCCGGGGGATGTGATCGCATTTGCCTCGGTGCCGCTCGTCGGTCTCACGATCAATGACCGATTGAAACGTGCTGCCGCGCCGCGTTCGACCTAGCCGATCATATGTACCTTCTTGAAAAAAAGCTTGCGTCCTGAGGTATGACCTTATACCTTACACCTCGCTGATTGAGGGGTCAGACCGAGGAGGTGTTCATCAAGCTTTTCTGATGAGTGGACGCGGATATTTGCACTGCAAGTCGCGTCCCCTGATGGCGTATTCAAAGCGGGCTTTCCCAAAAAAAGGACGGCAAGACCGAAGTCAGGTCGTCCCGACACTTCCTATCGACATCTCAAGGATGAACACATGACTGAACTTGGAATTCGGCCTCTCGGTAAAAGCAAAGTACAGGTGACTTCGCTGGGGCTAGGCACGGTGCCGCTCTCTGGCTTCAACGCCGATGTCTCCTACGACGAATTCGAAGCTACGATCCTCGCTGGGTACGCGGCGGGAATACGCTATTTTGATTGCGCACCGATGTACGGCTTTGGGAAATCCGAGCATTATCTCGGTCACGCCCTCCGGGCGAACAAGCTGCGCGAAAACGTGGTGGTGAGTACCAAGGTCGGACGCGTGCTAAAGCCCGCAAGCAGGACGAAGAAGCTCGAGACCGTCTATGGCATCGAGTGGATCGACCCGCTTCCGTTTCTCGACACCTACGACTACACCTATGACGGCGTAATGCGTGCATTCGAAGACAGCCAGCAGCGTCTTGGGCTTGACTATATCGACGTTCTTCTGGTGCACGACGTTGGACGCGCCTGGCACGGCGACCAAAGCGAGTTCTACTGGGACCAGCTCCGGGCCTCCGGTTACAAGGCACTCGACGAGCTTCGGTCCAGTGGCGCCGTCTCAGCCATCGGCCTCGGGGTCAACGAAACCGAATCCGTCGTTGGTGTCGCGCGTGAATTTCCGATCGACTGCTCGCTGATCGCAGGGCGCTACACGCTCTTGAACCATGCTCCTCTTGAGGCTGCGTTCGACGAGTTGCTCCAGCGGAACGTATCCGTGATCGCGGGAGGTATCTTCAACTCTGGAATCCTGGCAACCGGAGTCGGCGGCGCCACCGCCACGTACGATTACGGCAAGGTTCCGACCGCCGTCGTCGAAAAGGTGAAGGCTATCGAAAACATTTGCTCAAGATATTCGGTGAGCCTGCCGGCAGCGGCGATGCAGTTCGTCTACGCCCATCCCGCGGTAGCTACTCTCGTCATGGGCGCAAAGAGCCAGTTCGAAGTCGACCAGAATGTCAAAGCGATCAACGAGGCGATATCCCCTGCGTTCTGGAGTGATTTGAAAGAGGCAAACCTTATTCCGCCGAACGCGCCGCTACCGACGACTGGCCGATAATGAGCAGCGGTACGGTGCGCCGCAGCTTCAAATGTGACGCGATCGTCGATCCTGTCGCGCTGAGCGAGATGCGCGCAAGCCTCGAGGCGCTCGTCCGGACATATGGGGAGCTCCTCGCGGTGTACTCATTCATGCATTTGGCGTCGAAGGAGAAGAGCATGCGCCTCCTGGCTGGCGAACTCGCCGACCGCGCTGCCGAGATTAAGCGGTCGATCCGTCACGTGTGGTCCGTCTCACATGGTTTCACGCGCGATAGCCATACGCTGGTTCATCTCGGAAACACCGACCGCCTGCTTGTCGAGGCGGACGGGCAGCTTCAGCGCGGCATGTTCGGCTCCGACGCGACGCTGTTGGGTTTGCTTGCAAACGCGGCGGCCGAACTGAAGCGTTCGGCCGCCATCTTGGGCACGACGACCTTCGATACGAGCGCATGCTGTGGAGGGTCTCTATTCAAACACTGGGAGGAAAGCTATGGGAGCGCATTCGATCTGGGTACTTGAATACTCACGTAGTCCGGTGCATCCGGTCAGCGGAGTGTTTTATGGCGCCCACAATCAGGGCACAATGAACCTGCCGTTCGCCTACATTCTCGTCAAGACAGTGGATGCGGTAATCCTGGTCGATGTCGGGCATGACGCCGCCGATTTAGGAGGCCAGATCGCCAATTCAATCGGCGTTACAGGTTGGACGCCTCCGGACATCGTTCTCGGGGAATGCGGGATAAGGCCCCAAGACGTCACGCATATCATCCTCACGCACGCGCACTTCGATCACATCGGTGGCCTCAAGTTCTTTCCGAATGCGAAAATCTATATTCAGAAAAAGGAATTGGAATCCTGGATGTGGATTCTGGCAAAGGGTCGCCGCTTCCGTTCATTGCAGGCCGGATTGAACCCGGCGGACATCCTATATCTGACGCAGGCGAACATCGAAGGCCGCCTCGAACTGCTTGAGGGAGAGCGCGAGAATTTGGTGCCCGGCGTTCATGTCTATCCCGCCTTCGACACCCACACCGCAGGATCGCAGTATGTGGTGGTAGAGACCAGCGACGGAGCCGACAAGTTTGTCCTGTCCGGCGACGTCATCTACACCTACGATAATCTCACGGGCGGGGACGACAACGATCCCTACTTCGTGCCGCCAGGTCTCGCCAATGGCAGCCAGACACGCCTGATCGAGTCCGCGGAAGAGATGCTGAAAATCGTCGGAATGGACGAACGCCGCATTGTTCCCATGCACGAGGAAAAGCTGTCAAAAATCTATCAATCACGCGTAACCGATCGCGAGCTCATGCTCGTCGAGATATGTTTGGCCGACGGAGAGCGTTCAAGAGTGTGACGGATTGGAATGTCCACGAACGCGAAGTCGCTTAGTTCAGAATCGTCCTCCCCAAGGCGATGCGCAGAGAAAGGCCGGGTGTCTACGACCCCGGCCTTTTTCCAATTTCCTTAGCCACATCTACCTGAGCAGAGGGATCAATTGGCTGACCGAGTTCTTCGCATCGCCATAGAACATCCGAGTGTTCTCCCTGAAGACAGCGGATTCTCAATCCCCGAATACCCCGTACCCTGTCCACGCTTCGACACGAATACCTGCCGCGCTTTCCATACCTCCAGAACAGGCATCCCGGCGATCGGTGAGTTCGGGTCGTCCTGCGCTGCCGGGTTCACGATGTCATTCGAGCCTATGACAATGACGACGTCCTTCTGCGGGAAGTCGTCGTTTATTTCGTCCATTTCGATGACAATGTCGTAAGGCACCTTTGCCTCGGCAAGGAGCACATTCATATGGCCAGGCAATCGACCCGCCACAGGATGAATCGCGAAGCGCACGGTCTTGCCGGCGGCGCGCAGCTTGCGCGTCAGTTCCGATGCCGCAGCTTGCGCCTGAGCCACAGCCATTCCGTAACCCGGTACAATCACCATGCTCTGCGCGTCGTTGAGCGCGGCGGCCAGTCGATGGCGCCTCCCGCTAGCCCGCCTTTGTCAGTCGTGATTGCCGACTCTTAGACCGCCTCTGCCATCCGAACGCCAACTTCACAACGAAAATCCCAAAATCACAGTTAACAGCTTGAGTATGTGATTTTGAATTGGTGTGGGCTTGGTGCTAGAAGATCTAATTCAGAGCGTCGGAGAAATGGAATATGAAGAGAGATGATCGGAGGCAGGCCATCATGGATCTGTTGGTCGAGCAGAGGATGGTGGATCTCGACAACCTATCCGATCGATTTGCAGTATCGAAGATGACCATCCACCGCGATCTGGACGATCTTGAGCAGGCGGGGATGCTTCGCAAAGTCCGTGGTGGCGCAACCATCGAGGCAGGAGGCCAATTCGAAAGCGATTTCCGGTTCCGGCAGCAGCAGGAGGGCGACGCCAAACGTCGTATGGCCGAAGCTGCCCTCGAACTCATTGAGCCCGGAATGACAGTCATGGTCAACGACGGATCTATGGCGTCAGTCCTAGGTGAAATGCTGCCACAGAAGAGGCCGCTTACAGTGATCACGAACAACGCAGCGGTGATCGATCGGCTCAAGGCGGAGTCGGGCGTCAACCTGATCGCAGTTGGCGGAAGCTATTCGGTGAAGTTCAATGGATTTTTCGGCGTCGTTGCCGAAGAAGCCCTCTCGCGCCTTAGCGCCGACATCGCCTTCATCTCCACGCCAGCGGTTTCAGGATTGCGCGTTTATCATATGGATGACAACGTCATCCGCTCGAAACGAGCAATGATTGAGAGCGCTGCGCGCCGTTGCCTGCTCGTGAACCACAAGCGTTTCAATCACACTGCTCTTCATGTCCTCGCCACGGTCGATGAGTTCGAAGTCATCATCACTGACCAAGAACCCCCGGACGATGCCCGCGTGGCGTTAGAGAGAGCCAACGTGCCCCTTCGCGTCGCATCACACGAGAGCGAGTAAATATAGGGGAACGATCCTTTGGCTGAGCCGGGCAAGGAAGCCGCTGGGATCGATACATAGGCAGAGCACGTCATTCGCCCGAGAATTGCCTTCGATGTTCGGCGACGAAGGACTATTTCACTTCGCCTCCTTGGCTATGACGCCGCCGTCGCGTTCCTTTGTGAGGCGAGCCAATTCCTTTTTCAGCCGTCCAATCTAGTCGACCTCGTCGCTGACCTCGGCGCTTGTCGCGGCGAACTTCTTCTTCCGATCGTAGCGCGGGCTCACGCTCGGAGATCTCCGCAATGGGGTAAGCGTTCGGTGATCCGAAGCACCACGCGCTGAGCTTGAACCATCGCCCATGATGCCTCCTTGCATCAACTTGTAGGGAAGCGGGCGTCTGCAGATCTGCGTCGACTCCCTTTCTTCTGGCCGCGGAGATGCGCCGAACATGCCGCCTCACATTTAACTCGAATTAAAGGTATTAGGTATAAGGTCATACCTATAGCTCGTTCAACAGGTGTGCTTCAGGGGACGGAGGAATAATGCGAGATATTCGGAAATTCGGCGTGACGCTACGTTTGTCGATCGCTTTTGGGTTGCTCTTGTTCGCGATGGGAGTTCTGTCCCTTTCGTCAATCAGGCAGGTAAATGAGATAAATGCTAAGCTCAGCCTCATAAACGGCAGTAACAGCCAAAAATACCGAAACGGCATTGATATGCTCGGAACGGTCCGAGATCGAGCTATTGCATTGCGCGACATCGTTTTGGCCGTCTCAGACACGGATCAAGCGACGACAATCGTGATGATGAAAAAGCTGCAGGCTTCCTATGCCTCCAACTCAGTGGAATTGCAGAACGCCGTTAATTCCGATGTCTTCAGCACTGCCGCTGAGCATCGTCTCGTTGAGGGTCTGAGGGCCTTTCAGAATGAAGCGGAGCCATTAATCGCCGAAGTTATCAAGCTGACACTTGACGGAAAAAAGGACCAGGCAAAGCCACTCCTGTTAAATGAACTTCGACCCAAGTTGACTGCATGGATTGGTGCTTTGAACAAATTGATCGATTACGAGCAAGCATTGAACCAGGGGGTCGGCGGCAAAGTCAAAGCGGCTTCTGACGAGTTTAAATCCCTGACCCTCACTGCGCTAAGTGTGGCTGCTTTGTTCGGAGTATTTGCGGCAGCGCTCACTACCCGCTCAATCATAGCGCCACTGGCGAAGCTGCAGCACTCAGTCCGTCAAATGATAGCCGGCGACATGCAGATCGACCGAGTACTTGAGCGACGAATGGATGAAATCGGCCAGCTAGCTAGGCAGATATCCAGGCTTAAGACCCATATTTCAGAAAAAGCTGAGCGCGATGCGATTGCCGAACATCATCGACAGAATGCTGAGCGGCAGCGTTTGGAGAAGGAAGGGGAGGAGCGCCAGCGGGCTGCCGAACAGACCAGTTCTGCCGTTGAACAAGTTGCCGGTGCTTTGAAGGAATTGTCGAGAGGCAACCTTCACGTTCAGCTCAATCGTCCTTTCACGGACGCTCTCGAGCCGCTCAGATTGGACTTTAATTCAGCTATCAGCCAACTTCGTGATGCGATGTCCGAGGTGAACCATAATGCGCAGGCGATTGCTGCCGGTGCTGAAGAAATCCGCACTTCCTCGGGCGAACTCGCGATAAGGACGGAGCAACAAGCCATTGTTGTTGAGCAGACGGCGTCGGTCCTCGCAGATATGACAAGACAGGTGGTGGACGCAAGCCATAGAGCACACGAAGCAGGGGTCCTGGTCGGTGAAACCAAAGAGAACGTCGAGAGGTCAGGCACTATAATGCGTGAAGCTGTTGAGGCTATGACGAAAATTCGGGCCTCTTCAGTTGAAATAGGCAATATAATCGGCGTTATCGATGAAATCGCGTCTCAAACAAACCTGTTGGCCTTGAACGCAGGCATTGAGGCGGCTCGCGCTGGTGAGACTGGCCGTGGGTTTGCGGTGGTTGCGCAGGAGGTGAGAGACCTGGCGCAAAGGTCTGCGGCGGCTGCGAAGGAAATCAAATCCTTGGTTGAGGTATCTAACGTACATATAAATGGTGGGGTTCAGCGCGTGCACCAAGCCGGCAACGCCTTGGGCCAAATCGTTGTTCAGGTGCAGAGTGTGAATCAAAACGTCGACGCCATTGCTCAAGTTTCTCGCGTGCAAGCTGACGGGCTCAAGGACATCAATTTCTCAGTAGGAAAGATTGAATCAGCGACGCAACAAAACGCAGCGATGGTGGAAGAGTCGACCGCTGCCGTCAACAATCTCGCGAAAGAGGCAGCTTCGCTTTTCGAGATGTTATCCAGGTTCCAGATAGACGATGGGAAAGCAAACACTAGCTGCGCTGAACAGCCATCGTTCTCTGTGGCTTTAGCATCGTCAACGTCGATCCTGCAAAGCAGGGTCTCAAGGCTAACAGCATAACCTGCCTCTAACAAATTACCGCAGAATGAGTTAGAGGCGTAAGGAAGCGCGAATGCGCGCTCCGAGATATTCTCTCATGGGCGGTCGACGCGATATCTGAGATGTACGGAGCCAAGGCGGGCTGGCTCGACGCTGAGAAGCGTGAGCCTCACCTTGTCCGCGAGCCCATCGTCACCTCCCTCGAATATAGCCGGAGAATTCGACTTGCCTCCGATCGCCGGAAAGACGACCACACTGATCTCGTCAACAAGACCCGCGTTCAGGAAATGCCCATTCGTTTGTGCTCCGCCTTCCAGCATCAGACGCTTCACGCCGAATTGTTCGCCGAGAACGTCTAGCGCATTTTTTAGATCGACGGCATCAGCCTGGGACACAATATAGGAAACGCCGGCCTGCATCAGGCCCGCCAGGTATACGTCGTCTACGTCTCGTGCGGTCAGGACGACAACGTGAGCGCCCTCGATGTCGCCCTTGTCCCAGCGCAGCCGACCGTCTTTATCGACGATCACGGCGAACTCGTTGGCATCTGGATCGGCGATATGGACCGGTCGCTCGGCTATGCCGGTTGTTTCATAAGGTTGGTCGACCGCGTCGGCAAATTCCTCTCCCGTCGCTCTTCCGGAAAGCCAGGCGTCGGCGCCGATCTTCTCATGCAAGTAGTCGTAGACGTTCACGAGTTCATCAATCGAATGGCCGGTCCCCTCGGCCCAGTCATTGACGATCAGTCGGCCGTCCAGCGGCGACATCATGTGACAAATCACATATGGTCTTGTCATTGGACTATTTTCCTCCGCTAAACATTCGCCGTCAGCGTCCGGCGTTTAACCATGCCGCGAACTTTTCTTTCCAGTCGGGATGCCAACGTGAAAGCGCCGGCCGGTTCAGGATCATATCATCGGCTGCCCAGCGGATCCGCCTGGCATCAGTCTGCGACGTGACCGCGTTATCCGGGCAAATTATGTAGAAGTCCTCGTCTAGAAGGAGACGAGCCAGGAAGTATTCCACCACCTGCTCGGCGGTCCATGCCTCATCTGGCTTCGCTGCGCCCTGTGGCTTAAGAGCCATGTTCATCGGTGTCCATGTGTAGCCTGGGACGAGAAGATGTGCCGATACGCGGCCTGCCGTCACCTTCAGTAGCTCGTGCGCCAGCTGTTCGGTCAGTACCTTAACCGCTGCCTTCGCCACCGAATACGCAGCGTTGCCCGGAGGAGTCGTGATACCTTCCTTGGAACCAAGGTTGATGACCGCCGAAGTGCGGCTCGACTCGATCAGGTACGGCACGAAAAGATGCTGCGCGGCAAGGACACCTCCAAAATTTACTTCGATCTGACGTCGCCACTTTGCGGGATCGTCCCAGGGGCCCGCTCCTTGCGTAATGCCTGCGTTATTTACAAGCACGGCCACCTCGCCAAACCGGGAAAGCGTTTCGTCGCGCAACCTCGTCAACGCTGAGAGATCTGACACGTCGCCGCTCACGCAGAGGGCTTCGGCGCCAAGTGTTGAGGCAACATTCTGGAGCGCGTCCGCGTCTAGGTCGAACAGCGCAAGCCGCATGCCGCGGGCGGCAAAAGTCCTCGCAATTGCCAACCCGATGCCGCTCGCAGCGCCTGTGACGACTGCAACGCGGCCGGGAGCAACGATCCCTTCCATTCTCTCGCTCATGTTTTTCCTTCTTATTGTCGACTCGTGGCCCTCGCCAGTGGAAGTCGCGCCGTCGTCCCGCCAGTGCATGCGGGTTCCCATTTTCGATTCGGCTGACGACCGCCGGTACAAACTATTCATCGCCTTCAGGCCAACTTGAGCCAGATCGGGCCATTTGCCTTGCGGTACCACGCCGCCGTTTCATCGTTGGAAAAAGATAGTTTACTCGGCCGAACGCTTAAAGTGAGGCTGATTGCACACACTGATGATTACTGCTCACGCATCGCGAACGAGCTTGAGACGCCGTGCTCGGGGGTCACTGGGTCTCTGTCCGCGTCATAATAGGTGGCCAATGCAGATGGTCGGCTTTTGGTTTTCTGCAGGTCACCTCGATGAATTTCGCTCACCGCCCCGGTCGATTTTGCTCATGTAACAAAAGCGGCTCTCCCTGACTTTCTTAGGCGACGCCTTGGGACGACCCTGGCGTCGAGGAAAAGCAATGGAGTGAAATCATGACAGACAATAAACCCCTCGCATTGGTGACTGGCGGTTCGTCGGGGATCGGCCTCGAGCTTGCAAAGCAGTTCGCTCAGAATGGTTTCGATGTCGCCATCTCCGGCTCCAGCGACAAGGTAAGCGAAGCGGCCGACGTCCTCCGACGCTTAAGCGCCGAGGCCTATCCATTCAAGGCAGACGCCTCGACGTACGAGGGCGTTGAGAGCTTCTGGACCTTCACCCAGGGACTAGGCCGCCCAGTGGAAGCCGCTGCTCTAAACGTTGGCGTCGGTATTGGTGGTGCCTTCGTGGACAACAACCTCGATGATGAGCTTCGCCTGCTCGCAATCAACGTCACGGGTACCGTACATATGGCTAAACGTGTCGTCCAGCACATGGTTAAGAACGGCCGCGGCAGGATTCTCATCACCTCCTCCGTTTCAGCGACACAGCCGACTCCGTACGAAACCGTCTACGGCCCTTCAAAAGCGTTCGGTTACATGTTCGCGGAGTCCCTGCGGGAGGAGTTGCGCTCGACCGGGGTCACCGTGACGGCGCTGCTTCCAGGCGCCACCAACAGCGACTTCCACGCAAACGCCGGAATGGGGGGCACAAAGCTGGGCGGCCAACAGAAGAACGACAAGACGCTCGTCGCCAAGCAAGGGTTCGAGGCCCTCATGAACGATGTGGACCATGTCGTTGGCGGAGATCAGGAGACCAAGCTGCAGGCGATAGAAAACCGGACGATCCCGGAGCCCGTCAAAGCCGCCCGCCAAGCCGAGCTGACTCGACCCCAGTGAAGGAGCCCGTTATGTCGAATCTTAAAGAGAAGGTCACCATCGTCACAGGAGCTTCGTCGGGAATTGGAGCGGCGACAGCTAGACGCCTTGCGGAGAAGGGTGCACGCGTAGTCCTTGCCGGCCGCAACGAGGGACGCCTCGCGAAGATCGTCGAGGAAATCACCACATCGGGCGGCATCGCCAGCCACCACGTTGCCGATGCGACCGATTTCGAAAGCACCAAAGCGCTGGTCGCTTTCGCCAGGAGGACATACGGCCCGGTCGATATCCTGGTCAACAATGCGGGGCTCATGCTCTTCTCATATTGGAAGGATGTCGCGGTCGGCGACTGGAACAAGATGATCGACACCAACCTGCGTGGCTACTTGCATGCAATCGCTGCGGTGCTGCCTTCAATGTTGGAGCGAAGGTCGGGCCGAATCTTGAACATGAGCTCTATCGCTGGCGTCCATGTCGGCGAGGCGGCAGGCGTTTACGGCGCGACAAAGTTTTTCATCCGCGGAATCACCGAAAGCCTCAGAAAGGAGGTCGGGGTCGGAAATGGAATTCAGATCTCGATGGTCAGTCCTGGCGTAATCGACACCGGCTGGGCCGACAAGGTCCAAGACGAAACGGGTAGGAAGATCGCTGGCGAGCTTAACAAGCAAGGTATTCCGCCGTTGTCGGTCGCGGACGCCGTGATCTATGCCCTAGACCAGCCTCCGGAGATCACGATCAATGATATCGTCGTGCACCCAACTCGGCAGGACTGGTAGATCGTCGGCGCTGGATGCTGGTCGGTTTTCAGCGCCGTTGATTTTGAGCCTCCAAGACTGTCAGCCGGCAGTAAGTTCATTCACGGCTGGATCCTGTTCGGCGTCTGCGCAATGTCACCTGTTCATTGGGCCATCTCGTGGCCTGAGGATCACGAAGGCGGCCTTATTGCGTAACCGTGGGCAGCTTGGAGGTCGTCTTTATGTGCGGGGACCCTCGCCATCTCGTCAACCGAAGACCACCGACGAGACGCTAAAGTCGTACACGCTGGAGTCCGATCGTTCAACGTGCTCAAATCGAGCATCTCGAGGTTGACCCATCCTGCCTGCAACAGCACCAACTCGTTTAGGGCATATGTTTAACTGCCTTTTTCCCGCATCAAATACCCGGGGAAGACAAGACCAATCGGATTAGGAATGAAGGAGCTGTTTGCAACTCCGTCTCGGTTTGTGTAAAGGCAATTTTAATTCAGCGCAGGCGTGAGTATTGTTCACCCATGGCATCGACGCGAGCGGATCTAGCCGACCTTGAAGCTTTCGTCGCGATCGCGCGGGCGGGAGGGTTCCGAAAGGCCGCCGCAATTCGCGGCGTCTCGGGCTCCGCTCTCAGCCACTCGATCAGAGGTTTGGAGAACCGCCTCGGCGTTCGTCTGTTTCATCGGACAAGTAGGAGCATCAGTCTCACCGCTGCCGGCGAAGTGCTCCTTGCCGAGCTTGAACCACGTTTCCTCGGCATACAGGCCGCGATCGATCTTCTTGACAGCTTCAGAAGCGGGCCTAGCGGCAGAGTGAGAGTGAACACTCTCCGTGACGCGGCCCAGCTGCTGATTGCTCCCCGAATGCCAAGTTTTCGGCGCAGCTACCCAGATGTCGAAATCGAAATCAGCGTTGACGATCGCTTTATCGACATGGTCGCGGAAGGCTTCGACGCCGGAATCCGTTACGGGGGAACCGTTCCCGAGGGAATGATCGCTTCGCGCCTGACGCCCGAGCTCGAATGGATCGTCGTCGGTTCTCCAGCCTATCTCAACGAGCGCGGGCGACCCGAACGGCCGACGGACCTCTTAAAACACGAGTGCATCCGGATCCGAACCGGTACAGATCACGTCTACAAATGGGAACTCGGCAACGGGGATCGCATGGTGACTCTCGACGTTCCGGGATTGCTCACGCTCGGAGATTCGGAACTGTCGATCCGCATGGCGGAGGAGGGGTGCGGTCTCTTCTATTGTTTGCGGGCACGGGTCGAGGACAAACTCGCCGCTGGCGTGCTCGAGGTAGTGTTGCCAGACTGGACGTCGAAAGGGCCAGGTTTCCACGCCTATTACGTTTCGCACCGACAGGTGCCGTCCGCTCTCCGGACATTTCTCGATCACCTTAAGGCGCCGATTTCGGATGTATGAAGGCTGACGACCCTACAGCTAAGGCGCGCGTCTAGCGGAACACCTCGCGGCTCCCGCAACGGCGACCGCAAGGCGTTCCCAATATTTCTTTGCTGCCGATTTACGGCGGTACGAAACCTACTTCGCGAAGAATACGAGCAGATGGTTGCTGGACCTCATCGGTCCGGCTGTGCATCCTTTTGACACCACGACTGACGCGCAGACTTGCATGAACGTGTACGATAAAAGCAAATTCAGATGAAAAAACCTCATCCATTTCACGAAATAATGCGTTTGAAATGGCAGCAAAAAGCGAAGATGGTTCGTTGCAAGGAGGGCCTCTGAGCTTGGATCAACCGAAAGCATAAGCTGGCCCCGAGCCACGATTTCCTTGGTTTCGAGGGGTAAGCCCAATTCCGCGCCGTTCTTACACAGAGAAACCATGTCAGGATCACAGCGGCGATTTTGCCGCGGCATCGATGTCTGCCGGGATGATATTGGCAATCTCCTGATCAAAAAGACCGGTACTCCCGGCTACCAAAATGCTCCGACAGTCATCCTCGATGGGCATACAGACATTGTCTATGAGGGCGTCCAGCACGACTTTCAACATGAAGGCGCGCGGACAACATCATTGGCGTCGCATTTGCAATGTCCTTGCTCGAGTCGGACGACATTCCGCATCCGCCGCTGGAAGTCGTTTGACTGTGCAAGACGAAGTCTGGGCGCGGAAATCAGCACTTCGACGGTGCGAAACTCACCGGCACGCGCTGCCGAGTTCCATAAATTAGGTTATGCGATTTTCAATCTCAGATTGAAGTGCCGGCGGACCCATGCCCTAGCGGCGGTGGAATTTCTCGATTCCATAAGATATTCTTTAATCACATTTTATTTATCATTTTTATGTCAATATTTCGCGGATTTGCCACACGCGGGAGATGTTTTTTCTTTTCGCGCCGGCGTTCGCCATATATAAAGTTGTCATTAAACAGTGCAGACGTCGCCCTGGCGGACGCGGAGACTAGATCGGGGTCCTGCGGCAGCTTTGCGATGGCTTCGATGAGGGCGGGAAGCGATTTCACTCCGTCAACCGGAAGACCTTCACATAGGCGGAGAGACCGCCACGCAGATGAAAAACTGAACACATTCGAGCGTTTGAACCATTGGAAAAGAACGGGAAGATTTTTGTCGCCCCGCCCAAGGACGGAAGCGACTTCAAGGAATTGTTCAAGCACTTAGCTGCTGTCGGTGCGGGCCGTCCGGTAGGAATTGACGGCTTTCCACAGGGACCATGGACACCAGAGCTCCTGGCAGAGGCAATTACGCAGATCGACTCCAATCGAGCCGGAGTCGATTTACGCACGGTACAGCTATGGTTTCAAGAGAACGATAAGGGGATCAGCCCCTCCAACATTAACTGGCTGGCACGGATCTTCGGCTGCGACGATAAGGAAGCGACGAGCGAATGGCTCCTGGAGCTCAGCGCGGCGCAATCACGCCTCACCGCTAAGAGGCGAGATTCAAAGAAAGCGGCTGTTACCGCAGCACCGCCAGATATTCCCCGCCCAGTGACCGTTGAAAATCATACGCAGCTTGCGGACAACCGGGCACAAGAAGGCGAGGTCGTTCGGCAAAAAAAGGGCTTCAGCTTGGCCAACCGATCGGAGGCGCTTTTTGGTAGCGGATCTCCTTTGAACCTCCCTGCATCCACATTCGCTGGGGCCTCTGCCCTCGGATTTTTGTCGTACATCGTGGGGATCCACAGCGTCACATATAGTCGGCCGGACGGGGTCGTAAAGCAGGTCGGCTTCCTATGGGCGCCGAACTGGACGTTCTTGTTCATGGTGCTCTTACCGCTATTTTTTTTGTTCGTGATAGAGTTGCTGCTCTTTTGGAAACAGGACGCGCGCTTCAGGCTGTTGGCGCAAGCCAACCGGTTCGAACGCGAAGCCTCTTGGCCGCGAAACATCGAGGCCTATTCTTACACTTACTGGGCGGTTTTCGTGATTTGCTTGCTCTTTGCCGGCGTTTTCCAATGGATCGGGGTGTGTTTGATCCCGCTGCTGGAAGGCGGTGACGACTACGCAACGAGTTGGGGCACGATAGCCATTGTGCAACCTGATCTCATATCAGTGCCAATGGAGATCGTTTTCACGGGGCTGGCATACCTGTATATGTGCCTGTGCTTCTATCTCTTCTTCGCGGGTCTCATTTTGCTCCACACGATCATCCACGATTTCTGGAGAATCGAAGAAATATTGATGCCGCGGCTTGGAGGAGATCGTCGCCGCGAGGGCGGTGAAATCCGCATCAAACTTATGCGGGGGATCTTCCGGTGCACCATCGTTGGTGTCCTCGTTGCAATATGTATGAAGGTTCAAAGCTCCTATCTGAGCTCGAACGGAGAGGATATTGCAACCTGGATATTCCGCGATTTGTCTTCGGTCGTTTATCGTCAGCATCAGGCCACCAACAGCTTCGGCTATAGAATGCCAACGCATTACAGCAGCCTCCTTGTCGCCATTTCGGCCTGTGTCGTTTTTCTCTACGGTTCCATCCGCCTGAATGCCGGAGCGCGGTTTCGTGAGGCTTTATGGAAGATGTCGGCGGCCGTGGGCCTGCTCTTTGCCACCTATCTATTGATCGATGCCTTTGACGGCTTTTCAATCCTCCTCATCGCTGGAGTGCTGACTGCGACATACAGCCTCTTTGATCCAGAGTTCGCGCTGCCGCGATCGCGCAAATCGGAGAGCAATCAGGGTGTATCATAGGTGGCTAGATCGTTGGGACGAACGTCGGGCTCAACGCGGTGAAGAAGCAAAGAAAGCGACGGACTTCATTCTCGACGCCGGCCGCGCCTTCCCCGACGCGGAGGGGATAGACTCTCTCGAAGAGTTTTGTGTCCTTGCCGACCACGCTGTGTCTGATCCAGGCTTTTACGATGAACCGGGCGGGAGCGCCCAAGGCTTTGAAAAGCACGATGGGTGGCTCAAGTTTCCTTCGGGGATCGCCACCGATGTGGGCGAGAACAACACCGTTTGGGCAAAACTCACCGAAAGTGGCTCGCGTGATCAGGTTCTGGTGATTTTTCATCATTGGAATGCCAGCGCCCGAAATCGCCAGATCGCCGGATTCTTCGCGCAACGTGGGATCACGGTCGTGGAGATAGCTATGCCCTACCACTTCGAACGCAGCCGACCCGGCGCGCTGTACGCTGATTATATGCTTAGCTCAAATGTCGGCCGCACGATCCAGTCGTTAAGGCAGGCCGTATGGGATGGGCGAAAGCTCATCCGGTGGCTGAAGAGCGAAGGCTACGGAGAGATCTCGGTGCTTGGCATGAGCCTCGGCTCGTGGGTGGCGGGTCTGATTGCGGCTCATGAGCCAGCCGTATCGAAGGCTTCGCTGTTTTTGACGGCCGGGAGTCTCGCAGACATGGTTTGGACAGGACGCGCGACGCGATCGATCCGCGAAAGCTTAGAACCGGCAATTGCGCTCGCGGATCTGCGGAGGGCATGGGGTCCGCTGAATTTGGAGAATTTCGCGCATAATCTGGCACGGCCCGATCTCGCGCTTCAAGTGGTGTTCGCAACAAGAGACAAGGTGGTGTTGCCCGAGCTAACGAAACGCTTCATCGAAAAACTGCATCAAGCAGGAGCCAAGCCAAAACTTCTGAAGCTGAACTGCGGCCACTATTCGCTCGCGACGCCCCCGTACATTTTGTTAGCAGGTTGGAGCCTTAAGCGTTTTCTGTCGCGCGCAAGAGCTCCAGATGGCGTCGCTCAATCAGCGATTCGGAAGTCCAGAAGCTAAGGATAAGCCCCTCGGTTTTCCGACCCCGTCTTTGCGTGAACCATGGAAATTTCCCATTCCCCGGCGCAATCGCGCCTAAGCCCGCAAGCTAAGAACTTATTGTGGGGAGGCCGAACTGCAGGCTCCCCAAGGAATTCGATGTTCTCCCGCTGCGGACGCGCCCCGAGTCCCCGTAAAATTCCGCGTTTGTAAGCAAACACTTATCAGCACCGTTTCGTTTTGTTTCGGTTGGTTTCGCATCATATCGTGCAATCTGCGGTAATCGTCGTTTTCATCAATTATCAAAAACTGGAAGGCGTCTCGCAAATCAGTCGAGGTTCGGGCTTGCCTAATGTGGGACGGCCACTGATCGCGGACTACAGCACCAGGGAAAGCAACCCGGCATGAGAGCAGCTATGGAGACTGACGTACTCGACGTTCACGGCATCCAAAGGCGAGAAGGTTCAGTTGGCTTAGTCATTTTCGAGCGTGATGACATTCTGCTGCGGCGCAGGCCGCAGTTCGCCGACCAGACGCTCGGAGATATCGACACTGAATTCTTGGCAATGCTTCAGGATATGCGCGAAATCGACGTTCGCTTTGGATTTATTTCGCACCACACGACTTTCCCATTCGATCGTGGTGAACGCATTGGTAGTGCAACGCTTACGCGGCTGCTCGACGATCTTCTGAAGGTCTTGGGCGCCGTACCCGACTTCTGGATAGACGCAATCCATTCACCGGGTCCAGGTCAACTCCGGCGTTGGCCCGGAACCTCCGAGCTCGAATTGATATTGAAACTGACTGAATGGTACGAAGTCGATCCGACGATGACGGTCGTGGTGCGCAAAGGAGATTTCTCTCGCTTTAGCTCAAAGACGCCAGCTTTCACCGAAATTGTTTATCCAGGATTAAGCGCCGCCGGCTCATCCGACGGCGATCGGCGGGCAACAATGATTTGGCTTAAGACGAAGATCAAGCATGCTTTGAAACTGCCGTGAGTTTGGTTCGGCAGTCGAGATCAGGTCGACAAAAGCGTGTTTCCCGACGCGGGCCACTCGGCTACCGGCTTCGATCTCGATCCTTATCCTGTGGTGGGCGAAGTTTGGTCGATTTTGACTGATCGCGGTCACGCCGCTGGTTGCGTTCGCGATCCGTACGACTGTTCTCAGAACTATCGTGCTCGGCATTTGAGCGAGCTATGCGGGTTTGGTCGACGGTGCGGTTGCTCGAAGTCCTGTTGTCTATTCCCTGCTCCGCGACGTGGTCGCGACCGGTCGCCGACTTCGTTTCCAAGCCATCCGAGGAGCGCTTATCCTTGCCGACCTCCGCCCGATCTCGATTCTTGGTTACGCGCGAGTCGAGCTGCAGCCCGACCACCTTACCGATAAAATTCGTTGCTTGCTCGAAGAGCAGCCGATCGGCGGGATTGAGGATTTTCGCGGCAGCGCTGATGGCGGTCGTCGCCAGCGTCTCCTTCGCTGCTTTCGCCTGAGCGGCGCTGATGGGTGTGGATCGCAGCATGTGTTCTTCTCCTTTCATTCTGGTGGGATCATGTCCGTCGCGCACGGCTACCTCCAACCGACGATATTCGCGCTGCAGCCCGACCGACAGATCGTGGCTCAATTCCCGCGCCGTGCTGGGTGCACTTCGGTCCTTCGCAATGCCTTCCAGCATCTGGATGACGCGCCCAACGGAATGCTGGGTCTGATCGAACCGCTTCCTCGCCTCTTCGAGCTTTGGCGCGGTGGGCGTGTCGCGAAGCTTGGAGATCACCTTATCGACGACATCAGTCGGTGCTGTCGCACCCATACGGTGAAACATCTCCCATTCCCATCGTTTGATGGGCGGTGGACCAGCACGTTCAACGCGTTTTTGACGTTCAATAGCTATCCCACGGTCCCGCGCCTTTTCGGCGAAGCGAGTCCGCCACTCGGTGAAGTCGCGGATATTGGGATTGAGCATCTTTCCGCTACTGCTACGCAGCCCGACGATCACATGTAGGTGCGGATGCTTATCAAGGTCATTGCGGTTGTGGACGGCAAAAGCATAGCGATGACCGGAAAATTGCTCTTTCAGGAAGTCGCGACCAGCGAGGATGAACTGATCACGGTCAACATTGGCCGGCCCCGACAACAACAGATGCATGAAATCGCGAGGCTGGCGCGTCTGCATGAGCGCACCGACGATCTTGCCCTCCGCCGTGAGTTGCTTGTGATCGCATGTCGTCGTCTCCCGCCGAGGAACGCCTTGATGATAGCGGCCGCTTTTTCCTGGACGCTCCTCGATGTGCGTCTTCGTTGAGAGCGTCACTTCCGCGCCTCCCCGCTGCATCGCATGCAGGGTCGCGGTCAACCCCTTCGGACCGCTCGAAAACTCCACCGGATAGCGCGAGACCGGCGTGATCCCCTCCGTACGCAATGCCTCGTCCACCCGTGCATCGATCGCATGCACGTCATTGATTTCAGCGGCAATGCGATTCCGGCTGCCACGATCGGATCGGTCCCTCTTTTCATGCGCAATCACCAGCGCCAGGTTTAGACGGGTTTGGCCTTTCACCCCCTCGCTGACGCTGAACGCATAGGTCCGATCGGTATCACCAACGTCGCGGAACCCCTCTGACGCAAGTGAGCCGAGTGCGCGTGCAACCTGCTTTCGGTCGGCACTCTCGAGCTCATAGGTCAGCCGTAGAACGTCCTTGCTTCCTTTCCGGTTTCCGAACTCGCGCTCCCAGGATTGGAGGACTGCGTTGAGATCGGTGACTTCGCGGCCATCCTGATCATGCGCCTTTTCTTCCTTACTTTGATAGGCAAGCACGTTGCGGGCTGACGCCGCGCCGGCTCCATAGGACAAGACTTTGACGACGACGGCGTTGTTACCACTCGCTCGGCTGAAAGCTGTCGCTGCGCCGGCGTTGCGCGCTACCGAGGGTATGCCGGCTGTTGTCCTCGGCGGCGCCTTTTTCGCTCCACCGCCCCCGCCGCCACGCCGTCGAAGCTCGTCCTCGATGAGCTCGAAATAGCTCGGCAGCCTGCGGCCCTCAGGCCTAGACCCTGAGCGACTTCTGGTGAGGTCGTTCATCGTGTCTCCTAATCAGGTCGGCGATAAAGGTTGATGGTCTGACGAAAGCTGCGTCCCTGATTGAATCCAGGGCGCCCATCACCTCGTCCAGCTTAGCCATAATGGCCGAGGCGACGATGGCCTGGTCGCGCCCTTCCGACAGAAATTCCTCGTTTCGAAAGGCGAGCTCGCGGAGGAACTGATGCATGTTTCCCAACTGTTGGTCATGCTCTTCCAGGATCGCGGGTATATGCATGATTTCCCTGGTAACGATGAGTTTTGCGACTAGGTTGACGGAGATATCGAGACGGCTGGCAAGCAGCTCCACGTTGCTGAGGACATGGGCAGGTAGACGGAACATGACGGCCGGTTTACGCATCTGCCTACATCCCCCTCGCCTTCAAGGCTTCGAGGATCAGTCTGTGGGTCGCCGATGATAGTTGCTCATGCCGTTCCAGCGATACGCGGAAAATCTTCGTCAGCACGTCGTCGTCGAGGTAAAGGGAAATACGCTTTCGCTTGACCGATCCCACGTTCACATTGGCTTGGGTCTTTACTGCCTGCTCTTCTCGAGTTTCGCTTTTAGGACGGCGGTGCTCTGACGTAATTTCCTTCTCGACCGTCAGCGCTCGCGCCTGAGGGGGATCCTCCGGCATGAGCTTGTCGAGATCGAGGCTGGTCGGCATGTAGGAGGTCGCATCCTCCTGCACGTCCCTCGCCTGGTCTTCTCTCGATCGGGCAAGAGCGAGAATGTTGCCGGCTGGCGTTCTCTCCCTCGACATCGCGCTCAGGCAGCCTCGGCCTGCAGAAGGCCGATGAATTCGTTGTTGATCTTTTTGACCAGATCGATCGCGTCAAGCACGCTTTCTGAGGCACGCCGCTTGGCCGAGGGCGTCAGCACCGGATTGTTCTCGATGCTGGCGAGCTTGGAATAGAGCGACCCGAAGCCGGCGCCAACATCACTGAAGTGATTGCTCTTCCGGATGACCGTGTCCACCATCGGAATTCGGCCGCTCGTCAGGATAGCATGGACCTCCGGAAGGGAGCGATTATGCTTGAGGGCGATCATGTCCACATAGTTCCAGATCGCCGCGTACGGGATCGGACCTTGCGCCCGCTTCCTGGAAATCTCCTTCAAGATCGTCGCCACCTTGATGGCTGAGGTCGCGGCCGTTGGTTCGGGTATGACCGGAATGAGGACGGCATCGCACTCGTGATAGACCTCGACTGCGCGTTGGTGGACATATCCGCCAACGTCGTAGATCCGGATATCAGCCGCAGGCGCCTCCGCAAGGCGATCTGCGAACCGGTCGTCCGGCGCGACTCGCAGATGCAGCAAGGTGCCGTCGCTTGGGAGCAGCCCTCGTTTCATGGAGACATTGTACCAGCGCGTCGACGATTCCTGCTCGTCACAATCAATGAGCAGTGTCCTATGTCCCTGCTGGGCGAACTCGGCCGCGAGATTGACATTCAAGGTCGATTTCCCCGCGCCGCCCTTGAAGGTCGAGATTGCAAGCGAAAGCGGTTTGCCTGTCATGGAGCCCTCAGCCTCGAAGTTTCGCCTGGCTCTGCGCCCGCTGGCGAGCCGCGACCAGATCATCGTTGATCCTCATCGCTTCGCGCTCGCGGGCTGCGTCCGCCTTGGTGTCCCGAGCTGGCCAGAGTTTCAGGATCGGGAGAACTAGGAGCACGAAGAAGGTGATCGTCGCGCCTTTGAACCAAGGGGACTGCGCATAAAGATTGGCTGCCCACTGCCATAGTGCCCGCGTCCATTCCGCCGGGAACAAGAGATACGAAATCGTCAGCGCAAGAGCGTAGGCAACGAAAGCCGCGAACAGGACACAGGCGGCCGAGACGAGCAGGAAGTTGGCGCTCAAAATCAGGAACCACACGGCCCTGAAGGGGAAAGTCACGATCCTGATGGCCTTTTGCTGTGCCGACATCTGCCTTTCTCCATGTGCCAGTTCCGTGTTTGAAAAGACATATCGCAATCCTCACGACTTTTCTAGACTTGCACTGCAGTATAATTTTATGCATCATCGCCAGAGCCAATTGATGACGGATGTAAGCATGAATCCTGGCGCACGACAGCTCGCTCAACTCCTCTTCTGCACCGTTGCATGCACGACGAATGCCGTGGCGGCCGCCGGCGAAGAGGATGCGGCTTCGAAATTTGTCAGCTATTATCAGAAGGCCTACGCAGAAGGGCGCGATCTGATCCCTGCCCCTCGAAATCCCCTCGATACCTCGTCGATCGCCGAGCGGCTCGACCTGCAAACCATCACACCTGAAGGTGCAGTGAGCGGGAGCGCGTTTCTCGCCTCCGACGGAACCATCGTCAAATTGGCCGGCGCCCAAGGCTGCCTCTCGACCGAGGAGATAGAATTCGCCGGCCTGCAGACGACATGCGCGATGGTCTCGCTCGCCGGTTTAACCACCATGCTCGGCGAGGCCGCGGCTGCCGCTGGCAATGCTTTCCCGTGCCATTTCCTCGGCCAAAATGGCGGCTCGCCGACCGTGCGTTTTGCTGAATGCTTTTTCGTGAGGGACGGTGAGATACAATCGCTTTCCGAAGTTCTCATCACCAAGGGAGTAGCGTTCGCGGCACGCGATCGCACCGGCCGGGCAGTGTTTCCGGAATATGCACAGGCAGAGACACGCGCACAGAAAGCGAAAGCCGGAATCTGGGCTAACGCCCACTTCACGCATCCCTACGGTGAGCGCTATCGCGCAAAACCCTCAACGAACTGATGAGGTTCCTGATGTTGATGTCTATTCTAGCAGCTTCCGGCTTCTACGCAGGCATCAGTATCATGCCGATGCTGGCCGGGCCGAGCCTTCCCGACGCTCCTCGTCACCGGCCGGCGACCATACCCATTCAGGCACTTGAGAGCCAAGGCGCCGCAGGCAGCCAGGAACGCGATGGAGCCGAATTCATCCCGTTTCCAGGACAAGCGCAATTCGAAACCGGCGACACCTGGATTTCCGGCGGGCGGAGATATCGTCTCTACGGCCTGCAGGCGTGTCTCCGCGGGACCTCCGTCACAATTTCTCCTGGCGTTGTCAGAGATTGCGGAGAGCTCAACCTGATCATGGTACAAGCGTTGATAAGAGATACGAAGCCCGTCTGCACAACCATCAAGGATCTCGATCAGAACAATGCCGTGGTCGGCTGCCAGACGACAACAGGCAAACGGCGCTATGATCTGGCAACTTACATGATCGCCGAGGGGTGGGGATTTGCCGCCGTGGACACCTCCGGCCATTTGATCGTTCCGGGCTACAGGGTGGCAGAAGAAAGCGCACGATCGGCACGCGCCGGGCTGTGGGCCTACTCGGACATGCCTCACCCCGTCGCAATCCTGAGGGGCCAAGGGAGCGCACAACGATGAAACCTGTTTCGCTGTCGATCATGTTTCTGACGATCACGGCGGCGCCCACGACGGCACAAGTCCGGCCGGCTGACATCCCACGGCAGATCTATGGAAAAGTTCAGGTCGTGAACGCCACGACATTCGAATTCAGGAAGAGCGTACAGACCGTGCGGCTTGCCGGATATGAGGCCCCTCGCCTCGAGCAAACGGCAACGAGCGACGGCGTCGACTGGCCGGCGGGTCAGGTCTCGCGGGCCTGGATGATCCTCCGCACACTCGGGCAGGACGTCAACTGCGCACCTATTGCTCGTGACGCCAACGGTGTGATCCTCGCGCATTGCTTTGTCGGAGAGACAAACCTTGCGGCCACGGCGATCGCAGAAGGCATCGGCTACGCGTTCAATTACCGCGGCGAACCCCAGGTTCCTGCCTATTTCGATATCGAGCGGAAGGCCCGTGGCCTCGGATACGGCGTCTGGTCATCGTCGGATCTCCTTCCTCCCTGGCTCTACACCGCGTCGCAGGCGAATGGGGAGAAGGCAAGGGGTTCTTCACTGGAACCTGACGGCGACTTGCCCCTGCCCTTGCCCGTTGTCCCCGCCAAATCACCCACTCCTAACGAAGTGCATGGAGGTTGAATGAACCGCATTGTTGGAGCCGTTGTAGCGCTTATGTTGCTGTCCGGATCCGCTTCGATAGCGATCGCCGAGGACGGCGCTACCCAGAGGCAGATAGAGCAGCGCGATCCGGGCTTTTGCGGAGCCGGAGGTGCTGGTTGCGATCCTGCCGAGGTGCAACGGTGGAAAGCTGTCGGCAACAGGCTCGCCGATCTCTCGTCAGCCGATCTCAGCCAGTACGCCTATGCCTGCGCCAAACATCCCGACTGGAGGAAAGACTGCGAAACCAATCCGGCCGCTATTCTGAAACGACTTGGGATTGAGGGATACTGAAAGTGGCAATGAACAAGCTTTCCGGAGGCGCGGTCTTAGCAGCGGCAATCGCCTTCCTGGTAGGCGCATTCGGCGGCTATGCGATCAACGAAGTGATCAGAAGCGGCCACGAGACCGATCTCGAACAGGAGGTCGCCCGGCTGAAAGACGAAGCGTCACAAAAGACGAAAGCTGAGGTTCCAAGTGACGAGGAGGCTAGCGCTGCGCTTGCGAAATCCGGGCGGTCGATGCGCATTTCTGAATGCAAACCGCGTCAGGCCGTGCCAGGTGTGACCTGCTCAGGCATCATCACAACGACCGCGGGATCATTTGCCGGAGCAAGCCAATCCGGCGTGCTCTCCTTTGCTAAAATTGATGGCGTCTGGAGGCAAATCCAATGAACACTTCGAAGAAGCGGACAACGAAACCGATACTGATATTGGCCGCAATCATGGTTGGTTCGGCCTTTGCGCCATCAGCGACCCCGGCAAAAGCCGAGAATCCATCCTGGGGATGCCAGGTTCTGCTTTGCGCCGCTTCACAGAACCCGTCCTGGCCTGGGGTTCCCTACTGCGTTCCGCCGATGACAAAACTCATTGCGGCCATGAAGGAGCCGGGGTTTTCGTGGCCAATCTGCCATGAGGCCAATGCCGGAAAACCGGGTCACGAGACCTATGGAGACTGCCCGTCGGGCACCACGGTTGGCTATAGTTCGCAGATGGGCAACGGCTGGAGCGGCGAGCCTGACCAATGCATCAAGACGGTCGATGTTTGCCGCACTCCTGGTCAGCACGCTTCCGACGCCGACCTAAGGGGTGGTGTGATACGTCGAAGCTTTGGCGACCGAGGCAATAGCTGCATTGAACAGATCGCGACTCCGCGGCCGCGTCGCGCGGATCCCTACTACTTCGACATTCCAAACGATAAGGGTGTTAAAGAAAGATTCTGGTTCGACCTGAAACACTAGTCCACGTCGATCGGTTGCGGGGGGAAAGAACCCATTTCACTCCTCGGCAACTCTCTTTTTTCTACGACGCGCTTTCCAAGCCGCGACTCGTGCGAAGTCGCTTTCCGTAATCTTGAACAAATCTTCGATGGTGACCTTCCACTCGCGCTCCATTTTGTCGAGCGTCGACAGCTTGACGTCCCGCATGCCGCGGGCCACTTGCGACATGTACGCTTCAGAGACCCCAAGTTGCTCGGCCAGATCCTTGTTCGTTAACCGGCGCTGGGCCTTCAATCGCATAAGACCAATAGCGAGTCGTTCCTGAAAGGAGAGTGACTTCAGATCGACGACGTTGGAGCGACCGTCGGAGAGATCGTCCTTCAGCCTCGGCATCGAATGCCATCCTCACTCGCAGGTCTCATGAACCCGACGCCGATCGGCAGGCGCCGATAACCGGGCGCAAGAGCGCACCCACAGCTGCTTGAATGTTTCAAAGTTCTACCGCTCATTCGATGCATGACGTTGTTCAGAGACCAAGAAGGGTAAGCGCAAACATTTTATTGTTCATCTTTGCATGCGACTGTTCACAAGTCCGTTACGCTCAATACACCGCAGCCGACAGCCCGTGCAAGGGAACGCTTGCGGTCTGCGAGATGGATGCTCCACTACAGGCCTTGCTTCCCGCTGTTATTGATGTTTCCCCGGTTTGCACACCGATCTCCAATTGCGTCAAACTTTAACTGCGGTTAAATTTTGATGTGTTCTATCGAGTGGAGAAAACTGATGGGATGGCTCGAACGGTTTGGCTATCGGTTTGACATGACGCGGTTAGGAATAACAGCCCTATTCCTGGCGCTCGCATTCGTCGCTGCTCGGGTGGCCTTTAGAGATAGTCTGACACTGGGCTATGCGATGGTCATCCCATCCTACATCTTCCTGTCGGTCGCGATTGAAGGTGCTCGGACCGGGAGAGGCAGCTTTTGGGACATTCGCGGTTGGGCGGAGACGGCCTTCGCTGTCGCTGGCTCCGCGGGCGTCGGATATCTCGGCTTCAGCCTATGGTCGATCGGGTACTGACGGCGAGCCATGCGTATCGTGGTCCGCAATAGCCCGACCCATGCGTTGGCTGAACTGAGCGACCGCGAGGCCGTCGCGTTACGGGCCTGGCACGGCAACGCGGCCTCTAGCGCGGATGAGGCAATTGCGCTTGCGGTTATCCGGCGCGTCAAGGTGATGAATGGCTGGATCGAATGCGACTGCGTGGAGGGGCGACATCAGCCATTGCTCGCCCCGATCCAGCAGGAACGCACCTTTACCCTGCGGCGGTTAACGGCGAAGGACAATGCCCCCGATCGGCATGAGGAGCGGCCAAATCACGCCCTCACGTGTCCGTTTCATGTCGACAAGGATGCCAACCCCTCCCTCATCGACCGCAGCTATCATCTTCGCCCGCTGCCCAAATCCGACCGCACGTATATCGATGCCCTTCCCGCCATTCCCACTCGCCTGGCCGATGTCTCAGGTCAGGATCCCTCGCAATTGAGCGAACGAAATGATCGGCCATCGAGGCTGGGCGGCATCCTCTGGCGAATGCTTGAGAAGGCGGGGACGAATGTGGTCCCTCCTCTGCAGGACAATGCGGATCTCGTACTCGGCAACCAGCTCGCCCGGCTGCGTTCGGCCGCGCGGGAGCTGAGGGTGCTCAGGACCTGGACACTGAACGCGCTTCTTTCGACCTGGGCTGCCGACTACTGGAATCCGGAGAGCCGTTGGCAGCGGCTGCTTGCGACCTCGCGCCGCGACTGGCCCGAGGGGCTTCGCCGCACCGGCTTCATGCTGCTGTTTTCGACCACCGTTTCCACACAGGTGGTCATGCCGGCATCCACCTCCCGAACAATCGACATCCTTTCCAAGGTGCGCCAGCCGCTTCGAGGCGACCCGGCAAGCCGAGGACCGTTCCTGACGCTTCTGAACGTGGATTTCCAGGAAAACGATGAAGGACCGGTTCGGGCAGTGCAAGCCTATGGGCAGCCAGTCTACAACGGCGATACGCTCTTTCCCGTCGAGTCCGGATTTGAGCGTGACGTTTCCCATCTGCTGTTCTGGCTTCAGCAATCGCTGTTCGATGCGGCTCCGGAACTTCGGATCTCCATTATCAAGCCTCTCTTCGCCATGGAAACGCCCATCGGTCTTTGCAGGCCAGATTTCGTTTTGGAAATTGCCTATAGAGATCAGCAACCGCGCAGACTGCTCGTCGAGGCTTTTGGGATGGAGACGGAGGAATATCTGGAGGCCAAGGAAAAAACCATCCCGCGAATGAAGCACCTCGGGCCGATCTTCGGAATTTTTCCGGAGGATCTTACCGAAGCGAATTCCGAACGGACTGGGCGCCGGCTGCAGGCATGGGTCGTCGACAAACTAGCCGACGGCTGAACTTGTGGCGCAATGCTTGGTCGATGATCGGCTGAGGAGATAGCTGGGCGGTGGGGTTCTCACGCCTTTCTAAGACTGTGCCGAGCCGCCATCAAGCTCGGACTCCGCTGCCTTAAGCAGAGCGATCTGAGCACGAGATCCGATCTCCGGCGGGCAGTTGCCGAACATGGTGGACACAAGCTCTTCGGCGAGTTCGGCAATCGTCGGCGTTAGGGTTGTTGGGAAAACAGCCGGTCCCAGTCATTTTCCTCCGCTCCCCGGCGTTCAGTTCGGCCTTGATAGCGCGCTTTTCCATTACACGCTCCTTGACCATCAGCCAAAGACCAGCGTTAGCCCTCGCTGCCGCAACGATCCTCTCGAAACCATCGTCTTTGAAGAGGTCTCGATTTGCGAGGTATCTGATTTCGCCCACGGAATCTTCCTCCTTCTGTCGGCTGTTACTGAAACTGGCAAATGCCGCTCCTCAATCTTCGCAGCGGTATGCCGCACCTCGGCGCATCCTTTGCGCCTATTCGGACCGGTCTTCGGCGTCGTCGTGTGGCGGCCCCTCTTCGCGCAGCGGATCGCGAGCACGATCGGCAAACTCGCGCAGGAATGCTTTCGAGCTATCCTCGGTCAGGCGCTCGGAGAGGGTTCCGATCAAGAGCTCGACATCTGCGTTCAACTCTATCGGGTCGAACGAGCCTGCATCCGCCTGCTCAAAAATTGCCTCGTTCAAGGCCTTGATGTCCGCTCCGAACGCGCCACGGACGTCTTGTCGCCGCAGGATAGCTGAGGTGGGGCGATCTCCAGCCTCATCCTGAACATCCGAACTGCGTTGAACTCGATTCCGTGGTCCTCGTGGAGAGCCCGGATACACACTGCGGTCCAACTTCGCCTGATCCAGCTCGATATGGACGTCGTCAACCCGGATGGGGCCGGAAGCGCGCGCTGCGCTGCGGTTTCCTTCGCGGCCGCCTGTTGCAGCGAGTTGCTTTTTCTGTGCCGTCATCTGTTCTTCATTTCGCAGTTCTTCCTCTGTCCGGCCGGCCTCACGCGTTTCGTCGAGATCCAGACGCTGCCGCAGTTCGTCGAGCGACGAGATATAGATGTGTCGCACACCCTCCTTGACGATAAACCGAATGTGCTGTGGCCGGTTCGGCCGATTGACAGCGCCCAAATCGATGTCCATCCCACCGACCGGCGATTGGCTCTCCATTCTCTCTGATGGAGCGGTTTCAGGTTGCGGCGCGCCGAAGGATTTGCTGTCGGCGACCGTCCATTCGACCGGCTGGATGCAGGGCCTGGTCACTGGCTTGAACTTCCGCACCTTCGAGAACATCCGCTCCCCGCCGGAATCGAGTTTCATGATGCGCATGAGCGGCATGCCGGTGACCTGGAGGATCGCCTCCTCCGGCTTCATCATCATCAATGTGTTGACGGGAAGCAGGTCGACTGACACCGGAACCTTCGATATGGATCGCTGCCTGCGACCATGGCGATGGGAGTAGGAGGACTGCTCGACCCACTCCGTCGTCCTGCCCGCTGCGGCAGAGACGGCGGCTGCGTCCTCCTGGTTCTGGAAGTTCATGAACAGCTTGATCGTGGACGCGCCCATCAGAATCTTCTGCCCGGAGCGCTGATACAATCGTTCGAGCTGCGCACCGTCCTGCAGGATAAAGACGAAGCGAACGCCGTTCTTGCGGATCAACGGCGCAAGCGTCAGGACCGTGTCGATGCGCCCGCCATTTCCGAACTCGTCGAGCATCATTAGCACTTCGTGCTCCCCGTTCCGCAACGGCCCCATCTGCACGAGCTTGTCAGCCATTTGCTGGATGAACATCGAAATTAGCCGCTCGTAGATCTGCATCGCATTCCAGTCGGCGTGGACGAAGACCACCAATTTGCGCTTTCTGATCGTTTCGATCGGGATCGTGGTGATGGAGGTCAGGGCCTCGACGAGAGGGTTCTGGAGAAAATTGAGCTTGGCGACGATCTCCGCCGCGATCCCCTCTCCGAGCTTTTCATGTCGGCCCGCGAATTTGGTGAGCTGCATGCGGGTCTGATCGGAAAGAACGGCCTCGTAATTTTCCAGGAGCTGGATGATCGCCTTGCGCTCGTCCGACATCGAATTGAGGATGCGGTAGAGTTCGCTCAGCGATTTTCGGGTGTCCGGGCATTCGAGCACGAAACCAAGCATGGCCGTCAGCAGGATCCTGGCGCTCTCTTCCCAGAAATCCGATGAATCAGAGCGCAGACGCTCCGGCAGCAACATCTGCGTCAGCTTCTGCAGGTCGGTGATCCGCTGGTTCGGATCGGCGCTGATCAGGTCGAGTGGATTATAGCCATCGGTAAATTTGGATCCTGGCGCTAGCAGAAAAATTTCGTAGCCCTGGTCCTTCAGATAGCCCGACGTCTCCTCGAACAGCTCGCCGCTCATGTCGAGGACCATCTGCGATCCCTTGAAACTCATCATCGTCGGAATGACGAAGCCGCGGGACTTGCCCTGCCCCGGCGAGCCGATGACCATGACATGCTGGTCGCCGTCGTTACGCAGAAGAAGGCCCTGCTTGAGACCAAGAACGATGCCGTGCTTGTCGCGCAGCCGGAAATCGGCGGCGTCTTTCAAGGTTGCCAGTCGCGCCTTGCCCATGATCATGCGCTGGCGTTTCTGGATCGCCGCCCCAATCGGAAACCCAACCAAGGCGCCTGCTGCCGCCAGACCGGCGAGCGCCGCAAGCACAGTCTGCCGCGACGGCCGCTGGTAGGCGCCGGCCGCGTCAGTCGCTCCAAAGGGCGCCTGATACATCGCCGCAAGGTGAGCCCCATAATAGTCCGCGATTCCGGCTACCCCACCGGCCTTGCTTGCAACGAGATAAAAGACCGTTCCGTAGACAATCACTGCGACATAGGCCGCAGCGAAGATGAGTGCCGTATGCGCGATCAGGGTGAACATCGACCTGACATGCAGGAGATAGAGGATTTTACGCGATAGCGCTCTGCCCCCTTTCAGCATCCAGAGGCTCAGCAGGAAAAACAGAAATGGCGAGGCAAGAACGAACGCCAGGATCGAGAGCCCGACGGTGTTTCGCGTACGGATGATCGACCATGTGTAGGCAATGCTGTCGAGAACACGCGCCTGGGCAACATAATCGTAATAGGACGTCGACCCGAAGGATGTGACATAGGCGTCGTAGATCAGCGTAAAGAACAACAGCCATATCGCCACGGCACCGCACATCGCGACCGGAAACGTGAAAACCGAGACCTCCTGAAGCTTCGTCCGTTTGGGGCGTTCAGCCTCTGCGTCCGTGTATACGGTTGCCATCTTCGTCCACCTCGTCTGCAAAATAGATCTCGCTGACACCGCGGCCGCCGGCGGCATCGCCTTTTTTCAATTGGACCACGATCGGAATGATCGAGCGGATGTAGCGGATGATATCGTCGCGCTCCATGCGGACACTGCTGTTCAGCACCAGCGTCGACAGTCGGTTGAAGGCGTGATGCGGCGAGTTTGCGTGGATGGTCGACATCGAGCCGGGATGGCCGGTGTTGATCGCGTTCAGGAAGTCGAAAGCCTCGTCGCCGCGTAATTCGCCCATGAAGATGCGGTCTGGCCTGAGACGCAGAGCGGAAGCCAGAAGATCGGTCATCGTGACCCTCGCCTCGCCCTGGGCGCCCTTCGAGACCAGCAGCGAGACGACGTTTTCCTGGCGCGGTTCCAGCTCCGCCGTGTCCTGCATGAGGATGAAACGCTCGTCGTCGGGGATCGCCGTCAGCATCGTATTGAGGAATGTCGTTTTGCCGGTAGACGTGCCGCCCGAGATGAGCATGCTGCGATGATTAATCGCCGCAAGCTGCAGAAACGCCCGCGCCTTTCCTGCCCGCAGCAAGCGCGACAGCTCGATATCGACGTTGTCGATATAGTCGTCGCCCGTCACCTTGGTGAAGCGGAAAGCTCCGGCCTTCTCGTAGTCGTCGAGGTCGAAGCGCCGGATAAATTGCTTACGGATCGAAAAGGCGTGGCCCGTCGCGGAGGTTGGATTGAGCACGAACTGGACGCGTTCGCCGTTGGTGAGCGTTGCCGAAAGCAGCGGATTTTCAGCGTTGATGGTCTGCTTGGTAAACGAAGCCGCGCGCGACGCCATATGGCGGATCGCCTCCTGATCGAGCCCATCGACCTGTTGCCTGATCATGCTGAGCTGGCCGATCCGCTCGAGCCAGATTTCGTTGCTGCGCTGGCAGGAAATCTCGACCACTGCGGGATCGTCGAGAAACTGTCTGATGGGTTCGAGCGCCTCGGAAAGAAAGTGCTGCTCGGCGGAGATCGACGGGTGCGCGTTCATTTGCCGGCCTTCTTTCGGCGCAGGCGGTCGAACTCCTCGCGCACCGGGTCCGGATAAAGATCCGAGAAATCAAGGTCTCGGGTGACGAAGACGGTGATGTCGGAGCCTTGGGCAATGTGGATCGTCGGGCGGATGTTGCGGGTGTCCTGAAAAGCCTCGGTCGCGAGTTGCTGAATGCCCGACGCGATCGTCTCGGCGCCGATCTCGCGCGCCCGGTCCTGCGAGGCCGTCCCGTTGTCCTGCGGAATACTGGTCACGGTTCCGTCCGTGTTGACGACCGTGATATTTCGGTCCTGCTTCTGACCGAGCTGGGCGATGTATTGCGTGACCCCGCCGATCATCGTCATCAGCGCCGGCGGCCCGAACCGTTCCCAATATTTCCGGTCGACGATGCCTGTCATGCCGGAGCGGCCGAGACGGTCCGTGCCGTACGAGCCGAGCTGGACCGAAACGCCGTCGCCACGGATCATGCGGGTCCAGACGATGAACAGGCGCTCCTGCCCGCGTTCGACACCGGATTTGTAGTCACCGATCAGCGAGGAGCCCGCGGGTATCAGGATGCGTCGGCCGTCGAAGGAATAGACATCCTCCCGGACGATCGCCTTTACCATGCCAGCGAGGTCGGAATTGACCGCCGTCTCCAGCGTGCCGCGGATCATCGTGCCCTGAGGGATCCAGGCATCGATACGGCGGTTCTCGGCGGCGACCGAAACCTCCACCCCCTGCCGACCCATCGCCTTCAGAAAGGCGCGATCGCCATCGACGGCACCACCTGCATCGGCAGGCGCGCCAGCGGGCGTGCCTGCCGGGCCATTCGCGCCGAACAAGCCGGCTCCCGTGGTATCGGACGAAGCCCTTGCCGCCCCGTTTGTCTGTTCGGATTGATCGAAGACGACGGCAGTGGAGCGCACGCGCTCAAGCAGTTTCGCCTGCCGGGCGAGCTCGATGCATTTTGGATCGTCAGGGTTCTTCCCCCTTGAGCAATCGACATCGACCGGCGGCGCGATCTGGGCCGGCGCCGGAACCACGGGCGCCGGTGGCGGGGGTGGCGGAGGAGGCGGTGCCTCCGGCACCTGCACGGTCGGCAAGGGGGGCGGTGCTGGCGGATTGAAACCTTCGTTTCTCGGTGCCTGCACCGGACGGAACTCTTCATGCGGTGTATTATCGACCGCCGGTTCTCGCTCGCCGCCGGAAAGCAGGAAATAGAGGACGACACCAATGCCAGCAATGGCCGCAACCACGGCGATCGGCCGCATCAGCCCGAACCCGGAGCGCCTCACCTGTCCGCCAATTGCAGTGTCGGTTTCGATCGAATGATAGTTCGGATCAGACATCGTGCCTCCCTACCGTGACTGTAATGGTGAGCCGGTGCTTGACGAGCCGAGCCGCTTCGGCGCCACTGCACCCTCGATCGGCGCCGGCACGTCGGCTGGGGCGGTCCTGAGATTGAACAGGCAGGTCTCGTTCTCGGTGCCGTAGCGCAGCGTCCATTGCCGCGAGACCCTGTCGATGACGATGTAGTCCGCCTCGCGGCGATAATTGACGAGGCTCTCCCGCCGCTTGTTATCGACAATGAAGATCGCCGGCACGTCGCCAGTGAATTTCATGAAGGTTTTTAGTCCGTCGTCGAACACCCACAAGGGTCTCGCCGCATCGCTGCCCTTGAAGCCATAGTCATAATTGACCTTGTCGCGGCGGATGTTCTTGATGTTGGGATTGCGCTCGGCGTCCTGAGCCTGCTTCCAGAGTTCGGCCGTCCCCTTTAGGCCAGCATCCTCCGGATAGATGAACTGGAGCTTGAAAGTCTGGGTTTGAATCGCCTTGCTGTCGTTCACGCGTAGATCGAACGAGTAGGTGCGCTTCGTCGTCACCACCGAGAGGTTGGTCGGCGCGTCCTTTTCCATCGGCTTCAGGGTGAGCGAGCGTCGATCGGCTGACGTGAGCATCTGCCAAGACACCGTGTCGCCGGCAGCGATCTGAGTGATCTCCTCATCCGCACCAAAGAGAATGGTCGTCACCATGCCGTAAGTGCCGGTGACCACGAAGACCTGCTCGGCCGAATAGGGCAACGTCCGCACCCGCGGATCGAGCCTGCCCGGTCGGGCAATGAGTTCGGCCTGGACCGATGAAGCTGCAAAAAGCAGTGACATGATGATTCCAGCCATCGTCCGCTTCATTGCACGAGCCCCGAGGGCATGGTCTCAGGAACCTTGACGTATTCGGTGACGACGAAGCCGAGGGGGTTATAAAGCCGGACCCGGTTGCTGGCGGGCAGATTGATCTGGCGGTAGCGAACCGTCGCGGACCAGCGATTGACGACCTCGCCGCCGCGGCGCCGCTCCCGGGTCTCGAAGCGCACCGACATGGTCGTGGCGTTGAGAGGATTGACCGACAGGATCTCCGGTCGGATCTCGCCCGTCGTTCCCATGGTCTTGACCGGACCTCTCGGATTGGAAGGGTTCATCCATTCCGAATAATCCTTAAAGGCCGGCGAGTCCGGGTCCGACCAAAGGGCGATCATGTCGAAGTTTTCCGACAGATATCGGGGATCGTAGGTCTCGCGGCGGATGACGTAATTGCCGACGAAGGACGCACGAACCGCCTGGATTTCCGAAACGTTCGACCGGTCCCTGTCGAGTGTTGTCACCGTCTCCATGTAGCCGGTGTTCTTGTCGACGATCAGGGGCACGACCTCGGTGCGGACGAGCGGGAAGAGCTGCGCGACGGAAAAGGACAGTACGCCGGCCACGATCCAGCCCGCCACCGCAAAGACCAGCAGGATGAGACCGATCAGGGTCCGCAGCGAGCGAATCTTCTCTCCCCATGAGAGGTGTTGATCGTAGATGTCTTGGGGACCAGGCGCACGATCGGATGGCGCGTGCTTCAATTGCCTTTTGAACAATACCAAGTTTCAAACCTCAAAGTCGCAATGAGTAAAATCGCTGATCCTCGACAGCGTCATTCGCTGTTACGGCGGCGATTGGTGAGCATTCGGCCAAGCGCGCCGGCTCCCGCGACACTGCCGCGGCCTGCAAGTGCCGCAGCCGTGACGGCACCCCTCGGACCGGCAAGCGTGCTGAGCGCTATGGCCGCAGCCTGGCCGGTGCGGGAATTGCTGGAGGAGAGGCGCCCGCGGGCACTGCTGTAGGCGGTGTCCACGCCGCCCCCGCCCGGGACACCGGAGAAGGCTGCTCCGTAGGCGAAGGTCCGCGCGAAATCGGGTACCTGGAAGATGAAATAGGAGATCAGCGCGAGATAGAGCACCATGGCGAGCACGATCGCCAGTGCGTTCTCCTTGGTGGCCATATCGCCGTTGATCGTGTCCATCATGCCGATCAGAAAACCGAACGATAGGCCGGCCATGATGTAGGTGAAGAGCAACATAAACATGCCGTAGGCAACGCCCCTCACCCAGGCGTCGAAGACAAAGCGGCTGATGCCGAAGAAATAGCAGAGGATGGCGATCGGACCGATCGACAGCATAACGGCGGTGATCATCTTGGCAAAGAGCGTGACGCCGGTGAGGATCAGCAGCATCGGCAGGAGGCCGAACACCAGCACGATGAAGACGACAACAGCGCCCGTTACATTCGGCAACCATCCAGACTCGTAGGAATTGAAGAGCTGCATGGCAAAGTCGTAGACCTTTCGAGCCATGCTGGCGACTTGTTGGGCGATGTCCGCTCCGGCCGATTGCCCACCCATCGCCGAGGATATGGCCGATCCCAGATCCTGCGGCGCCGACAGCACGAACTGGCCGATATTGTCGTAGAAGAGCGCCCAGGACATGATAAGAGCATAGGCGAGCGTGATCTTGAATGCGGTGACCGCCATGTCCTGCAGGGAGACGCTAGACAGTCCGAGCGCGCCCCAGAGGAAATAGAGGATCAGGAAGATCGCCAGGATGCCGGAAACGAGATTTCTGTTTTCGGCAAAAAGCCCCCAGGCCCGTTCCAACGACGCCTCGTTGATCTTGTCAAAATATCGTAGCGCGTCGCCATAGAAGTTTATCGCGTAGCCGACGGGATCCATGTCTCATCCTGAAAGTTATTGACCGGTCGCATCGGGCCGCAATCGTCCTTGACGACGCCCGCGAGCGCATTCTCAGCGGGCGTGGCCGCGGGCTGGGTGTCATAACCGAGCGCCGGGACCGGGTTTTCATCGGCCGAGCATTTCGCGAGCTGTTCGTACTTTCCGGCGCAACCGGCCAGCATTGCACCGGTCAGCACCAATACGAGAACAGCCTTCACTGGTTCTGGTCCTCGAAGGCCTTCAGCTGGTCGCGAACTGAAGTACCCTGCGGCTGCGTACCCCCGTCACGCATGACGCTGTCGGGTAGGGGCGCGAAGGTCTTGAGGTTTTGCGACGACGTTGCAAGCGCGGCCTTATATTGCTGGTTCAGGAGCATGACCTGGTTGTTGAGCGAGCCGACGGCTTCGTTGGCGGTCTGATTGCCCTGAAGCACCATCTGCGTGTTCTGCTCCAGGGCCCCCTTCAGATCCTTCGCCGTTCCGATTTGTTGCGTTGCCTGCATGAACGAATTCTGCCGGTCCTTGGTGGCGCCGTTCATGGCATCGGTCAGCGCAGTCAGCGTTGTCAGCGCATTGATGCCCTGCGAATAGGCCTGGTTGGCGCCGGAAAGCTCACCGCCCTTGACGGTATCGACCACCATCTTCACGAGGTTGAGGCCGTTGATCAGCTTCGCTGCGGTATTTTGGAACTGCCCGCCGATGCCTCCGAAAACCGCCGCGTTGCTGGATAGCACCGTACTGAAATCCGGCGCCTGTCCCATGGTGAAGCCATTGCCGGTAGCGAGCTTGGCAAACTGGCTCGCATCCTGCGTCCGATCGCCGGTGATCGCTGCCAAGGTCTTCGTGGTGTTATCCTTGACGACGGACGTGTCCTGCTGGATCTCGGACGAGAGGCGCTTGATCTCCTCGCTGATCGAGATGTTCTGCGAATCCTTGACCGGAACCTGCGCATAAGCGTGAGGGACAGAAACAATGGCAAAGGCCGCTGCGATCACTGCTGTCTTCATGTGCCTAACCTCTCTTGTTCTCAATTTGACGTCGGCCTGGAATCGACGACCGTGACGAGGCCGAGTGCGGGATCCTGCATCGCTGTGAAGGTCGCGACCGCGCCATTCGCACGTGCCTGTTCCTGCAGGTCGGAAAGCCAGCGCTGGATCTGTTCGGTGGTGGCGTTGGATGGGACGGCGAAGCAACGCGTGCCGCCGGTGTCGATGATGTTGGTCGGGCACCGGATCTCGGCCATGACAAGCGAGCCGTCATGGTCCCTGGAATTTCCCCCGCCACTACCCCGCAAACCTGCCGATGACGATTGCAGGCCGGCCTGCAGACGCTGAAGGTATTGCTGGTTTGCAGCGATGGATTTTCCGACCAACTCGTTCCAGACCGAACCGCGCTCGATCTGTGCCTGCGTGTTGCGATCGACCGCCTTCTTCAGTTGCTCGCCGCAGCCGTTTCCGTAGCTCGCCGTCTCGGGCTCGGCCGTGCCCTCCATCGGGGCATGATCACCGTTCTGGGTCTTGTTACGGGCATAGTAGGCGGAGACTTTCTGGACGTAATCCTGCGTCTCCGGAATGTTGGGGATTTGACCGTTCTGCAGCGACTGCCGATATGGACCGGCATTGTAGCCGGCGGCAATCAGGTCATAGCGGTCACCGAACATCCCCTGGAGTTGCTTGATGTATTTGACGCCGCCTCGAATATTGTCACGGGTGTCGTAGGGGTTGACGCCGAGCTGCACGGCGGTGCCCGGCATCAGTTGCATGACACCGGTGGCGCCGACCGCCGACCGCGCCGACTGGCGGAAACGCGATTCCTGCTCGGCGATCGCCATCGCGAAATTCGGATCGACACCCTGTCGGATCGCCTCCTGTTGGACCATGCTGGCAACCTCCTGCTGGCTCGGCGTCCGGGACGATGGCGCCGCGGGCGCGGTGTCTCCCCCCATGCCGTCGGCCGAGCAATCGGCCGGCGCGCCCGAGCCCTGACCGGGGGCGACACTATCAGTCGTTCCGCCCGAGGCGCCTTTGACCTTGCGAGTATCGGCCTGATAGGACTGATACCAGTTCTCGGTGGCCTGCTGGATCTTCTGGCGCGCCTGGTCGATGACCGGGACCTGCGCATGGCTTGTGCCGACGGGAAAGACGAGAGCCAAGGCCAAAACGCCGGCCGCGGCTCCCTCAAGGTGCTTTGCGTTCTTCATCGACCGTCACCCCATCCCAGTCGCAGAACTTTGAGAGCCAGTTCTTTGGATCGTCGCCGTACTCGTCGAGCAACATCTCGACTTCGCGCACCGTCTCCTCGCGGCCCGAGAGCACCTTGATGAACTCCGGCATGTGGGACATGTCGACGCGAGCGATTACGCTGCTCTTTGCCTGCTTGATCAGCATGAAACGCGAACTCGGATCGCCGTTCTTGACCCAGTCGAATTCCGCCCGCAAGAGGCCGAAGTGCTCCATGTAGGAGTGTTCGTCAGCCTTCGGATTGGCAAAGAAGATGTTGGTCGACGTCTGTTCGATAATTGTCCGGCTGACGCTCGAACGCACGACATCGTCGGCCGACTGCGTGCCGAAGATGACAAGACCATTTCGCTTTCTGATGGTCTTGAAATAGTCCTTCATGGTGCGTTTGAATTCGTCGTCATCGAGCAGCTTCCAGGCTTCGTCCATCAGGTTGATGATCGGCGCCTTGCCGTCATAGATCGCGTCCAGACGGTGGAACATGTAGAGAAGGGCTGCGGTGCGCACCGTTGGATCGTCGAGGATCGACGTCATGTCGAAGCCGATCATCGGTCGCGAGATATCGAGATTGTCGGCGGCGTTGTCGAAGAGCCAAGCGTAGGGTCCCTTGTCGACCCATTTTTCGAGCCGGGCAATCAGGCTGCCCTCGGTCCGCTCGCTGCCGGCGAGCAATGCCCTCAGCGACGAAAGACGACGATACGACCTGTCCTTCGTCTTGAGGACCGACTTGATCGCATTGCGGATGATCGCCTCTTCCTGCGGGGTCAGGCTTTCGCCGTCCTTTGATGGCTTCAGCATGAAGCTTAGGAGCCCGTAAAGGAAAACGCGGTTTTCCTCGGTGTCGTCGAGCAGCAGCGGATTCCATCCCGACGGCTGGCCGGGCTCCAGCGACATGTAGGTTCCGCCCGCCGCCCGTACCATGATGTCGAGACCACGGTCCTTGTCGAAGACGATTGTCTTCAGACGCGGACTGACGCGATAGGCCTGCAGGATCAGGAAGGCCATGATGACGGTCTTGCCGGAACCGGTCGGACCGAAGACGGTCGTGTGCCCGACGTCGCCCTGGTGGAAGTTGAAGAAGAAGGGCGTGCCTGAGGTCGTCTCGAAGATCGTGATTGCCGGCCCCCAGTGGTTGCCGTCAGGTTTGCCGTAGGGATAGGCGTGAAAGCTGCTCAAGCCGGCACAATTCAGCGTAGAGATCAGCGCGCGTCGTGCGATATAGGCCTGATTGCCTGGCAGTTGCGCCCAGTAGGCTGGCTCCGCATTCAGATCTTCGCGGACATAGGAGGCGCCGAGCGCGCCAAGTTCGTTGCCGATCAAGGCAACGGCATCATCAAGCTGGGCGGTGGTTTTCGCGACCGGCATCACGGTGAGATGATGCTCGGTGAAGGCAACACGCTTGCGGGCAAGTTCGTCCCGGGCGATGTCGAGATTGGCCTGGACGCTCGATCCGCCTTCGTCAGCCTTCGACATCTGTCGGTCCAGCCGCTCGATCCGGCTTCGCGCCGCCATATCGTCGACAAAGGACATCGACTGGGTCAGCACAAGCTCGAATGGCAGCTTGAGGACATAGTCGAGCATGCCGGCTCCGGTCTCTGGCGGATATTCCTTGAGCGAAACCATCGCCGCATAACGATCGTCGTCCGGTATGTCGCCCTGTAGGTGGATGATGCGATTGCCGATCGACGTCCTGCGGGCCGGCAGCATCTCGTCGATCGGGATGTTCCCAAGACGGATCGGTCGGACGCGTCCGCCGTTCAGCAGTGTGTAGAAGAACTCACATTGTTCGGAGAACCAGACTTTGCGGGCAACCTCGTCGACCATCATGTCTTCGGAGACGTCGCGGAAGACTTTTCTGTTATCGCCGAGGTCAGCTTGTACGCGTTGCACGTCGCGAAGGACCTTCGGCCCATAGACGGAAAGCGATTTCTCCAGCGCTCGCGTTGCCTCTACTAGCTTGTCGCGCATAGCGCGGAACTGTTCCTTGCGCACGATCGTGCCGCCCGCGCCCATCAGGCGGGAGAGCGCGGATCCCTTCCGGAACATTGGGCGTACGACCAGCGAGACATAAGTGTCGTTCACGAACATCTCGTTCTTCGAGATGCTCGACTGATAGACGTGATCGAGACGCGCCATAAACGGATCGGCGAAGGCTGACGGCAACGACGGCGCAACCTTACGTCTGATCACATGGGTATAAAGTGCGAAGCTGCCGATCGAGGAGATCGCACGGAAGGCGGCGTTGCGCTGCCGCTGCAACATGTTGATCGTTTCGATATCGGCCGTCTCGAAGGAAAAGCCGGTGAGCTTTAGGGTCGAGACGAGGCAGTCGTTCTTCAGGCGGATGATGCCGTTTTCGATCGGAACGTAGAAAGGAACATGCGTCGCGACATTGCGGTCCGCAAAGATCTCCCAACCCTTCGACAGACTGCCTTTCAGCGATCTCGCCATCGTGTTCATCGCTTATACCCCGTAGGTTCTGACGCCGCCACCGAGCTTTCGGCCAAGAGGGTTGACACCGCACATGCTGAGACGTCCGACGATCTCGAAAAACCAAAGATCGAGCTTGACTGTGAGGACGTAGAGAATGCTGTGGAGGACCACGAAGGAGACCGGGAACCAGAGAATGGATCCGAGAATCATGAAGGCCATCAAAGAGACGAAGCACTCGGCCAGGAAATAGGTGTAGGGTATTCCCATGACCGTCGGCGGGCGCGTCAGCGCCAAGATCACGGGATAGGACTCGATGTACTCGTCGCCACCGCCGGCGGTGTTGCCTGCTCCAGCCATGGTTCAAGATCCACTACCGGCCAGGAAGTCGACGAGTTCGGCGGAGGCATACATGCCGGCAAGGCTTCCTCCAACCCGAAGCAGCGCTCCCCAAGACCAATAGCCGAAGGCTGCGGCGAGAAACATGCCGATGAAGGCGATCGCCCCCACGGAGCGACCGAACGGGCCGACAAAGAACTGCACCAGCCGATCCGCGGCGTTTTGCAAGGCATCGAGGTTCTGCGCCGCCGCCGGCTCGTACTGGCTGACGAGCAAGATAAGGCTGGCCGCAAGCACGATGGCGGCATTGCCACCCCATTTGCGCCGGGCCAAAGCGGACCAGGCAACACTGCCATAGAGAACGGCTGTCTGAACTACCAACGCGATGGGATTCATTGAAACACCTCTTCCTTGACAATTTTGACCGGCCCGCCGGCGTCTTTCCGCCGCTCCTCACGCTGAGGACGGACGTCTGGCGGGAACGGGGTTGCAGCTGAGAAAACAAGCATGGGGGATTTGGCCCGCTCGGCAGGCCCGGTGCGGCGCTTCGACCTGGGCACGAACTCCGACGGCGGGCCGGCTTGGGGGATGGTCGGACCAGCCGCTGTGCCGGTGTAGTATCCGACGACACGCGTGACATAGTCGGCGGTCTCGCGGATCAATGGCAGGGAATGGCGAAGGTCGACGTTCGGCTCGCCAGCATTGTAGGCTGCGGCGACCAGCACAGGATTTCTGTACTTGGCGATCAAGACACGGAGAAATCGCGTGCCGGCGCGGATGTTCTGTTCGGGATCGGTCAGATCGGTCGCACCGAAGGCTTCGCCGATCCGGGGCATGACTTGCATCAAACCGATGGCGCCGGCGGAGCTCACCAGGTCTGGATCGAACGCGGCATTTTCGGCCCGCATGACCGAAAGCACCCAGTTCGGATCAACCTCCTCCTTGCCGGCGACCGTCAATGCCAGTTTGGCATAGTCCGTGGGGATGCCGGATAAAAGATCGGGTCGGGCCTGTGTGGCCGGTGCGCTGACATCTTCATGAGGCTCGATTGGCGCCTCGGCAAGACCGGGAAGAGAAGCCCGGTCAAGTGAGTAGACGCCCACCAGCGAACGCACCGCGCGCTCGCGCCGCGCATTCGTGCTTCCAGCCGCTTCCCTGGGCGATCGCTCAACACCGTCATCAAACCCTCCAATGAAATCCAACGGGCGAACGCTGGCGCGAAGCGCATCTTCAGTAAACGGCCCGCTAAATCGCTCGTTGAAGCTGTCAGGATCGATCATCGGCACATCCTGTGGCGAAGCAATAAAGGCAGAGGACGCGGGATTTGGCGGCAGGGCCGCGATATTGCCCGCCTTCAGCTCCATCCCGCTGGGATGATCGACCTGTGTCGATACTCCCGAGGCGATGTGACCGCCGTTGTCATCTGGGCCGGAGGCAAAACCGGTGAGGAGAAGAGCCGACGTTCCGGCGATCCACAGCGCGCTCCGCGACCATGTCTTGTGCGGTCTCTTCACAGGCGAAAGCGGGATGCGATCCATGGCAGAACCAATGCAAACTTATACTGCGGTATAAGAATTTGAACTGCATTCGGCTGCGGAAATCAACCCTAAAGTTTAACGGGAGTATAATTATAGCGTAGCTGGGCTACGTCAGGAGGAGAGCTTCCTGAAGAAATTCAGTCCTTTAGCCGCGACCATTTATCCGGGGTCCAGCGATACTGAAGCTGTTCGCGGTCTCCCAAAATGCGAGCAAGACGGACCGCGGTACCGCCCTTGACCAATACCGAACCGGCTTCAGCGCCTGAGGTCCCGACAGAGATTCGGCACACGAAGTTTGGCAATTCCCTCTTTATCCTCGCCACTGGATAGCAGGACTCGATCTGGTAGCGTTCGCCGTCGCCGGCAATCGACAGGCCCCTCTCCTGGACCGGGCCAAGACGCTGGCCTCCGAAGTCGGTGCCATACTCGAGTTGGCACTCGACGATGTTGCTGGAATAGGCTTTGCAGGCTGCGAGGCTCAGATACGCAAACGGCGCTGGCGGCTGTGGCCGCGACCGCTCAACCTGGTGACCACATCCTGCCAGCACCGCCATCGCCGCGAGAGATCCGAAGAGCTTCGTGAAAGTCCGCATAGTGTTGCTTTCTAGCTTGCCTGCCGATAGCCGGCATGTTCGAGGGCTTCGAGAAAAAGGTCGCGGGCAAGCCCGCAATAGGGTGACGATGCCTGAGCCAAGTGAAGCTGGGTGAGCACCAGTCCGAGATCGAAAATAGTTGTTACGACGTCCTTCAGGTCATCGTTGAAGGCGTCCCGCAACATCTCGCGACCATCGTGGCCTTTGACCACGATGGCGTAGTCGTCACGCGCAATGCTATGCCAGAGCTCGATCGTGCCGGTTTCGCCGATCGCGCTTTCTGTGTCGCAGATGAGCAGGAGCGCATAATCCGGATCGCGCATAGCGCCTTCCTCTATCGAGGTCTCCCCACGAAATTCCGTCAGCACCGCGTCAGAGGCAAAGAGCATCAAGCGCTCGTTCACCAGAAGGCGCTTCTGGCCAAGCCCAACAAAGCCGTTCATGACGGCGGAGCGGATTGCAGCGGGTGGAAGGTTTTCTGCGCAGTGTTCGCAAATGGAGGTCAGTTTGCCGTTCAGGAAAGCGAAGGTACTATGGAAGCGGTTGACGACGGATCGCTCGACATGTTCGGTCTGACCGCCCAGTGCCTCAACGAATGCGAAAGCATCAAGTGGTCTGCGGGGCTTCGCCAGTATATCGCTTTCCGACACGGACCCTGCGTCCCCGACCAGGCTCGAAGGGCCGACCACGACGGCGGCAGACCGCGTCTGTGCACCACAACCTGGGCAGTCCGCTGAGAACGGCACTTTGTACCATTCTTTCGTCAGGAGGGATCGATTGTGTATCAGAGCCAAATCCGATTGTTGATTGAACGGTCTGTTGCCCGCCCCGCTGGATTGATCAAATGGTATACTTATACTCTAGTATAAGTATCAGCGACGGATGGTTTGCTCAAGCGGGAAAAGCTGAAACGTCCCCGGCCGAGTGGGATTGATACCGCTTCAAGGATGCCGAGGGATGATCTAAATCGGCGGTTCCCTAGCCGCCATCGGGAGTGGATCGACGCGTCCCCCAAAAGCGTAAGCTGGCTCGAAAATATCGCTTCACATCGTCCGCCCGGATACGGATTTGTTCGCTATCCGGCGACTGCCCCGCATTGATGTCCACATATTCGCTTCGATCATAGGCCCATAGCCTTGGAGCTGCAGAGCGTAGCTTGATGCTCGTCCGGCCATCGCCGTGACGCACGACATTTGCCACCAGAAAGGCCTCGATCAAATCCAGCGCAACGTCATCTGGACCGCCATCTACGCCGACTTCCCGAAGGCAGTCAGTGAGCAATGCCTCGAAACCCTGAGTGCGCACATCAAGGAGCCGCGCGTGCCCGAAAAGGTGAAGCGCCCAGTGACGCAGTTGGCGCTCGAACAGACCGGCGGTCGTCAGTACGAAGGCTTTGGCGGCCTCGTTGCGCGTGTGGGCGTCGACTTGCGCAGCCGTTCTGTCGAGAAAGACGTCGATTGTATCGACATCACCGAATTCCAGCGGCGGCGGTTCAGGGAGATTGTCAAAAGCCGGCGCCACAACACGCTCATAAAAGCGGAAGAGATTCGCCTGAAATATTCGCGGCAGTTCCTCTTTGGGATGAATCATAGCTTTGTTGATCAAGGATGTGGGGGTTGCTTGCGTCCCTGTCTCTCCTTGATCTGACGTATCTCGGCGAGCTGACCCTTGAGGACGTCTAGCGCATCGGTCTCGTCTTTCGACAGATTCTCTAAAGGAACATGGCGCAGTAGCACCTCCAGCGCATCGCCAAGCCGCCCGATTTGCCGGCCATAGCTGCCTACCTCGTCCAGGATGGTCTGCTCTGTCTGGGGCGCGGGTGTCGAACCCAGATCGATGTTGATGAATCCGAACTGTGCTCCCTGCTGGTAAAGCGTCCATGGATTGATGGCTTGCCAAAGCTTCTCCGGCGCCACCGCAAAGCTGAAGGATTTCATGATGAAGCCCTCGTGGTTGAAGGCGGCAGTGTAAATGAAGGATGGATGTCTGGCGACGGCGCTTATTGATCAATTTCCACCAACTAAATGGCCTGATCCGGCCATCCAACTCGATAAAAGCCGGCAACTATTGTTTTCCAGAGCGTTCCCATGTTGCGAAAGCAAACGTGGCACTACTCGCACGTGACCCGCGGAAAACGCGGCGATAACCGGTCCGCCGATCCGCCGTATCACTCGTTGTTCATGGCGACGATTTTCTCTTTCGCTCATTCCCGCATTGCGCGAGATCGCTTTTGAGATAATCACGGAAGAAGTCGTTCGCGGATACGCTCGTTCGCGGAATCGCAAATATCATCATTCGCACAACAACCGATCCGCCCATCCACCAATTCGCCGACGCGCGGATTTGCCGGATCGTGAGATCGCCGATTCATCTATCTGCGCGTCGAGCTATTCACTCATTGCGCGCTGCGCTTACTCGCAGATCTGGTTATTCACCTATTCGCGCGCTCACCGATCCGCATAGCGGGGGAACCAACCTTTCGCCTTATCGCCGAAACGCTCACACGTGCATTCGCTGATTAGAGCCCTTCACGACCGGGCGGTCTGCCCTCCCCCCTCCTCCCCTTTCCGAATCTATGAGCATTGCCGCCGGACATCATTCTCGGCCACGCTGTCAATCGAAAGCGGCTGCGGTCGGGCTCGCCGCGGTAGTCGCCCCTCGGGCGAAACGGCTAACGGTATACCGTTAGCCTATCCTGCCATCTCTCATCAAACCGGCCTGGCCATTGTGCCCGACGCGCCGATGCTGTTGCGAGTCGTCAGACGAAGCAATAGCGATCACAGGCTCATGGCCTGTGATCCGCGGCGGAGGAACAGCACGATGGCCAGGCCGGTTTGATGAGAGATGCTGAAGCGAGCCGTCGGCGCGAAGTGCCGGGATGTCCGTGACCGGAGGGAGCGGACATCGATGGCATATGAGCGACGAACCGGCGAGCGCACCGCAGGAGAGGAGGATCGCCTGAAGTGGATGCCCGAAACATGAGGGCGCAGCGTAAGGTGATCCTCCGCTCCGTGTTGTTTGGGGAAGTCGCGGCAGCGTCCGTCTACCGGCCCGAAAGGCCGGGCGGGTCTTGACCCGCACTCCAGGGAGAGGGGAGCTTGAGGGGAGAGGCGGCAAGTCTCTCCCCTCAAGAGCGCGCGCAGGCTCGATGCCTGCAGAGCGGTCAAGCCTAGGAAGAGGTGAGAGACGGAGACGTCCGTCTCTCACCGGCGCATCAATCGTAGACGACGCGTGCGATGCTGATATCGATGCCCGCCTGGCTGCGGATGGCACGGATGATTGGGGCGAGCGTGCCGAGTTCGGCATCGGTGAGGTCGACAAGGCGCGGATAGCTGATCTCGACGCCGTCGCAATCGGCCGACAGCGCATAGTGCCATTCGCCGCCGTTCACACGGTACTCGTTTGTGTCGAAGTCGATTTCGAGGTCGTCGAGCAAGGTGATCCGGTAACGCGCAAAGCATTCCTCTTCGCCATGAAGCTGGAAAGCGGCGATGCCTTCCTCATCCGTCTCGCTGGCGACTTGGCGCTCCAGCGCCATGATAGATCGCAGCCGCGCAATTGCCGCTGCCAGCCCCTCGGCGAGCCCGTCATGCAGTTCCAATAGGAATTCATCCTCGCAAGCCAAGCGATTTGCAAGCACGATAAGCCTGAAGCCCGCGAGCACTGCGAGCTGATGGACGTAGTAGCAGTCATCGGACATTGTAGTGTCTCCTTTCTGTCTTTGACGAAAGGAGCCCGCACCGTAGCCGCGAGGGGTCAGGGATCGCGGACCGCGACCGCCAGCGGCGGCAAGCGGAGGAACCGATTTTCCGGCGATGGCCCGAAGGGACGGCGGCTGAAAATTGGAGGGGGCCGCGCAGTCCTTGACGCCGGAGTGGCGGGTGCACAATGGGACGTCAGAGAGAGAGAGAACCACGGCCCCCCAGGCGCCGTGTCCTTATCCGGCGTCCAGCCGGCCATGGAGTCTATCCTCAGCCACCATCGCGGAGACTTCGCGCCGCCGGTGCGGCAGTTGCGAGAGGGGCGTAACCCGAATGGGCGGAGACCGCTTACGGGCTCCGTGAGCGACGGCGAATAGCACCGTCCGCCGCAGGCGGCTCGCCCGGATCATCAGCCGCCAACCCATCATCAGCAGGAATCAATCGAGATCTACCGATTCAAATATGTCGTTGGACGCCGAGTCCGCCTTGCCCGATTCTCCGTTTCATGATTGCGCAACGCTACCAGCTCTATGTCGAACGCATCGACGCCAAGAAAAACATGGCCCGCTACTATGCCATGTCGATCGAGCCAAACCTGTTCGGCGAGGCCTGTCTCATCCGCCGATGGGGTCGTATCGGCGCAAGAGGCCAAAGGCGGGAGCATCATTTCGCACGGGAGGAAGAGGCGGTCAGGCTCTTCCTTCAGCTTTTGCGAAAGAGACGGTCGCGCGGATACAGGCCGAAACTGCTCATCGGGCAAGATGCATCGAGTGATCGATAGCAAAGGGAGTCCCCGTGGGGGCTGATGACATCTTCGTGTCGATGGTATGGGCTCAAAGTGCAGTGGTGAATCCGACCGCTTCCGCCCTTCCCGCTCTGGCACCTGCTGATGGCGAAGCGAGGCTTCGGCCCTGAAGCGCCGGTCGATCCGGCGCGACAGGCCAGGCGGCATGGCAAAAGTCACCCTTAGAAGGGTGGCTCGGCGTCGATTGCGCCCTCCTGCTCTGCGGTGATCACCGCCAGCTCGGCGCGAGCCAGCTCCAGTTCGATTTCGATCTCGCGGCGCTCGACCGGGTCGATTGCTTCGCGCAGTTCGAGGCGAAGCTCTTCAATGTGTTGTTCCAAAAGCATCGTCGTCTCCTTGACCTTTGTGAAAGACGACGCGCGCGGTCATGGGGGCGTGGCGGGGTCAGGGATCGCGGAACGCGACCGCCAGCGGCGGCGAGTGGGGGTGCCGATTTTGTCGGAGTGCAGGGAACCGGAGCGGAGGCAAAATTGGGGGCACCGCTCGTCCTTGAGGCCGCCACGCCCCCATGACATCCTCGGACGGACTGAGCAGACATTTCCTCTCCGTATAGCACCCGAACGCGAGGACGGGCTCGATGCCCGTCATCGGGTTACTGATATGTGATCAGGTGAATAACTGTGGAGATCCCGGGCTTTCCGCGCCATTTGCCGCAGCGTGTCAATGACAGGTCCGGTCGGCAATGGCAGGGATTCTGCGTCTGAAACGATGCGGAGAAGAAAATGACCACAACCAATGAAATCGCCGACAAGATTGCAAGCGAGCATGGCCTCACCAAGGTTCAGGGAAAAGCCATTGTTGAGGCAGTGATCGCCTCGATCACCCAGGCGGCCGTGGCCGGCAACGAGACGTCGCTGCCCGGCTTCGGTAAGTTCAAGGTGAAGGCGACACCGGAGCGCGAAGCGCGCAACCCTGCGACCGGCGCGACGATCAAGGTTGCCGCGGCGAAGAAGCTGGCGTTCACGCCAGCGAAGGCCCTGAAGGTTGCACTGAACAAGTGATCTTCTCCTCATGGCAAAAAAATAGCCCGGCGCCGTGCCGGGCTATGTTCGTTTTCGGTTTGCGTCAGCGGGCGAATGCCCGCTCAAGAAGATCCTGGATGATCGTGTCGCTGACCGTGTGATGCGCTTCGCGGGCGTGGTCGTCCAGCAGCTTGTGAAGAATGCCGGATGCCAAGGGTATGAAGTCGAAACCGCGTGCGACTGCTGCGGTACGTAGTTGCGTCAGTGTTTCGAACTCCCGGAAGTCCGTGCCAAGCCAGAGTTCAAGATCCTCGCCACCAGCGTCCGAAAATGCCTGGAGGAAGAACGTCTGAAGCGGGCGGTCGTAGCCAATGGTAGCGTCTGGATCGGCGTAGCGGGATGCGGTCCTGGTGACGGTAATTGTGTAGCGGCTCATGGCGGCCTCCTTTAGAATGGGGGACGCCGGCCCCGAAATCGGGGCCGGCGGTCCGGTTCAGGCCGGGCTGTTCCAGAGGATGACCTTCTTGCCGGGCTCGCCGCCGGGCGCCGGGGCGACGTTGCCGAAGATCACGCCGATTTCGGGCGCTTCGAGCTTCGTGGAGATGTATTCTTCGCCGGTCTGGCGGGAGATGCGGTTCCAGCCTGCGCCGATCTCAAAGCCGGTCTTGCGGTGGATGATGCGGTAGTCCGGGGCTTCTTCGCTCGCCTTGTTGGCGTTCGGGACGATGGCGATCGGGGCGTTGACCCGGATGGTGGCGAAGACGCCTTCGAGAGTGCCGTCGGTCTTTTCGGTGAGGGTTGCGATCGTGGTAGCCATGGGATTGTCTCCTTCGTTGCATCGGGACCATTCCCGATGGCGCCCGAAGAAGGGGCCTCGCCGCAGGCGTCACCGGAGCGTGAGCGAAGGGGAACCCCTTGCGGGTTGACGCTGATCGCGGCCGGTCCCTTAGAAAGGCGACATGAAGAACGGGAATGGTCCTTGATTGCGACGTCGGCAGGAGACCTCGTCTTGGCTGCCCTTTGCGGACCCGCCGAGTGCCGCGCTCGTGGCATGCGTCGGTGGGGGGCGGGTCAACGGACGCTAGCCGTCCACCCATCGGACGCGATGCGAGAGATCAGCACCGTCCTAATCCCATCCTCGTCATCAGAGACGGCTTCGGTCGGCGTGACACTCGAATTGTCGGCCTTCCTCTGACGCGACTGCAGTTGTGCGGAGCAGGATCGCATGACTGATGTGATTTTCGGGGATGCCGCCCCCGGGGTGCATCGATGGTGAAGCATCGAGATCGATCGTGAACAGTTCGCCACCGGCGGGCCGATTACGCAATCGTAGCCGCATCGATAGAGAGCGCCAAAGATCCGCCATGGCGGAGACGCGTTTTCGGGAGGGCGGCAGGGATCAAGAAGGAGAAGAAGCCGCATGAAGCGGCGGCAAGTCTCAATCGAGACGGTTGACCCGGCCGGTTCGTCCGCGCGTCTCGGCAAACAGGCCGGCGATTTTCACCATGAAGGATTTGCTGAAGCGGCCGAGGATTTGCTGATCGGGCTCGATGTACCACGAGCGCTCGAGGATATCGTAGTTGTACTCGTCGACCATGATCCAGCACTGCTTGAGATCGCCTAAGCCCGCGCGCTTGCGCTCGATGTCCGGGATCTCCAGTGCGGCCCGACCCGTCTGCGGCGGTTGGGTGGTGATGGCGAGAAGCGCCAGGTGCGTGTTTCCGTCGGCCGCGCTTCGGATGGCGATGACGACACAGACCGGGCGCTGCTTGCGACCTTCGGTCTCTCCGCGTTGCTGCTGCCAGGCCCAGAGATAGGGATAGGAGATGACCTCGCCGGGGTGGAATTCACGGCTCATCATCGTAACCTTCGCCACGCGCCAGCCGATCGAGCGCCTCATCGAACAGTGCTGCATGCTCGTCGGGCATTTCCGAGATATGATAGGCGCGGCGCGGGTCGCCGCCGGTGCGCATGCGCTCATAGTGATCGTAGCTCATCAGCACAAAGCGCGGCTTCTTGTGACGGGTGAGCACGACCGGCTCGCGGCTTGCCGCATCGGTAATATCTCCGATTTGTTTATTCAAGTCGCCTGTCGTGAACTGCTTCATGGCTGTGGTCTCCGGTACGATTCTCCATATAATCCAATTTTCCCATGTTTTCCATCTTTTCCATCTTTCGAGGAAAACGGCGCTCACGTGCCGTCTCCTGATGCCTGCCAGACCGGGATGCCGAGCCGGCGTGCCTTGTCGGCGAGATTGCCGGTGATGCCGTTTCCGGGAAAGACGATCAATCCCGCGGGCATGACCGAGAGCATCTCGTCGTTGCGCCGGAACGGGGCGGCTTTGGCGTGCTTGGTCCAGTTGGGCTTGAAGGTGATCTGCGTGACCTTCCGAGCCTCCGCCCAGCAGGCGGCGATACGTTCAGAACCTTTCGGCGAACCGCCATGCAGCAACACCATGTCGGGATGCTTGGCATGCGCCTGATCGAGCTTGGCCCAGATCCGCTCATGGTCGTTATAGTCCATGCCGCCGGAGAACGCGATCTTGGTGCCGGCGGGGATCAGCACCTCGGTTTCGGCGCGCCGGCGCGCGGAGAGGAAGTCCCGGCTATCGATCATCGCCGCCGTCATGTTAGCGTGGTTGACCTTCGAGCCGGTGCGCGGCCGCCAGGACGAGCCGGTCTGCCCCTCGAACAGATCGGCCGCGTAGTCGCGCATGAACTCGAAGCTATTTCTACGTTCCAAGAGCGTGATGCCTTCGGCGATGAGGCGTTCCAGTTCGACACTCTTCACTTCCGAGCCGTCCTGCTCGCGCTGGCCGGTGCGCTGCGCTTCCTCATTGCGGTCGAGCTCGCGCTGGATGCGCTCGCCGGCGCGATGGAAGAGATTGGGGATCGACCAGAACAGGTCTTCGAGATCGGGCTCCAGCCGGGTGTCGCCGAGCATTTCGGTGAAGGCATCGAAGATCGCGGTGATCGATGACTGGACCTGCGGCTCCTCCGGCAATGGCCGTGGATCGGGCTCGTCCTGGAAGGGGCGATAGCCGAAGATCTGCATCTCGTAGATGAAGCGGTCGGTCGGGGAGGAAGCGTGATGGGGCTCGAAGCCGTCGTCGGCGTGAAGGATAAGGTCCATGATGGTCTCCGTTCGGTGGGCCGCGCCTCTCGCGGCCTGACGGCGAACCCGGGTCACGCGGGCCGAGGCCGGAACCGCAAGCGAAGCGTAGCGGCCCAGCGTAGCGCCGGGCGGCGGAGGGAGGGTTTCTTGATCCGCGAGGAGCGCTGGCGAAGCCAGCGCGGGGAAGAAACTCGACCGACCCGCTGAAGGCCGGAGGCCCGCGTGGTAAGGGTCGCCTCTCGGCAGGCCCGCGGGCGCGCGTCAATACGAAAGCCGGCGCCGTGGACCGTCCTTCGCCACGCCACCGGCCCGCCCCACCCGCCTGCCCTTCCCGCCAACCTCATCAGGGCAGGAAGTCCATCGCATCTTCCGGAGTGAGTTGAAGCCGCAGGCTTCCTGTCAGCCGGTCCGGACCCAACCGGCGCAGATCCTCGTTGAAGTCGCCGAGTTCCGGCGACAGCACCAACGGCAGGATCCCGTGCGCCTGCGCTCGTCGGCTCAATCCCTCGATCCCATGGCGGCCGGCCGCATCCGCGTCGGCCGCGATATAGATACGCCGGCATCCGGGTGGGAAGTGGAAGCCCGCGAGATGATTGGCCGTCAGGGCGGCGACCATCGGCATGCCGGGCATCACATGCGACAAGGACAGCATGGTTTCGAGACCCTCGCCCGCCGCCAGGACCGGTACAGGATCGGTGACGGGAAAGCGGAAACGGACGCCATTGCCGAGCAGCCTGCCGAGTGCGCGACGGGGATCGTCCACCTTGGCCTTGCCGACGCCGTCAGGATCGAGCCAGCTGCGATGCACTCCTGTGATCGCGCCGGCGGCGTCGGTCACGGCGGCAATCAGAGCCGGATAGCTGCTCGTCTGGCCGGTGACGAAATCGCGATAGTAGCAGGACGGATGAAAGCGCAATGCCGGATGGGTGGATGCCCGTAGGATGCCGCGCTCGCGCAAATAGGAGTCGGCAAGCGTGCCAGCCAGAGGCTTCGTCATACGAAACAGACGACCGGCCCGCTCAGCAGAAGGCCGTTTGACCGGCGCAGAATTGCGGGCGTCCGCCGTGCGAGACGACACCGGCTCTAGCCGAGGAACGCTAAGGAACTGGCGCGCCTCCTCGGCAACATCCCGGAAATCGACAAGACCGCAGGTCTCACGAACGAGATCGAGCAGATCACCGAACTGGCCGGTCGCCGCGTCCGTCCAGCGGCCGGCCCGCGGGCCGATCAGATGCACGTAAAGAGATCGGCCTTTGTTGTTGCCGACATCGCCGACGAGCCAGTAGTTGCCGGCCCGGCGGCCGGCGGAGAGGTAGTGGCGGCAGACCGCCTCCGCGTCTTGCGCGAGACGGCCCGCCAGATCGGAGGCGGAGAGCATGGCAGACCTCCGTCACGACCGGCGCGCGACATCGACAAGACGATGACGCTGCATCATCCTCGAAAGAATGGCCGCACCCTCGTTTGTCACCGGCACGAAGAAACGCAGCTTCCAATTGATCATCTCGGAGAACAGACCGATCGACCTCAGCCAGTCGCGCATCCCGTCGGTAAAGCCGGTCAGTTCGACGCGGTACTCGTTCATGACGCGCACGCGGCGGAGCGTCATGTCGCCGGCAAGCCCGATGATCGAGGAACCATCGACCACCGATGCCCAGGCCTGGTCCGGCGCGATCACCGTGGTCTGATCGATCCCGAAGTTGCGGCAGAGGCCGGTGAGCCGATCCGGAGCGATGACCCGGCCGACGATCCGCTCGCCGTCATCGGTCTGCAGTCGCCGCACCCGGCAAAAGTCCTGCGGCAGCAATTTCCAGATCGGCAGCAACAACCCGCTAACGATGTGCATCGTCCACGTCGAGAGTTCCGGCACGGCAGCGACCTCGGCATCCCAGGCTTCCGCGAAGGCCCGTTCGTCGGTTTCCTGCCAGTTGGTCTCTTCGAGCTGCCGGACTTCGAAGCGCAGCTCGTCCATCGGCCGGATCAGCGCCACGCGCGGCTGAATGGAGCCGTCGTCCAGCATGATCGAGCGGGTCGGGACCATCACGGCAGGTCGCCCGGATTTGCCGTTGATCATCAGCTTGGCGCGTGGATCCTGCTGCACAAGACTCTGAACATCTTTGAGCTGCATCGGTGCATTGCGGTCCCTACGCTCGATCGTCAGGAGATGCGACTGCGCACCGGTGACCGGATGCGAGTAGATCAGTCGGCGCTCAGTGACCATCATGCTGTCGGCGATGATCGTTTCCAGGCCCTTGTCGTAGACCCCGGCCGCGATCGCCCCCTCGATGCGGGCGGCAAGCAACTGCTCGAAGGCCTCGAACAATACGTTCTGCATGGCGATCGTCAGCGCCAGCATGCGGTTGAGGAAGGTCTGGATCGGCGGCAGCTCGTCCTTCAGCCCGCCCTCCTCCGAGGTCAGCGATAGGCCAGTGATGCTTTCGAACTTGTCGAGTGAGCAGCCTTCGATCCTGCCGGCATGCAGCAGTCCATAGAACTGCCGCAGTGCATCGCGGGCATATTGCGATTCGAGATTGTCCTCGGACCGGAACATGCCCTGCCCGCCGGTTTGGCGCTGGCCGCGGGTGATGGCGCCGAGCGTGTCGAGGCGGCGGGCGATGGTCGAGAGAAAGCGCCGTTCCGCCTTAACGTTCGTGGCAATCATCCGAAATTTCGGGGGCTGTTTCTGGTTGGTGCGGTGGCTGCGCCCGAGACCCTGGATCGCCACGTCGGCGCGCCATCCGGCTTCCAGAAGGTTGTGAAGACGCAGGCGCTGGTTTTTGGCGGCAAGATCCGCGTGATAGGATCGGCCGGTTCCGCCGGCGTCGCTGAAGACGAGAATACCCTTCTCGTCGTCCATGAAGGCGCGGGCCTCGTCGAGATTGGCGTTGCCCGGCCGGTTCTGCACGGCATAGCGGGCGATGGAGCTGCTGTCCTCGCGACGGACGATGCGACGCGAGCGGCCGGTGATCTCGGCGACCTGGCTGGTGCCGAAGTGCTGGACGATCTGGTCGAGCGCGGTGGGGATCGCCGGCAGGCTGCCCAAGGTTTCGACCAGCTCGTCACGTCGCCGCTCGGCCTCCCGGCAGATCACCGGGTTGCCGTCCGCATCATGAACCGGCCGCGAGCTGAGATTGCCCTCGGCGTCGGAAAATTCCTCGAAGAGCTGCACGGGAAAGGAATGCATCAGGTAGTCGACCACATACTCCCGCGGAGTGACGTCCACCTGCAGATCGTCCCATTCCTCGGTGGGGATCTGCGCCAGCCGACGCTCGGTCAAAGCCGCTCCCGTCGAGACGAGCTGGACGATCACAGCGTGACCCTCGTTGAGATCTGCAGCGGTCGCTTTGATGAGGGCCGGCGTTTTCATTGAGGTCAAGAGGTGATTGAAGAAGCGCTGCTTCGAACTCTCGAAGGCCGAACGCGCGGCCGCCTTGGCGTTTTTGTTGAGCGTTCCGGATTTCCCAGTGATGCCCGACGCCTCCATGGCAGCGTCCAGATGATTGTGGATGACCTGGAACGCCTCAGCATAGGAATCGTAGATGCGGATCTGTTCCTCGGTGAGCTCGTGCTCGAGGAGCTCGTATTCGACGCCCTCAAAGGAGAGCGACCGCGATGCGTAGAGGCCCATAGCCTTCAAGTCTCTTGCGAGAACTTCCATGGCAGCGACACCACCATCTTCGATCGCGGCAATGAACTCGGAGCGCGTAGGAAATGGAAAGTCGCTGCTGCCCCACATACCGAGGCGCTCGGCATAGGCAAGGGATTCCACGTCAGTTGCACCGGTTGCCGAGACGTAGATGACGCGGGCGTCCGGAAGGGCGCGTTGCAGGCGCAGACCGGCCCTGCCCTGCTGCGATGCCGCTTTGTCGCCGCGCTCGGTCTTGCCGCCGGCAGCGTTGGCCATGGCGTGACCTTCATCGAAGACGATGACACCGTCAAAATCGTTCCCGAGCCAATCGATGATCTGCTGCACGCGCGATCGCTTGCCCTCGCGCTCATCGGTGCGCAGGGTTGCAAAGGTGGTGAAGAGGATGCCTTCCTCCAGCTTGATCGGCTTGCCCTGTCGAAAACGCGACAGCGGCGTCACGAGCAGCTTCTCTTGATCCAACGCGCCCCAGTCACGCTGGGCATCCTCGATCAGCTTGTCGGATTTTGAGATCCAAACATGGCGTCTGCGGCCCTTGAGCCAGTTGTCGAGAATGATCCCGGCGGCCTGGCGGCCCTTGCCGGCGCCTGTTCCGTCGCCGAGGAACCAGCCGCGACGGAAGCGAACGGCATATTCTGCATCGGATGCCACCGCCTTGAGATTGTCGAAGGAGGCATCGATGCTCCAGTGGCCGGCAAGATAACCGGAATGAGCTTCACCGGCATAGATGACGCTTTCGAGCTGGGCGTCGGAAAGATCACCGCTCACGACGACGCGCTTCGGCAGATGTGGACGATAGCACGGCTTTGGCGGAGCCACAGATGCCATCGCGACAGATTCGACCAGCCTGTCGGGATGCGGCTTCGCGTCGGGGATGTGGATCGACTGCAGCCGGTAGGGTTCGTAAATGCCGTCGGCAGCGTTTGCCTCATCTTTCGGCCCTGCATCGCGCAGTTCGTAGGAGAGTTGGATGATCTGGTCGTCGACGGGTGCAGGTCGTGCGATTGGTGAAGGCTGCGCCTGCCCGCCGACCGCGGAGCGATTCGACGGTGCGGCAACTGCTGCTGAACGCGTCGTGTCCGCGCGCGGGATACCGATGGAGAGTGCGCCGTTAGGGTTCGGCGCCGCCGTGGGCGCGCGGGGTGGAAGGCCGGCGATCCACGTCAGCAGTGTTTCCAAATCGTGCGCTCTGCCATTCGACGTCACCAGCTTCGAAGGATCGCGCGCCGGGATCTTGTCGATCACGATCAAGCGGGTCTCCATCGTCGTTCCATGCCGGGCGTAAATGCTGCCGTCGACCCCCGCGGTGAACAGCACCGTGCCCTGCCCCTCCACCCGCACGAAGGCATCGCGCCATGCGGGATTGTCAGGAGAAAGGCTGGAGCCGGTGATCGCGACGAGCCGGCCGCCGGGGGCAAGGCGGCCGAATGCAGACGTCAGGTGCCGCCAGGCAGCGTCGGCGACGCGACCTTCGACATGGACTCCGGCAGAGAATGGCGGGTTCATCAGTACGACAGTTGGTCGAATGGACCGGTCGAGGTAATCGTCGATATGCGCGGCATCATGTCGAGAGGCCGAAACACCGGGGAAAAGCTGTTGCAGAAGCGAGTGCCGAGCAGCCGCAAATTCGTTGAGCGCCAGGCGTGCGCCCGCGAGTTGTGCAAAGATCCCCAAGAGGCCGGTTCCAGCGGACGGTTCGAGAACCATGTCAGCGGCCGTGATGGCGGCAACACGGGACGCGACAAAAGCAAGCGGGATCGGTGTCGAGAACTGCTGCAGTGCCTGACTCTCCTCGGATCGACGTGTATGGGTCGGCAGAAGCCGGGCCACCTTGGTCAGCATCGCGAGCGTCGATTGGGGCGAATGGGTGGGGGAGACGATTGCGTGGAATTTGCGCAGGAACAGGACCTGGGCGATCTCGGTCGCCTCATATGCCTCCTTCCACAGCCAGAGGCCCTCGGCGTCGCTGCCGCCGAAAACGGCGGTCATAATTTGCCGCAGGTCAGCTGTGGCGAGGACTTTACCTTGCTCCAGAAGCGACGTGATCTGACCGGCAGCATCCATAAGTGCTTCAGCGCGGGTTCTGATATCAGGACGTGGAGAGGTGGAACCGGTTTGAGGATGCGAGATGATGTTCATCGAAGGATGCTCCAAGAGTGAGGGAAGAACAGCGGAGCCCAGCGTCCTGCCGAAGGTTCGGAAAGAGCGAAGTCGGGGCAGCCAGAGGGGATTGGGGATCGCCAGCTTGAACTGCCGACGATCGTCAGCGCCTAGATCGACGAGCCTACAATGAAGCCAGTCGAATCCTTAGGATCGGGCGGCAGGTAGGCGTGGTAAGGATTGCCGTCGGCGAAATGGCCGAATGGCGTGAAGACGTATTCGCCGTCACTGCGGCCGATGGCGCAGAGCACGTAACGCGGCTCGCGTGTAGCGGCATCGAGGCATTCCATGAGAGCAAGATTGCCATCGGACGCGGCGCGCAGCAGCGTGTCGAAGTTTGTGCGGGCATGATCGGGGATAGCCATTGCGGTGCTCCAGACAAATGAGGCCCGGCGCTTGACCGGGCTCTGGGATGACGATGATGGGGTTTTGAAGACGCGGATGGAGTCTGAGCCCGGCCGCGCCTGAAAATGGTCAGGCAGCGCTTTCGAGCAGCTTCTTGGCTTTGCCTTCGAGTTCGAGACGCGTGTCCTGATTGGTCTTGGTGCGCGCCAGCGCGGTGATGCCCTGCACGAAATCGAAGATCGATTCCGGCGGCCGGCCCTCCTCCGACAGCACCATCTCGATTACCTTTGTGGTTTCCCCTTTTGAGAAGCCGCGCCGACGCAGGAAGGTTTCGCGGTCGTCGTCCTTGCGGGCGACGATCTGCTCGCGCGCCGCCTTGATGCCGGCGATGAACGGAGCGGGCGAGGAATTGGCAAAGCTGGTCAGCGCGGGTGCTGCCTCATGCGCAAAGCGCTGGGCCGCGAACTTCGAATGGCGGATCGTGATCTCCTCGAAATTTTCCGTGCCCCACAGGTTGCGGTTGGCGCAGACCGCCCGCAGATAGAAAGAGGCGATGCCGAGGGTCTTCGATCCAACTTCCGAGTTCCAGGCATAGAAGCCGCGGAAATAGAGGTCGGGCTCACCATTTGGCAATCGCCCGGCTTCGATCGGATGGGTATCGTCGACCAGGAACAGGAAGACGTCGCGGTCGCTGGCATAAAGTGTTGTCGTATCCTTGGTGATGTCGACGAACGGATTGTGGGTCATCGTCGCCCAATCCAGGACACCCGGTACTTTCCACATCGTGTCGCCGGTGCCGTTGCCGGCGATCTTCATCACCGCCGACACGAGTTCATGATCCCAGATGCGACCGTATTCCGGTCCGGTCACCGCACGAAGTTCCAGCCGGCCATCGTCCATCTCGAGCGTCTTCACCAGTTCGGCGCGGTGATTGAGCAGGCCATGCTGGAGGTTGATCGCCGCAAGCGGCGCCGGCAGTTGCCGCATATAGTTGGCGGGTGCGCCAACGAGGCTGCAAAGCTGGCCGTAGCTCCAGTGGGTCGGTGCGATCGCTTGCCTCTGACCTGGAACGAGAAGCTCAAGCCGCTCCGCGTTGTCGCGCGTCGCTTCGACGCGGATCGCAGCACTCTCGATCGTTCGGGCATGGGCGCGCTCAGCCCGGGACCGGACGGTGTCGCAGAGATCGGTCAGTGACAGGAATCGTTCGTCATCGGGGCGCGAAAACCATTCCGACGAAACGCGGCCGATCCGCTCGCCGCGAGAGATATCGACCCTGAAGCCAGAGGAAGCGGGCCGGTTTGTGGAAGCAAGGGGGTTCATTGGATTGTCTCCATAGGACGAAACCCAGGCGCGGTGGCCGGGTGAGGTTGAGGGATGTCTGGGAAAGAAGAAGGATCAATCGGAAGCCAACCGGCGATGCGCCGATCGGATCGCCGCGAGCGCCGCCTGGAATTCGGCACTTCCGACCACGTCGGAAAAGTCCATCATTGTGGCGATGGACAGGCACGCGGCGTGGACCTCGTCGTCGGTCACCGCCTCGGGTGTTAAACCCCTATAGCTCGAGTCGACATCAAGCACTGCGCTGATTGCATCGCGCACACGATCCTCCTGCAGCCTGACCAGGACGTGGGAAAGCTTTGGTGGGTCGACCGGCTCTTCAGGATCCGGGTCGCCGGCGAGAATGGCTTCTCCTCGGGCGATCGCCCAGGCAGACCGGGCGAGCCAATCGGGCGACGGCGACCGGGCCGCTCGGACGTCATCCAACAGCATCTTCAAGAGTCCTAGCAGGATCTCGAAATGACGCGCCCGGCGCTGGACGGGTTCGTTGAATTGCTGGGGGATAGGGACCGGTGGACCCGCATAGGCCGCATGTGCACCATCCCAGATACCGGTGACATGAACTGGACCTGAGGAATCGAAGTCCTTCTCGGCGATATCCCAACCGTCATCCTCAATGGCGGCGCGGCACGCCGCGTCCAGTGTGTCGGCCGCATAGGTGCGATGCCGGAAGACCGGCAGGTGATAGGTGGTCTCAATGGTGAAGCCAGGCACATTTGCCTCCTGAAACGGAAAAGCCCGGCGCGGTGGCCGGGCTGTTTGCGAAGAAGACCCGACCGCAAAGGCGATCGGGTCGGGCTGATATGATCTCGAACCTATTCGGCGGCGGCGAGATGCTCGCCGTCGATCCCCCTCTCGGTATCGCCGGTGTCATCGCTCGATGTTGATGGCTCATCGAGCAGGAAGGCCGGCAGGTCCGGGGCTTCTGATACACTCTCGCCCTCGTCGGACCCGACGCAGGCATCATCGGCGACAGCGTCGGTTTGGTTGATGCCGTCCTCGACGGTCATGCGAAGCGGTTCCGGTACCCAGCCGCAGCCTGTCATCAGCCGCTCGGCCTCGCGGGCCATGTCGGTCTTCTTGAGATGGCCGATCAGTTCCGCCGCCTGGTCACCCTTGGCTTCTCGGACCGCCTGAAGGATGCGGGCCTTGGTGACACGGCCGAGATAATTGTCGGCGGTCGGCACCCAGCCGGCTTCCACCATATCGAAGCCGATCGAGCGGGCCAGTTGCTCGGCATGGGCGATCGCCCGGGTTCGCTTGTTCCAGGGCTCGATCACCGCGTTGACCGATAGTGCGGCGCAATGGGCAAACAGCGCGTGCCGGCTGACCTCGTCGAGCTTGATCAGGAAATCCCAAAGATCGTTCGGATCCTTGGGGAGATCCTGGCCCCAGGCCTCATGTCGCTGATCGATCTCCTTCGCCCAGGCCGTATCGCCGAGTCCGGGCGTCTGGCTGAAACGAGCGCTCTGCAGCGTCACCTCCAGGCATGAGTCCGAGCCGTAGACGTAGAAGGTCTTCAGGACGAAGGCGTGCAGGACGGCGACAAAGGCGATGACAGGATCGTTCGCGAGCGCATTGCGCAAAGTGATCGTCCGAACTGCCGTGAGATCGAGAACCAGGCGATCGGGAAGTGGCTTGATCGTTTCGTCCTCGTCGTCCGGTTGGGTGCCTTCCCCGCCAGCGGCGCCGGTTACCGGGAGAGCACTGTCATGACCGTCGTGATCGTCACCGATATCATCCGTCGGATCAGTCTCATCCTTCGGTTCGTCCTCGGGCCGCACGAAGCCTCGCTCGATCTTGAGCTCCCCGCCAGCGCCGAGCGAGACGAAGACGCCGCCGCGGGCGACCTCCTGCGGATCGAACACGTAGGGACGATCATTGAGCCGGTCGAGCTCGCGGCCGAGTTCCTCGAGCTTCTGTTCGGTCGCTTCCGAGTACTCATCTGCCTCCGAATATTCTGCGTCGAGCTTGTCGTATTCGGCACGGGTAGCGTCATAGCGTGCCAGTTCATCATCAGTCATTTCGGCCGGCTCGCCGTAGAAGCGGCGCAGGCCGGATGTGTGGCCGTAGGGAAAATCGAAGGCCGCTTCGACCCATTTCCAACCCTCGCTCATTTGGATCACCTCGGCGTCAGCCTTGAGCTTTTCCATCACAAGCTGTTCAAGCAGAGCCGGGTCCTGCAGCCATCCGCCCTGATCCTGCTCGAACAGGTCGCGCATGGTTACACCGCCCGCGGCTTCGTAAGCTTCGATGCCGACATAGACGGCGCGGCGGTCGCTGGCGCGGATGGCGGTTTCGGTCAGCAGCCGGCGGATGTAATAGGGTTCACGGCTATGCGAGCGCGAGACCGTATCCCAGACCTGCTCCTGGCGAACATGATCGTTGGTGATCGAGAACACCATGATCTGCTCGAGCGTCATCTCGTCTTCGGCATAAAGATCGAGAAGCCGCGGTGAGACCGACGCCAGACGCAGGCGTTGCCTGACGGTGGCAACGGAGACGAAGAAGCGTGCGGCGATCTCCTCCTCACCAAGCCCCCGCTCGCGCAGGGTCTGGAAGGCGCGGAACTGATCGAGCGGATGCAAGGATACCCGCTGGACGTTTTCCGCGAGCGAGTCCTCGACTTCAAGCGTTTCGCCTTTGCTCACGATGCAGGGAACGCCTGCGGTTTTGGCCAGCCGCTTTTGAGCGACCAATCGCTCGAGGGCGCGGTAACGGCGGCCGCCAGCCGGAATGCGATATATTCCGGTCTCGTTGCCATCGCCGTCGAGCTCGGGACGGACGTTGAGGCTGGTGAGCAGACCGCGATGCGCGATATCTTCCGCCAGGTCCTCGATTGAAACACCTGCCTTGATCTTGCGGACGTTCTGCTGGCTGAGCACCAGCTTGTTGAAGGGAATATCCCGGGCTGCACTGAGGGTGATTTTGGATGTGGCCTGAGCCATGTCGTTTCTCCATGGCGGACCGGCCGGAACCTCTCTCCAGCCTCCTAACCCGCCACAAATCCCCTTCCCTCCTCTCCCTCTCCCCTCCTCTCCCCGCTACGCATGGTGTCTGCTCGCCGCGCGAAGCTTCTCCTGCGGCAGGCGTAAGTGGCCACCGACGATTGCTAACCGGTCGCTACATTCGTGACGGAGGCCCGAAATGAAGATGAAGGTCGTCGAGCTTCCGCTTTGCCGGCAGCCGCGCTCTAAGTAAGAAGCCGACCTCCCCTTCGCTTCCTAAAACGGATCTCGCAAAGTTCGGGCCGCCGTGCAGGGATGTTTTGACGGACACAGCGGACTCCACATGACTCGTCTTCGTCGCCACACGACATTTCGCAAACGTCCGTTTTTAGCGGACATTTTTTCAAATTTCTAAAGCGCACTTGCCCCGTACTTTATTCCATGCAATTTTCGTCCGTTATGAACGAACAGAAACGCAAAAAATTAAAGTTCGTATTAGAAGAGGTCCCCGCCGGCTTCCTCGTGGACTCCGCATGGATGCGGAAAATGGAAATTCGCCGAAGCTCCACACATGACTACGTTCGCCGAGGCTGGCTCGAACCTGTTATTCATGGTGTTTATCGACGCCCTTTACCAGGAGAGGGTGCAGCGGAAAAAAGCACGGACTGGCGTATCGCTGTCCTTTCCGCACAGACGATCATGGACTACAAATTTCATGTCGGCGGCCGCACAGCACTCGCGCTTCAAGGCCACGTGCATTACCTCGCGCTCGGCGCGGCCGAAAACATCTTTGTCTATGGCAACGCACCCCGATGGCTGATTAGTCTTCCTACCAACGGTCTTGTCATCGCCCGCAGCACGCGCCTGTTCAATACGGCCGATCTCGGCGTCGAGCCGTTGCCAACCGAGGCGGACCAAATCCTGAACCTACAGCGTTGGGCGATACGGGCCTCGACGCCGGAGCGGGCGGTTTTGGAAGCGTTAGACGAACTTCCGGAAAACGAGAGCTTTCACAACATCGACGCAATCTTTGAAGGGTTGAGCAATCTGCGTCCGCGCCGCGTAACAGAGCTTCTGGCGGCTTGCACCAAGGTTCAGGTGAAGAGACTTTTTTTCGTCTTCGCCGACCGCCACAAGCACGCTTGGCTCAAGCACGTCGATCGTTCGGCCGTCGACCTAGGCAGCGGCGACCGCTCTTTCGTCAAGGGCGGGAAACTCCATCCGATCTATCGAATCACAATTCCCGAAGAATATCTACCCGGACAGACAGAGGGCACCAATGGCCCGTGATCAATACATCTCTCAACTCAAGCTGCTCGTTCAGGTGCTGCCGGCGATTGCGGACGAACCCGCTTTCGCGCTGAAAGGCGGAACCGCCATCAATCTGTTCTATAGGGATCTTCCGCGCCTTTCGGTCGATATCGATCTCACCTACCTGCCACTCAAACCGAGAGAGGCGAGCCTGATCGACATCGACCAGACGCTGGATCGTGTCGCAGCCAAAGTTGAACGGATCAAGGACGTCCGGGCAAAGCGAATAGCCGGCGGCGGTGGTGGCGATACGCGTATCGAAGTCAGGCGCGGGCAAACGGCGATCAAGATAGAGACGTCCCCCGTCGCCAGAGGTACGGTTCATCCCGTCGAACGACGAAGGGTGAGCGACCGGGTCGAAGACGAGTTTGGATTTGCTGAAATGCAGGTTGTCGCATTCGAAGATCTCTTCGGTGGTAAGATGCATGCAGCAGTCGATCGACAACATCCTCGCGACCTGTTCGATATCAAGTTACTTTACGAAAACGAAGGCATCAGCGATTTGCTGTTTCGGACTTTCCTGGTCTACGTGGTGAGCTCTGGACGTCCGCCACACGAATTGCTGGCGCCGAACCGGTCAGAGATTTCCCATGTCTTCAATCGAGAATTCGAGGGCATGACGATCGAAAAAGTCTCGCTGGACGAATTGCTGCAGACCCGTGAGCGATTTCTCGCCGACATCCGCGAACGCCTCGACGACGCAGCCCAAAAGTTCCTGCTGTCTCTACACGACATCGAGCCTGACTTCGATGCCATCGGGCTGCCGGCTGCACTTGAGTTGCCGGCCGTACGATGGAAGCTTCTGAACCTGGAACGCCTAAAGAACGACAATCCAACAAAACACGCAGAGCAGCGTCGAGAAATCGAGCGCCTCTTCAGCCGTTAATTGGGGTAGCTCTGTTCACTCCGGACCCAGAGCACGTCCCCACGCGTCTGGAGCCATGACCTATAGATTGCAGAGCTTAGGAGCCGCCAAATCGCCGAAGCATGGACTTGAGCCTTTCGTTCTCCTCGCGAAGGCTCACGATGAGGAGGCGTTTGAGTTGGCGGTTTTCAGCCTCAAGAGCTGCCAGCTCCTCGTCCGAACCGTGCTGAACTGAGAGGTCGCAGTGATTTTGGAGCAGCACCGGACTTTGTGGGATCTGAGAGCGACGTGTCGCTGCTCGAGATTTCGAAGTCCCTGTTTGCACAGAGGCCGGTTGCTCCAGCGCAGAAGGTCCGCCGTCGAGCGCGTCATGCTCGCCAGCTGTCGGCTCGGCAGCTTTGTCTGGCGAAGGCATTGCAGCGGGAGTGCCCGGAGAGCTGTCGATGCCAACCGGCGTATCTGGGGTAACCACAATGGGTTCCACTGCGTCGATATTTTTCACGCCGGTATGGAGTTGAGGCAGATCAACCTCGGTCATGGCACTGTCGGCCTCGACCGCGCGAGCCACCGCCCGCAAGTCCAGATTGCCCCATATCGACTTTGGTCGGACCCCTGTATGGCGCCTGTTCGTCTTGTATTCGACGACGAAATTGGATCGTGATGTTCTCATATGCCGAAATATTGGGTTGGATGATGACGCCCACTGACGTAGTCAGTGGCACCTTTCAAAAAGCCATCAAACGCTGCGGATGCGTGGAAATCATTTGATGAGAGATGCTGTCAGACCGCTAGCTCATCCCCAGTCTCTTCCGAAGAGCGGCGTTTTCCGCACGTAGTTTGTCAGAAAGCAGCTTTCGGAGCCTCCGATTTTCTTCCTCGAGCTGATTGAACTCGGCAAGTTCATCGTCCACGGAGACAGATACGACCGAAACCTGTGCGGGAGATTGAGCCGTCGCTTTCTTCCATTGATAATACGTCTGGTCGGAAATACCCGCGCTTTTGACGGCATCCTTCAAGGTTGCGCCACCAGCGACTTCGGCTTCGATCTGACCGACCTTTTCAAGTTTTTCCTGATCGCTGAGGCCGCGGGTTTTTGGCTTCACGGGTTTGGACGAGCCTACCCCGGTCTTTGCCGCCGTTGCCTTCCTGGCCCTTGAAGTCTTTTTCGGCGCAGGCGGCTCAACTTCCGCGTTGCCGGCACCGTCCGGCGGAATCTGATTCTCTTCGTTAGGCATTGACCGTCCTCTGTGAATTACTGCTTTGTCGGCCAGCTCGATCCAAGAGTCAACATTCAGGCCTGGGGCATCGAGAAACACTCACATCCGCGATCACCTGGCTCAGCTAGGCGGAATATCCATCAATCCGCCCGCGTCAATCTAGCCCGAGGATCTCTGCCCGGAAGGTTCCCGTGGCAGGTGCGGCGACTACCGCCGCCCTCACCTGCTACTTCCAGAATTGAAGCTGATCCGCGAGGGCTACTCCGGCGAAGCTCTTGATCAACATGCCTTTCAGATTGATCGACAGCGATCTGCTGCCATATCCTTACTCGGAACAATCTCCTGAAAAAGTAGCATCGAATCCTCGTCCGATACGAGTCCGCAGTATGGCCGCGCCAGGCTCGTCCATGTTGGCGCACATCTCAGAAAACAATTGCCCTACCGCCTTGCCGGGATTTTGGTTGTCTTAATCGGACCTATCTCGCCCGGACGTCTGGCATCGTTGAAATCGGGTCTATCGCCGACAACGATGCGCGCCTTGAATTGAAAACCGGGCTGCAGTCAATAGGCTGACCCCAATTGATGGCTGCTTCTGTCGCCGCGCCCAGACGGTTTTAAAACGTCGCGCCGGCCGACAGGAGGTCATTAACTCTGCGCAGTAGTTAGTCGCGCCTAACTCGACAATACAAGCTCGCGTTCGCGACTTTATCACTTGCCCTAGCAGCGCCAGACCTGCCCGGCACGTGACAGCTAGCTCAACCCCCCCGGGGCATGGAATGATCGCAAGACCCGAAGACAAATGCAGTTAGGCGCGCCTAACGCCGGAAACAAAGCCCGGCCAAAGCTATCCGAGAAGCAGTCTCAGTCGTTGTTGATTGAAACCCCTTCCGGCATCCCTCCGACCCACGGACATGGGCAAGACCTCGCGCCGCCAATCCATCACCTACTGTTCTGTCACCGCGGCCTTGTCTCTGGCAAGGAGGTGTCCAAGAGCCAATCGGATTTGACCCCGCAGGTGCAACTCTGGCTTCCGCAGTCAGGCTTCTGGGAAGCGTGGAGCACCGGTAGGCGCCAACTCTGAGCGTCACCCGATTTCAAATCGGCGAATAAACCACCAACACGAGCCGGGTCGCCCGTGGTTAGGCGCGCCTAACTGTGTCCCCATTGTTCGCTCTCAACTGCGCCATGACCATCGGCCCCAGTGAAAACTCGCCGCGCTCCCAGCGCCTCGAAAGGTCGCGCAGATAGCCTCCAGGAGAATTTATGAAGTTTGCTCTTTCGAGGATACAGGCCATCGCCACAGCTGCGTTTTCAGGCCCCATCACCTCGCAGGCCTCTTGATAGGCCGACGGGCTGACGCCCAACATCGATCTCACAACCACCGCAGCCGACATCATGTCACGCCAGGTGCCGATCGCCCCACCGGCCCCGTAGGCGCAGATTTCCGGGCAGGCTTTCAACACCAGGCTTAACGGGAAGGATAGGTTCGCCGAGCGCGGCGGCACGCCTCCTCCACCGGATTTTGCTCCCTGCTCTTTTCCAGAGCTAGGTTCAAGTTCATTAAAGGATTCGGGTTTTGAATTCTGTATGTGACGCTCACTATGGGCATCATTGGCGCTATTTAATTCGGCTTCTTCCTGAATTCTCAAGCGGTTGAGGATTTCAGTGTAAAGCAGCTGTATTTCGTTCAGGGTGCTTTCAACGTCGGTGTGCGACGGCGTGCGTGGAAGGCGAGCTATCAGATCCAAATAGGCGTTTTCGATTGCGTGCCAGTCGCCGTCAACACCTTCCTCGATGGCCGCACTGATCAGCTTTCTGACGTCCCTGCGGTAAATGGTGAGGGTTTCCTTAGCGTTCCTGAAAGCGGTACGGGCCGCCACGACTTCCTGTGCCATTAGAGCAAGTTCCTCAGCGCGCGAGAGAAGAGGGGACAAATCGAACCCGAAGGCAGTCTCGATCTCGCCGTCACGATCCTTCCGCGCAAATCTCTTGCCGTTGGCGCTGTCCTTCCGCACAATAAGTCCCGCGTCCACGAGGATGGCCAGATGCCGTCGAAGTGTCGCTCCGGCAATGCCATGGGCGCGTAGCGCCAGTTGGGCGTTTGACGGAAAGACCACCATGGGCTTGTCTTGCCGAAGCTCATTGCTCGGATGGAACGTCAGGAGCGCGTCCAGGACGGCCACGCTGCGATCCTGCAGGCCAAGCATCTCCCTGGCTTCAGCAACATCACGGAAGACCTTCCACTTCTCGACGGACTTGCCTTGCTTGATCTCGTTCGCGGCCACCTGCCGTTTCACGAGGGCAAGCGTCATCGACCGCCGTCCAAACGGCGTCGTCACACTTCCCGTATGCATCGTCTTTCACCTTTCAGAAGGCAAAAGAAATCCGCTCACCAAAACGGTGCCAAAGACTCTTGACGAAGATTCATGGAAATGCGATTCTCTGTCTTGCTACAGAACAGATAAGGGCTTCCACGACGGCAACGTTGAGGGGGCTCTTTTCTTTTGCGGGGTTTTCTCCGTGGTCTGTTGATCGGGTATGTTATTTCGACGAACGGTGCTTGCGGTAGAGACCCTCAAGCGTCTCCAGGACGAGCGCGGCGAACTCCGGCGCTTCCTTTCTGTCGATTGCAATTTCCAATTTCCCATCCGTGCTGAGGACTTTGGCGAGACGCTTGCCGCTGTCAGTTGTCCACACGTGTGCAGCCACCGTCGTCGACCGCGGTTTCAAATGAGTCACGAGCGACTTGAAGCGGGCCTCCGAGGGGAGGGCTTTGGCTTCGGAGGTGGCAAGAAAAATATTCGCCGCGTCAAGCGCGCCATCCTTGGCCAACAGATCGGCAAGTTCAACCCAACTGCGGCGGCCGACCCCGGGGGCAGGGCCGATCGCATTAATCAGCTCCCTTGGGATCCTGACCACCACGGACAACATATAGGAGAGATCACTCTTGTAGACGGACAGGGCTGCCATAATGACATCCCTTGAGAAACGCTGCTGGAGATTGTCCGCAAAGAGAGCCTTCTCAATATAGGTCAGATCCTGGCGCTCATTGTTTTCCTGACCTTGCGCCACGACGAGCTGCTCGTCGGTCAATTCGCGAACGATCGCCCGGACCTGCTTCTGAAGAGCGTGAACGGCTTGCAGGCGACGATGCCCGAACGCGACCTGATAGCGCCCACTCTGCTCCGGATGAGGGCGCACGAGGATTGGCACCTGCTGTCCGCTTTCCCTTATGGAGGCGATCAGCCCCTCGATATCGCCGGGCATACGATCTTGCGCAAAGGAGGGCTCAATATCGGCTGGGTCAATCTCAATGACGGTCTGCCCCTCGGCTAACCGTCGTTCGATCTCATCGGCTCGAGCCTGCCGCGCCTTCTCTTCACGAATGGTAGTGCCGACCTGTTTGACAAGCTTGTTGTCGGCAGAACCGTCCTCCGGCTGCGCGGCAGGCGAGAGCAGGGGACGACCTTGGGTTTTTGTCGGACGGGCGGCATCCACCGCGACAAGATTGAGAAGGTTTTTCCGGCTCATGCAGCTCTCCCCCAAGACTTCTTGATCAAGGTCTCGATTTCCTCATTGACATTGTTCATCGCTTCGAGGGCTCGGTCGTATGTGGTGCGCGTAAACTGACCTCGTTCGACCTCATAAAGGGTCTGGTTGGTCAGTCCTGCGTCCGAAACGGCTGTCGTTTTCAGCATCGGGAAATTCAGAACATGCGAACCGAAGATCGATCGCAGGTAGCCGACCATCTGATTCTGCGGCCCATCAGCTGGCTCGAAGCGCGTGATCAGGTAACGCAGCCACGAAAAATCAACATTTCCTCCGGCAGTTGCGACCTCGCGAAGAAGATCAGCCACCATCGCCAGGAACTGGTTCATCGACATCACGTCAAGCATCTGGGGGTGAACCGTCACGATCACTGACGTTGCCGCTGTGAGGGCAGACAAGGTGAGATAGCCAAGTTGCGGCGGGCAGTCGATGACGACGATATCGTAATTGCTTTCGACTTCGTCCAACACCTGGCGAACGCGTTCAAAGAACATCACGTCACCTGCCTGCCGCTTCATCAGCGCACGCGGCGTGTCATGCTCAAATTCCATGAGTTCCAGATTGCCCGGGATGAGATGCAGATCCGGGATATAGGTCGATCGAATGATCTCCTGAATTGGCCGGCGCTCATCATCATAGCGAATGGCGCCATACATCGTCTCGTTCGAGCCGACATCCAGCTCGGGTTGGTTGCCAAAAAGCGCCGAGAGGCTTGCCTGAGGGTCCAAGTCGAGCGCCAGAACCCTGTAGCCACGCAATGCCAAAAATTGCGCCAAATGCGCAGCCGTTGTGGTCTTGCCTGAGCCGCCCTTGAAATTCATGACGGAGATGACCTGCAGTGCTTCGCTATCACGCCTGTGAGGCAAATACCGCCTATCAGCCCGGCCAACACGGTCGAGGTGCCGGCGGATCTTGTCGATATCTTCTACGGAATAAGAGCGGCGGCCACCGGCAGTTATACTAACTTCAAGATCCTCAATATCGTTGGATACCTGCCGGAGATAGACTTCCTTGACACCGACGAGCTTGGCCGCTTCAGATGGCTGAAAGTGGCGAATCCCTTTCTCCGCGACAGGCGGGAAGGTGCTCAGATGGTGGGCTTGGAGCTGTGTCGCCAGCGCCGAGGAGTGCCGCTCGATCAGATCGACCAACGTCTCTTGTGCCGCAATTTTCTGTTCAGCCGTCCGCTTCATTTTCAGCCCGATTTTCCAAAACAGCGCTTTGCGGCGTTCAACTCGATTTACACCGCTGTTGCAATAAGCCCCGATTCTGTCGGCGCGGCAAGCTATTTATGGTAAACAAAATCTTAACGAAGCTACTGGTTTCTCAAGGCAAATGGGCTGAAGCGCGAGCAATTCCCAAGTGAAACAAGCATTTGGGACAACCGGGCCTCCTTGAACCTTGTTGTCGAGAATCCTGGGCAGAGAACTCGCTATGAGTAATCAAAGGCGCTTGAACAACTTCAAAGCAAGCGAATCGCTCCCGGAACCCGCCGAGATGGCCGCAAGCTAGATCGCCCCGGCAAGGGGTCAAGGTCCACGACGATCCTATCCGGCCTTTCAAATTCACCAAATGTTTGATCGCGCGGAAAATTGCGGGCGCCTCCTGAAAACCGGCTTGAAATCGTCGAGCGTCTCCGGCTGCTCACCAGATCCCGTCGAACGCCTGAAATTTTACAAGCTGAAGGATTAAAGCCGATGCGGCGAAGCCAGGAATAGCAGTACGGGGCTGCGAGGCGGCTGATGAAGGTGCTTTTAATGGCGGATGAGGCCAAAGCGATGGGCTTCATCCAGCAGGTCGCGGACGGAGGAGGGCTGCCATTTTTTGCCACCGCGCACAGGCCGCTCTCCCATCTGATCCAGTTGAGCGGCAATGTCGCGAAGCGATAGATCGGGATCGGCAATGGCAATCGCGGCGACGAGCTTCATGAGATGATCTTCCGGCGCTCGGCGGGGGGAGCGGGCGAGGAGCTCTTTCTCAGCGAGTTTTTCGCGGACCATGCGATGAACGGCGCGGCGAAGGCGCTCGACGGTCCAGTCATGACCGCGTCGATTGAGAACCCGCACGACATTCTCCCAGCTATGCTGCGGCCGGAGCTGCCGCACCGTCGGCAGCCAAGTTTGTGCCGACGAGATCAGATCGTCGAGATACAATTTCTCGCGTGCTTTCGACACTGCCTTGATCGCCTCCGGTCGGCGCTCCCGCAGACCAGGATTTCCGGGGAGCTTTCCTCTGGCTTTAGCAGCATTAATGCCAGCCTTGGTGCGTTCGGCGATGAGCGCCCGCTCAAGCTGGGCGACAGCACCGAGAACCTGGAGGGAGAACATTCCTTGGGGCGTAGAGGTATCAATCGGATCCCGGATCGACCGGAAATGGACGCCGCGCTCTTCGAGATTCTCGATGACCTGCAGTAGGTGACTGACGGATCGCGCCAGCCGATCGAGCCGCACCACGACGAGAACGTCGCCAGCGGTGAGCTCCGCGAGCAATCGGGTCAACACCGGGCGAGCGCGCGAAGCACCCGAGCCGTGCTCTTGATAGATCCGATCACAGCCTGCGGCACGGAGCTCGCTCATCTGGGCATCATGAAGCTGATCGTCGGTTGAGACGCGGGCGTAGCCGATCAGCCGTCTTTGGGCCGGCGATGGTGTAACCGCTTTTTGTTTTGCCACGGCTTTTTCGCGCCTTTTCCAGAGAGCGTTGTACAAATAAACAATGCGTGAGTAAACGTTCCTTTGCAAGCGTGTTTTATCCTCAGAATGGCGGCCCGCCGGACTCGAAATCGCGCTGCGGACGATCGTCGGGTCATGGCGGCAACCCAACGCGCGTGGGTGGCCCTCTATGGCGAAAGCGCCGAAATACAAGGGATTAGAGGAGGGGAGGGGAGAGCGAACTGACGTCGACTGGACCAATTGCGTGGCGCCAGCGCAGGGGAGGGCGCCCATGCCGGCAGCACCTGCGAAACACATTCGATACCAGATACTTATCGGAAGTGAGGCATGGGCGTTGAGCGGCTTATGCGGTGACGGAAGAAAGTGGAATGTTCGCTTCCGTTACAGAAAAGAACAGCATTAATTCATATGGTTAATGAGACGCAAAGATCGTGTCCCATGGAGTGGTGTAGCTGGATTTCATAGCCATCGGTGATTTCCGGTAGGGTCGGGTTGCTTAGAGCCAACCTGAGGGACACCACCGATGACCGACGACATGATGAACCTGCGCTCACTCGTTGAGAAGAGCGCTGACGCCGATTTGCTGCGCGAGATGATCGACTTTGCTGCCGAGAAGCTGATGGCGCTGGAGGTGGGCACGAAGACCGGCGCGGGCTATGGCGAGAAGAATGGCTTCCGACTGGCCCAGCGTAACGGCTATCGCGACCGGGATTGGGAGACACGAGCGGGCACCGTCGAGCTGCGCATTCCCAAGCTTCGCACCGGCAGCTATTTCCCGAGCTTTCTGGAGCCGCGCCGCATGGCCGAGAAGGCTCTGACGGCGGTCATCCAAGAGGCCTACATCCAGGGCGTTTCGACCCGCTCGGTTGATGACCTCGTCAAGGCCATGGGCATGAGCGGTATCTCCAAAAGCCAGGTATCCCGGCTGTGCGAGGAGATCGATGAGAAGGTGAAGGCCTTCCTCGACAGGCCCATCGAAGGAGAATGGCCCTACCTGTGGATCGATGGTGCGCCGTGCGGCGCGGGAGGTGCTTATGATTTAGCGTAACCTCTCGAGCTTGCCGATTTTTGACCGGCGGCTGCGATGCCGCCCGATTCACAGGAGCAGTGGGTTGAAGGGGGCCGAGAAGCCTGACCGGGCGTCGCCGGTTGGGTTGCATAAGCAGATTGGCCTTAACTGTACCGGACGCTGTCCATCAACCGCGGGCCGGGCTACCGCAATGCCTATGGCGAGACAACGAAGTGGGCGCCAGAAGCCTCGGAATACACATATCGCTTCCATCGACGTGATGGCGTGGAAGCACGAAGAGCAATCAGAGGCGGTAAGGTTCGTCGATCCTTGTTGCCGGGTTCTCAATGAGACCCGAGATGGGACTGGCTCCTATGCCCCATCTCCCGCATTGCACGGGGTAGAGCTCACCGCCTAACGGCACAAGGTTGGAAATCGGAACACGGGAACTTGGATCGTCTGCCCGGTTGGAAGCCGGGCTCGCTGCGACGGCCAGATAGGGACGACACCAAGGGCGGAGCTTTCGTAGTAGTCGGAGTGCGGGAAAGCCACGCACAGGGCGAAGGGAAGCAGGAAGACGATAGGCTTGTAAAGACGGAGGAGTGATCTGTGGACACGGATCATCGGACCGATAAGGTCTGGGTACTCGGCATTCAAAGCAAACTCTATCAGTGGAGTAGGGCTAATCCCGATGATCAGTGGCGCGACATGTGGGGTTGGTTGACCGACCTCAGGGTGCTGCGGCACGCCTGGCAGCGCGTTGCCTCCAACAAAGGTGGGCGCACGGCCGGGGTTGACGGGATGACGGTGGGGCGTATTCGGAACAGGAGTGAACAGCGCTTTCTGGTCGATCTTCAAGCGGATCTGCGCAGCGGCGCATATCGGCCAAGTCCGGCCAGACGCAAGCTCATTCCAAAGGCCGGGAAACCGGGGCAATTCCGGCCCTTGGGCATCCCCACCATCAGGGACCGCGTCGTGCAAGGCGCGGTTAAGATCCTTTTGGAGCCAATCTTCGAGGCACAGTTCTGGCATGTCTCTTATGGGTTTCGACCCGGCAGAAACACCCATGGTGCCTTGGAGTACATTCGTCGGGCAGCCTTGCCGCAGAAGCGGGACAAGGACACTCGGCGAGACCGGCTGCCATACCCTTGGGTTATTGAGGGGGACATCAAAGGATGCTTCGACAATATCAATCATCATCACCTGCTCGAGCGGATGCGAAAGCGCATCGGTGATCGACGAGTGGTGCGATTGGTCGGATTATTCCTCAAGGCCGGTGTTTTGACGGAGGATCAATTCCTCCGGACGGACGCCGGTACCCCTCAGGGCGGGATCATCTCACCTTTGCTCGCAAACATCGCCCTTAGCGCGATCGAGGAGCGGTATGAAAGGTGGACCTATCACCGCAAAAAGACCCAAGCCCGTCGCAAAAGCAACGGGGTGGCGGCAGCGGCGAGCGCCCGGGACAGCGATCGTATAGCAGGACGCTGTGTGTATCTGCCGGTGCGCTACGCCGACGACTTCGTGGTTCTGGTGTCTGGATCGCTGGAGGAGGCAATGGCAGAGAAATCTGCTCTGGCCGACTACCTGATCAAGACAACCGGACTGACGCTGTCGCCGGAAAAGACGAAGGTTACGGCCATGACAGAGGGATTCGAGTTTCTCGGATTCCGCTTCAGTGTGCATTGGGACAAACGCTATGGCTACGGCCCGCGCGTTGAAATACCCAAGGCAAAGGCCGCGAACCTGCGTCACAAAGTCAAGCAACTGACGCAACGTGATAGCATATCCGTCAGTCTTGGCGAAAAGCTTCGAGGGGTGAATGCCATTACCAGCGGATGGGCGAATTATTATCGCTACTGTGTAGGTGCCGGCCGCGTATTTGTCGCTCTAGACTGGTACATTGGCCTGCGTCTGTACTGCTGGCTACGTAAGAAACGTCCAAAGGCTACCCCAAGCGAACTGTGGGGCTCGAAACAGCCAAGCAGACGCCGGGCAACGAGACGGGTCTGGCGAGAGGGATCCATTGAGCAACATGTGCTCTGCTGGACACCTGTCGAGCGATATCGTCTTGCGTGGATGGATATGCCTGACTTTGCCATGTCTTCTGGAGAGCCGGATGCGTAGCGAAAGGCGCACGTCCGGTTCGGCGAGAGGCGATGCGAGACCTGCCGCCGCAATGCGGTAAGGCGCGTATCGCCTACTCATCCGACCTACCTCAAGGTCCGGCGCGGTGGTCGTATTGTCTCCGTTGCCGTAATCATCGCCGTCGGCGCCAACACCGACGGCCGACGCGAGGTGCTCGGCATGGAGATCGGCACGTCCGAGGCCGAGGCGATCTGGACCGAGTTTCTTCGAAAGCTGACCAGGCGGGGCCTGCGTGGCGTCAAGCTCGTCGTCTCCGATGCCCATGAGGGCATCAAGGCCGCAGTATCGAAGGTGCTTTCCGCCACCTGGCAGCGCTGCAGGGTGCACTTTATGCGCAATGCCTTGGCCCATGCTGGAAAGAGCGGACGCCGTGTTGTCTCCGCCTTCATTGCCACGGCCTTCGCTCAGGACACGCCGGAGGCCGCAAGCACTCAGTGGCGCAACGTCGCCGACCAGATCAGGGCAAAGGTACCGAAGCTCGCCAGTCTCATGGACAGTGCCGAGCAAGACGTGCTCGCCTACATGACCTTTCCCAAGCAGCATTGGGCCAAACTTCACTCGACCAACCCGATTGAGCGATTGAACGGCGAGATCAAGCGGCGCACAGAGGTCGTCGGCATCTTCCCCAACGACGACGCCATCGTGCGCCTGGTCGGTGCGCTGCTGCTCGAACAGAACAATGAATGGGCCGTCCAGCGATCCCGCTACATGACACTTGAGACAATCGCCACAATGAGCGATGATCCGCTCATCACTCCGCCCGCCTTCGCGCCGCCACCAAAACCGCGCGGCAGGCCACCGAAAAATGGCCATCTCTCCTTGTCGTCCACGTCGGCATAAGTGGGGAATTTTACTTCGGCACTTTTGGGTAAATTTCACGCGGCATTGACAGCAGCGCGCGCGTTCAGCTGATCCCGGGAAATCTGCGTAGTGGGAGTTGCGAAAGGAGAGGGGGGGCAGCTGGCACGTCTTCATCAAACGGAGCGGGGTATCGCGGGCGATCAGACCATCATGGCTCATCGTGCCGCCCGAGATCTCCGCTAGATACCAAATCCTGCAGATCGTTGTTCAATGGTTGGTGTGTGGCCAGACGTGACTCGTGGTGATGGCATCGAGTGAGCGGGCACCACGTTTTTTGAACAGCCTAATAACTCCAACGCGGCTTTGGGACAGGATCTGGTCGGTAAAAATCCTAGGAAGCGAAGCGCAAGACATGGCGGGACTTCCATATCTTCGAAATCGCAATTTTCCGACATGCTAAATCGTTCAAATCTCGAGCTCTCGGAGTCGTTTCACCTCTGTGGCGAATTTGATTAGGTCGATTTCGAAACAAACGGTTACGGGAGGTACGGCGATAACCACCTGCACTTTCAGCTCAACTGAGGCAAGGGCAGCCTTCCATAGGACGAGCGCCCAAGGCGGCGCTCCTGGTTTCTCAGCCTCGGCTAACTTCTCTCTGATGATCGCTTTGGAATATTCAGGACTCGTATTATCAGCCGCCCCGATCAGCAGCGTCTTGCCTCGGATTCTTCCGGCAGCACTGATACCCGCATGCTGAATAGCAGCCGCTGCGGCCTTGATTGTTTCGTCCCGTATCGCGTCTCGACGTAGGGTCGCCAAAGCGACGGCAAGGTCTTCCTCTTGCTTCCGCCATCGCTCGTTTCTTAGCCGTAGGCCTTCACGCTCGGAGGGCGTGTGAAGTTCAGCGGGCTTTCCGGTCGGGGGTGGTAACGGCTCGCCCTTTCGAATGGCGGCCAGTTGATCGTACCGATCTATTTTAGAAAGTTCATCTCCAAATCCCAGTTTCACGATGTGCCCTCCTACCCACAATAAAGGACTTTATCAGATACTTCACCCGGTTGTCGTTTTCGATGATGGCCTTCTAGTTCGTTTCCCTCTCAAGGCGAAGGTTGGCATTTTCATCCCGAACCTGGACGTTGTCGCTGTCAAGCTTGTCGAACCGGGCTTCCGCGTGCTGCGACGTTTCCAGCAGACCAGAGACAAGACTGCTCAACGCATCAAGTGAGAGCGTGTCGGCATGCTCAGGGGAGGAAAGCAGGTTCTTCATGGCAGGACCGCGCTGCCACCCGCTTTTGCCCCAAGTACTAAGCGGGGCAGAATTGATGGCATTTACCTTCCGATATCGATTGGACCTTTAAGCTGAAAATCCGAAACCCCATTTTCGCCTAACGATTTTCACATCGGGCAGAGGAGGGCCCCTCAAAGCCTGAGGCTTTGGTGATATTGACGCGAAGCGGTCGCCGGCGCTGGTATTTGCGGGCCGTTTCCCCACTGGCATGATCAAGCTGTTTTTGGACATAGCGCTCGACCGAAGAGGCAGGAATGCATCCTAACGTCGTTCGACTGCTTAAGAGTTCGGAAGAGCACCGGTTGCGTGGACCCGGTTGACGCCGGTCGCGCACCATGAAAGTCCTGTCGTAGCGGTATTCGAGGGGCATATGGCTGACGAAATCTCAATCTGGACGACGAAGGAAATCATACTGGCCGTCCTGGGCACGGGGATCGTCTCTGGCTCCGCGTCGTTCATAGTAGACTACTTCCGAGGTCAATCGAGCCGCAAGCGCGACCGGATCTATCTATGCATTCGGATTGCCACCGCGCTTGAAGCATACGCTATTAAGTGCGCGGAGTTGCTGGACGCATCCGAGGCGCATTATGAGCAGACAAAGACGCCTCTCGGAATAATGCTTCCCGAGGCGCCTGTTTATCCGGCAGATGTCGATTGGCACTCTATTGATCCGAAGATTGTGTACCGCGTCATGACCTTTTTTGAACGAGTGTGAGGCTCAGGCTGCTGGTGCCCGCTTCGTCGACAACTTTGAAGGCAACCCGTTTGGCGGGGAGGACGCAGTAAAGACTACAGGGAAGAGGGCCTACGAACTGGCCACTGTGTTGAGAGCGGTTGCTAACCTTCAAGCACCGGATTTCGGTAATGTGCTTAAACCGCTATTTAAATGAGCCATGGGCCGGCATCTGCATTCTGCGGCAATCCTCGTGGCTCCGGCTCGGCCCCTTTGCGTTAAACGGGTCGGACCACCGACCCGCATTCGCTGCGTTCAATCGCAGTCTTCGTCGAACATCTTCTGGAGGCTTCATTCACCGACGACAAGAGTTTCGATCATCGGAAGGTCGGCGGCAGGTGTGGGCAGAATGCTCATGAAATCGCCATTGCAAAAGCCGTGATCGGCGGCGAGCGCTCGTAGGAGCACCGGCCGCCAATGGTTTCGGTGAAACCGAGCAAACTCAACCTGTGCCTGTTGTATGAGAAAGTCCCGTACTCCAGCGTTGGCTCCAAGACGGAACGACAGGTGTAGGGCCACCGTGTGCCCAGTAAGATAGGTGTTAATCTCACGAGCGTAGCGCTCATTTAAGTGGAGCCGAACCAGCTGGAAGGTTAGGCGTTCGTGGAGTAACTGCGGCAGACCGACGTTCCCATCTATGTGAAAATTGACCACGAGGCCGCCATCAGTTGTCAGTGAGGCTTGAAGGAAGTCGACCTGTGGAAGTTGCTCGAAATATGCATGAACGAACTGCTGGCCAGCCGCCGCTGCAACAGTAGCGGATTTTGATTGATTGCACTCTCCGCAGGTTGGCACGAGGTTGCGGGTATATACAGCAAGAGGTTGGAACGTCGCTTTGGGAAGGTAGTGGTCAAGCTGACGTGGAGCCGATATGCCGCAAATGGGGCAGTGCTCGACTCCGCGCATGAGGTCATTGCGAATGGACGCGAGTTTCCTGCTAACCTGTGTAAAACCATATGCTGATTGGATCGCACTCTTCAAAGCCGCGTTGAGGTCACCACCCTTGAGGTTTTCATCTGGCGAGCCGCCTCCGAGATCGTAGGCATCGTACAGAGCGATCACAGCATCAATCTCGGCGTCCGTCGCGGGATAGCCGTATGCAACGTCGTTCCACTCGTACACTTCAAGCGCAGTTGTCAGGTGCTGCCTGACGTGATCGCGGGACGGAAGCGGCAGATTCCTCACTGCTGTTGAGCCTTTCGCGCCAAACCAGCCATAACGTACGCGAGAGCTTGACCGCTCAGTCGGGGCGAAAAGAATTGGTTGATTTCGTCGAGCGATGAGTGAGTTTCGATCAGCCAATCGAGCACCGCATGAAAGTCAGTCGCTTTTGCCGTCAGACCAAAGGTGTCGTAGGTCAGAGTTCCGACATTTTCCCCGAAGGTCTCCGAGCCTGGGGCGATAACATCGAAATGGCTTCCCGCCCGGCGAACAATTCTCACATGACGTGCGAGAGTCTCCTGGAGAACAACGGGAGAATGGGTAGCGACGATCGCGACCGCGTTCTTTCGCTCAAGCACTATTCGGAGGGAGTGCATCAAAGCCGCGATCAGCGGTGGATGGAGATGTGTCTCTGGTTCGTCGAATAGCACGATCGACTTCTGAGTGGCATGGGCCACAAGCGAGGCAACCACATGGAGAACGATCTTGTGTCCTGTGCTCCAACTAAGGAAGGCTGATCGTGCATCGCTCCCTACCATTTCGAGAAGCTGTAGGCTTTCGACATCAGCAAATGACGGATCATCGAAAATTGGCTTAAGAGCCTCGTCGAGCAGGGGGCCATCATTATTCAGGGAAATTTGTTGGATCAGCCGGTCGAACTCATCTGCGAGCTGGTCGAGCGACTTCAATCGTGTTGTTGTCCGCCGATCCTGTGTTGCGACGACTGCCCTCTCAGAAACCGGGAGATTTCTCGCTGCTGCGGTCCTTAAATCGTCACGGACCTCGGCAACGATGTCTCGGAGGCCAGCGTAGATGTATCGCCCCTTTCCCTTCTCGATGTCAGTTGCAATCTGCTGCAAGTCCGTTTCATAGAGACCGGGAACGATAAAGTTGTCGAAAGCACTATATGAGATCGCGATGATCTTGATGAAACCCACGGAAAGCGGTTCGAACCGACCGATGGCAGAGATTTCCGCCCTTAGGCGTTCAGAGGGCGGTGAGTACGCGACGCGCGCGATGCGCGAAAGGAGCGTGCTCTTGCCCGAGCCATTGCGCCCGATCATAGCAATGATACGACGTGGAAGCCCTTTGGGGAGCTTTCCGGGCATGGGCCAAATAAGCGTAGACGGCAGATTGGGCCGCGGCGCGTCAAAATCGAGAGAGACTGATGTGCCCCAATTCGCCGGAATGAAGGTGAGGGATTGATTGACATCGGCGATCTCTGAAAAGTTGCCGGAATAGATCGAATGAGCATCCTCAAGAAATCCGTCGGGATCGGGATTGTCGCGGAAGAGCGAGATTGACCAGCCGGGTTCATTCCTGAAACGGTCGCGCAGTTCGGGAAAAGCGACCACGTCGCGCAAGGAATCCAGGATCTGATCACGCTGAGGTCGCGGTATCTCATTAAGCCGCTGGTAGTAATCGAGCGAGCTGCCAACCGAGCAGAACCGATCATCGAGGCTCTCGAAATCTCGCCCGATTTGAAGATCATCGAACTTTGTTTGCCCCTCGCGCAATATCTTCACGCCGCCGATCAACGTCGGCGGCTCATGTGGATCATCTGTCCGATGATACAGGTGATAGAGGGTCCGAAAGCTGAAGTCGTTCCAATTGTCCTGCTGAAGGGCGAAGATCGTCGAGAAAGGGCTTATGCCATTTCGGTTCGGCGACTGAACGGTGATCGTCAACGCTCTATCTCCTCAAGGGAATATTTGAAACGGATTGTTCCTCAAGCCCGAGCTCATTGGGCACCTTTGCGGGCTGTCGCCAGAGCGCGTCCAAGCCGGAACACCCGGACGGCACCGACAACAATATCGATGTTGCGCTTTTTCCCGAACACGACGTTCGCGGAAACGGGAATGTGGCGATGGCTGTTCTCCAGACTTGATTCAATTTATGGTTGGGAGCTTGTATCGCTGTAGCGGCCGATAGAGAGACATGAAGATCTCATCGGCCATGTCACCGAGAAGCTCCAATGGCAGGCCTTTTATCGATCCGACGAAACTCGAACCGAAAAACTCCGATTTATTGGGGAGCCTTCCAGCGATCGTCTGATAGGTTGAGAACATCGACCTCACCAGCTCCGTCCCTTCCTGCCCTTGGACATGCGACTCGTGCCCAGGGTCGATGGAGACGCAGTCCCAATGAAGCTCCCCGTATTTCCTATTGCGAACGACGTAGAGGAAAGGAATGTCGCGCAACTTGCACTCGTGAAACCAAACATCCCTTAGCTCGATCCCAGCCCTGCCTGCGTCCAGCCACGTACGATCAGGTAGGGCACGAATCTCTTCAGCTTGAATAGAGATAGCTGCCACAGATGTGGAAATATTGAACGAGGTCAGCCTCCTAAGGAAAGCGCTGACTTGAAAATCGCCAATCAATGGTCGGTACCCAGGCTGTTGCCGTATGGCTGCAAGTAGAGACGCGTGCGTCTTAAAGCTCAGCGCTGCTGCCATGGCCTCGGTTATATGAGAGGACCTAAAAGCAAACGCCGAAAGCCGCCGCCGGAGATAGGCCTTGAGCTCGTAGAGATTGTCGTCCGAAAGAAGAACACCGGTCATGAAGATCCCTTTGGAACTGGGTCGCCTGTCGCCAATTACGAGGCGACCAAAGAGATCGCGTCATCATCATTCACTGAACCATTAGTTCCACTTTGACCTGGCGACAGGTCCGGAAGGAATCACCGGGAGAAAAATACTAACATCCCGAACCCAACGCAATATTATTGCAACAGAAGATTTCCTTCCGCTACATCAAAAGCTAATGGTTGTGCGATGGTGAGATATATACGCCGCTTATATTTCGGGGGAGAGAATTTATGGCAGCGCCAACACCGGCATTCGGCTTTGATGAAAACGCCGAGATAGAAACCAATCTGAACGCATTTAGTGCTCATCTTGCCCGAAGCGACAGCTTACTAAGCAGCGTGTTGGTTGGGACTTTTCCGAAGTTGCGCGATGAGTCCTACGTTCCGGGTGACGTCTGGACGGGTCTATACGATGCTCTATTGAGTTCCGACGACGTGAGCTCGTCGGTAATTGTTGTGCCGCCTGTTGCTGCTTCTACGACACCTCTCCCGGCGTCGGTTGCGGGCGGATGGTTTTTGGAAGGCGTGAGTATTGAAGGGTTCCGGGGCATTAACAACGAGGGAAAGCCGCTTGAGCTCAAGTTTAAGCCTGACAAGGTCAACAGTGTCTCAGCAGTCAATGGCGTCGGCAAAACTTCGATCTATGATGCTATACGGTTCGCAATTTCCGGCCGTCTGCCTTGGCTCGATGACCTTCCGGCTACCGATCGAGACGGAGACTACTATCTCAACCGCTTCCATGGCGCGAAAACGGCAACGATCAAACTCGCGCTTGTTGAGGCGGTGACCGGCCAACAGTGCGAAATCATCGTGATACGCGATCAGCTCGGCAATCGCACCGTTACGGCCACAGCGCCGTGGGACGGCAGCGCCGTCCTAAAGACCTTGGACCGGGAGTTCGTCCTTCTCGACGGCCCCACGTTTCAAAACTTCATCGCCGCCAAACCTCAAGCCCGCGGCCGCACTTTTGCGGGGCTGTTGGGATTGTCAGAATACAGTTATATCCGTCAGGCTTTGGCGGCGCTCGCGCATACGAAAGCCTTTAATAATTATTTCAACGCGGCAACCATTGCCCAAAATCAGGCCCATGCTGAAAAGGGCATCAGGGATGCCGGCGACTCAATCCATCGAGACTATGCAATTTTGGCCGGACAGGACTGGACACAGATGTCTCTGCCGGAAACGTTGGCAGTGTGCCACAAGGCGCTCGAACAGATTGGGCCTCTGAAGGAGTTGTGCGAGGGAAGGGAGTTTCGGGAAATCGACATCGATGCTTGCATAGAGGCGGTGAAGGCTGCCGAGGGCGGCCCTAAGCGAGAGCGCCTGACGCAGTGTATTCGTGACAGACAGGATCTGCTCACTTTAACCGTGCAGGCACCGGATACCATTCGTAGTGGTAAGTTAGCGGAACTTGCCGTGGCCCGTGAGGAAGCTGTTGCAAAGACGGCGGGCGACGTCATGCTTCACTTATTTCAGGCCGGGGCTAAGGCGCTGCAGTTGCCGGAATGGGCTAACAGGGGTGTCTGCCCTCTGTGCGATAGCGACGTGCCCCACGATCTTCAAAATCATGTCAACGGAAAGCTGGCGGATTTTACCGCGCTGGATTCCGCAACTCAGGCAGTGGCTCTCGAATGGAACGAGGCGGGTTGGACGAACCTCACGGGATTGGAAAAGCTGCTCGAAACTGAGGCGTCAGCGCGTAAAATAGCACTTTCCGCAGATCGGGCGATGAAAGGGGTGATTACCGGGGAAGAGGCTAGGGGTCTGAGCGAATGGCTGAGCGATCTACGCGCGCGCGCCGACAAACGTGATGAAGCGCTCCGCAAGGAACAAGCTGAGCTCGAAAAGGAACTGCCGCAATCGTCCGTGGAAGTCACGAAAAAGGTTGAGGCGGCAAGACGCATTCAGGAGGCGTGTATCAAGCTTGATGAAGCTGTGACAAATCGTGACGCCGCGAAAAAGCGGGCGGACCAAGTAGTCCGAATCAAGTCCTTCCTCGACCGCGCGTCCTCCGATTTCGCGGTCGCCGAAACCGCCATTAGCAAGGCGCGACTGGCCGCCATCGAACCGATCTTCAAGGCAAATTTCGGCGAAATGTCATTTCTCGGTGTCACGCCGGCAGTATCCAAGCGGGCGAATAGCGAGGATCTCCAGATCCGCCTCGCAGAGTTTTATGGGTTGTCAGACCTGTCGCCTCAAGCACTGTTGTCGGAAAGCTGCCGCAACGCGTTTGCCATCGCGCTGTATCTCGCGGCCGCGTCACTCTACGGCGGTATGCCCAAGTTCATTGTTCTCGATGACGTCACATCCAGTTTCGATGCGGGTCATCAGCTCTTCCTCATCGAGTTGTTGCGCAAGACCTTTGCACGACCGGGAAATCCTAATGGCTTGCAGGTCATTATTCTCAGCCATGACACGATGCTGGAAAAACTCTTCAACAAGCATGCAACGTCCGGCATTTGGTGGCACCAGCGACTGGAGGGCATGCCGCAATTCGCGGTTCTTCCGCAGACGGGTGCCGTTAACAAGGTGCGCGATCACACGATTTCTATGCTTCAGGCAGGCCAGGTCGACTTCGCGAAGGAGGGCGTTCGCCAATATCTCGAATATCGTCTCAGCGAGCTCATCAGCCGGCTACGCATTCCTGTCCCCGTTGATGTGGCCTTCAACGACAATAAGCAGCTTGCCGGTGAATTTTTGAACGCAATCGACGCGGCTGTAAAATTGCACAACGCGGCTAACTCGTTAGTGCTGAGCACGACACAACAAGCTGGCCTTAATTCCAATATGACAACGATCGTCGGAAATTTCCTCAGCCATTGGGGAACCGGCCAGACATTGAGCTTCACCGCTCCCGCCTTGTTGGGTGTGATGAATGCCATCGATCAATATTGCGACTGCTTCAAATTCGAACCAGCGCCAGGCGCTTCAAAGATCTTTTACAAATCGCTGTCGCAGCGTCAGTAACTGAGACTCCAGTGTCGATCTGCGGTCAAAGCGCCGTCCGGATCGTCCAAGTCTCATCGCGATATTATCGCCTATCAAGGCTTGCATAGCGCCTTTTGCTTCAGGTCGTCTCATCGAGTAGGGAGGTAAACAGGTCACGTAGCTGTTCGTCTCCGAAAATGTCTTTGTCATCTTTTGCAGGTGTAAAGGATGGCCCTTGGTCGTCGCTCGCTTCCTCAGCGATTGCTGATATCCGATCCTGGATTGCCGTGATCGCAATTGCCAGCCGGCCTGCAGCCACGCCGGCGCGTGGAGCTAGCTTGGTAAGCATTTCGACGCGTTCCTGGAGTGTTGATTCTGAGTCGCTTTCCGCCGCGCGCGGCTCCGCTTGAATGATCTCCTCCTCGATCGCGGAGTTCATCGCATCGATGAGATTTTTGCTTA